>JBDKTL010000024.1:0-123732 GCA_039698055.1 Methanoregula sp. | reverse complement strand
AATTAATTTGGAATGTGGCAGGCTGATCCATCAGGGATTTTACTTCTTTAATATACATTTCCCTATGATAAAATGGAATAATGATTATAATCCTTGGTTAAGACACGAAGAATTTTCAGATGAGGTTACATTTATCTGCCTGCATTAAACAGATACACTCTGTTATCTGCTTCTGTTATTTGGGCTTATTCCGAAAAGGTAATTTCCTTAGGTAACTTGCGAATTTTTGCCGGGGCCCCCACAGCGAGCATATGTGCAGGGACATCGTGGGTTACAATAGCCCCAGCGGCAACAAGTGCCCCCTCTCCAATACTGATACCCGGAAGAATTGTAGCATTTGCTCCAATCGCTACACCATTCTGGATAACCGGACCGTTGAGCCCGCCGATCCCGGTTGGCGGGTACCGGTCATTTGTCAGGATTGCATTCGGACCGATAAAAACCCGATCACCAATAGTTGTGTTGGTGGGGATATATACCATACTCTGCAGGTTTACGTCAGAGCCAATGGTGACATTCCCTTCAATGATTGTTGATGTTCCGATGGCGACCCGGTCACCGATCAGGGTTCTCTCCCGGATTAAAACATTATGCCCACACTGGAACTGGTCCCCGATACTCACGTCACAGTAAATGATCGTTCCTGACCGGAGAACTGCGTTCTTTCCAAGGGTGGTACCAGCAAATCCGTGCTTCTTGATATTGTCTCGCGAGGGAAAACCTAGTGTTACGGGTTCAAAAATCTGTAACCCAGTGCCTGTTTTATTGATTCCGTACTCAATCATTCTACTGTCACACTCTTTGCAAGATTTTTTGGTTTGTCCACATCCCTGCCAAGTGCAACAGCAGTGTAATATGCGATAAGCTGGAGAACCACCAGACTGGTCAGGATCTGAACAAATGGCTTCATTTCTGGCAGTGGTATAAATATATCCACGATCTCGGTCAATTCCCTGTCATTATCAGAACCTATTGCAATCACCGGTGCACCACGAGCCTTCAGTTCTTTGATATTGGAGATCATTACACTGTATGTTTCACCGGGCAGGCAGATGGCAATAACCGGTGTTTCAGAAGAGAGCAGGGCAAATGGGCCATGTTTGAGTTCTCCAGCGGCATATCCTTCTGCATGGATATACGAAATCTCTTTCATCTTCAATGCACCTTCAAGGGAAACCGGATAGAACGGGCCCCTGCCGATATAAAAAATACTCTGTGCGTTTTTACAAAGTTCAACCGGTTCTGCGAGATCCATAAGGAGTACGTCTTCTATTGCTTGGTGGGCTTGGGAGATTACATTGTCATATTTACCCTGACAACCGGCATTGATAATCTGCATCAGGACTGCAAGCTGGGCAATAAATGATTTTGTCGCAGCGACACTTATTTCCGGCCCTGCTCGCATAAACACTGTTGTGTCTGCTATACGACAGACCGAACTTCCTAATACATTGGTTACTGCCAGTGTCCGGCAGTTATGGATTTTTGCCTGTTTGAGTGCCGTGAGCGTGTCCGCAGTTTCACCAGATTGGGTAATTCCTATCACCAGTCCTTCAACCGGTGGCGGGAAATACTTAAATTCCGAGGCAAATTCCACTCGTGTAGGGATACCTCGTGCTTCTTCGAAAAGATATTTGAAGATCAAGCCGGCATGGTATGACGATCCACAAGCAACAATTGTAACCGATGAGGGATTTTGGATAATTTTTAGGAGTGTGTCCTGTGTGATTGTATGCACAGTGTTAAAAAACGCCTGCGGCTGTTCGTATATTTCCTTTAGCATATAGTGAGCGAACCCGCCCTTCTTCACGTCCTCAAGTGACCAGTCGATCAGTTCGACCGGCCGGGAAACTGGTAATTTATTTCGGAAGATTTCGACCTTTTGGGGTGTCAGGACCGCAACATCCCCATCTTCAAGAAACATTGCCCGCTCCGTGTGTTCAATTATCGGTGTCATATCTGAAGCAGCAAAATTTTCACCATCCCCGATGCCGATCACTAGTGGACTGCCATTTCTTGCTGCGATCAATCGCGCATCCCCGCAGGCTATCACCAGAAGTGCATAGGACCCTTTGAGAAACGGAAGTGTATCCTGAACTGCGGAGAGTAGATCGCGCCTCTTTGCCATGTTCTCTTCGATAATATGGACAACAACTTCAGTATCTGTATCGGAACGAAAAACATGTCCTCGTGAAATCAAATCCCGTTTCAGTTCTGCAAAGTTTTCAATAATACCATTATGAACAATCGCTATTTTATTGGCACAGTCAAGGTGAGGGTGAGCATTTGCATCGTTTGGGATACCATGTGTTGCCCATCGGGTATGACCGATACCGGTTTTTCCGTGAAGTCGGATAGCAGCTCCGGCATATTCTGAGATTCGTCCCTGGTGCTTGGCAATTTCGATCCCGCTACTCAGTGTTGCAACACCAAACGAATCATATCCCCGGTATTCTAGTTTTTTTAAACTCTCAATGATAAGTGGTGCAGCCTCCCGTCTGCCGATATACCCGACAATGCCACACACGTCATATCACCATGGAATTGTCCGCAACAATGCGGGCATGTACCGTATTGTTCCCTTCAATTGTCACATTATTTCCTATAATGGAGTGGCTGTAGTGTGCAAATGGGCCGCTTTTCACATTATCCCCAATGATTGCACCGAACTCAGATTTTATCGGGCAACCTTCTATATCAAGAAAGCCGGTTGCGGCGTAGGTTGAACTATGATCGGCAAAAACGCATCGTTCACCGATTACGGTATCCATAACCCGCGAGTGCGAACTTATTGATGTATCATCCATTACCAACGCATTTCCAATACAAGTGAATGGCTCGATTTTTACTCGCGAACCAATGCTCGTATCTGGATGAATACAACAGTTTGGCCCGATTAGGCAGTTATCTCCAATGACAACTGGACCTGTAATTACTGTATTTGGTCCAATGGAGGTTCCTTTGCCAATTTTTACCGTGCCTTGGATAATGGTATTGCGGCTTACCGTTCCCTCACGTCCAAGAGTAATCCCTGCGAGAAGGCGATGATTCATTTTCAGAAGATCCCATGAATAGATGGCGTCCTGCCAGTCATCAGCAATGACTGCCTGCAGGGATTGTTTTTCCGCAAGCATATTGGCTATTGCATCGGTAATATCATTCCCATTGATAAATGAAAAAAAATCCTTGTTTAAGGAATAAATGCCCGTACTCACCATGAAACTGGGGGAATGCTCCGGTTTTTCGACAATACTTTCAACCATCTCATCTTTTAACAAAACAACTCCGAAATTTGAGGGGTTTGGATGTTCTTTTACCAGAATGGCGTTATGGACTTCCTTGATCCGGGCTATTGACTGGGGGTCGATATAATTATCTCCGGGCAGGAGAAGGAAATTGCCTTTGATTTTTCCTTTTGCCTGCTTGAGTGCATGCGCCGTGCCCAGCTGTTTGTCCTGCACAACGACTTCTATAGGGATATCGAGTTGGTTTAAAAACCGGATTACCTGTTCTTTACGATATCCGACAACAACAATAATCTCCCGGATCCCGTTTTTTACCAGAGCTTCGATGACATATTCAATGATTGGCCGGTTTGCAACCGGTATCATCGCTTTCGGGCGGCTCCATGTGAGCGGGCGCACCCGTTTTCCTTCTCCTCCTGCAAGAATAACAGCCTGCATGATTTCTTACCTACCTGATGGTTGAATTATCCCCGTAACATCCTTCGACGTACGAACTGGGAGCAAAAAGTGCATTGCTTCCGATTATCGTTCCTACATTAATGGAACAGTTGATCCCAAACCGGACCCCGTCTCCGACAATGGCGCCGAATTTGGTATGCCGTGTATCCCTGCCGCATACCTTGACATTCGCATGGTCATGCCGGAGGTTTGCCACTTTTGTTCCGGCACCAAAATTACACCCGCTTCCAATAATCGAGTCGCCGATGTAATTGAAATGTGGAATCTTTGTTCCTTCCATGATAATGGAATTTTTCAGTTCTGTACAATGACCAATGTGACAGTTATCTCCGATACTTGTCGATCCACGGATGTATGCATGAGGGCCGATACGGCAATTTCTACCAATAATACAAGGCCCTTCAATATATGTTCCTGATTTTACTACAGTACCTTCCCCAATGACAACTGCACCCGAAATGGTCACATTGTTTTCAATGACTCCATGATTTTCCCCCGATAAGGATATCATACATGTTGCATTAGCATCAAGAAGGTCCCATGGATAGCCAATATCTCTCCACGATTGGATTTCAAATGCAGTTAACCGGTGTTCACAAATGAAGACTTCAAGTGCATCGGTCAGTTCCAGTTCCCCGCGGGATGATGGCTGTACCTGATCGACCAGATCAAAAATATCAGGAGTAAAGAGGTATGCCCCCGCGTTGATCTGTTTTGATTTTGGATGATGTGACTTCTCCTCAAGAGCGGTAACCATACCGTCCTTTATCATGACTACCCCAAAATCTTCAGGGTGATCCGTCCTACTGGTCCCCATGCAAGGTGCAGAGCATTCAATAAATTTTGCTATATCCCCGCTTGTGATGATCATGTCCCCGTTCAATACTAAAAACGTCCCGGTTACAAAATCGCGGGCAGAGCGAAGTGCATCAGCAGTTCCCTGCTGCTGTCGCTGTGGGGCGTAGGAAATATGAATTCTCCACCGGGAACCATCACCAAAATATCGGCGAACTTCCCGCTCGCCATATCCTACGACAAATACAAATTCACTGATGCCGGCATCGCGTGCGGAGATCATCAGATGCTCCATCATAGGGCGGTTTCCTATCGGGAGCATCACTTTGGGGCGTCTGGTGGTGAGGGGGCGCATCCGTTTGCCCTCTCCAGCAGCAAGCACGACACATTCCATACGTACAGCTCGTGTCACAACATTTAAGCAGTTTTCCCCTTTCTGACGAGCGCCCGCGCACGCTCAAGCATCTGTTTGGCTATCTCCGTTGTTGTTCCTTCAGCTGTTATACGGATCTTAGGTTCTGTCCCGCTGGCCCGGATGAGGAACCACCCGTTTTCTTCTGGAACCCGAATCCCATCAGTCGGGTTTGTAGCTCCAAGAGAGGTAACCGTTTTCCATGCAGTTTCACAGGCAAATGACTCCCGTAAAATGGGATACGATGGCATCTGATCCAGAACTTCTGCAACGTTTCCTTCGGATGCAATTTCGCAGAAAAGTGCCGCCGCGAACGGACCGTCCGGACAATACGAGTGCTTGGGGAATACCCATGCGCCGCTGGGTTCGCCGCCAAATTCCCCCCATTTCAGGAGTTCTTCGGAAACGAAGGTATCCCCAACTGGCGTCCGGTGAACATCAGCAATCTCCTCAATGATCATCGAAGCGTCAGAAGTGGTGACCACGCGTTTGGCGTCAAGGTGCCGGGCAAACAACATAAGCAAGTGATCGCCATCAATGAACCGTCCCCGGTTATCAAAGGCCATCATCCGATCGGCGTCCCCGTCATGGACGACGGCACAGGCAGCCCCGGTCTTTTTTACCATCTCCCCTATATAACTCAGGTTTTCCTTTAATGGTTCAGATGGGCGGGCAAATGATCCTGCGGTATCACAGGTGAGGCAGACGGGTTTTGCGCCGGCATCTGCCAGCAGGGACGGGGTCAGCACACTACCTGCACCATTTCCACAATCAACAACGACAACAAGACCTTGCGGGATAGATGTCCCGTCAAGAATTGCTCTCTTATGCGGGGTGATAACATCGATGGCGGTTGTTGAACCCTGTCGTTTCCAGTCTGCCCAATGTGTTTTGGTTATCTGGTCTATTATCTCATTTTGCTGGCTTTGCGTGAATGAAGAACCATCCGGATTGAAGAGTTTAATGCCGTTGTACTCTTCGGGATTGTGAGACGCGGTGACCATGCATCCCGCTTTTATATACCGAGTGCTATAGGCAATTGAGGGCGTTGGGGCGATCCCTGCAGAAAACGCCCGTCCTCCGGCACTCGTAATCCCACTAATAAGCAGATGAGATATCAATGGGCTCGTGGTACGGGTATCCATACCGACAACGACTTCCGGGAATTGCGCTCCCATTGAGGAGCCAACGCGTAAAGCGGTTTCTACCAGCGGCCGGTCAAACCGTTGCCTGATGCCCGAAGATCCAAAAAGCATGACACATCATTGGTGTCCTTCCTAAAAAGCATTTTATTTTCCCCGCTGTTCGAACTATCGATTGCTTTGATGTTTCTTAAAAAAACCTGTTCATGTACCAAACGGGCACCAGTGTTCAAGGTGCTGAAGGCGTGCGATTCCCGAAGTGGAAGGCCCCAGACACAGGATATGTTTTGCCTCTTTGTACGACTCAACGATATCCCCGGTTCCTTCCTTGATCATGCCTTCTCCATTGATAAGGATCACATCTGCTGCACCAGGCTCTGTTGTCACGCATCCTTCCAGTTCGGCTTCAATATCAGGTATGGTTCCAATACAGCAGACCTTTTTTGCAGCAAGCTCGTTTATTAATTGTTCACGACAGGGACCATGAGCAGACTGCGGGCAGGAATGCAGAACCCGGGAAAGACAGAAAAAACCAGTACCGACATTTATGATAGCGCAGGCAGCACCTCGCGTTGCAGGAGTGTCCAGCGGTGCGCCAAACATGAATGATATCTTTGTCATCGCCCGGATCGGATCATCCGTAATAAACTCTGCACTCCGCCCTCCAAACGTTGCGGTCATACAGGCTCCCCGTTCGTACCGACAAAATTTCACATCCGGGTTTACTTCGAGATGAACACTCCCGTCTTCACATCCGCTGTGACGGGTGATCTCCTCGAGTTTGTTGACAGAATCAGATACTATGTCCATGTTTACTCTCCTTCTTGTTTTATGAGCACGACGCGGGCGGGAGCTCCATCGAGTCCCACAAGACGTAATGGTAGTGCCACGAGATCATAATCCCCTTCATCCACATCTGAAAGATCCAGAAGCTCGATAATGATGCACCCGTGACTGAGCAGTTCGCGATGCACCGAACCGTCACACGTTAACGCCTCAATAGAAAACGAATCGATTCCTACACAACAGATATGGTTTTTTGTGAGATATCTTGCCGCATCTATGGTAATATGGGGATAATCTTCCAGAAATTGTGTTTCCTTGGAAAATGTCGTCTTCAGAATAATTCGTTTGTCATTTTCGATTTGTCCTGCAAGATGCCGTGCATCAATGATATTACCCGCATCGCTGACATCAAGTACCCGGCACCGGCCAACCAAGTGAGACAATGGTAGGGTATCGATCGTATCCCCGGTTTTCAGATAATGCACCGGCGCATCGATATGTGTGCCGGAATGGCTGTTCATCTGCAGATCGCTGATCAGGTACAATCCCTGATCCTTCTGCGAAAAGTGTGGGGGCATATCCCCGGGATATGAGACTGTTCTATCCGAAAGTGGTCGGGTTATATCAATAATTTTCATAATGGTTCAGGCACTCCATCCATATTCCCCGATCAGGGGCACGAACCGGACCCCTCCATGATGTTCAGTCTTAACCGTTGAATTCATTTTCTCCATGACTACCAGTTCCTGAACCTCCCGGTTGCCGATGGGCACAACAAGCCTGCCCGCATCTGCGAGTTGATTAACGAGCGGTGGGGGAACCCTGGGCGTTGCTGCGGTAATAATGATCCCGTCATACGGGCTGTTTTTGGGGTACCCCTGTGTGCCATCCCCAACAATAACTTCAATGTTAGTATAGTGGAGTGTATCGAGATTTTTTTTTGCAAGCGTTGCAACTTCAGGAATTCGTTCAACCGTTGTTACATGGCGGACGAGTATTGAGAGGATGGCTGCCTGGTACCCGCTGCCCGCCCCAATTTCAAGTACGTTGTAATCCGGTTGTGGTTTGAGCAGCGATGTCATAAGTGCAACAATGTATGGCTGGGAGATCGTCTGTCCATTTCCTATCGGGAGCGGACAGTCATCATATGCCTCTTTGTTGTAGGGATGTGGAATAAAAATGTGGCGGGGGACGTCCCCCATTGCGGCAAGTACGCGGGTGTCATGAATACCGCGGGCTTCGATCTGCTGTTTTACCATTCTCTGTCGCTCGTCCGATCGTGGATACAAGGGCATTATCGTATTTTCTTAAAATCCTGCTTTTTCTGCTACATCAATCGACGCATCGATCTGTTTTTGGAGTGCCTCTGGAAGACCGATTATCTTGATATCGAGGAAGCCACGGATAATTGTCGCAGTCGCTTCATCTTCATCAAGGCCCCGTGACATCAGGTATTCTATCTCTTCCTGTGCAAGTTTACCAACTGCTGCTTCGTGAGAGAGCTCTGTGCCAACGACCGAACCTTCAATTTCTGGAATTGCATAAATGATTCCGTCCTTTAAGATCAGCCCCTTGCATTCAAGATGCCCTCGTGTACCTGCAGTCTTCCCCTGGATATGCCCGCGGGAGATAATAGTTCCACCTTGGGTTATGGCACGGGTGACAAGTTCGGCGCTTGAGCCCCTCCCTTCAAGGATTGCCCGGGAGCCAATGTCCATAAATGATGCTGGCGTGGCGATAACAATACTTGAGAAACGTGCAACCGAGTTCTCTCCTTTAAGCGTTGCAGTTGGGTACATCTGTATTTTCTGTACGGGCTGCATGCAGACATAGTTGGACAGGAAGACCCCGTTCTCCTCAACGATGGATGCGCTCCTCGGGAAAACATCAATGTTCTCAGACCAGGTATGGATCATGGTGAAACTGATCTTTGCATTTTTCTTGACATAAAACTCTGAAATTCCATAGTGTGCTGCCCCTTTCCCGACATGCGCCCCGCTTGTACATCCCGAGATGATATGGAGTTCCGCCCCTTCCTCTGCTATGATAATATTGTGAACATGCTGAATCTGTTCATTTCCCAGATACAGGCACGCTTGGATGGGAAGGATATTGTTGGTGCCAGCATGAGCAATTATAACATATCCTTTAGGATCCTTTTGGGAGGCAACATATTTTGTGATTTCATCTTTTTCGGGAGACACCGCGATCCAGTTGTACTCTTTTAGACCATTATATTTCTCCATTGCCTGCTTGTAAGAGAGAACCTCAATGCCTTCCTGACTGCATTCTGCATGAACGACATCCTGGTTCATCTGGAGATAACTTCCGCACCTGTTCTCCATATTCAGATCGATGCCGGACTGGACAAGCCGGTCCTGATCGGTTTTTGATATACCCTCTATGTTTAGTTGTGACGGCATTCCAGACACTCCCTGTACCCACGCTGTTTGATATCTTTTAAAATCTCACGGGGATTACCATGGCACTTGATCTCCCCTTCGCACATGACATGTCCTTTATCGGCATCTAGGTAATCGAGGATATACCCGGTATGAGTGATGACAAGCCCGCTCTTTTCCCGCTTAATGATCCGTTTCTCCTTTTCCAACAACGAACCGATCGCGCTGCCGATAAGTGAGATGTTTTCGAGATCCACGCCACTTTCCGGTTCATCGAGCATGATAAAATCCGGGTTCTGGATCATCAGCTGGAGTACCTCGCTCCGCTTGATTTCCCCTCCTGAAAAACCTTTGTTGATATCTCGTTCCAGAAAACCATCCATATGCACGGATTTTGCCAGTTCTGCCGTATCCCTGGTTTTATCCCTTGAAATCGCGGTTAGAAGTTTTCCCAGTCTCAGCCCGGAGATCGTTGGCGGACGCTGGAAGAGCATCCCGATGCCCCTCTTTGCTCGTTCATGGGCATGCATTTTTGTCACGTCCTCTCCTTTGAAAATGATCTTCCCTTCTGTTATGGTGTAATTTGAAAACCCCATAATCGTCATGAGAAGTGTAGTCTTTCCCGAACCGTTGGGGCCCATGAGGACGTGTGTTTCACCAGCCTCGATATGGAGATTGATGTCATGGAGTACCTCCTTGGAGCCGATATTTACATGCAAATCTTCGATATGCAGCATAGGATAATCTCATGAGTATATGTCGAAGGCTCCATTAAACGCTTTTTACTGTACCTATAATTGACATAAGCAGGAACATCCTGCAACCGTCCGGACTTTGGATGGAGAATGTCCTGCTCTCCAATTAGTCTGACCCTTCGGGATCTGTCCTGTGATGAAGTCTGAACTTCAAACCGAGGATTCAAAAAAACGGTTGGTAGAAATCCTGAGGTATGGTTAAATGGAACCAGACCGCGAAAACCGCGAGCCACGCGTACATGTGACAAATACATGTACATGCAACAAAAATATGGGGTCTCATGACTGAAGATTTAAATAAGCGCGGAGAGGGGGTTTCACGGATAAAATTCGAGAAGGCGGGACCCCCCAGACTTCTGCACATGAGCCAATTACGTTCTTATTTTTTTTCTATGTGCCGCTCAAATCAGTTACCAGAAAAGGCAGTTCTTTTTAATTCATCCGTTCAACCAGTATCATAATCGTGGATGATCCCATGCGGCGGGATAAGGTTCTGGACAAAGCAGGGAAGGCGAAGGTTAGGCACGGATCAAAAGATGCCAAACAAAGCCTCAACACCGGTGAAAAGCCGGAACTCCAGAACTATATCAACAGGATTATCTGTGGTGATGCAGCACTGGTGCTTGCCAAAATTCCCTCTGAAAGTGTCGATCTCATCGTCACGTCCCCTCCTTATAATTTCGGACATGCCTATGCACAGGACACTCATGATGACACACATGAATGGAACGAATATTTTGATCAACTCCTGCGTGTCTGGACAGAATGCGAGCGGATACTGAAACCCGGTGGAAGAATTGCGGTAAATATCCAACCGCTATTTTCCGACTATATCCCCACACATCATATCGTATCCGGGCAGCTCCGTAAGCTGGGGCTTCTCTGGAAGGCGGAATTTCTCTGGGAGAAAAATAACTATAATGCAAAATATACTGCGTGGGGGAGTTGGAAATCTCCTTCGATGCCATACATAAAATATACCTGGGAATTTATCGAGGTTTATGATAAGGGGACACACAAAAAGACCGGGCGGCGCGAGGATATCGACATCTCTGGCGACGAGTTCAAGGAATGGGTGATCGGGCGCTGGAAGATTGTACCGGAACATCACATGAAAGACTTTGACCATCCTGCAATGTTTCCTGAAGAGCTGCCCCGTCGCCTAATAAAACTATTTTCCTACAAAAACGATATTGTGCTCGATCCGTTCAATGGTGTTGGCACGACGACTCTCGTTGCAGGAGCACTCGGAAGGCGTTTTATTGGTATTGATATCTCTCTCCAATATTGTGAAATGGCGCTCCAACGGATGAGGATGATCCCGGGTATGGAGATCCCTCCATCTGATTATTCTCAGCCGGCCCTCATAATCCATTCTGAATAAAAAACTCAGTAGTTAATATTCCAGAATCACTTTTAAGACGGCCCATTTGATTTCACATATTCATATACTCCTTTTCGATCATACTGGTGCCCGAGAATATAGTTGTGAATCCCGGCGACCGTCTCATAATGGGAATACAGTTGTCGATATGAGGCAAGTTGCGTATTATATTCAGACACAAGTGCATTGTGTGTGGATACCTGTGCATTGTAACCTGGAATGTTTCCTGAATTTTTCTGGATTTGCATCTGCGATTCGATTGCGGTAATCCGGCTATGTTTCAAATTCATCTCGGATTCAAGTGTTTTAACCTGCGTTTCGAGCCCGGATACCTGACGGAGAGATTGGGTATACATGTCCTGAATGTACTGCACCTGTTTTCCACTATGGAAGATCTTTGTCCCGTTTCCTATTGGAATTACTAGAGGATCGGAATTAAGCGTGACGCCTCCCGATAGGGTATCCGGGGGAACACCGACAAACGATACATCGGTTGTCTCGATATAGGAATAACCGGTGTTCTTATACAACATATTTTCAGAACCAATGCCGACGGCCATGTGGGATTCAGGATCGAATGCAAGGAGTGATACGTTGTATCCTTCGTGAGAGAGGAGCCCGGCAAGGAGCAGGCTCTTGTCATCACAATCACCGGATCCTTCAACGACAACTTCGACCGGGTACTTTGCCGGATTCTCCGGTGTTGTTTCATACGTGATCGATTGAACATAAACCGTGATCAATTCGAGATATTCGTCATCAGAGAGCCCCATCTGGTTCTTAATTCTACGGAGTTCTCCGGCGAGACCGGTATAAAATTGGTCCTGTGCCGGGTCCATCACCATCGCACGGTAACTTTCCGCTACCCATACATTTTCTGAAATATTGCCGTAGATGGAGACTGATTTGTCAGCAGTTTTTGCACCCTGGTATAGGGCAGTATTGATCGGAAAAGTGATTGTTACAGTTCCCCGCTCGAAAGGAAATGTATGTGTGGCAATCAGCGGATGAGCGTCTGAAGATCCCATTTTGATGTGGGGGACAACGACCGAATTACGGGTAGAAATATATCCGGCAATAAGGGTGATGACCAAAAGGACAAGAAATGCATATACGAATAATTTTACAAATCGGTTCATGGTGGCGTTCCTAACCTGATGATATTTTTGAGGTCTGCGATTGAGTTTATGATATATGTCGGTTTAATCTCCGTGCCTTTCATTCGTTCTTCACTGAATTTACCTGTGCGGACAAGGATCCCTTTCATGCCAGCGTTTTGTGCTCCGCCAATATCGGTCACGATATCATCACCTATCATCGCTGCCTCTGGTGGGGTTAATCCCATATCGTTGAGGGCGAGTTCAAAAAATGTTAACGAGGGTTTCCCCATCACCACCGGAGTCTTGCCCGTGGCAAATTCCAGTGCTTCTACAAATGGTCCGGCCGAAAGCGATAGCCCATCGGGTGCCATCCAGTACCGGTCTTTTTCAAGGGCAATCAGTTCTGCTCCTCCATTAATGTGGCGAAAGGCGCGGTTCAGGGAGTCATAGGTTAATTTATCCCCGGCATCGCCAATGATGACATAATCCACATCGCAAGAACAATTACAGACGCATGCCGGTTCAAAATCCTTATGCACATCGCCTGTTGTAAGAAGGTAGACCCGGTTTTTTCCTGATTTTTTCATGTACGCGACTGCAGCGAGAGGAGGAGTGAAGATATATTCAACCGGAATGCCAATGCCCATGCCATATATGTGTCGGGCAATGGTTTCACGGCACTTTCTCGTTGTATTGGATACAAACCGGAACGGGATCTTTTGTTCTTTGAGGAATTCAATGGTGTCCTGTGCCCCGGAAATGGCAGTATCTCCTACATAAAGCACCCCGTCGAGATCGATAAGCAAACCCTTGATATCCATCATATGCCCCAGTGATGAAGAAATGCATCCAGTATCCTTTCGCAGCGCTGTCGGTTCTGCCCGAGGTACTTTTCCGATTCCTGTAGTACCTGCGAAAGTTCTGAAGCGTTCAGATCCTTTGCCCAGTAACTGATAATCGGCATGGTAACTTCGGGATGGAACTGCACACCGACTGCATGTCCGAAAAGGAATGCCTGGTTTTTAACCCGTTCTCCGTATGCAACAAGGGTTGCGCCCTTGGGAAGATTAAACGTTTCATGGTGCCAGTGAAAGACCGGGGATACGGCAGAATGCCATGCCAGCGGTGATGGGATAACGTCTATTATATCACGCCAGCCCAGTTCGGCGTTTGATGGGTAGACCCGTTCCCCAAATGCCGATGCAATCATCTGGGCACCAAGACATATCCCAAGTACGGTCTTTCCCTGAATTATTGTTTCGCGGACTAGTTCTTTCTCCGGTTTGAGAAAGGGGTACTCGTGTTCATCGTTGACGCTCATCTGGCCGCCAAGGATTATGAGCTGATGGGGTGGATCACGAGGGAGTGTATCATCTTCAAAGAGCCGGAGAATTTCATAAGGCTGGTGATGGGTTATCAGGCAGTCTTCGATGGTTCCTGCCGGTTCATGTTCTCCGTGCTGGAAAATGGTAATCATCTGAAAAAGTGTGTGTACGGATTGGCATTTGAGGCTTCGTATTACTTTCACCCTCCACGGTGGAGGTTTATCCATCCCGATCCAGATTGTTATACCAGAACATGGCTGCCATTCACGCCAACCGTATAGGAGAACTCTGGCAACAGCGCATGGATACGCTGCGGGAGTATGAAGTCATACGTGACGGGAATGTATTTGGGACAAATCTCTTCAATAATGCCGTGCTCTCCTCCGAGTACGATCAGGCACGGGAACAGCTTTGCCAGCTGGAAAAACAATATGCCGGTGTTGAATTCGAAACACTCTTTCCCGGTGAGGAAATCAAAAATGAAGGGGGAGTATGCATCTCTCTTGAAAGCCGTCATCCTCTTGATATCGTTGCAATTGATATTGAACGGCTTACCCGCGATATCCTTGCAGATCTTACTCTTGTACGAGGGATCGGCGAAATTACCCGTAAACGGCTGAATGTCAGGGGATATTTCACGATTGCAGACCTTGTGCAGAATCCGAAGTTCCGTTCATCGGCCGGGCAGGTGCTTGAACAATTGTCGGAGGGTAATTCTGCAGAGATCATGGATATGATAGGCAGCAGGCATGCGAAATCCCATCCATTTGTTCTTGGAACTGCCGGTTTCCATGAGCCAGAGGATTACGTGTTTCTTGATATCGAGACGCTCGGTCTCTTTTCCCGCCCCATAATCCTTTTTGGTGTCGGCACGATCGAGCGAGGAGCACTTTGTGTCCACCAGTACCTGCTGCGCGATATTGATGAAGAGCAGGCAGCCCTTATTGCTACCATGGGTCACTTTTCACGGGATCACCCGGCGCTTGTTACCTTTAACGGGAAATCCTTTGATTACCCCTACCTTCGGGACCGTCTCGCTTATTACAGGATGGGATCGGCTTCCCCCGTCACCCATTATGATGTCCTGCATTTCAGCCGCAGAAGGTGGAAAGGAATGTTTCCTTCATTGCGATTGTCCGCGCTTGAGCAGGAGATCCTGGGTGTCTGCCGCACCGATGATATTCCCGGGGCGATGGTGCCGGAATTCTATGAAACATTCCTGAAGACAAAAAACTGCGGGCCGCTTGTTCCGATCGTGGAACACAACCGGCAGGATGTGGTTTCGCTCGCGCTTCTTTTCTTCCGTCTCCTGGGTGAGTCCTATGGCTGTCGCTGATATTGTCGGGCTCCTTGAAACAAATGTCCTGTACAGCAAACGGGTTGTTTGTCGCCATCTTTCCGAACCGGAGCCACCTCATTACGGGACTCTGTCATCACCACTTACAGATGAGATTGTAGCATTCCTTGACCAGAATGGAATCCATCTCTATTCCCACCAGTGCGAAGCCATCAATCATATCCGATCAGGAAAGAACGCGATTATTACGACGCCGACAGCGAGCGGTAAAACGCTTGCGTTCAATCTCCCAGTCTTTGAACAGCTCAACAAGGATCCAGCTGCACGGGCACTCTATCTGTACCCCACAAAAGCGCTCTCCAATGATCAGTTGGCAACATTGTCGCAGATGGCACAATTCACCGGCATTACAGCAAAACCGGCGATCTATGATGGGGATACACCCCAGTCAAAGCGTGCAGCAATTCGTGAACATTCACGAATTATTGTTTCAAATCCCCACGAGCTCCACCAAGTACTATCATGGCATGCAAAGTGGAGCCAGTTTTTTTCAAATCTCCGGTTTGTTGTGATTGATGAAGCGCACCAGTACCGGGGGGTCTTTGGATCGAATATTGCACTCTTGGTCCGACGGCTGATCCGGCTCTCGCGGCACTATGGCGCAGACCCACAGTTTATCCTGTCCACCGCCACCCTTGCAAATCCAAAAGAGTTCGCTACACAATTGACTGGCAAACCGTTTGAGATTGTGAGTGCCGATGGGTCGCCACATGGCAGAAAACACTTCGTGCTCTATAACCCGTTTTATAACGGAATAGGAGAGCGATCCATGCATCAGGAAACAAAAGATCTTCTCGTATCCTGCGTAAAAGGCGATCTCCAGACCCTCTGTTTTACCGGTTCGCGCAAGATGACCGAGCTTGTTACGGTCTGGGCACGGGAAGATGCACGGCGCACGTCAACCCGGCTTGCCGAATCAATTTCCGCGTACCGTGCCGGTTATCTTCCGGAAGAACGGCGGGGAATCGAACGGCAGCTCAAGGACGGCCTCCTGAAGGGCATCGTATCCACCAATGCCCTCGAACTCGGGATCGATATCGGATCTCTCGATGCGGTGATTATTTCCGGTTACCCGGGCACGATGATGTCAATCCGGCAGCAGGCAGGGCGGGCAGGGCGGAAAGGGGGGGAGTCTCTTGCCGTGCTCGTTGCGCAGGCAAACCCTCTTGACCAGTACTTCATGCACCACCCGGACCAGTTCTTTTCCCGCTCGCATGAGCATGCAATTGTCGATACAGAAAACCCGTACATTGTTTCGGGGCAGCTGCTCTGCGCTGCGGCCGAACTCCCAATACGGGAGGAAGCGGACCGTGAATTTTTTGGTGATTCGTTCTCCCCGCTTCTTGCAGATCTGGCGTCCTCAAATCTCGTCAGGAATACATCCCGTGGGTGGGTATATGCCGGGCGGGGCAGGGCTGCCGATGCAGTGAGACTTGACGGAATGTCTGCAGAGAGCTACCGGATTATGTGCCATGGCAGGCTCCTTGAAACACTGGACCGGGGACAGGCGCACCGGGAAGCGCACAAGGGTGCGATTATGCTCCATCAGGGAGAGACCTACCTTGTCAATGAAATGGATCTTGAAACGCACACGATACGCGTAACAGAAACGGATGTGGATTACTACACCCAGCCGCTCAAGGAGGTTGACCTTTCTGTTATCGGGACGCTAGAAACACAGGAAATCAATGGCGTGAAGTGTGCGTTTGGCGATGTGGAGGTGACCGAGCAGTATACCGGCTATAAACTCAAACGGGGTGATACCATCATCGGTGTCGAACCTCTCTCACCCCCGCCTCTTACCTTCCGGACAAAAGCATTCTGGTTTGTCCTGCCGGATACCGTTGAACAGTCTGTGATCTCTGCCGGGCTCGATTTAGCCGGTGGTCTGCATGGTGCCGAGCACGCGCTTATCGCGCTCATGCCCCTTCATGTCATGTGCGATCGCTGGGATATCGGGGGACTGTCATCCCCGGTATTCGGGGAAAACGGCGACCCGATGATTTTTGTTTACGATGCGTATGAAGGTGGCATCGGTCTCGCGGAAAACGCATATGAGCACCTTGGTGCCTTGTTCGCCAGTGCGCACGAACTCGTACGGGATTGCCCATGTGAAAAAGGCTGCCCCTCCTGTATCTATTCCCCTAAATGCGGGAATGATAATGCCCCGCTCGATAAGGACGCAACCGTGCTGATCCTCAAATCGTTGAGCAATCAACCAAAAAAGTGTGAATCTGGTAGATGTCCGGATACCCCGGGTATGATGATTGTGTCGGCGCATTAATCCACGAGGACATACTGGGCTTCACGCTCCGGGTTTTCATCTTCAAAGATGAATAGATCATCGATCTTGGCATGCAGGGCCTTTGCAGTATCGTGCGCGAGTTTCAGGGAGGGATTGTACTTTCCCTGCTCAAGAAACACAATGGTCTCTCTCCGGACACCCACCGCTTTTGCAAGGTCCTCTTGCGTCATGGAAAACCGGGCACGGTATTCCTTTATCTTTGTCTGCACGACAGACACTCCACAAGTACATCCGGCATGACTCACACGTCTCCTTTTCGGAACAAATACATCTGGTAGATGCGTGCTGAGAGTGCCAGTACGAGAATCGACAGGCAAAGTGCAATCTGTGTACCCATCCGTAGGACATTCAGGTAATCCAGCCAGAACAATCCAAACATGAACAGGAGCCCGGTCAGCCATGCATACGATAATCCATATGCCCCGATTCGTTTTGATCGCTCATCGGATTCCGGGCCGTCCCCGTCTTTCCGGTGCCGGGTGGCGCCTACTATGAGAAAGGTAAGTCCCGCGACCAGCAATATCGTCCCGATGATGGTGTCCCCCACGGTCAGGATGATCGTTACTATACCACTGGCAAGCATGAGTATTCCGATGACAATCCGGTAGAGATTTCTTGATCTCATTTTCTTCCATTCCTCTTGGTATCTGGTTTTAACGCATCTCGTAATCCATGTATTAAGCATCGGACCTTGTCAGGCACTGACATCATCTCCACGGGACGGGTATACTAAAAAAAATACTGCGGAAATGAAAAGCAGGAGGAATGATATACCTAGTGCGGTCAGTGTATCAGGTTTCCAGATACCCAACCAATCAGACCAGAACAGCAGTATGATCCCGCTGATCCCGATCCACTAGGCATATGACAATGCAGATGTCCCAATTTTCCGCGTCCGCTCGTCAGGTTTGATCTCCTCTTCAAATTGTTTCCGCTGGACAATGAGGATAATTGAAATGATCAAACTTGCGACCAGCAGTATCAGAGGAACGAGCGTTTTGGTCTCGTAAGCATACATCATTACAAATGCGGTTAGCATGAGCACCGATCCGATAAGATTCAGGTGACTATATCCCAGTTTCATTTTTCCCTCTCCATATGTGTTGTCTATTTCTAACATCAATCCTTTATTAATGTTATCTATTTCTAACACTCAGCGGAAATATCAGATCAACACTTGTCCCAACCCGTGTAATTAAGAGGAATGGCATCGCAGGTACCGCTACGCATGCCAGATATCCCCCCGTTCAAGGAGATCATCGCGCGATCCCCGTTTGTCTTTACAATCGGGGTTGCGGGAGACAGCGGGTCAGGTAAGAGTACGTTTACCAATGCGATCCGCCAGATCTTCGGGCCGGATCTTGTCGCAACCATTACCATTGATGATTATCACAAATACGACCGTGAGGAACGAAAGCAGCGCAACGTTACTCCGCTTGACCCAGAAGCAAACAACCTTGCGCAGCTTGAATCCGATATTACTCTCCTGAAAGAAGGTCGTGCCATACAGAAACCCGTGTATAACCACGCGACCGGCACCTTTGATCCGCCGGTTCCCTTCGCATCAAAGAAGATCGTCCTCTTTGAAGGACTTCACACGCTTTTCACGCCTACATTGCGCGATCGGATGGATTTTTCTATTTTTGTGGATCCAAAAAAAGAAGTGAAATATGAATGGAAGCGGCGCCGTGACATGGAACGGCGGGGATATACCTCTGAAGAAGTGTCACAGGAGATTACCCGGCGTGAAGCAGATTATGAAAAATATATCGAGCCCCAGCGCTGCATGGCGGATGCGATTATCCGGATCGGGTATTCAAAATACGGAAAAGAAAAAGGACCGGCACAGAATATCTACCAGATCTCCCTTTTCCAGAACCGGATGAATCAGGCTATCCGCGATATCGATCTCACTATCGATCTCCACTCGCTCCTTTCGTTCCATGACCGGGATTTCCTGATCGAGTTCTCAACCCAGCCGGTTGACTGTTCGCAGATGCGGGCGCTCACATTTGACGGTGAGATGAACTATGATACCATACGAAAACTTGAAAAAAATATTGAACACCAGACCGGTATTCACCCGATTGCAATGTTTGAGAACCGGGAGACGGTGACGGCAACAGATATTGTCCAGCTGATCCTTTCATGGCGGATCATTCACCGGAGAATATTCCTCCAGTCGAAGATTTAAAAAGGGGAAAAATGGTTCGAATGATCATTCCTGCACGACTGATCGAACGCTTAAAAAGACCGGGCCGCGCACATCAACTTTCTTTTTGGCGTCGGTAATTGCACGCATCGCATACTCTTCAATCTTCAGGTTAATGTCACTGGGGAGTTTTGCCATCTTTACCTGAACAAGTATCTCCCGGCCGCACCGTGCTGCTTCTTCAATCCGTGCTGCTGCAAGAGCGGATGCAGCGTCAAGGTAGGTGATGCCGGTTGTCACGCCTTCGGTGCGCACAGATTTCCACTTCTCTGCGTCCGGAACACCGAGAATGGAACCTTCATGCACAAATATCTCGTTGGCACAGGCCGGGCCGCAGAGTTTTGCATTTACTTCTGTCTCCTCGACAACGACTTTTATCTTGGTTGTGCCAATCATGCCTTCCCATGCGTCAAACGAGCATGGACCAGGTGCGGCGGCATGTGCGCTGGCGATGCGGGCGATTGCTGCGGCAAGTGTTTTTCCTTCGGGTGAAACCGGCTCTTCGCGCAGGTGCACGGCACGGGCAATCTCCCGGGCAGTCACCGGTTTTGGGAAGAACTGGGGGTGGGAGAGCTGGCGTACATCGTTTGCGTTGTACGCGATCATGGCGAGCCGTTCGACACCAAGGCCGAGGTTCATCACCGGGACACCGATGCCATACTCGGCGAGTGCCGATGGGGAATACATCCCGAATGTTGCCACTTCAACCCACCCGTGAACCGGGTGGCGTGCGTAGACTTCCGTCTGGGAATCCGGCATGTAATACTTGGAGCGTTTTTCATCAGGCTGGAACCGGAAATCAGTATACCCGAACGCGGAAAGGAGCGCTTCGCTCACCGCTTTTCCATCCTCTATTGTGACATCTTCGCCGGCAATGACACAGGACGCAGAGTGGTAGGTCATAAGCCGGGTCGGCCCTTCTGCCTGTTCGCGCCGGAAGCACCGGTCGACCGAGAAGAGCTGGATGGGGAGCGGTGTCCGTTCCCAGATCGAGCCAAGCGTCATGAACCAGCCGCTTGTCATGTGACTCCTCAACGTGCTGCGCGAGGATTCGGGAACGAGCGACTTAAATTCCGGGAATACTGCATCGAGGATATGCACGACAATCCCGTCATCAACTCCAAGAACCTTTGCCAGCTCAAACGTGAGTTCGTCACCGTCGATCTCTGATTTCTTGTACGCATGGAGTGTTTCACGGAGCCGCTCTTCAGTTTCTTTGCTCATGGGCTTGAACGGTTCCTTATGACCTCCATCTTCTGCCGGAATTGTGTGGCCGTGGACAAGCGGGCTCCGGTGGCTCAAAAGGATCTCGTTGATCTCATCCAGCTGCTTTTTTGCTATGCCGACGTTTGGTCGTGGCAGCCCGCCAATATAGAACACCCGGTCGAGCACCGCCATCGCTTCCGGGCCAAACTGCCGGTAAATATCCTGGTCCTCGACAATCACCGGGTTTTCGATCTCGTCAAAACCAAGCGACATGTAGATCTCCCGCAGCCGGTTGATTGTTTCAAATATCGGGTGTGGCTGTGCCCGTTTGTACCTAAGCCGGGGATATTTCTCATCCTGGCCAGCGGGGGTGATTACTGATGGGCCTTCATGCCATGCCCCCTCAAAATTTTCATGTGCTTTCTTTTTCCAGTCTTCGGGATTAAACTTCATGTTTCACGCTCCAGACAGACTACCCTGCTCAACCTGTGTTCATCCCGGATTTTATAATCGCATGCAGCAGCAATTTTTTCTGCAAAACTGCGCACCTGATCATGCTCCGGCATGTTTTCTCTAGCCAACCTGTTTCGACTGTATCCCAGATACATGTATCCTTTCACCTCAACAAATGTCGCTCCTGCGTCTTGCAGCAGCGCGGCATATTTTTCCGGATGAATATCATTGAGACCAGATACGAGCGTGATCCGTACCGCTGATCGATGTTTGCCCAGCATACACAGGCTCTCGTTGATGCGCTCCCAATAATCTCCCATCGGTCGGCAGGTCTTTTCATAAGTTTCCTGGTCAGGAGCGGCAAGCGAGACGTACTGCTGGTACGGCCGGCAGCGGGCAAGCATGTCCGGGTTGGTGCCGTTGCTGACAAGAAACGTTGTATAGCCGTTTAAGTTGAACAGGTCAATGAGTTCTGGCAGCTGGCTGTAGAGTGTTGGCTCACCGGAAAGGGAGATCGCCACGTGTTTTGGATCGAGCGCTTCTTTCCATCGTTCATCGGTCACGGTGTTTTCAAGGACTGCATTGTAGCCGGCAAGTGCCTTCTTCTGGAGTTTATGCACACCCGCAAAGATGGTTTCGGGCGGGCACTCCGTTTCCTCCGGCATCTCGTGCTCAAATGATCTCCAGCAGAAAAGACAGCGCTGATTACAGCGCAGGGTCGGGGTCATCTGGACGCAGCGATGACTTGCAATTCCATAGAACTGGTGCTTATAGCACATTTCACCACCGGTAAGCGCCCGTTTGCACCACATGCAGGGCTTGAGCGCGGCAGTTGATGCTGGAGAAAAAAACTGGTATCCCTGCTTTCGCAGGGCATCACATGGTGCTGATGGCATCGATCCCAAGTGTCTCGAGAGACTCTTTTAATGTATTCTTGGCAGCCTTCACGAGCGTTAGCCGGCGCGCCCTGACATCCCCTTCGCTTTTTAAGACCGGTTCGTAGTGGTAGAACGTGTTGAACGTGTCGGCAAGTTCGTGGGCGTACGTGGCAAGGATATGCGGACGGAGCTCGGTGATAACTTTCTCGATAATGGCCGGGAACCGGGCGATTGTCTTTGCCAGTTTGATTTCCTGCTCTGTTTCGAGGTTGTAACATTCAGTAAACTGACCGGCTTTTTCGAGAATGCTGCAGGCACGGGCATGGGAATACTGGATGTACGGCCCGCTCTGGCGCTCGAAGTTCAGGGCTTCCTTCCAGTCAAAGATGGTACTCTTTTCTGGAGAAACCTTCACAATATCGTACCGGATTCCTGCAAGCGCAACGGATCGTGCGATCCCTCTTCGGGTATCTTCGTCAAGTTCCGGGCGCCGGATGGACACATCTTCAAAGGCGCGTTTATTCACCTCGGTGATCAGGTCGTCTGCAGACACGAATTTTCCTGCACGCGTACTCATCGAACCTTCTGGCAGCGAAACAAATTCAAAATGGACGATATCCGGTGTTTTCTCCCCAAGGAGGGTGAGCGTACAGCGGAGCTGTGCCCCGATCAGTTTGTGATCCGCACCAAGAACGTCAATAACCCAGTCAAAATTTGCGCCTTTCCAAGTATGGAATGCAAGGTCACGGGCGGCATAGACCGATGTCCCATCGCTGCGCCGGATTACGTACTTGTTCTCAAACCCGAATTCCGAGAGATCGAGTGCAAGAGTTTCATCGTTTCTTACCTGTGGGAGTTTCGATATACGGCTGATGATACGTTTGGTATCCCCGTTCCTAATGAAATCGCTCTCCCAGACAAACCGGTCATGCTTCACGTTCAGGTTTTTTAAGGTAACCGCAAACCCGTCAAGACAACGGGAGACTTCCCTGCGAAACTTCTTTACTGTTTCCGGATCGCCACCTTCGACCAGCTGCATGAGCTTATCGACCTGTTGGGTGATTGTGGGATCTTTTTCAATTTCCCGGTTTGCTGCAATATAGACCCGGGCAATATGGGCGTCTTCTTTCTCTCCCTCTGCCTGGGTGCTGTCGAGGTGATCAAATCCCCATGCGACAATAGCAATCTGCCTGCCCATGTCATTGACGTAGTACTGCACTTCGAGCCGGTATCCCGCTTTGCGGAATACACGGGCAAGTGTATCGCCGATAATTGAATTCCGGATATGCCCTACATGAAGAGGACCGTTTGGGTTTGCACTGGTATGTTCAAGCACGACCCGGGTGTTCTTCTTTGGCAGGGCGCCATATCCTGGCTTCACGGCATCTATAAGCGAATCACGTACATAACCGCCGCCAAACCGGAAATTAATATACGGGCCTTTTGCTTCGACATTGATCTCAAGGCGGACCAGTTCCGGGTGTATTGTGAGTTTTTTGACAATTTCCTGTGCGATCAGTACCGGCGATTTTTTCTGTTGTTTTGCCAGACCAAATGCAACGGTTGACGCAAGATCCGCATGTTCTCCGCCTTCAATCACCTGGATATCGTCAATGCCTGTGCACTCTTTGAGTGCAGTTTTGATTGCTGTGAATGTTTCGTGCACCATCAGGATCCCGTCCTGTACCGCAGGATTGCTGCAATACCTCCGAATGCTGTGTAGAGGATTGAACCCTCTTCGAAGTCATCGGAGATGATCTCCACTTTTGCGCTGCTCTGGTCGGCAAGTTTTGCCAGTTCGTCAATTATATCCACTTCCTCTTCAAGAATAAGCGGAGATGTGCATTTCGGGCAAGCGCCAAGAGCAATGTCCCGGACGGTTTTGCCTGGTTCAATGTTTACGGTCTTTTCTTCGGTATATCCGCAGCTCTGGCATTTAATTTTGAGCCGGGATTTGCGGAGGTTGCTTGACAGGAGGAGGATGTCAACTGCACCAAGTTCAAGGTTTTTCCGGATGCTCTCCTCTCCATATGCAGCCAGCCCGTTGTCCTTGATCAGTTCTTTTAAGAACCGGTCCATGAACGACTTCTCCTTGATGACCGCCATCCCGGAGAGTGCGTCCTTTGCCGCGTCGACCAGTTCAGGCAGACCGTCCTCATTTGTATAGGCAACGTCAAAGAGCCCGACGATGCGTTTCTGAACTTCGTGATGGAGATAATTCCCTTTTTCAAACTCCTCTTTTGTCGGGCTTGGCCCCCCGATGAGAACTCCTTTGAACCGCACAAAAAAATCTTTTTCGGCAAGGAAAATTGCGCTTGCCCGTTCGCCGACTTTTGTATAAAATTCGTCAATGGCGATCTCACGCAGACGCCCGAACCGGGCTGCTGATTGACCACCTTTTCTCATTTTTCCCGGCACCGTTGAGTTCGCCCCCCCCATCGGTTCGATCCGGTTGCCCCGTAAAAATCCCCAGTACGCTTCGCGCTTGTCTAGGACGAGCAGGCCGTACACGTACTTCTCTTCAAGCATCTGCTTGAGAGGTTCCAGCTCGAAGCCGGAGCTGCACCGGTACATATAGAGGTTGAGCGGTTCCGGGGGTTCGATGACCGTGCACTGGAGATCGGTCCGGTCACCGTAGAGTTTGATCGTGCCGCAAAAGACGGCCATGCCTTTTTCCGGTGGGCGTTTGTAATACTTGAGCCGTGCGAGGATGGATGAAATGGCGCTCTGGACATTGGTGCGCGTCTGCTTACTCTTAATGTTTGCACACTGCCCGAACTCGTCTTTTAACTGGTTTGTTACATCGTAGATCTGCTTGTCGGGCGGGATGTAGAGCGTGATAAGCTCCGTTCCGTCTCCCTGCTGCGACTCGAGTTTTTCGAGCGTCTTTTTGAAATCATAGCGCTTGCGCGCATCATCCATCTCCACGGGTTCTGTCATTACCGCTCTTCAACCTCTTTTTGTAAAGCTATATCCTATTCACACTCGCATACCATAAATTTGCGCCCATTCTGCTATAATATGTGCATCCGAATCTCCATTGATACCGTGGCCTCCGGAAAATTCAATGAAGGTTTTTGGCTCGTTTGCATTCCTGAAGAATTGTTCTCCGTCAGCAAATGGGATGATTGGATCGTCTTTGGCATGCATAATCCAGACCGACCTCGGTGCAATCCTGCCGATGTAATTATCTGGATCTTCTGAAAGCACCAGTTTTCGTGCATCCCCGGTATACTGATTGCCAACCATGCCAAAACCCGATGTCGATATGCCGACATAGCCTGCAAATGCCGGATCCGTTGCTGCTGCGATTGCGGCATAGCGTCCCCCGTTGCTGGAGCCCATCGCATAGACCGGCACCTTGAACCTGTCCGCGAGCAGGCGTTGGAACGAGTCCAGATCGCAGACGATTTCGTATGCCTGCGGCCATTGGCCTTTTGTGTACAGGTCGTAATCCAGCTGGGGATTAAACGAGTACCCCGGTGTTTCTGCGCCGTTTCCACGGGTGTCGACAAAGAGGAATGCATACCCGGCCGTTGCAAACCTCACCATCCGCTCCTCATGCCCGGTAAGTTTCTCTCCGGCACCGGGTGCATAGACAATTATTGCTTTTGGCTCTATTGGTGTAGCAAGGTAACAGACCACATCTCCGCTGCTGGTGTGCATGACGATCTTTGATTTGGTATAGGTCTCATTGGCAATAATCACGGTTTCAGTGGTAGTTACCGGCCCACAAATAACCGAAAGTACGCCATTTTTGTCGACTGAGTATGATGAGGAAGCCGGTGTTCCCATACAGCCGGCAATTGCGGCCAGCAGCACGAGAATACTCCCGAAAAGCAACAGTAATCTCATCTATCCCTCCATATATCTATAGATCAGGCAGATTGTCTTTGCATCGCAGATCCTACCATCACGGATCATCGTTGCAACATCGTTTAAGGAAACATCGACAACCTCGATGACCTCGTCCTCATCCTTCCCATATTCCTGTGAAGGTGTAAGGTCGCTGGCGATAAAAAGGTAAATCTTCTCATCGGTATAACCCGGGGTGGTGTAGATGAAACCTTTTGGCGCCATCGTTTTTGCCGCAAACCCGGACTCCTCAATCAATTCGCGATGTGCGGTTCTGATCGGGTCTTCACCCTCTTCCATTGTTCCTGCCGGGGCTTCATAGATATACTGCCCTATTGCGTACCGGTATTGCCTTAGCAGTATGAACCGGTCTCCTTTGACTGGCAGGATCGTTACCGCATTTCCTGGGTGGACGATCACTTTCTCACTCGTAATTCCATTCGGTAGACTGACTGGAATGCGTTCAATCCAGACCCGACTGCCGCGATATATCTCCATTTATACCTCGTAAGGGATCGGATCTGCCATTCCCAGTGACAGGAATGCTTCCCGGCGGAAATGGCACGAACCGCATTTGCCGCACGCTGTTTTCTCGTTCTGGTAGCAGGACCAGGTGAACTTGTAGGGTACGTGGAGCCGCAAACCTTCTCGGAGGATGTCAGTTTTTGTAAAATGAATAAAAGGCGTGACCAGTTCAATATTAGTGTGGTCCTGCGTCCCAAGATCAATCACTCTCTGGAATGCTTCAATAAACTGCGACCGGCAGTCCGGGTACCCGCTGTAGTCCAGTGTCTGCACACCGATGAATATTGCTTGGGCTTTTTGGGCCTCGGCAAAACTGGTGGCAATCGAAAGCAGGTTTGCGTTCCGGAACGGGACATAGGTGTTGGGGAGATGTGGCCGGGCAGGATCGAACCGGTCGACCGGGATCTGTTTATCGGTAAGGCTGCTTGCCCCGAATGTTGAAAAATACCCGACATCCACATCAACAAATTCCTGCGCGCCAAGTAGGCTGGCAATTTTTTTTGCACACAAAAGTTCCTTGTTCTGTGTCCGCTGCCCATAGTTCAGGTGCAGGGCAAGAATATCGTAACCTCTGCTTTTTGCAAGGTATGCAAGCGTCGATGAATCCATGCCACCGGATAATAAACATACCGCTTTCATCATTTCACTCCAAGAATTTTATGCAGCTGGATTTGGAACCTGACCGGAAGATTGTTTGATAGGACATAGTGGGTGATCTGCTGATAATCGCTGCCAAAGACCGGAGAAAAAAAGATTTCCCCGACAATCCGGTGTGATTCCATGATCTCCTGAGCATACCGGCAATCCGCTACATCATTAACGACAAACTTCACGCTGTCCTGTGGGCGGATCGCAGGCAGCAACGTTACGTCGCTCTGCTCCCCGGATGACGGGCATTTTACATCCATGCATATTGACGCGTACGGCTGGAACCGGGTAAAATCGATAGTACCGTTTGTTTCAATGTCGATTGTTGTTCCGCGACGGGAAAGAGAGGAAAGCAGCAGTTCGAGATCGTCCCCCTGGAGGAGTGGTTCCCCTCCCGTTATGCAGACATACGCGGGGTTCAGCCTCCACACCTGTTCAAGAATAGTATCAAGACTCATCCCGGTGCCATTCTCCTGCGCGGCCGGTGTGTCGCACCATCGGCAGTGCAGGTTGCAGCCGGCCAGCCGGATAAAAAGGCACGGGCGCCCCTGGTTTCTTCCCTCCCCTTGGAGGCTCCAGAAAATTTCCGCGATCTTCATTCTGCAGGCCTGGCATAATCGGCAGGCGACTCAAGCTCAGCGTAGCAGTTGGGCGATTCCCAGACACGGATCTTCGTAACCTTTGCGTTGATGCCCTGTGTTTTACAAGCCTTGTTTAAATCCTCGCTGAAAACAGCCGCGAGAAGTTCGCTCGTGGGATCTCCTGGAGTTGTCATGACATGCTGGAATTTTTCGATGCAGGGAACCATCGGGTCATCGCGGTTTAAAATAATCTGGTGATCGAACCGGCCAATGATTTGTTTGATCGTGTTGTAGTCAATCAGGATACCCGTGGTCGCGTCGGGCTCGCCTTCGATCCACACTTCCACCTTCCAGCGGTGTCCGTGGAGATTGGCGCATTTTCCTTGGTAATGGAGCAGCCGGTGACTTGCATCGATCTGCACCTCTTTATAGATCGCGACTTTCATCGTAACATATTGGCCGCGCGGGATATAATATTATTATGAGTGAGGGATAATAGTATAAGACAGGCACGTGGGATGCCACAATTTATAAATCGATTACCCGCTTTAGTATATATCTCAGTGTGGGTTATCGATAACCACAAAAACGACTAAAATGAGGCTCTTTAATGGGACAGGGTAAATTTGCAGCCAGGAAAATGGTTCGGGACTCAAAAAAGTTCCGGTGGAGCGACAAGAATTACGCACGCCGTGAGCTCAACCTCGATGTGAAGTCAGATCCTCTTGAAGGAGCTCCACAAGCGAGAGGTATCGTTCTTGAGAAGGTCGGTGTTGAGGCCAAACAGCCTAACTCCGCTATCCGGAAATGTGTACGTGTGCAGTTAATCAAGAACGGCCGTCAGGTTACCGCTTTTGCGGTTGGCGACGGTGCGATCAACTTCATTGACGAACACGACGATGTGGAAATCGAAGGCATCGGCGGCCGTCTCGGCCGGTCAATGGGTGATATACCCGGTGTCCGGTACGTCGTTACCAAAGTGAACAATGTCTGCCTTCATGAGATGGTTATTGGCAGGAAAGAGAAACCGCGCAGGTGATCTGTATGGCAGAACCCGAAGCAAAAATTGGAACAAAGAAACTGTTGTTCAACAAGTGGGATGTATCTGAAGTCAAGGTTGTCGACCCCGGCCTTATCCGGTACGTGAACCTGTCCGCGCTCATTATCCCCCATTCCTGCGGTAAATTCTCCCGCCAGGAATTCAATAAGGCAAACATGCCGATCGTTGAGCGCCTCATCAACAAACTGATGCAGACCGAGAATAACACCGGCAAGAAGCAGCTGGCAATACGGATCGTGCGGGATGCATTCGAAATTATCAATAAAAAGACCAAGAGAAACCCCGTTGAAGTACTTGTCGAGGCTATCGCTAATACCGGTCCCCGTGAAGAGACCGTCCGTTTGAAATACGGTGGTATCAATGTCCCCAAGTCTGTCGATACCGCACCGCTGCGCCGTGTTGATACCGCAATTGGATTTATTGCGGAAGCAACCCTGAAGGCATCCCGCTCAAGCAAGAAATCGGCGAGTGCGATCCTTGCCGACGAGCTGATCTCTGCTTCAAAAGGCGACGCGAAATGTTTCTCGGTTGGTAAAAAGGAAGAACGCGAGCGCATTGCAAAGTCCGCCCGGTAAACAATCATCTTTTTTTGAGGTTATTTCATGTCACGCGGCAAAAAAACGGTTGAGCGCGTAGTCGAGCTCATGAAGGATCCGAAGCACATTCGGAACATCGGTATTGTAGCACACATCGATCACGGTAAGACCACCCTGTCGGACAACCTGCTTGCAGGTGCCGGTATCATTTCAGAAGAGCTTGCAGGCAGGCAGCTCTTCATGGACTCTGATGCAGAAGAGCAGGCACGGGGTATCACCATCGATGCAAGCAACGTCTCGATGGTGCACGAGTATGAGGGGCAGGATTACCTCATCAACATGATCGATACACCGGGGCACGTCGATTTCGGTGGCGATGTGACGCGTGCCATGCGTGCGGTTGACGGTGCAGTCGTGCTCGTTGATGCGGTTGAAGGCACCATGCCCCAGACAGAGACCGTGCTTCGCCAGGCACTCAAGGAGGGTGTCCGCCCTGTTCTCTTTATCAACAAGGTCGACCGGCTCATTAACGAGCTGAAAGTCGATGACATGGAGATGCAGATCCGGCTTGGTAAAGTGATCGACAAGGTCAACAAGCTGATCAAGGGTATGAACGAGGAAGCCTACAACAACGGCTGGAAACTTGACGCAGGTCTGGGTACTGTTGCCTTTGGATCAGCGCTCTATAACTGGGCGGTATCCGTCCCGTTCATGAAAAAGAGCGGGATCTCGTTCAAGATTGTGTACGACAAGTGCCGTGCCGGTGATATGAAATTCCTGGCAAAGAACAGCCCGCTCTCGGAAGTTCTTCTGGATATCGTGGTTCACCAGCTGCCAAACCCGCTCGAAGCACAGAAGCGCCGTATTCCCGTTATCTGGCATGGGGACAAGGAATCCAAGGAAGGAAAGGCGATGGTTGCCTGCGACCCGAATGGTCCTGTTGGCCTGATGGTTACAGATATCTCCTTTGATCCCCACGCTGGCGAAGTCGCTACCGGGCGTCTGTTTTCCGGCAGCCTCAAGCGTGGCGATACGCTCTATGTGATGGGCTCGGCACTGAAGGAGAACCGTCTCCAGCAGGTCGGTATTTTCATGGGGCCAAAGCGTGTCGAAGTTGAGGAAATTGTCGGTGGCAACATCGCCGCGGTTACCGGTCTTCGGGACGCGATCGTCGGATCCACGGTCACCAACCTCATGGAAATGACGCCGTTTGAGTCGCTCAAGCATTACAGTGAGCCGGTCATGACGGTTGCCGTTGAGGCAAAAAACATGAAAGACCTGCCAAAGCTGGTTGAAGTGCTGCGGCAGGTGGCAAAGGAAGACCCGACACTTGGAATTGCCATCAACGAAGAGACCGGTGAGCACCTGATCTCCGGTATGGGTGAGCTCCACCTTGAGATCGTCACAGGGCGTATCAAGCGTGACAAGGGTGTTGAGATCATTACATCGGAACCGATTGTGGTCTACCGTGAAACTGTCACCGGCAAAGTGGAAGCCGTTGAAGGAAAATCCCCGAACCGCCACAACCGGTTCTACTTCGATCTTGAACCGATGTCGGATGATATTGTAGATCTCATCAAGCGCGGTGAAGTTTCGATGAACCAGCCGATGCTCGAGCGCCGTGATATTCTCATGAAGGCCGGCATGGACAAGGATGAGGCCAAGAATGTCAGAGATATCAAGGGCACGAATATGCTCATCGATATGACCAAAGGTATCCAGTACCTCAACGAAACGATGGAACTGGTACTTGAGGGTATCCACGAAGCGCTGGCTGGTGGTCCGCTCGCTGATGAGCCTGTCCAGAACCTCAAGATGCGTCTTGTCGATGTCAAGCTGCATGAAGATGCAATCCACCGTGGCCCGGCTCAGGTCATCCCGGCAGCCCGCAGCGCTATCAAGGCCGGCTTGCTCCTTGCAGGAGACTCGCTCCTTGAACCTGTCCAGAGGATCCAGATCACCGTCCCGATGGACCAGATGGGTGCCGCAACTTCCCAGATTCAGGGACGACGTGGTCAGGTGTTCGATATGCAGAGTGAAGGAGACACCATCACGGTTGTCGGCAAAGCACCTGTTGCCGAGCTCTTCGGTTTTGCCGGTGATATCCGGTCCGCGACTGAAGGTCGTGCGATGTGGAACACCGAGTTTGCCGGTTTCGAGCTCGTGCCAAACAACATGGTAAAGGAAGTCGTGCTCGCAATCCGCAAGCGCAAAGGGCTCAAAGAACAGCTCCCGACACCCGCCGATTATCTGTCGGCATAATACCCATTTTTTGGTTTGATTTTTTTACCGGAACGGTCCGGTTGTGCTATCCCCATCCGTTCACCGTCGCATATAACCGAAATGGTAATGTGCGCCGGATGAAAAGGTAACGTAATGGTAGAAGAAAAATTCAAGATTGTCATTTTTGGTGCTTTTGGCGCAGGAAAATCCACCCTTATCCAGACGCTCGATCCGCAGGCAAAACATATCGAAGCGGACTGCCCGGTAAAAGGCAGCACCACGATTGCGCTTGATTACGGGCGGGTGCAGCTCGGGGAGCGGCGGGTGTACCTGTACGGAACTCCTGGGCAGGAGCGGTTTGAGTTTGCCCGGAAGATCATCGGTACCGGGATGGATGGCGCCGTCCTGCTTGTCGATGCAACCGCAGAAGTTGATGAATTTATCTGCGCCATGTTCTCATCACTCGTGGGATCAGGCATTCCTTTTGTGGTAATGCTCAATAAAACAGATCATCCTGACGGAACAAAAACAAAAGGATTACAACAGCAGTTCGGGGCGGTTCCCGTGTGGTTGGTGTCAGCAAAGGACCGTCGGCAGGCACAAATTGCGCTTACAACGTTTATCGACACGCTCCCCCCGCACGTGTCCCGTGAAAAAAAGAACTAATAAAAAAATTGAGGGGTGATATCCTGCATCAGCAGGAAACATGTATCAGCGCAACAAAATGGCGACAGTCCTCATCGATGAGATCCATGATAATGGGTGTTGGCCGGATAATCAGATCGTGTTGTTCCAGCAGCGCCATTGCTTCCGGGGTGATCGGAAGATCCCCGTACTGGCCGGTCCCGATATAAACACAATCCGGGTGCTCGGCTTCAAGAAATTCAAGTTCGTGTTCGGAAAGGGGTGTGTGCCCATAGGTCTTTTTGAGTTTTTTTGAGGGTTTTTTGGACCTTTTAGTGACGGTTCGGTCTGCATGGATGATCACATCGTAATCGTACCGTATGCTGTCAATCTCGACCCAGCCGAATTTTGTTTTCATGCAGCAGTGCATCTCCTGATAATCAAGGTTTTTATCCCTGCTCTCATTTCATTATTTTCGATATACTCCTCAATAGCACCCAATAGTGCCGGGGGACGGGCAGTTCCCAGTCATGTGTTGTGGCCGGGTCTGTAGTGACTTTTCAGGATGGCGGAGATTCGTTGAAGGGAATAAATCTGGCACCGCACATCCGTATCCCGGTGACGATCTTCTCTTCGCTGTTTTCCTGTCCCGATGCCGTGATCGCGATGACATCCACGTAACTGGCGAGCGGTCCGGCACGAACCTTGGGTGCGAGGATTTCCTGCACCTGAAAGATCCCGGCAGAGTTCGACATGCTGATCTTAAGCTCGATGGGTTTTTCTGTGCCTTTGAGGATCTCCACGCGCTCGATGGAAAGTGCAGAGACGGAATGAATCGTGATGCTGCCGGAATCGAATGCGACACGGCCCCTGCCTTTGGTCATATCGGTTGAATCGGCGATACAAACAAGCGCCGCTTCTATGGTGATCGGGCGGGGCTCCCCGTGGTGGGTGTACATGGCAGACAGGATGAATGATTTAACCCTCGTGCATTTCACCGGGTCTGGGTAGATGGTGGGAAGCAGCCGGTCAAGTATCGGCTTTACAAGAATAATTCCTGTGTCCGCGTGATCTTCGCGGTGAATCATGTTCCCGAAATCATGGCAGAGCATCGCTGTGAGCACGATGAGTGCGGCATCATCGCTGTCGCCGTACCCTGAGGCAATGATATCCGTTTTTACTTCAGAAAACGAAAGGATGTCCAGCATCGTCAGCGCTGATGCGGTCGCAACAATCGCATGGGTTCTCCCGTGATCGTTCATGCTGAGTTTTTGTGCGGCGACGAAATTTGCCATCTGCCAGCAGGTCTGGACTTCATCGTCTCCGGTCAGGAGCGCCCACATTGTTTGTGCCCGTGTTTTACCAGCAAGCTGGCGTTCTATCACGGCAACAGACTGGCGTTCCAGCTCGAAATCGTTCACGATACGTTCCTGTTTCATTCCTGTCTCCCGAATGTTTCTTAAAAAAACTGCCGGTTCCCTGTGTCGGGTTATTAAGTCCGTCAGGTACCGGATATAGAATCCTGCATTCCCCGTACCCGGTAAAAAAAGAAACCGGTGAAGTGGCTATTCAACAATTACGGCTTTGACAATCGTGACCGGTTCTTTTGGCCGGTCGTCACGGTCGGTCTTGACCTTGCCGATTTTGTCGACAACGTCCATGCCTTCCACCACATGGCCGAAGACCGGGTGTTTGTCGTCAAGGAAATTATTGTCCACAAGGTTAATGAAGAACTGTGAACCGCCGGTGTTCGGGCCTGCGTTTGCCATGGAAAGGGTGCCCCGGTTGTTCCTGTTGGTCATGGTGAACTCATCCTTAATGGCGTAGCCGGGCCCGCCGCGTCCGGTACCGGTCGGGTCTCCTCCCTGCAGCATAAATCCACTGATGACGCGGTGGAAGATAACGCCGTTATAGTAGCCTTTTTTTACGAGTGTTTCAAAATTGCCGGCAGTGATAGGCATATGAGGATCGAGTTCGATCGTGATGGTTCCCTTGTTCGTTTCGAGCCTGATCAGTTTTTTTGATTCCTGTGGGGTCGGAGTCATAGTTGTTCTGATGGTATTAGTGTTTCATGGGTTTTCTTTGTTGTGAAGATCCCAATATATCCATCAGGTTTTGTGTCGCTGAATTTTTACCGGGCAGTGGCGGGTCATTTTTAGTATCATGATCGACTCTCCATCGTTGGTGATATTATACCGTTTTGACCGATTATGCCCATTGGATGGCTGATCTCCGGTTTGATTGGACTACACTACCCGTAAAGTAAAAAAGCCTGTTTTGGGGTTTTGAAGATTTTGACAACGATATACCGTATCGACATCCCTGCGAATATGTTGAGCCTGAACTGGATGTGGATTGCCAAAAAAAGGGAATCTGGCTCTCACCAGTTTTTAATCGGGAAAAAAATATTCAAACCATCACAGCGCGAACAATCGTCACATTCTGGAGCGGGCGGTAATTCGCATCGGTCGCAACTTTTCCTATCGCATCAACAACATCCATTCCCTCAACGACTTTTCCGAACACCGGGTGTTTGGTATCGAGGTAATTATTGTTTACGAGATTGATGAAGAACTGCGATCCTCCGGTATCTGGCACACCGATATTTGCCATCGCGACTGTTCCCCGGTTGTTAGCATTTGTTGGTGTGAATTCGTCTTTGATCGTATAGCCCGGTCCACCGCGCCCGGTACCCGTCGGGTCGCCACTCTGGATCATGAAACCGTCCACCACCCGGTGGAAAGTCACACCATCGTAGTAACCTCTCTTCACCAGCGATTCGAAGTTACCGGCAGTTACAGGCATGTCCGGATCAAGCGCGATCGTGATAGTGCCCATGTTTGTTTCGAGCAGCACAAGTTTCTGAGCGGCGATAATACCCGGTGAAGTTACGGCCGTCCTCGTCGTCCCTGCCGTTGCCGTTACAACCGGTGTTGCGGCTGTGGCATCTTTAGCAGATTGCGTGCACCCGGCGCACATCAGAAGTGCGATTATGATGCATCCTGCTGCAAGCAAAACACGTAGTGCAGTCATCTATAAGAATTGGTCACTCTAATAAAAAAAGAATTTTCTAGAATTTTTTTCTAATCGCCGTGTTGGATCTATTCTTTCTTCACCTCTGCCTTTCGGCCAGGTACAAGAATTGCACCGCCCGCAAGGAACATTGATACAATCCCGGTGACGATGATCCATCCGCCCTGATTTGTGGAATCCATGTAATCTTTTGCGGATACATCGATGGCGAGCACGGCATAGGTGTTGCCCCGGGAATCGGATGATGAATCATCGATCGGAGCATAAGCCGTCATGAACGATCCATATTTTGTGGTGTATGGCTCTTTTGTTGCTGTCGGTCCTGACAATGCCGCAAGGATATCCATTTTGTCAGGTGCTGTGGACACTTCGCCAATCTTTGCAGAACCCTGCTGATCAACCGGGTAGAGATCATCGACAACAAATGTCACCGTCCGGTCCGGATTCACCTTCAGGATATATGCATTGAGGATCTTGTCGTTCATGCTCCGCATCGACTGGAGTTTTGACGCGACAGCAAGATACTCCGGTGACATCTCATCGCCCGGTTTAAAGCCTTGGATCTCGCTTGCGTTGATCTGCGTTGCCATGACACCGGCCGTGGATTCAATCCCCCATTGAGCCGTTTTCTGTAATGCAGTATTTGAACTCGTATAGGCAAATGAGGTGAGTAACGCGATGACAATAACAACGACAACCGCGCGTACCCATGTTTTTGTGAATAATGAACAGGAACCTACCATGATTTATGTTCGCCTCCTTAATGCTGCTCCAATCCCAAATATTGCCACAAGGCCCCCGATCAAAACCAGCGGTGACAGTGCAGATTTCGGTGTGGGTACCGGTGCTGCGGTCATTGTGATCGCAAGCGGTATCGTCTGTCCGGCATTCACCGTTGTCGTTGTCGAATAATCAATATACCCGGTATATTTCAGCAGCACCGCGTGCTCGCCCGGGGTAATACCTGTAAGGGTCGCCGGGGTGTATCCACGGTAAAGGTTATCGACATACGTCTCAGCTCCTGATGGTGCCGATGCGATATCGATCCCGCCCGTTGCCGGGACCGGCGTCGGATTAATCCCGATGGGTGTCAGCGTCGCAGTGATGGTTGTCTGGTAATTGGGCTGGATATACACGGTACTCATCCATTCGTTATACCCGGATGCCGTTACTTTGAAGAGATGGTTTCCGGATGTCACGCTTGCGATCGTATAGCTGCCGCCCGGGCCGACGTTTCCGAGCAATGCACTGTCCATGTACACGTTTGCGCCCGGCAGGGAGGTGATAAGAACGGAACCATAGATTGCCGGCGTCATCGGTACCGGCAGGTTCTGTGCCTGTCCGGCATTCACCCACATGTTCGTGGAATAATCACTATAACCAGATAATTTGAGAACAAACGAATGGCTGCCGGGATAGAGCGTGAGGGTCATCGGTGTTTTCCCATTATAGTTCCCGTCCACATAAACCGATGCATGGTCCGGGTTTGAGGTTGTGTAGACCGTACCGGTATTCCGTGGCGGCTGGGGCGATTGTTGGAGTGTTGGGGAATAAAACGCAGTCTGCCCGGCATAGACCATGATCATCCGGGTGTCCGGAGTGTATCCGTTCAGGGTTGCTTTCATCGAATAGGTTCCGGCCGGGATGTTCGGGATGGTGACCGGGGAATTCCCGTAAAATTGACCGTTCATGTAGATCGCTGCACCGTTTGGCAACGAGTGGGCATAGATCGCGCCGTTCTGGATGGGTGGGATGGGTGTTGGGGTAGAGATGGGATTGATCGTCGCATAGACGGCTACATGTTCTCCATCGGCAGGCATGTGCGGAAGCGAGCCGGACCATCTCGAGTAGCCGGACTTTGAAACTGAAATGGTTCTTACGGGTGTTCCCGATACAGCAACTGCGACCGAGAGAATCCCCCCGACAATTGCTCCCTCTGGTTTCCCGTCAAAATAGACCAGTGCGCCATCGACGTTCCCGTAGGTATCGATCCAGCCTTTCCCGCCGCCGACAACCGTGGGCTCGATGGTAACGGTCTCGGTTGGTTTTATTGTCGGTAACAGTGTCTTGATGGTAGTTACCGGTTCAGTCGTAGATTTTAATGTTGGCTCGATTGTCGGGGTTTCAGTGGGCGGTGCGGTGACCGGGATTATAATCGGTTCCAGCGTATCCGGAATGTCACCCGCTGCCATTGTTATGGTGACCACGCATGGTGCGCACAGCGCCAGGGCAATGAGCAGGCTTAAAAGTTTTGTTTTCATGCTCTTTTCCTTCCCTCTAAAGTCGGGAATAACGCTATTTATACCAACCTGTTTTTCCCGGAGCTGTCTTTTTGAAGCGTTCCAATTTTTTTAAGAACCGATAAGCCGATCAATCACCCGGGCGAGACGCTCAATTCCGGTCTTTATCTTCTCATCATCTGGGTTTGAGAAATTGAGTCGGATCGTATCTATCCCGCCACCGTCGATGTAAAAGGGCATGCCCGGCAGTACGGCGACTTTTTCCTGTATGCCGTTATCAAAGACTGCCCGTGAAGAGACACCCACAGGGAGCGTTGCCATCATGAACATGCCACCTTCCGGTGTTGTGTGGGTGAGGGTGGGGAGGAGATCGTCGAGCATATCGCACATCAACCTGCACCTCCGACCATACACTGATACGATTTTTTTGATATGTGTATCCAAGTGGTGCGTGGTCAGGTACCGGTGCAGGATCATCTGGCAGAGGAAATTGGAATGCAGGTCTGCTGCCTGCTTTGCGATATTAAATGTGCGGAGGATCTTCGGCGGCGCGTAGAGCCACCCGATGCGCATACCCGGTGCGGTAATCTTGGAAAACGATCCGGAGATCACCGATTGTTCCGGCAGGTACTTTTTCACGGGCAGCCGGGGTTTACCGTCAAAGAACAGCTCCCCAAACGCGTCGTCTTCATAAAAAACCGTATCCGTGCCGGCAAGAATCCCGGCTATCTCCTTCCTGCGCTCATCTGAATACGTACAGCCTGATGGGTTCTGGCTGTTGGGGATCCCGTAAAAGAATTTCACGGGGCGGGTCGTGATCAGCTGTTCAAACGCGTCCGGGATAAGACCTTTCTCATCGATCGGGACGGTGTGGATCACCGGCTCGTAGAGCAAGAACGCTTCGATTGCCCCAAGGTATCCCGGGCGCTCCATACCGAGATGATCACCACGATTCAGGAAAATCTTCCCGAATAGATCGAGACTCTGTTGCGAGCCGTTGACAATCTGGATCTCGTCTGCGCTGGCAGGAATCCCAAGGCGGGTCCGATACCTCCGGGCAATATATTCCCGTAACGGCAGGTACCCCTCGGTCGTTGAATACTGGAGCGCGGTTCTTCCGTCGTCTTCCATTACCTGCCGTCCAGCTTCCGCGATGCCTTCCACATCGATCAGTGCGGAAGAGGGAAGCCCCCCGGCAAAGGATATGATGGAAGGATCCGAGGAAACCCGGAAGAGTTCTTCAAGAAATGATGATGGTGCGTGTGCAATACGGTCAGCGAAATGAAATGGCATACCTATTCTCCGGATAGTTGTCAAAGGTGGCGATTGGGTACTAGTGTGGTTGGTGCCGGGAAAAGAAATAGATATATTCCGCACTCCGACCAGAAATCCTATCAAAACAAACAGTGATTGTACCTGTATGACCCTGACACGGGCTGACGATGCAGCCGCGATATTCAAGAGCGGCTTTTCCTGTTCCCAGGCAGTCTGTTGTGCGTTTTCCGATGACTTTGGTATTAATCAGGAGACGGCGCTGAAACTTTCCTGCGGTTTAGGTGGTGGGATGGCACACACGGGCAATACCTGCGGCGCGGTAACCGGTGCTCTCATGGTGATTGGCATGAAATATGGGCGCACATCGCTTGGAGATCTTGCGGCAAGAGAGAAAACCTATGATCTGTCTAACAGATTCATAACTGAATTTTTACGCCGCAACCATTCCGTGAACTGCACAGAACTGGTTGGGTATGACCTATCGGATCCGGAAGCCCTCACAGAGGCAAAGGAACATAAAGTATTCCACACAAAATGCGCTCAGTTCGTGCATGACGCTGGCGATATATTAGAAAAAATTTTGTAAATTTTTTTGGGAAATTCCCCTCTTTTGTACGAACCGGACGTTACGCGGTGTCGGCCACATCGATTTTGATAATCTCTGATGTGACAGACTGGATCATCCATTGCAGTTCCTCATACCGGGCCTTCTGCACCTGTTTGATTGCGTCTCGTAGCCGGGCAAGCGCTTCACCTTTGTTCGCACCAAGGCAAACGGTCCCCGGAATCTCAACGCACCGGGCCGTAAATCCGCCGCAGCCGTCAGGATCGAGGACGATTGTGTATTGCATGTCTTACATATTTGAGAGATGGGTATACAGCCTTTCCTGTCGGGAACGCGTGCAGAAACATGGTGAAAAACGATTATCGTGCCGAAATACCCGGTATTCCTCATTTGTTCAACATTACCTTGCAAACACTACGACATGGACTGCCAGCGTCGGACTCTTCTCCACAATTCATTTTTTCAGCGGAGGACGCAGACGATAATAGTTTCCTTCATGAACCGAAAGAATATTTTGACTGATAAGAATAAAATCGGTGAATAGTTCCCGGCTGAAAAAAAATATGATTTATCTGGTCCGCTTATTAAGTGTATCAGCCTTCAAGCGCGAACCTTTTTTGAATCCAGGCTGCTACATCGACGCTGTGTTCATCAAGCGGTACAAGCCGTATACCGGCAACGGATTCGACTCCGACTCCCAGTTCTGCCGCCCGGGCAATCTGCTCTTGTGCAAAAATTGAACCATGCATCACTTCGGGAGTCGAGCCATACGAACGGAGGAGTGCGACACCTGCTGCATCGATGGCGATCCGGTCCCTGCCTGCAAGGATGACATTGGGAACACCAGTCTCCCCTTTATCCGGTCCTCCGGAAAGGAATACCTGTGCCGCATCCATCACGACAAGATCGGTACGGTAATATTTATTGATCTCGGCGATCATCGATCGCTGGCGGGGCGACTGGTGCAGTTCGGACATGTAATCGTACGGATCACCCGGAACCCGGCGTGCGATAAGACCCACGGAGTTTTTGAGTGCACCCGTAAACACGCCCCCGAACCGGTGGGTTTTCAGGCAGCATGTCTGTATCACCATGTCGGCCTGTGCGAATATGTTGGCAATTGCAAACCCCTGCCGCCAGTGAAGGCCGGGTTCATTGATCGCCGTCCACTCTCCTGCCAGTATCGTGTCGAGATTGACCACATCGAACCCAAGTTTTTCACCCAGTGCAGTAACCCCGCAGTCACGCAGAACATTTTTTGTGCTACCCATCCCGCTTCGCTCGGCAAGCGTCAGGTGCTTGGGTTTTTCCTTAAGGATGATTGCAGTAAGGGCCCTGAGGGTATCAATATGGGTTGATGCAGGAAATGGATCGGCGCTATTGTAGTTTGCTTTGAGTGCGACCGTTGCACCCTGGAATCTTGAAGAGATACATTCACGGAAGATCCGGCGGACTGCCTTAGTCCGGTCCGATGCATTCACAATGTACACTTCGGCAGTCCTGACCATACGAATCCTTTCATGAACTTTCGCCTCTTGCATTATATGAACTCTCCTTTTTCCTTCGTCCACAATAGCTTCCGCTCAACGCGGGGTTTGAGGTGAGTCTGTGAGAAAGATCCCGGATCTTTTTGGTGTTGATGACGGATAGATAGGGAACTGGTGACGGGTTTGTGAATGGCAGGAATCCAATCGTTACCTGCTGGATTTCCGTTCGTCGTCAACTCGCTGTGCCGCGATTGTGCAGTAGTGCGGGTCAATCTCGATACCGACTCCTTTACGGCTGCATCGTGATGCCGCGACAAGCGTCGAGCCGCTTCCCGTGAACGGGTCGAGCACCGTGTCGTCAACAAACGAAAACAATTTCATGCACCGGAGGGGCAGTTCCACCGGGAACGGTGCGGGATGCCCGATCTTCTTTTTTCTCTCGCCGTTAAACGTCCACAGGCCGTTTGTCCATGTCAAAAACTCATCGCGGGTAATATCTGATGTACGTGAACCGCTGGTTTTTTTCCACGATTTTTTGTACAGGACAACAATCAGCTCCACCGGAGCAATGACGTACGGCGCTGAAGCGCTCGCCCACGAACCCCATGCCGTGCGGCGCGAGATATTTCCCTCGTTCCAGATAATGGTCGAATGATACGAGAACCCAATCTTTTTTGCGATGGTCGTGAGATCGGCACCGACGCTCTGCTGGCCGCCTTTGTTTTTGTCAAGGGGAATATTCAGGCAGAACCGTCCGTCATCTTTCAGCCAGCTAAAACAGCGTTTCATCCAGCGGTGCGAGAAGTCAAGGTATTCTTCGTACGTCAGATGGTCATCGTGCGAATGGTATTTGATATCCACGTTGTAGGGAGGCGAGGTGACGATCAGGTCGATACTTCGCGCCGGAATCTTTTTTGTTGTGAAAATGTCCTCGTTGATAATAGTGACATCGTCACCTGGAAAATAATCCCGTTTGTCCATGTCCTATCTCCTTTATTGTACCTTCCTATTGGCCCTGCGAGAAAGAATCTCTCCCATTCATCATCGTTACGGGTATGACTGCATGCGGATATCTGATGCTGGCACATGGATTTCGAACCGGGCGCCTTTCCCGAATGTTCCCGTTTCGTCAATCGTCATCCCCGTAATTGAGAGAATTTCCCGGACAAGGAATAACCCCAACCCGGTATTTTTTCCGACACCCCGCTCAAAGATTCGTTTCTTGTCTTTATCCGGAATACCGATCCCGTCATCTTCATAGATCAGTGAAAATCCATCAGGCTCCTGTTTGGACGAGAGAGAAATACGCGTGATCTTCTCCCCGTACCGGATCGAATTGTCGATCAGGTTGTAGAACACTTTCTCGATAAGCGGGTCGGCAAAGATACTGACACCGTTGAGTTTAATCTCGAGCTGGATCCCTTTGGGATCAAGCTGTTCCCTGCTCCTCCGGATAACCTGATTGATATCCTGCCATTCCGGCTGGTGGATGCCAAGATCCTGGTAGGTCTTGGTAAAATCGATCTGCTGGGCAATTGCCTGTGCGGCTTTCTCCTGTGCCTGAATATACATGTACGTCTTTGGGTCCGTCACCCGTTCTTTCATCAGGTCCATGTACGCCCGCAGGACGGTGAGCTTGTTGAGGATGTCGTGGCGGGTGATGCTTGAAAGGATATTGAGTTTTTTATTTGCTTTCAAAACCGCATCTTCAGAGTTTCTCTGTTCAGCAAACAGGCGGGCATTTGTCAATGCGAGCGCAGTTTCATCGGCAAGACCTTTGAGGAGCGACTGGTCGGCATCCGTAAATGTCCTGATATTCCCGAACGTGACGGCTGTGAGCATTCCCACCAGATCTCCTTTGCGTTCGATAATGGCTGCGATAACGGTCCGGTTATCTGTCAAATGATCGCTCTCGAACCCGGGTGAGTCAGGCACCTGCCTGACATCCGGTACCACCCTCACCCTCTTCCCGTCAGAAAAATTTTTTTCGTAAAATGTGCGGGGGATTGTCGGCTGGAATTTCCTGAATTCCGGCAGGATGCCATAATCTGCGGTAGGCACAAAGACCTGCCGGTTTTCATCATACAAGTATAGTGAAACGACCGGTGCATTGAGCGTTTTTGCCGTTTCTTCGCAGATACCCCGCATCACCTCCCCTGGATCCAGACTGGCATTCAAGCGGGCGGCAACCCGTACCAGTGTCTCCGTCCTCGCCATCGCTTCATGGATCCGTGAGACATCTTTATCCCGCTCCGAGATGTTCCGCACGACGGTCAGGCCGACGGGTTTTCCCTGGAGCATGAAGATATGTACGTTCAGCTCAACCGGGACGGTATTGCCCTGCTTATCCTGATGAGTTGTCCTAAAGAGGGCCTGCCCCTTCTCGTGTGCCTCTTTTGCAATTGCTTCTATCTTGGGAAGCAATGTTGGCACCACGAGATCGGTTGCTGACATCTTTAAAAGTTCATCACGACTGTAACCGGTTTTTGTGCAGGCAATATCATTGACCATCAGTATCCTTCCTGGCATCCCGTCCCGGCCTATCTCGTGCAGGACAATCGCATCATTTGCATTATTGAATACCTCGCGGAAAAGATTTTCATGATCCTGCAAATCTTCAACACTTCTCCGGAGATCTGAAATATCGCGGGCGGTAGACAGTACGACCGCCCGATCCTTCAGCTTGAAAATATGTGTACTGACTTCAACAGGGAATTTCGTACCGTCCTTTTTTTTCAGGACAGTCTCGAATGTCGCGATGTCTTTTTCCCGCAACTGCTTAGTAATATCCGGCATATTTTTTTCCAGAAATGTATGGGGAACAATATCCGGTAGTGAAAGAGCAAGGAGTTCATCCCGTGTATATCCCAGTTGCCTGCATGCGACGTCGTTGACCTTCCAGTAGATGCCCGGTGAGTAATCGCTATTAAGTTCCTGGAGGAATATCGCATCGTTGGCATTGTTGAAGACTTCTCGGAAGAGTTCTTCACTCTCTTTGAGCTGGTCAAATACCCGTTTGCGTTCGGTGATATCCTGCAGGATGCAGTGAGTCTGTGTGAAGTTCCCTTTCTGATCATAGCCACACTTCCCTTCAAATGCAACTACTATCCGGGAACCATCTTTTTTTATCATATCAAATTCGACGGTCGTCTCGCCTGCTGTCTTGAACTTCGGGAAATTGGAACGGAACTTTTCCAAGTAATCCGGGGCGAGGAATTCGCTAAACCAGTGTCCGATAATCTCTTCGCGAGAGTATCCCATCGTCTCAAGCCATGTTTTATTTACTTCGATGAACTTACCTTCAGCATCCAGTGACTGGTAGCCCAGCGGGACTTTTTCAAACAGCGTCCTGAACCGGTCCTCGTTTTTCTCAAGGGTGTCCAGCACTCTCCGCTGGGCTGAAATATCCTCTAAGAATCCCTCCAGTTCCCGGCACCCGGTCTTTGCATTGATAAATGACCGGAATATCAGCCGGGCGGTAACGATTGTGCCATCTTTTTTCCGGTACCGGTTTTCGAAATGCTGCCATTTCCCCGAACTCGTTACATCCCGGACATACTCTGCCCGCCGGGATGGGTTTTCATAGAGTACTTCATGAACTGTACTGCGGTTGACAACTTCGGTAATTTCCTCTGGAGAATCGTACCCGAGTATGCGGGCGAATTCCTGGTTAACCCGGAGGATCTTGCCTTCAGGCGTAGAGTTGAATATGCCAAGTGGTGCATTGTCAAAGATCTCCCGGTACCGGCTCTCACTTTCAAACAGCGTCTTTTTCTGGTGCTCCAGTTCCGTGAACTGGTGTGCAATCGATTCATCCGATGCCTGGATCTGCTCGAGCATTGCAGCCATCTGCTCGTTTGAAGCCCGGAGTTCCATCTCGTTTTGTTTTCGCTCGCTTATATCCCGGGCAAATGCGAAAAAATATTCCTTTCCTTCAAACGTAAGATAGTTGCTGGTAATTTCTACTGGAAAAATGGATCCGTCTTTTCGTTTGTGGGTTGATTCGTAGGTTAACGATCCTTTAATCTTGTTTTCCCCGAACCTTTCAGTCCATGATAATGGCGTGTAGCCGGGATTGATATCAAAGATCGTCTTTGAAAGTAGTTCTGCTTGCGTATATCCTTTTGATTGGCATGCGGCATCGTTGACAAAGAGAAAGTTTCCTTTTGGGTCGATCCAGAATACTTCATCGTAGGCCCGGTCTACCGAGAACTGTGTAAGCTTGAGCTTTCGCTCAACCTGCTTGTGTTCGGCTGCACGCTGGATAATATTTTTAAGTTCGGCGAATTGTGCTTTGGGATCTCCTCCTTTCTGGAGGTAGAACGCCGCACCGTTGTTCAGTGCATCAATGGCGACAATTTCCCTGCCCCGCCCGGTAAATATTATGACGGGTGTATCAATATTCTGGGATTTGATGGTTTTTAACAGTTCGATACCGTTGAGTTCCGGCATCTCGTAATCTGAGACAATAACATCGTATGTGCGGGTACCCAGCATATAAAGGGCGTCCTTTGGGTTTGAACACGTATCAATTTTCAATTCTCCGCTACTCTCAAGAAATATTTTGGTGATATCCAGCAGTGCTTCTTCATCATCTACGTAGAGAACTGAGAGCATGTGTAGTCAAGAATAGTTCTTTTTCAAGTATGAATAATTGCGGTATTTTGTTTTTAGATGGCTTTGGGATTTGTGTATTTCCTGCAGGAATTAAAACAAATTTACGGTATACATAAAAAACAGGTGTGACCGCGTTCACGAATCTGTACGTGGCAGGAACAACGGTTTTTTAAGCAATCCTTATCTTTCTCACGGTTGATCCGGTGTGTAATATGACTGAACCAACAACCCTCCACGGTGTCCCCGGCATCCTCCGCCCGTTCAAGGAATATCTTACCCGTCTTGGCCTGAAAAACGGCGATCAGGTCGTCTATTACGGGTGTGCGGGAACCTGTACCCCGTTTGTCGAACTTCTCGCAGTTGCCGTGCGCGGATTGCATATGGAACAGGTTTTTGTACCGGTTCTTGACGAATCAAAGGCGCGGACAATTGTTGATGTCCCCAACATCGGCATGCAGGCAAGCGGGAAACCGGCAGAAATCCATCCGAAGGTTATTGTAATCATGGGCGGACTGGCGATGCCGCTCATGCCCGTGACAAAAGAGCAGATCCGAGATCTTGCCGCCCGGCATGGCGACGTGAAACTGGTGGGTGTCTGTTTCCAGAATATGTTTGAGAAGGCGGGGTGGCTGGACACGGTGCCGTTTGACCTGATGATCAATGCGATAATCGATCCGGTGACCGTGACAAAACGGGAATGGTGAATTGGTCCACATATTTTTTCACGTTCTCCCTGCGATTGTTTCGAATCCGGTTATTGGCCACAATAAAAAAAATGCCGGCTCAGCATAGTCCTTCCTGAAAACAGGAATTATCTTGCAAAAATTTCCTTAATGCACCTTTTCAGTTTCGTTTTTTTCCCCGGACAATCCCTCTTTTTTCAGGGCTTTCTCGATAGACCATCGCCCTCTCCCGAGCTCTTTGCCGAGCTGGGCGATGATCTGTTTTTTGGTTACCCCTTGTGTATTCAATCGGGAAAAGACGTCATGTAACGTTTGAAGATCTTCTTTAGTCCATGATTTACGTGAATTTTTAAGAGTACTCACGATGGTTTTCCGCAGGGTAGAAACCAGATAACCGGGTTTCAGGGACTGAATCTCTTTGATCTTTGTATCAAACATCCGTTTCGAGATCTCGAATCCTGTTACCTTTCGGTTAAGACCAATCGCGACTTTTGCGGTAGAAAATCCGCCGAGAAAAAAATCACAGACCAGATCGCCTTCATTACTGCTGTACTGGATCATTTTAACGAGCAGTCCTGTAGGAAGTTCGTTTTTGTTCTTGACTTTGCCGGGTTTGTACTCCCGGTTGATGATCCATACATCTTCGCGATCGGTATTGTTGAGGGAACGATTATCATCCGATTGTTCGGCCAGACCATACCGGGATTCGAGATTGAAAGTCCGTTTCCCTCCTGGTTTTTCGTAAAACAGGATATGATAGTGGGAGGATATGTATTTCTGGCGGGTGAAAACCCCAAAATTGTATTTCCATATTATATGGTTGATCTCTGTTAAACTGGTGTTGTGTAACGCGTTGAGAATGTCGATGAGATGGGTATATCCCGAAACGATATAGATTGACCCGCCCGGTTTCAGCACCCGTTCGGCTTCACAAATCCATTTCATGCTGAAATCTGCGTACTTCTGTTGTGGGATTTCAACATAACCTTCCACAACAAATTTTTCGTCACGGCTATAGTGCTGGTGGAGTTTGTCGCCGTTGATTCCGTAGGGAGGATCGGTGATGATCAGATCCACGGAATTGTCCGGTAGGCATTCAGCCGCCCCACTAATACAGTCGCCGTTGTAGAATCTGTTCGTGTGGATGATGACGGGTTCCATTTGTTATGAGGGAATTTTTCCTACGGTATATTGAGAGACACTGGTATTTTAGGGATGTGTGTTTGGGAGAGTGTGATTATGTGAGACATGGATTTATTTCACAAGACACATCTCCTCTGCCCCCTCTCATAAAAAAAACCACAACCTTTCCATACATCCATCTCAAAATAATTACCGGCATGGATGACCTCACGGTTGAGAAGATTATCGCTGTCCACGATGCGATCACGGCAAAAGACGGTGGAGACGCACGGCTGTTATCCGAACCGAACCTGCACCAGTTTGTCTTTAGTGTGAATCTCATCCCCGATACCTGCCGCCGGGCAGCACTTGCACTCTTCTTCCTGTGTGCCTATCCTGCGTTCCGTGACGGCAACAAGCGGACTGCGCACGCGCTTGCGAGCATGATCCTTGGAAATGAGGGTTATTGCCTTGCGCCGGATGACGAACGGGTAGCCGGATTATTTGCTGGTGTCGCATCCTATACCGTTGAACCGGCGGATATCGAGGCTTGGCTCCGGTGTCATGTCATAAAAGGAGGATAGTTTTTTTGGAGGTTTCCAATCTCCTAGTAGAAAAATAGTCAACACCAATTCTTTTTTGAAGACTCTCGAGATTTGCAGAATCTCTTGGGTTGGGGATCAGCAATCCGTTTAATTTGTCCGTTTAGATCCATGCCAGCACGAATGATGGAGGGGGTCAGGTATGCATTTTTGTGAAATCAACTCTCTTCAGTTCCAGTTAATCCCTTGTCGTCAATTCTTGTAGTATCTCCGGTGTAAATTGAGCCAATCCCGGGTCGTGAGGGGTGGGGGTGGCAGGGGTAATTTGGTTGGTTCATCTTTAAAAAAAAATGTGGTGCGACCCCCTCCATCATTTTATCAATTACGTCGTGAACTTAAGATAATTTGGGATGGGGTCACATCGTGTTTTTAAAAAATCCTCATCGAAAAGAAGTCTCTGCTATGTTTCTCATCGACACCTTGTTTGGGATCTTTCGATCCATCCCACCCCTTTTAGTATAAACTCACCGGCAGTTTATTGAACAAATCCCTTGATAAAAATGTAATTCTGGACCAACATCCCTGCATAGCAGAAAAAAAGGGGACCTTCAGGAGAAGAAAAAAGAAATTTGTAAGAGGATACAATGAATATTTTCACGAGTATAACGGCGTTTTCCCGAATGCAAATGAATCAACCACACGGGTTCACGAACCCTTCACGATGGTAAAATGTCAGGTAGTCTCATCGTGGTTCTCTCTTACAACGTTAATGCGGTAAGGATAATCGCTGCCACTGGTGGCAGACCCACATTCTCGGGATCAATGGAATGCCGATGAACATCCCTTTTTAATAAAATCCAAAACAATCGCGCTACAAAAAAGAAAAAGAATTAGAGGTATGGGTTGCGGAGAGCCTTGCCCACACCGAAGGTTGCACGAGCATCGAGCGTTGCCTTGTTCTTCGTGATCTTCTCGTTTGCGAGCTTGGTCACGAGTTCAAGACCCGGCTTGACCTTCTCTATTGGCTGGGTTTCAAAGCACCCTGCTGCCATTGCCTTTGCCCAGACTGAGTCACCAATCTTTGAGCGTACAAAGACTGTGGACCAACCGTCGGGGCTGCCAACGGAGCCGGTTGAGATATCTCCCATGTTTGCAACGTAGTCGAGGCAGACGTGGCATCCTGGCTGTTCGTACTTGTGGGTAACCTTGAGCGGCAGCTGGACGACCTGTCCGCGCTTGCCGTATACCCAGAACTTGCCCTTGCCGATCTCCATCTTCTTGACGGATTCGAGCTTCATGGCTGCGTGGTCTTCCACGAGCTGAAGGATGCTCTGGTACGGGAAATTCTCCATGCAGAAGATACCGACTGCAAGAGCGATGCTTGCACCAACATCACGCAGGCCGACCGGGTAGAGCTGGCCTTTCCTGACAGCCTGCATCTGGCACGGGGTGCCTACGATACCGACTTTATCAAGACCGTAGCTCCTTACCGCTTCCTTGATTAAGGAAACGTTCGGGCTGATGTTATATTTGGTGCCGCGAGCCGCGAGCAGTTCTGCCCGTGTTGTTGCGACGATGGGCTCTGGTTTCCAAGGCTCCTCGCCGACACCTGCAACTATGGCTCCGTCAATGATGCCCTCATCGAGTGCAAACGCAAACAGCTGGGTGACGATACCGCCATCCTGTGAGCATTTGAGAAGCTCCTTATCGGTGCTCCGTGCTGAGACGCATGATTTGTATTTACCGAGTTCTGCTCCCATTTCAATCACCTTCACTGGAGTGCCGCCATAATGGCCTCGTTGATCGCCTCGTACTCACCGATAACGTCCGTGTTGAAGAACCCTCTCGGACACTGTGCAGAACAGGCACCGCACTTGATACAGAGTTCACGGTCAATATTGGGCTTGCCGTACTCCATTGTAATCGCCCTGACCGGGCATGATGCCGCGCAGCTGCCGCATCCCATGCAGAGTCCCTGATTGATTACATCATACATAATGTCGCAGCCACATGCTTCAGTTCCACGCGCTGCAAGGTTCATGAGCGGTTTAAGATATGCGGTTGCAAGATCTTTTTGCTCTTTTGTTCCTTTGAGCAACAGGTATGCCATCACACAGACATTCCTGATTAGCTGCGGGGTTGGGGCACAGCCCGGAATATACACGTCTACCTTGATAAGGTCGCCGATGGGTAAGTACGACTCCATCTGCGGCTGGTTCTGCTGGCCGCCACGGGCGAACCGGGTGATGTTACCATAGCAGGCACATCCGCCAACAGCGACAACAACTGTCGCCTTCTCTCTTGTCAGTTTGATTTCATCTACTGAGCATTTGTCCTGAATACAAACAGAACCCTCGACAAGTGCAACATCCATCTTGGGGATGTGGCGCACATCGGCAAGTGTCAGACCATATACAAGGTCTGCATACCTGTCCAGAATTGTCAAGAGCCCACCATAGTTGTCTGCTAAGGACACAAGACACCCTGTGCATCCACTCATGTGCACATGGCCCACTGTAATCTTGTCTGCCATAGGCTTAACCTCCTTTTTTGTTGTTTCCACTTTTGTCGCTACGTCAGTTTTCTGCGGGGCCGCTGCTGGTTTGAGCGGTTCCTCGCTGACGTTCTTCTTGAAGACACTTGATAGTAGTCCCATAATCCACTCCTATAGTATCCAGCACTACCCGAATCGTCTTTGGTATCGCTTTCATCATCTCTTCAGAAAGCCCGATTTCAAATTCGGGTGATGTAACCCGTTTTGGCTGACATCCGATAATCGTAATATCGATGCTGTCTTTTAAGCGTTGAAGCGGTTCGGCCAGATCCCACGAATGGGCGTCACGGTAGGCGCCCGGTGGCAGATCTTCCACGCGGAGTTTTGTTATCTCCCCCGGTTCAGCACCAAAATCGGCAATGTCAATAATCACTAGTTTTTTTGTCACTTCCGGATCGAGCAGCGTAAAAATAAAATGCGGGCCACCAAGGCCTGCATCCTCTACTTTCACATTGTCGGGAAGTGTAAGTTTTCTTAGTTCCGCAACGACAGCCGGTCCAAAACCGTCATCGGCAAACAGGGGGTTTCCGCACCCTGCTATCACGATCTCCGGATACAACATCGGGGTACACACTCACTGGATGAGTTGCTGAGCAACTACTTTCTTGTCCTCATCGATGACAATCATGTGCGTTGCACATGACACACAGGGGTCATACCCACGAACGATGACTTCGGCAAGCTGCCACGGGGCACCCTTAAGTGCAGCGCTGCAGGTTGCAAAGTTCCATGTGGTCGGGACAAGCATCGAGTACCAGAGCACTTTTCCATTCTTGACTTTTGCAAGGTGGACATCGGTACCACGGGGGGCTTCGTTGGCTGCCCAGCCCATGGAGCCGTCACCCTGTGGAATATAATCAGCGACGATCTTTCCATTGGGGTTGTATTCGTCCAATGCTGAGATCATTGCAGTCAGGCAGTCCGGGTATTCCATCTGGCGGGCGACCTGCTGGCCAATGGTGCCCTTCTCGTCAAAGTTCTTGAACTTGACCAAGCGGGCGCGGGGGCCGACTTCGACCGGTGCACCATCATAGCATGGGATACCTGTGCAGGCTTCCATCTGCGGGTTTGCCTTGGTGCCCATTTTGGTAGTACCACCGACGGGGTAGGTCGGGTCTTCGAGTGTGATCTCACTCTCGCCCATATACCAGTCCCACGGCCGGCTCTCCTTGAACCGGCTGTAGTCCCAAGTGGGGCATTCGTCAAGGCTGGAGCTTCCATAGACCGGGTGGGTTGCCATATAACCTTGGTCGTGGTAACCGAGATCCTTCGGGATCTTGATCTGCTTGCCACCGACTTCTGCCCAGTCGCGCTTCTGGTAGTTGCGCAGGACTGCGATCATGAAGTCCATTTGATCGTGGGCAAGAACAAGTCCTTCCTTAGCAAGGTCGTACATCTTGGTCTTTGCCTGTGGGGAGCATGCCTTGTACATGCCACCAACGCGTGGGTTGCTCGGGTGGATAGCCTCTCCACCGGCAATCTCGCCGATAGTCTGTGCAATTTCGCGGAGCCGCTGGATACGCTTTGCTACGCTGCGCACCGGTTCTTCCGGAGTGAACGGGTTGATCTTAGTGTCGGTGCCCGGAATATACATATCGGGTAACGTCAGGATGTTGTGCAGTGCGTGGCTGTGCAGCCTGTTGGCACACTGAAGGACCACACGCAGAAGGTATGCATCGCGGGGGATCTCACACTTGATGGATGCTTCCATCGATTCGATCCCGGCGAGTGTGTGGGCAATCGGACAGATACCACAAACGCGGGACGCGATCTTCGGGACCTGCTCCATCGTTTTACCGACTGCAAGCCTCTCAACGCCCCTGACCGGAGTAATGGAAAGCCAGTTACCCGTCTCAATGATACCTGCGTCGTTAACCTTCAAGACAAGCTTGGAATGTCCTTCATGCCTTGTGGTTGGGGAAATCTCTACAACTTTCGACAATATTATCGCCTCATTTTATGTTGAGTTGTTCATATTTCGGTACAAAATTACTCTATACCTCTCTCATCTCTAGAGATAACTGACCGTACAAAGTACGTTCGATCTATCTTACACGAGCCCCTTTTTAACGTTTATTATATTATCTTCGAATCGACGAAAAACAGAATCAGGAACAAAATTGCATTTTGAATAGAAAATGCAGCCTGTATAATTAATATAAAAATGATCAGGGGGTGGTGAAAATAGAGTAAAAGAATTTAATGGGATTGTATAAAATGAATTATTGAAGGAAAATCAGTCAGTATATTTATTTTCACCATTTAACTCATCCAGCAGTTCGGCAAGGGTTGCCCGCCTCTCCGCATAGGCGTCATGTTGGTGAATACTCTCCTCATTTGTCTGCTTGATCGTGACCACGGAATCCCCGGGAAGATAACTGAATTCCGCAAGTACCCGCTTTGCCATTTCACGAACGCAGTCTTCCACAAACCGGGGGTTTTTGTGCGCGGAGAGAACCACCGCACCCTCATCGCCTCGTTTCAGGAGTTCATAAATCCCGGCACTCATCGAACCTTTGAGGATTTGGATAATTTTTTCCAGATCGACATGCTGGTCGTCATCGGTTTCGATGCAGAGGAAACCCCGGCCACGCTGGTTATGTGTTGCCATGGGAACTTCTTCGAAGAAAGCATCGATTGTGTTCTGCTCGACGCCGAGGCTTTCCAGTACCTGGTTCGCCCGCTCTTTCATAATATTCTGGGCGCATGGGCAGGCTGTCATTCCAGTTACTTCAGCCCCGATGCTCTTACGCACAATAGGGTCACGGAAGGTGCGTTTGGCGATCGCCCGTGCATGTACCTTTACAACTTCGTGACAGGTTGTATGGCTGACCGGGGTCTCCCGTTTTACCATGAACTCACTTCTCATCAGGACTTCGGTCCGGTCTGCATATTCATGGCGATCAAGCAGTTTCCGTGCAACCGCGCTGCACAGGTTTTCGATCTCGCTGACCTTACCTTCAATTGCCTGCTGGAGAACTTCATCAATTACTTCGAAATTACGGGAAAGGTTTGCACCTTTCAGGCTTCCGGGCAGATCGACATAGACATTGAAATTCGAGATAAAAATAACCGGGCGCCTATCAGCACGGGTCACTTCCACGAGTTTTTTAACATTTTTCACTCCGACACGGGTCAGGTTGATACGCACGTCTGGCAAGGTTGACTGCACATCAGGTAATTTCCCGCTGAAGGGCTGATCAGGGATATCCTTTACAGGTGTTGAATTAATAAGTCATCGCATCCAGAATAGTTTTTCAAGTCTGCTTCTTTAGTTTTTTTATATAATATTTATGTGCTTTGTTGCTGATATCAAACAGATCAATTATGTTAAAAAAATACTATGAGGCGGATGCTGATCTCTCGGTGCTGAAAGGAAAGCACATCGCAGTGATCGGTTATGGCTCCCAAGGTAGAGGGCAATCGCTGAACCTGCGCGATAGTGGGCTTGACGTTGTGATCGGGCTGCGCCCGGGCAAGAGCTGGGACGCGGCAAAAAAAGACGGCATGAGGGTAATGACCGTTGCAGAGGCGGTAAAAAAGTCCGATATCATTCAGGTTCTTCTCCCGGATGAACACCAGGCAGCGGTGTACCGGACGGAGATTATGCCTCATCTGACCCGGAACAAATGCCTCATGTTCTCCCATGGATTTAACATTCATTTCGGGCAGATCGTCCCACCCGCTGATGTGGATGTGGTAATGGTGGCGCCCAAGGGACCCGGGTTCATGGTGCGCCGTCAATATGAAGAAGGAAACGGCGTGCCCGCTCTTATCGCCGTCCAGCAGGATGCGACCGGTAAAGCGCATAAAATTGCCCTTGCCTACGCAAAGGGAATCGGCGCGACGCGGGCGGTTGTCCTTGAGACCTCATTCCGTGAGGAAACCGAGACCGACCTATTCGGAGAGCAGGCTGTTCTCTGCGGTGGTATGACATCGCTTATTAAAGCAGGATTTGAGACCCTTGTGGATGCCGGGTATGCGCCCGAGATGGCATATCTTGAGGTACTTCACGAGACAAAACTGATCGTTGATCTCATCTACGAAGGCGGGCTCACGAACATGCGCAAGTATATCAGCAATACCGCGCAGTACGGCGATCTCACACGAGGGCCACGGGTCATCGGTGATGAGAGTTACGATGCGATGGAGGATATTCTCTATGAGATCCAGAGCGGGGAGTTTGCAAAGGAATGGATGCTTGAGAATACGGTGAACCGCCCGGTGTTCAACGCACTCACAAAAGCCGACGAGGACCACCTTATTGAGGAAGTGGGCAGGGAAGTCCGTGGTCTTATGCCCCAGTTTAAGAAAGCAAAAGAGACAAAAACTGCAGAAAAAACCGCTAAAAAACCCATAAAAACCGTAGCAAAAACTGCTGTAAAGACAACAGGCAGGAAGAAATAATCATCTACTTTTTCTTTTGATACCTTTTTATGGTGCAGTTCTCACACTATCATGATGAAAGTCTGCATCATTTACCATAGCGAAACCGGGAACACGCGTCATATCGCGCAACACATGTCATCGGTAGTCGATTGTCATCTGGTTGAGGTATACGATCGCGCCGCATACTCCGCGCTGACCCGTTTCCTTGTGCGGTGCAAGCGGGCGCGAAACGAGGAGACGGTTCCCATTGAGCCTGCATCGATTGATGTATCCGGTTATGATATTCTTGTGTTCGGGTCGCCGGTCTGGGCATTCAAGCCGACACCGGCAATCCACGCCGCGATTGCTTCGGTCAAGGGGTGCGGAGGCAAGAGCGCCGTAGCGTACTGCACACATGGGGGTCGTCCGGGGGACACAGAAGAGATTTTAAAAAAATGGATTGAGGCACGGGACATGAAATTTTGCGGTGCAGTTGCAATCCATCAGAAAGATATCGAAAACGACAAGAAGAATGGAGAGCTCCGTAAACTTATTCAGGCTGCAAAAGATTCCGCGTGATACTCGTGAACTGCCATCTCAACAACAATATATAATTTGTTTAAACTGACGGAGATATGCACCTCCGTCTTTGATCCCTGCAACGGATTGGTAAGAGCGCTCGTGGAGCATATTTCTTACACTCGCTAATAGTATATGCCTGTCCCTGTTATGTTGGTTCATATTTTAAACACCACTGGGAATCAGGCCGGTATGGGGGGATAGCAAAATGGTGCTGGGAAACCCTTTTTACATCGGCGGCGCATTTATATTATACAATTATGACGGACCCGTATGAAGATCTCTTAAAAAGTGCGTATTCCCATATCTCCGAGAAGACGGAGTCATCTGAACGTTTTGTCGTTCCCGAGGTGAAAGCGTATATCGAAGGTAAAACGACCATATTAGAGAATTTTACCGAGATCGCTGACACTGTCCGCCGCGATAAAGATCACATGATGAAATATATGCTCGGTGAGATGGGAACATCGGGTAAAATCGATGGCAACCGTGCAATTTTCAACGGTAAATTTGAGATCTCGCTCGTGAAGATGATCATTAAAAGTTATGTTGATGATTATGTCATCTGCTCTGAATGCGGGAAACCAGATACACGCCTTGTCAAGGATGACCGGATCCTTCTCCTGCGCTGCGATGCCTGTGGTGGGCACCGTCCGGTCCGGAAGCGAAAAGTCCGCAGCGAACCGGTATCTGAAACACTTGAGGAAGGTCAGGTTATGGATGTTGAGATCCAGTCGATCTCCAAACGTGGCGATGGTGTGGTAAAGATGGGTCGTTACATCATGTACGTGGCAAACGCAAAACCGGGACAGAGTGTGAAAATCAAGATCTCCCGCATCTCCGGTTCAATTGTCTTTACCGAACGAGCCACAGAATAATCTAATTTTGGGCACCGGATCTGGGTAGATCTCCGCAAATCCTTTTTTTAATCGTTGTCTAACCGTCTCTACTTGGGTAAACTCTTTTACACTCCCCTCTGCTTCAACACACCACTCATTCCCCGGATCCTGTTTTTGTGTGTATGGGGGGCATACTCCATTATGACGATAGTGAACACTCGTAACGGGCAGATTTTTCCACGTTTAATTCTATTAACAGATGAAAACAAAAAAACGATCAAAAAGATATTGGTAAAAAAGAGTTACTTACGTTTTGAAAGACCTTTCAAGAGCTCGTCGCAATGCCCAGAAATCCGTTTGCATGCCTTTTTGATGACAGTGAGCGGATTTTTCTTGCCTTTTGTTGTAACGAGCAATTCAGGATCTGAGAATTGGAACTCGATAACGTATTTTGCGACATCTACATCAGGATCACTCACGATCTCATCGACAAGGGCGTTCATAAATGTGTGACCCTCTCCTTGGATGACAATTCGTGCCTTGTCTTTTTCGAGCTCAAGTACTTTTACAATCATGCACCTATGTTTGGGCACCTGTAAACTATTAAAGTATGGGTAGAAATCACCATGTAAGAACATCTGCCCTCATTAAAAGATGTGATTTTTTCTTACGGGAATTCAAAAACATCCCCGTCGCTTGAGAGGTGCGGGTATTCCCATGGCATCAGATGACTGATATGGGTGCACCGGTATTCTTTTGGTTTGAGTCGTTCGGCAAGGGTACATGCCTCAAGATAGTTCATGTGTTTATAGACGTGGGTTGATGAAGGGACAAGTGCATCGAGGAGCAACAGATCGCAATTTTTAAGCAGGTCAAGACTGCTCTCCGGAATATCAGCATTAGTATCAGAGGTAAACCCAATACGAGCACCCCCGGATTCAAACACGAACCCTGTTGTAAACGCGGGGGGGTGTCGGACGAGAAACGGAGTGATGGAAACTCCAAAAAGCTCAAACGGCTGGTAGGGTTCTACGGTAAATTTTTCAAAGGACAGAAACCGGAACGCCTCTGCACAATAGTTCAGCACCGGGGCTGCTGCAAATACCGGGGGGATGTTTTGCACACGATAGAACTCGCCAAATCCGGTAAAATGATCGTAGTGTCCATGAGTCCAGATAACGGCATCGATATGCGGTGAACCATGGCGGAGCAGTTGCTGGCGGAGATCGGGAGAAGTATCGATCAGGATATGCCGCCCCTCATTTTCGAGAAGAAGGGATGTGCGCAACCGTGTTACACCGGTTTTTTTGGCACGGGCGCACTGGGGGCAGTCGCACCCCACCTTGGGTGTCCCGATTGCATCCCCGGTTCCAAGCAGCGTGAGTTTCATCCTACAACCAGTTCAGGTTACGGATTGCTTCACGGTTTCGAACCATGCGGATGCCTTTGTCAATATCAATGCGCTCGATGGTCTCGCGCTTGTCGATGAGTGCGGAGAGCAACGCCTCTTTAATGGTGAGCCGGATATCTGCACCCGAAAAACCCTCTGTCTGCGCGGCAAGTTCCTGGAAATCGCATGTGCATTTCATCAAAGAGGTAACTTTTCTTAAGATCTCTTTTCGCATCTCTTCATTTGGCAGGGAGAATTCGACCACTTCGTCGAATCGCCGCCACGCAGCTTCATCAAGAAGCTGGGGGTGGTTAGTCGCTGCGATCAAAATCACACCGTTTTTAATCAGGCTGATCTTATCGATATTTTTCAGGAGCGCATTGACGGCTCGTTTCATTGCCCCATGATCATCGCCAACCCGGCTTTTCGCGACGAAATCAAATTCATCGATGAAGAGAATTGCCGGGGAGAGACTCTTGGCCAAATCAAAGATTTTATCGATGTTTTTTGAGGTTTCACCGAGGTACTGAGAGGTGATCATCGATAATCGCACTTCAAGAATTGGCATGTGCATGGAATGCGACATTGCGAGGGCAAGAGATGTTTTCCCCGTCCCGGGCGGTCCGACAAAAAGGAGTTTTCCCACTTCGAATATCTTGTGAGTGTTTAAAAATTCCCGGTGGTGAAGTGCATGATGGATCTTGCCAATAATGGCGGTCTGCTCTGCAGTGCAGATGAGATCCTCCATCTGCTGATCCACTTCTTCGGGAGAACTGACAATCACAAGGTCAAGAGCGCCGCGCAGTTTTTCATCTTCGCTGATGAGCTTGGAAATTTTTGCGTCAAGGAATGCTTTGGTATCTTCATAGGGCGGATTGAGACGACGGACGGCGTCATAGGTAATGCCCGTTGAATCCACACCCTCAAAGAAAAATGCAAGAGTCGGATTTTTTTCGATATATTCCCTGCCCCCCCGATTGAGAAACCACTCTGAAGCTGGTGTCAGCGTGGTGATCCGGAGACGCTGTCCAAAATCCTCATACGCAACAAACGGATTGGTGGAAACTTTCAGGTGTGCATCTGCAATATTCAGGGAACGTTTGATCAGTCCGTCGCTCACAAAGACTGGTCGTTTGACGTCTTTTGCCCCGGCCGAGCAGAATATTTCCCGACACGCAGGTGTCAGATCATTAATATCGAGCTCCGGGTTCTGATTGAATATTTCAGCAGTCAGAAGGATTTCCATTATTTGAAGGCTATCAGAATCACCAGACATGGCTATAACCTTTACAATTCGTCGCAAAGATGAATATAATTATCTCAGCGGGTGGTCACGATGCAGCCATCTTCAGTCACGATCATCGTATGCTCATGTTGTGACACAAGAGAACCTGCAATATCCGATAATACCGGGTAGACTGTCAGCACCTGAGCCCGGACCAATCCGGCAAGTGCGAAATCCATTTTTTTGTCCATGAGCCAGCGGCGGGCAAAGGGTAATCCCCTGCGATCCTGAATATTCTCGATGACTGCCCGGGCAGACGGGATTCTGACAGGTTTATGCGCAATTTGCGAGTAGATCTCCATCCGACTTTTCTCATTGACATGCCCGCTTCCGGTGGTTGCGAACGGCTCGATCGCAAAGACCATTCCCTCCTCAATGATCACCCCACCATTTATTGCAATATTGGGGATGGTTGGTGGTTTGTGGACGACGAACTGGTCCAGTCCATGACCCGTGAGGTTTGAGACAGGGCGGTACCCCCGACTCACAATCCCACACTGGATTGCCGCACCCAGTTCCCCCGCGGTAACGCCGGGTCTGACTTTTTTTATTGCGGCATCCAGCGCCTGGCGGGATGCTTCGATGAGATTTGTATTGTTGCCAAGGTCCACGGTGGTTGCCGTATCAGCGATGTACCCGTCTATCTGAACACCAAGATCGAGTTTTACGACATCGCCTCTGGAAAAAACCCGTGTATCCCCGGTAGATGCAGTATCGTGCGCTGCATCTTCATTCAGTGACACATTCAGCGGGAATGCAAGATCCGCGCCCTCCTCTTTTACCCGGGTTTCTATAGATTCAACAAATTCAAGATAGGAGACGCCAACGCGGATTTCCTGTGCGCCAAATTTAAGAATTTTTGCTGCAAGTATGCCTGCCGCACGGTATTTTTCAAAGATATCTTCATTCATATAATTAATTCCTCGGGAAACGTGGTGAAATTGGAGAATCCTCTTGCGGTAACTGCACCCATATCTTCAAGCCGGACGCCCCCAATTCCGGGATAATAGAGTCCGGGTTCGACGGTAATGACGTGACCCGCTTTGAGAGTGGGCCCAGTCAGGCCGACTGTGGGGAGTTCATGGACCTGCAGCCCGACGCCGTGCCCGAGATTGTGGACAAATCCTGTCGTGTTGCTCTCGTATCCCCTGTCTTTGAACAGGTCTACAACAGACTGGTGGATCTCTGAACCGGGCACGCCCGCATGGATTCGGGAGATCGCCAGTGCCTGTGCATCCCGGACTGCCGCGTACATCTCAATAAGCTTCTGGTCCGGTGCTCCTTTCGAAACTGTACGTGTCATGTCGGCAAAATACCCAGTCCCTTCATCTTTGGGGAACATATCGATGACGATTGGTTCATTTGCCAGAAGGTGTCCGGTACCGATTACATGGGGAAGTGCCGTATCCATGCCGCAGGATACAATTGTCTCGGCGGCCCGGCACCCGGCGCCCATGAGTTGTGTTTGCATCGCCGTTCTCACGGATTCTGAAGTGAGAGGTTTGCCATCCCGGTAAAGAATGCCTTTTTTGACCTGTGCCTTACGGATAAGGGTGACGCCCAGTGCCATCGCGCGTTCCGTGTTTTTCTGAACGTTTTTTATCAAATGGATCTCGTCTTTTGTTTTTATTGCCCGCATCTTTTCTATCGTGCCGTCATCAACAAAAACGGTGGCTATTTCTTCAAGCGCACGGACAAGCGCCGCGGGAAATGTCGGTGATACCAGTATTTTTTTCCCGGTCTGCCCCGCGATCATGTGTGCTGTTGCTCTCCATGGATTTTTTTCCTTTTTGATAATATCCAGAAGACCTGCCTGTGTTCTTGTTATGACCGCAACCGGTGATTCGTGGGAGGCGCGCTCGGCCTCCATCTGAGAGGTGATAATGGTCGCGGGCTGCTTTACCCGTTTGAAAAAGACGAACGGATCATGCATAATTACCCGGGTGAGATAGCGCATATCAGCCTCATCTGATGAGGCGTAAAGGACAAACGCATCCGCACCGCATTTTTTTATCGCAGCGTCAAGTGCATCCATTCATCATCATATGTACGTGAAACGTCAAGTACTTTTATTCCAAAGTTGAGGTACGAGTGATGGATGATACTGCCAAAAACCAGTTCAAGTGGACGTTTTACCGACTCGCCGTTCAGCTTAACATCATCATTATGCTGGTAGCCCTCTCGGTCATCGCATTTTTTCTCATGCCAAATCCGTATCGCATTGCCGCAATTGTCGTGATGCTGATCCTTGCAGCAGTTCTTACGTGGAATTTCAGGGAAAAATACTACGCGGTAAAAGCATGGCTTGAAGAGCATGGAAGTAAATCTAAAAATACGTAATGCCGGACTTCGGTGAGAGATCATGCTTGACAAGATGAAGGAGGAGATCGAACTATTGAGCCGACATCTTGACGTAGCACGGGCTGTGACAGAACACCAGCCGATTGGGATCATGAAACTATCCGAGCTTCTTGATCTACCCTCTCACCGGATACGGTACTCGCTTCATGTGCTGGAGCAGCTGGGGTATATCCGCGCTTCAACGGATGGTGCGGTAGCAACAAAACGCACGGTGGAGTTGTTTGCACATCTCAACGAGGATCTTGATGATCTCATCAATCTCCTTGATGCGATGAAAAAATCCTGATATGACCCATACCCGCATTTTGTATAAAACATCCTGGATGCGGAGAGCACATTTGTCCTTTGTTCTCTGCCACATCCATAGGTTACCTTTAAAAAGACTCACAAAGAATCTATTAAGGCACAGGGAATTTGCCGCCATAACTCAGTTGGTAGAGTGTCGGACTGTTAATCCGAATGTCACAGGTTCGAGCCCTGTTGGCGGCGTTTTTGGGCCTGTAGCTCAGTCCGGTTAGAGCGCCCGGCTCATAACCGGGCGGTCATGCGTTCGAATCGCATCAGGCCCATTTTAGATTATTAAAATTTGATTTTTTGTTTTTTTATCGCCAAACAGGATTTTCATCATACCCATAAAAAATAATTAACAAAGTATCTATTATGGAACATCTTAGGAAGCAGAATGAAATGTCCGGTGTGCGGGATGGACTGCGTACGCTCAGCAACAGACATTCTCTCAACACTGCCGACTATCTTTCTTCCGTGTGCTGAGTGCAGTATACGGGTTCTTGATAAACGCGTCCCCCTAAAAAATCCGGTTATTGCCGAACCCTGCTCCTGCGGAAAACGGTTTATCGATGATGTTTTTGCCCATATGTACGTCATCATGCAGGAAGAAGGAAATCTCACCTCCTCTGATCCTCTCATTACTGTAGGGGCCCCTCTTATCCATCCCGGGTTTGCGATGGATAAACCTCCGTTTCTCCCTAAGAAATCCCTTGTCCTTATGTCTGGTCGGGTATCAAAAAAGGCAGCGGTGCGGATACATGCAGAAGTACCCGAAGTGCGGGGTGTCGTAAAAACTGCACCTTTCATTCCCGGACTGGCAACCGTTGATCCGGATGCCGTCCCTAAGGTTTATGAGTTACTCGCCGGGTGTGACGTGCGGGCAGATATTTTTCCACTGGTTACCGGGCCGCTGGTGGTTTACAAACAACAATCACTGGTACATGTTGAATTTCCGCGCGGAGGATACCCGAAGATCCAGTCCGTTACCCGGCATGTGGGAACGCCCCCGGTACCGCTCTTCGTGGACGCCTGTTGTGGAGCCGGGACACTTGGTCTTGCTGCAGCGTGCCTTGGTGTGCCACATGTTATCATGAATGATGCATGGTATGCGTCCGCATTCTGGTCTGCGTTCAATCTTGAGGTAAACCGGCAGTACCTAACTATCGAACTGGTGAGACTTTTCGAACAACTGGAGGATATGGCACGCCACCCGGTGACACGGGAGCCCGTGAAAATTGCAGAAACAAGTGGAAAACAGGTTATTGAAGTTTACCAGGGGGATTTCCGCTTGCTGGGTCATATCCTCCCAAAGGGCGCAGAGCCTGTGACAGCCCTTGATATTTTTGAAAAGAATAAACCTTCCACCGTTTCAGATATCATCAGCAACTGGCAGAATCGTATCGGTGGGGATCCTTTTATTCCCTGATCTCTTGTAAATCTATAAAGAGATTTGATACAGATTTTTTTTGCTTTTCCTTGTTAGGAATATTGTTATCATGTCAAATGTTCCCGGGGATAGATTCCCGGGGATCATAAAAAGCATTTATTGACCGGGGCACAAAGGTATATGGGGACTAGCCCGGGTGGTTCGGCGTCACCTGTAACCTGAAACCGTCGGTACGCGGGGGGCGAAGTTTGAGGAAGGCTGCAACGACCTGCTGGAGCTTTGCGTGTTCTGACGGTGAAACCTCGTCCCATGAGGTCGATGGACAGGTATCAAAATTCCGGAGGGAATGGCGACCTGTTGCTACGGGAACCGGTTCAGGCCCGGAAGGGAGCAGACTTACCGTAGGCATCCGGCGCCCATGGGGTAACGGGGTGGAGGATGGATACTTTGGCAAAAGTAGTAACGTACATTCGACCGATAACACGTCCCCATTGATGATATCATGTCAAAAGTTACCATTATCGGAGCAACTGGTAATGTCGGCATGTTTGCCGCTTATGCAATTTCTGCAAATCCGCATGTGCACGAGATCCTTCTCTACGGAAGGGAAGGCCGCGAAGCACTCTTAAAAGGTATTACTCAGGATTTTATCGATTCTTTTGCCGCACGGGGCACCAATATACGTGTAAATTGGACAACGAACCTCAAAGATGCAGCCGGCTCGGAGATTGTGGTAATTACTGCAGGAACTCCCCGGGAACCTGGCCAGGATCGCCTCGATCTTGCACTCGGCAATGCCAGGATTATCGCGCCGATTGCTAAAACACTGGGCACGGTTGCACCAGATACCAAAATAATTATGGTAACTAACCCGGTCGATGTGATGACATGTATCGCTCTGAAATATTCCGGTTTAAAACCAAACCAGGTATTTGGTCTGGGGACGCATCTTGATTCGATGCGGTTGAAATCCCTTATTGCGACGTATTTTAAAGTGCATGTAAGTGAAGTTCACACGCGCATTATTGGTGAACATGGCGATAGTATGGTGCCGCTCTGGTCTGCTACAACGATTGGCGGGATCAAAATATCCAACCTGCCGGCGTTCTCACACCTGCCGGTGAGTGAATTTATCGATACGGTAAAATGCACCGGCGAACAGATCATAAAAAACAAAGGATCAACCATTTACGGGCCAGGTGAAGCGATCGCGTCGCTGGTTAAGACCGTTCTTGGCGATGAAAACCGGATCCTAACCGTTTCTGCATATGTGAAAAGTGAAGTGCATGGTATCGGGGATGTCTGTATAGGTGTGCCCGCACGGATAAACCACAACGGTGCATTTCCTGTAACGATCAGGATTGATGAATCAGAAGTCATCGCTTATCGTGAATCGGTCGAAAAGATACGCGCGAGTACGCAGACTGTTTTTGAAAAACTCGGAATCTGAACGATTTTAATATAATCCCGCCACAGGACGAAATTTATCCGAATTAATGCCGTTTTGGATCGCCAGGACCCGTCAGATCAAAAAGAGTTATGCACTTACTATCAGAAGAGTTTAAAAAAAGTGCACCGTCAGCTTATCTTTTTCTGATAAGGATGCTGGCGCAGCTCTGTTTTTACGTAAGGGTTACTTCAATAGTCTCTACCCGCTCGACGCCGGGGATCTGGCTGAGACTCTTCTCAATTTCATCGGTTTGCCCACCGGCATCGTTTACGATGGCCGCAAATTTGAGCGCTTTAAGTCCAAAGCCGATTGGCTCTTCCCGGATGTCCTGTATGCCCGGGAGTTTTTCTTTGAGTGCTTTTTTAAGCTCTTCGAGGTTTACTTCCGGGGATTCCGGCATAACCCTCATAATGGCTGCGACGCTACCCATACCTCACGGTCCCCCGAATCCACATTTCGGGCAGACGTAGGGAATACTCTGCTCCCTGCACCGGTAGCACCGGGTAATCTCGACACCGCACGCGGGGCACCCAAACTCTGTTGCACCCTCTTCTGCAAGCGGAGCGTTGCAGGATGTACATTTTTTATCTGACATTTGTTTGCTCCTCCAAGGATTCCTATAGTATCTCTTTTAGAACCTTTAAAATGTTGTACCAATGCGGGTGCCTAAAACTTGTTCCCCTGCGAGGAATCGTTCCACCCGTTCTCTATGTGTTCCATTGAGGATCATCGTCGAAACGTTGCTTTTTAGGACAAACGGTATAAAGCAGGAATCCACGCTGTCTGATTCAACCGGGCCGGTAAGATGATCTTGGAAGATTCCGCGAACCATGATGCCATCCACGGACTTAAGTATGAGGAGATCGGTGTCCAGCGTTTTTGCCACCCACGCAGCAATAGTATCTGATGTTACATTCCACGAATGTGGGAGAGGATCTGATTGCCGCATGGTTGAATAGGGTAAGAATACTGATGTCATTTCTGGATTTGCGAGAATGTCTGTGGTTGGCACCCCGTACGACGCCAGCATCCACCCATACTGCTCCATCGCAGCGATCGCCATCCAGTGAGCCGGATCATCGTGCACTGCAAGCCGGCGAATTGCATCTGCAAATTTTCCCCCTCCAGGCACGATAAGCAGTGTTCGCGGACTGGCAAGCAGGGCTGGTATGATCTCCCGGATATTCAAGGAGAGACTGCCCCCGACTTTTACGACAAGCGGTGATGAGGGAACGTGCTGCTGCCGGTTATTATCTGGTGTCATCGTCATGGGAAATGTATATCGTTAGATTATAAAAGAAGCATAGAGAATGTGATTCTCTATGCGCGGTATCATAGCACTTATTCTCTTCTTCTGCTTGTGCGTGGTTTCGTGCAATGCGGTGCTGATCACGGAGTTCTGTCCGGATCCGTATACCTATAATGACGAGGATGAATACATAGTGCTTTCCGGCAGCGGACCGCTCGATGGTTTTACCGTTTCCGATGGAAAAAGCGGGTTCCGGTTTCCCCCGGGTGCCTCGGTTCAGGGACAAATCACCATTACCCGTAATGCCAAATCGTTTGAAAAAACTCATGGGAAACGCCCGGATTTTGAATGGATTGATAATTCCCCCACTGTTCCGAATGTGATAAACGGGAATACGCTTCGTATGGCAAACGGACGGGATGTTCTCATGCTCTACGAGAACGGGAAACTTGTCCAGTCTGTGGCTTGGCCCGACGATGTCATCGCCCGTGATGGTCAGGTGCATTATCTTGATAATGGTATCTGGGACCGGCGCGTGCTTATGCTCGGGCAGTCACGGTTACAACCGTCAACGTTTCAAAATGTAACCGTTACCACGTTTGTTTCCCCGGATTGTTCTCTTGAGGTGTTCTCATCAGTGGTTGACCGGGCCAGTGATGAACTTCTTGTCAATGTTTACGAATTTTCCAGTTCAAACCTGTCCACTTCACTTATTGAAGCACGCAAGCGGGGCGTCGATGTGGTAGTGCTGGTCGAAGGTGGTCCTGTAGGCGGTATAAGCCCGGAAGAAAAGATGGAGATTTTCCGGATGAACCAGAGCGGTATTCCGGTTTTTGAGATGGCCGCTCCAACGGGCGGGCACGCTCCCTACCGGTATGATCATGCGAAGTATCTTGTCGTAGATAACCGTGCAGTTCTCCTGACGAGTGAGAATTTCAAAGCCAGCGGGTTTCCTCCCGGCGGCAAATCTGCAAACCGGGGCTGGGGCGTCTATCTTGAGAATACCGATCTTGCCGGGTATTTCTCTGGTGTTTTCCACACGGATGCGGGCGGTTATACAATAGTGCCCATATATGGATCCCCCGGGCCATCGGAATCCGCATCTTCAACGGAATATGAGGCTGATTTTTCCCCGGCAACATTTAATAACGCGGTTGTAACACCAGTACTTGCGCCGGATACCAGTAACCAGATAACCGTGCTTGTGGACTCTGCAACGATAAGTGTTGAGATTGAACAGGCATATATCACCAATGAATCGGCCACAGAACTCAATCCGTATCTTGCTGCTGCAATTAATGCCTCGCGGCGGGGAGTGCAGGTACAGGTGCTTCTGGATTCCTATTGGTATAATGTCGAAGACACAAAAGATAACGACGAAATGGTTGCACTGATCAATCGCATTGCCGTAAACGAGCATCTCCCTCTTGAAGCGCGGTGTGCAAATTTGGAGACAAACGGCATCGAGAAGATCCATAACAAAGGAGTGATAGTTGATGACCGAAAAGTACTTGTCAGCAGTATTAACTGGAACAGCAATTCACCAACTTTTAACAGGGAGGCTGGTGTAATCATTGAGCACCCCGGTGTTGCCAGTTATTTCCATGAAGTCTTTATGGATGACTGGAACCCCGCGGTTAAATCGCCCCGCCAACAGGTTGATTATCTGAAAATTGCTGCAGTAATTGCAGTTTTTTGCCTGCTATGTATCCTGTATTATCGAAAGAATCGTCGATAAGTATATGATTTTTCTGTTGCAAAAATATACTGCCGGGAACAAGGGCTATGAGAAAAGAGAAATTCAAAAACAACGCGTTACGATAAACAATCTGCGATTTAAAACTTTTTTAATGCACACTGGCAGACGTCGCAGAGATTCATGTCACTTTCTCCAGTGACAACAGCAAGTGCCCAGCGATCGATCATTGCGTCGAGTTCTGTTGAGATTTCAACAGCACCAGCACCCCTTTTTTTACTCATATACTGAGACACAGCCGCTCGTGTGACACCAAGTCGGATAGCTGCATCGCTCTGACTGATTCCCTGATTATGTACCAACCTGTACACCATCTCTGCTCTCATAGGTGGCAGAAGTGTTCTTACCATCATATCACAGTGCATGAGTGTGCAGGTATGTTTTATCATACAACCACAGACATTGCTTCGAGAGCAGACACAGGACGGTTCTGGTAGATGATCTGTCGTGCATCCCGGAAGTTGAATTTCTCAATGATGAGATGCCGCTCTTTGAGTTTTTTTAATGCATAGCGAACTGTTCGGGGCGCCAGCTGGCTTTTCAAAACAATGTCTTTGTGGGTCATGGCACCACCCTTGTCAAGGATCCCGAGCACCGTTTTCGATGATGGGGGTAATGTTGTGTTATACATGACAGATAAGTTAACAGTGTTAACATATCAACCTATCGGGCATTTAAACCGGGGACTCATAGATTTCTTTTATGTTCGGGTACCAGGAACGGATTGCGCTCATTTTATTGATCAGCATCGCTGTTGCAGTTCTTGCAGCGCATCTTGTGCTTAACACTCTTGGAAAACAACCATTTGCGTCGGTATTCACCAACCAGTCGTCAGAGGGTGAACTGGTTGTTCTTACCGGAACCGTGGATCAGGCAACGGTTCTTAAAAACGGGGGGCATTTGATCCTCGAGATGAATAATGTCACCATTTTTATCCCAGCACAGGTAGCCAGAGATCGCTCTTTTTTTAAGGGAATGAACTGTTCATTGTATGGTACCGTCCACACCTATCAGGGTAAAAAGGAGATTCAGGTAGCTGCGGCGGAGGATATACGGATTATTTCGTAATCCAAATGTGAACCAGCTGATTCGTGTTGGAATATTGATGATTTCTTTTTAAGGCATTTCCCGGAATAATATATTTAAAAAAATTATTAAAACCGGTAAGCAATGTAAACGTATGAACCGAATTTTTGGGCTTTTAGTACTGTGCATCCTTATTACCCTAGCATGTATGTGTGGATGTACAGGTACGACTCCTGCTGGGCAAGCAGCAACGAAGGCACCTCTGGCAACGCAGACACCATCAGCATCGGGGACTGTTGCATCTCCATCTCTCACAACCGTCGCTTCTGAACGGATCATTATCAATGAGAAAATTAACCAGATGTCCGGATACAAGACCACCTTCCAGAAGTATGCATTTGAAGACTACGGCTTCCAGTATCTTTACCCTGGTGATTCTTTCAAAGTATCAATAAATTCTGACAAACCGGTGAATGTACTGGTTATTGATAAAAATGACGAGATCAAATTTATCACGGCAGATCCGGAATGGAGCACAATTCTTAAAAAAGATCAATGGGATTACAGTCCTCTTGTGCCGGCATTCTCCCAGAGCAATGTTTTACGGAGTGATATGACATTTACCATCAAAGACAAAAGCATGTATTTCCTCATTATTGACCCGCGTTTTTCCAGTTCACAGGAAGGCTGGAGAGGCACCCAACACGATGCAGTCAATACCGAAGTGAAAGTAATAAAACTCTAACTTTTTTTGATATTTGCGGATGTTTCCGTTTCCACTACCAAACGTTGTCCTGATATCGTATCAAGAATAAAAAATCAGGAAGTTAATGTATCGGCCTCTCTGTTTGATCCTTGTCTTGTGATTGTGGCAAGTGCTTCTTGTGCAGCGTTCCGGACATCTGCATCGGGATCCTGGATGGCAAGGGTGAGTGGGGCGACTGCCCGCGCATCGCCAATCATACCGAGCGCCACCGCAGCAGTAGATCGAACCTTGTGTTTAGGATCTTTTAAGCGCAGTATGAGCGGTTCTACCGCACGCCTCTCGTGAAGTCTTCCTAAACCCCATGCGGCACCGGTACGGAGCCATTTATCGGGGGATGAGAGCGACGAGATAAGTGGTTCCACCGCACGGCGGTCACCAATCATACCAAGAGATTTTGCCGCCAGCCACTGGACCTCGACATAGGGGTCCTTTAATGCGGCAATCAATGGTTCAACGGCTTCCGGATCGCCCACCTCTCCTAATGCCTCTGCTGCTTTCCACCGGGAATCAAGGTACTCGCTTTTCAGTAAATCGATAAGTCCCCTCACTCTTCTTTTACGATTTATCTTCAATGTTGCTTCTACATCCGGTGTTTGAACCAATCCCAAATCAGTCCCAGGTTCGGGGGGTTGTGAAACGACCATCTTTTATCCCTTCAACCACCTTTTTAAAACGAAAAATGATAAGCTTATCCCATCCCTTTATTGTTGAGTGGTGCAGGAGATCCCGTTTCTTACTCATAACCAGCAAAACCACCCGTAACTCCAATGATCGGGTACACCACAAAAAATGGAAATCAGGTAAGAATTTCAAGATTTACTGAAAAATTCCTGACCGTATGGGTGAGGGCACCAAGACTTATCACATCTGCACCCAGCGCCGCATAGTCCTTGATATTTTCCCCATTGATACCACCGGAAAGTTCAATTGTAACTACGTCCCGGAGCCCTTCGTTCGTTAATGCGGCAAGTGTTTTCCTGATATGATCAGGACTCATATTATCGAGCATTATGATGTCTGCACCAGCTTTTGCAGCAACCAGTGCGTCTTTACAGGTTTCAACTTCAATTTCAATTTTCTTATACCAGGTGGCGTTTTTTGCAGCCCGGACCGCATCTGCGAACGGCACCAGAACGAGATGATTGTCTTTTATGAGGATTCCATCACTGAGACTGGAACGGTGTGATTCGCCGCCTCCAAGAACAACTGCCTTTTTATCGAGCGCCCGAAAACCCGGGCAGGTTTTTCGTGTCCCCGCCACCCGGCAACGGGGGTTGACCTCTCTGATAACACTGGCCATCTGGTGTGTTCGGGTTGCGATGCCGCTCATCCTCCCGATAATATTAAGAGCAGTGCGTTCAACAAGCAGAATTTTTTTGGCATTCCCGCAGAGTGACAGGAGCAAGTCTCCCCGTTTTACCAGAACACCATCGACAACATCGCTTTTAATCTGAATGCCATAATGGGCAAAAAGCGCGGATGCCTCTTCAAGACCTGCAATAATACCAGGCTCCTCAGACCGGATCACAGCATTGCAGGTAATATCTGGTATGATGGCATCTGATGTTGCATCGCCAAACGGTGCGTCTTCTTCAATAAAATGCAACAGGTATTCAATCGGAACCATACAGGGCTACCCCGGAATAATCCTCATGTTCCTACCACAAACGGGTCATCCAGATTTTTTAACAGCGAGAGGATGGAAAGAGCCGCAAGGTAACTTGTCGCAGGATTGTCCGGGCTTGGGACATTTGTCACTTTAATATAGGTCTCCCCAAAATCCCCCTCAATAAACAGTTCATGGATGTTCCTGTCCACAAGAGGATCCGCCCAGAGTTCGACATCGGCTTCCTGCCCGGCAGCAAGACTCATCGCTACTGACACATTGACATTTTTTGGGTATGCTTTGATACATTCATTGGCTTTCCCGGAAAAAATGATCTGTCGCGAATCAGCAGTAATCCCGAGCGATTTCGGGCTTTTTGTTGTACGGAGGAGAAGTTTCTTCATGGGGGAAATCCTGCCGACCTTGAGATTGTCAAGTCCGAAAATGGCACCGCTCGGGAAATAGACCTTTTGTCCGAATTTTTTAGCTGTATCGTGGATGTCTTTCCTGAAAGCCGGATCTGCAAGTGCGCCGACGCTCATGATGACCAGATTTTTACGGTGGGATAAAACCATTTTTGCATACACTTTTACCGCACTGACAGAAGCTGCTTCTACAACGATATCGATATCTGCATTCAGGAACGATTCAAAATTCTCGTATGCTTGTCCATGGGAAAGTTCTGCGATCTCTTGCGCCCGCAGATAGACTTTATCATAGACCGCTGAGACTTCGAAACCCTCTGCATGCAGTGCAATAATATGCCCGATATTACCGCAGCCGAGCAGCCCGATTCTCATCATGGTAAACAGATTATGGGTTTCATTGGTTAATTGTTGTGTTTATTCCGGTTTTTCATCCGGGGAATTATGAATATTTTATTGGTTGGCGCTCTAATGAAAAATATAGTGCGATTATGGCAGATATTGACCAAAAAGACCTCATTCCTCTTAAGATTCCCTCAGAACTCCAGGCGCTTGCCGGAAAGCGTGTGTATGTCGAAACATATGGGTGTACTTATAATTTCGGCGATACTGCAAACCTTGTAGAAATTCTCAAAAAGATAGGCGCAAGTATCGTTGAGACACCAGAAAAGTCAGATGTTGTTATTATTAATACCTGCACGGTTGTGGGGCCCACCGAGAGACGCATGCTTCGGCGTCTCATACAATTCGATGACAAACCTCTTTTTGTGACCGGGTGCATGTCCATGGTGCAGCGTGAGGCAATTTTTGCTGTATGTTCCCCGGTGATCATCCCTCCACAGATGATCCGTGATGTGTACAGCCGTATAAAAACCGTATCATGCGGAGGTGCAGGTATTGTTCAGGTAGCACAAGGGTGCGTGGGGAACTGTTCCTACTGCATTACGCGAACCGCCCGCGGACCTTTGAAAAGTTTTTCTGAAGATGAGATCATCGATAAAACCCGCGCATTTATCCGGGCCGGGGCCCCTGAAATCCAGCTTACCGCGCAGGACCTGAGTTCATGGGGGCTGGATCTCGGAAGAACACTCCCCTCATTACTGGAAAAACTAACTGCAATCCCCGGAAATTATCGAATCCGGATTGGCATGATAAACCCTGCAACAGTAAAACCTATCCTTCCGGAACTGGTCGAAGTTTTAGGGGGCGATCACCTTTTCCGGTTTATTCATCTCCCTGTTCAATCGGGCTCGGACACTGTTCTTTCGCAGATGAAACGGGGATATTCGGTTCAGGATTTTAAAAAGATTGTATCAACTTTCAGGAACCGATACCCGGATATCAGTCTTGTTACTGATATGATAGTGGGATTTCCCGGGGAAACTCCTGATGACTTCAACCAGTCCCTTGCGCTTCTCAACCGGATGCGCCTCAACAAAGTAAACATTACGCGGTATTCTGCCCGCCCGTTCACCGGTCCCTTTTTGGAAAAAGACTTCCCGGATTTCGTGAAAAAAGACCGGTCCCGAATCCTGAACACTTGTGCTAAAAAAATATATACAGCACTTAACGCACCACTTCTTGAGACAATACAGCCTGTTATAGTTACAGAGAAACTCCGGAAAGGTTCCGTAATGGCCAGAACGCCAACGTACCAGGGTGTAGTGATCAAAGAAGATCTCCCCCTCGGTTTCACCGGAAATGTCCGGATTACGCATGACCGACACTATTTTTTTACCGGTGAACGTGTCTCCTGATAGTCTTCCCCGTTGTTGAACGGTGGAGATGGTATAAAATCCGAGCGATTTATTAGCCGGAACGGTAATTATTCATGTCCTTCGTGATACATGTCTGATAATGGTGATATGATATGGATGCAATTGAAACTGGTTTTAACGCAATATTGAAGAAAATTGACGAGATGAAAAAGAAGGAGGCAAACCTTTCTGAAGAGATTAAAACCCATGACGGAAAACTTCTGGGGCGCATGGGGATTTCAGCATTGCCTGTGGTGAAATCCGTCGGGTTAAACCTGCTCAAGATTGGCAAGCAGGATACCAAAAACGAGCTTTACGATGCCAGTTATCATACCTCAAAAATGATCATCCTCGGGAAAACCGACCCCGCGGATTTCCGTCCTGACAATCCTGCAAAAAAAATCACCGACCAGTTTTGTGTACTTTCTGAGGAAGGAAAATTCTTTGAGTTGATGTACAGCTCCGATGGGTTTATCACTGATTCATATCTCAATCCCATCGACCCGGAGTCAGCAATTGAGATATACGGCTACGATGTTATGATTATGCTCTACCAGGCAATGCATGACTACCTGAAAGCGGAAAAAGAACTTATTGAAGCGCTTGACAAGGTTATCGGGTATATTTTTGCCCGCAAACAGTAATATTATTTATTTATTTATTTCCAGTTAAAAAGCGGAAACATTGGTTTGAGGAGGTCGTCCTCGCTATCGCCCAATGCAGAAAGTTTCGATGTTTTGGTATAGTGATTGCCCTCTGCGTCTTCGTAACTGATGACTGATTTTGCCTCATTAATCATATGGTCAAGCGGGTGCCCGTGGCTTTTATCCGGTTCAAGACCAGCAATATCATATTCAATATCATGCGGAACAATCGCGACATGGATTTTATATGCGGTTGCGGTCCCCCCATTGGAAACGATAACCTGTTTTGCATCTGCATGGAGTCGCACCGAAATTTCCGGCAGAACCTTCGCATCTTCAAAGATAAAAAATGACATCGCCAATGCCACCAGAATGATTGCCGCTATTCCGCCAAGGTAAATATTGATAAAAAAACAGGTTGCGCAGACAAGAATTCCGGCCAGAAGAATAATTGAATGGTTTTTCTCCATGACATCCTGTACGCATAAAAACTATAATAAAACAACAGAAATGGGCCCGATGCGATTTGAACGCATGACCTCCCGGTTATCAGCCGGGCGCACCACCGAGCTATGCTACGGGCCCAAAATGACAATGGAAATTTACCCTAATAACTACTCCACCAGAGTTTTTATAGGTTGTGAATCCGAAAATGCACAGCTAGTGAATAATTAGATAGGGATATGTGCCTTAAAAAAACACGTATCTCATACGGATCTGGGATTATGGAACAAAAATATCTCCTCGGAAACGAAGCAATTGCCCATGCCTGTCTTGAATCGGGTGTTGATTTCGTGAGCGGTTACCCGGGGACGCCGTCATCAGAAGTGATCGATGTCCTCCGTGCGCAAAAAGAACCGTCTTACCATATTGAATGGTCGGTAAATGAAAAAGTGGCACTGGAGAATGCTCTTGCAGCTGCATGGTGCGGCATACGGGCGCTCTGCACGATGAAACATGTGGGCCTGAACGTTGCTGCAGATCCGCTGATGACCAGTGCATATACCGGCGTGACCGGTGGTTTAGTGATTATGAGCGCAGATGATCCGTTCGCGCACAGTTCCCAGAATGAACAGGATACCCGGTGCTATGCGCACTTTGCCCGCGTTCCCTGCCTTGATCCGGCAAGTGTGCAGGAGGCGCACGATATGGCGCGTGATGCATTTTCGCTCTCTGAGGAGTTCGGGCTTCCGGTATTGTTCCGCCCCACTACACGCATCTGTCACTCTAAAGGTGACGTTCAATTGGGTGATCCGGTTGCGGGCTCGGGAAAGGGCGAATTCCATAAAGATCCGCGTCAATACGTTGTAATCCCTGCCCATACCCGGATTCTCCATAAAAAACTCAATGAAAAACAGCCCGCCATCAGAAAACGACTCGTAGAACGTGGATATAACTGGTTCACGTATGGCGGGAAAACTGCAATTATTGCAAGCGGGATTGGTGCCACGTATGTACAGGAACTTCTGCCGTCCGATGTTTCGTTCTTAAAAATCGGAGCATACCCGATTGATGAAGAATGGCTGGAGGAATTCATACAAAAACACGAAAAAATTCTCGTTATTGAAGAACTGGCACCGGTTGTGGAAGAGATTGTGCGACAGGTTGCCAAGTGTGTTCCGGTTTTTGGCAAGAAGAACGGGTATGCCCCGTATGAAGGGGAACTATCCCCTCAGGTGGTTGCCGGGATTATGAGAAAAGCGGGATTTCTACCGGCATCAATGGACATGATTCCCGAACCCATACAGAATCTTCCGTTGCGTCCTCCCATCCTTTGTGCCGGCTGCCACCACCGTGCGGCGTTCTATGCCATAAAAAAAGTGTTCAAGGACGCGATTTATCCCAGCGATATCGGGTGTTATACCCTCGGTATTCAGCTTGGTGTGGTTGACACCACGATCTGCATGGGCGCGTCGATCACGGTGGGAAGCGGTATCGCCCATTCCGGAGATCCACACGATATTGTCTGTACGATTGGAGATTCTACGTTCCTGCACACCGGCATTCAGGGCCTTATAAACGCGGTGTACAATGGCGCAAATATGACGGTTGTTATCCTCGACAACCGTATCACGGCGATGACCGGGCACCAGCCAAACCCGAATACTGGTGTTACAGCCACTGGGGTGGCAACTCCACCGGTTTCTCTTGATGCGCTGTGCCGGGCCAGCGGTGTGAATTTTGTTGAGACAATCGACCCTTATGATCTTACCGGCATGCTACGGGTGCTGGAGGACGCCAAAAAGAGAGATGGAGTCAAGGTTATCATCGCCAAGCAGATGTGCGTGATAATGGCGCGCCGTTGTGGAGTCAAACGGGCACATTATATGGTTGATCCAGAGATCTGCACGGGATGTGGAACCTGTGTACGGTTCGGTTGCCCCGCAATTGAGCTTGTCGAAGAAAAAGCGCTGATCAATGATTTGTGCAGCGGTTGTGCCGTCTGTGTCCAGATTTGTCCGGTTGGCGCGATTGTCCGGGAGGGAAATCGATGACCCGTAGCTATGACGTGATGATTGTTGGTATTGGCGGCCAGGGAACAATTCTTGCCTCAAATATCCTGGGAGAAGCATGCCTGATTGAAGGAAGGCATATCAAAGGCGCTGAGACTCATGGGATGGCGCAGCGCGGGGGATCAGTGGAGAGCCAGATCCGGATCGATGGCGAATTCGGACCGCTGATTGAACCGGGTCACGCGGAACTTTTAATTTCTTTTGATCTGCTGGAGGCACTCCGCTATTCGCATTATCTCAAAGAAGGCGGGAAGATGGTGGTTAACCGGCATCTTGTCATACCTACCTCAGTGTTCACCCAAAAAATCCCAGCACCTAATGAGGATGAGATCATCGCGCAGCTGAAGAAGTTCAATCTCTGCCTGATCGACGCAGACCAGATTGCGCTTAAGGCAGGAAGCCCGCTGACCCAGAACGTGGTCATCCTGGGAGCGGCGTCGCATGACCTCCCGCTCAAGCCTGAGTCACTACGGGAGGCAGTCAAAAAACTCGTGCCCCAAAAAACAGTTGAGATCAATATGAAAGCCTTTGATCTTGGCAGGGAGTTTGGCGGGACCTGCTGATGCCGATCACAACAGATAAGTTTTAAATTTTCTTTTTTTTGGTGGTTTATATCGCAGAACGAGGGAATCAAGACCCGCAATTACCTCGCAATCTCCGAACGATTCTCTTTGTTGCCGGAAACGGGGGATTCAACAAAAAAATCATAATCAAAATGATACTACGCTGAGGGGGGGAATTGAACCCCCGAGGCACTTTCGCACCACAGGCTTTCCAGGCCTGCGCCCTACCGCTAGACTACCTCAGCAAAAGGCGTATCCCATATATTTGCCGGGTATTTTTTTAATGGTATCCCTTTATTCGATCACTTTTTTGCCGGTTTTTCAGGTTTGGCAGATTTTTTCCAGCCCCGGGGATAGGTGCCTGGTGGAAGGAATACCGAGGTCATGGCAACTACAAGCCCTGTCTGGCCCGGCTTAAATGATGAAGACGGTACCAGTGATCTTCCAAGACCGACAAACTCATTCTTCTGTGAGAGGACTGCAACGGTCTGGGCTTTTTTAAATTCATCACAGCGTATAACGCCCACACCGGCAAGCACGGCCCCGCGACAGAGTGCATCAATTGCTAAATCTCTGACAATTACTTTGGGAAGGTCCGGCACTGCTGCATCTACGGAAATGATCATGGATTGAAGTGATGCCCGGTCTCCTTTTGCAGCCGCATAACAGGCATCCTGAAGTGCATGAAGTGAATGTGACATTTGTTCTGTGAATGCACCTGATTTTGTCCGGCGCAGCTCCTGCATGTGTGCCCCAACGCCAAGGGCGAGACCCATGTGGTGGCAGAGTGAGCGAATGTATGTCCCAGCCTCACATTCAGCACGGAAAAGTACCAGGCGGCCTTCAATGCTTCGAATCTCAAGATTGTAGATTGCACGGATTCGGAGATTGCGTTTAACCGCGCTTCTCCGTGGCGGGCGCTGGTAAATCCTGCCCGTGAACTCTGCGCCAGCCTGCATAATCCGTTCACTATCCACATCTCCGTGCAAACGCATCAGGCAGACATATTCTTTATTGTGTTTAAGCAGGAGCGGTGCGAGGCGTACCGCATTACCGAGCATGACAAGAAGGACACCGGAAACCTGTGGGTCGAGCGTGCCGGCATGACCCACCTGGCAACCGAGCATTTTTCCTACCCATGCTGCAACTTCATGGCTTGATGGGCCGCGTGGTTTATCGATTAAAATGATCCCGGCACCATGCCAGAGGGGGATATCCAAGGATGTGATGGCAGATTCGGTAGAGGCGGTCATATTCATTGTTCCTTTTGCTTGATGTAGGCATTCAGCGCTGTGAGCGTCCCTTCAAGAGATCCGTCCCCGACAACAACAGGGTTCGTTCCCGCTTTGCGCATATCGGAGGCGGTGATATCCCCGATTGCCATCACAAGAATGTTGGGGCGTGCAGTCCATATGGCTTTTTTAAATGACATTGCACTGGTAAAGAGAATTGCGTCTGCATCATCAAGGTTCAGTGATTCCCCGGTGGGTGTCAGCTGGTAGCAGCGGAATTCGTGTGCGATGCCACCGGCGTTGGTGATGGCATCGATGAGTGCGGAGTTTGGCACATCTGCCCGCGGTATGCCAATATTTTTGTCTTTGATCCAGTCCCCAAGATACGGTACAAAGTCGCGTGAGTAGAAACCGGGGAGTGTTTCGCATTCCACTTCAAACCGTTGCAGTTCTTTTGCGGTCTGCGGGCCAATAGCAATCACGCGGGGGAACCGGTTGAGATGGGGGGCGATGAGTTTTGCCGGAAGGGCACTGGTAAAAAACAGGCAGTCAAACTCCCCCCGATCAACCGCGGTGACAAATGATGAGATGACATCCTGCTTGATTTCTGAATGGAGCGGGTGCACGCTGTAACAGGAATGCCCGAACTGTGCGCACCGGCTTGCATCACTCTCCTCTTTTCCCGCAAGGCGGGTGACTGCAATAATCATTACGGATTCATCGCCTCGTTACGATAATATGGTATGCATTTCGGTTCATTTATGTCCCTTCTCCTGCACGTTTAAGTAATGATTGAGATCCTGATCGGGACGCTTCTTGGCGTGGTTCTTGGCACGATAAGCGGCCTTATCCCCGGTGTGCATGCAAATACACTGGCGGGCGTCCTGTTGAGTCTCCAGGTTTTCTTAGTATCCGTGTTTGGCCCGCTCGCTCTCGCAGGGGCGATGTTTGCCGCGCTCATAACCCATACATTTGTGGATTGCATTCCGAGTACATTTCTTGGTGTTCCGGATGCGGACACGTCCCTGTCGGTGCTCCCGGCGCACGCCCTTTGTCTTGAGGGAAACGGTGAGGAAGCTGTGCGCATCGCTGCCCTTGGGAGTGCGTGTGCGATCATCATCGCTGTCCCGCTGTCCGTGCTCTGTTTTATTTTTCTCCCTGCCCTGCAACCATACTTTGACTGGGGTATTGGCATTCTCCTCATTGCTGTCGTGGGGTATATGATCGTGATGAGTGAAGCCCCCGGCTGGGCATGGGGGATCTTCGCAGTATCCGGCATTCTTGGAATTTTTACCCTTCGCTACGCGTATCTCAGCTGGCATACCTTGGCCGGTGACAGCGCATTACTTATGCCCCTGCTCACCGGACTTTTTGGGATTTCCGTGCTGCTAACGGCTTCGCAGGGCGCGATACCTGACCAGTATTTCCGGGGTTTACGGATTGATAATAAAACGGTCGTGAAGAGTTCAATTCTTGGGACGCTCGCAGGAATCGCGGTAGGCTGGCTACCCGGGCTTTCGAATGCGACGGCAAACGGTGTTCTGGCCTCTGTCTCCGGCTATGACAAGGATCGCCGGGCTTATATCCTTGCAACGAGTGCGGCAAATACGGCAAATGCATTTATCGGTCTTGCGGCATTGTTCGCACTTTCCCGGATGCGTAACGGGGTGATGGTAGCATTGTCTGAACTGCCGCTTCCTTCCATGAGCGAGCTCATGGTTGTCGGAGTGCTTGCCGCTTGTGCCGCATATTGCATCACCGTGGGGCTTTCCCGCTCTGCGACACGGCTTAACGGGATTAATGGCCGGACATTAAACCGGGTCGTGATCCTGTTCGTTGTGGCCTTATGTCTTATCATCACCGGTCCATTTGGCATGTTCATTCTCCTTCTTGCCGTGATTGTGGGTCTTGTCCCCCATCTTGTCAATGTGTCAAGGATGTATTGTATGGGCGCAATCATGGTGCCGGTGATGCTGTACTCATTTGGTATCGGGTGGATCTGACCAGAGGTGCCGGGGATACATTGTTTTTTTACCCGGGCTCCCTTACGTTTCTATCATGCAGTCCTACTGGTTTGGAGATGTAGATGACGGGCAGTGCACACCTTTCAACGGCGATTTGAGTGCAGTTGCTGCCCGCGTCCGCACTCTTCGCGGCAGTATGGATGGATTTGTCCCCCCTGACTGGCAACTGGCGGTGGCATGCGGAACCTGCGCTGACCGGGCGGATTACCTCATAAAACTCCAGGATGTCTGTATCGCAGGTTCAGAACTGGCAGTGCGGGAGCAGTATGCAGGTAAAGATGTGGAACTGCTCCAGATGGTAAGGACGCTTGATGAAATGGATACGGTCATCAACCTGCTTTCTGAGCGGGTGGCCGACTGGCACCAGATCCGGCACCCGTCATTTTCCCGCAAATACCGCAGGACACCGGCTCACGTGCTTGTAAAGAGCATCGCTGACCGGAACCGGGGTGGGGCACTGGGAAAAGTGGCAGGTGAAATTACCCATCTCGCTGACACGCGGACTGCGCTTGCCCGCGAAGTATCCGGGCGTGCATGTGCCGTAATGCCCAACACGAGTGCATTGATCGGTGGACTTGTTGCCGCCCGGCTCCTGTCGCATGCCGGCGGGCTTAAAGATCTCTCCCGCATGCCGGGAAGCGCGATACAGGTGCTTGGTGCCCGGACCGCACTTTTTGCACACCTGCGGACACATGCACCCTCTCCAAAGCACGGGATTATTTTCCAGCACCGGAGGGTGCATAACGCTCCTCGTGCGGTTCGTGGAAAAGTTGCACGGGTGCTTGCCGGGAAACTTGCAATTGCGGCACGGCTGGATTACTACCGGGGGAGCCTTGCACCGGCATTTATTGACAACGCCCAGGTTTGTATTGACCGGATCGGGGCTGAACCTGTAGGAAAGGAGAACGAATCGCAATGATATGGATTGGCGATGTGCTCGTTTCTCCCGGCGAGGGGGGCGTCTATAATGAGCGGATGCTCGGCGGTTCACGGGTGTGGGACCCCTACCGGAGCAAGTTATCTGCCTTGTACCATGTCGGGACCGGAATCGAACTCACGCCCGGTATGCGGGTGCTCTATCTTGGTGCGGCAAACGGGACTACGGTATCTCATGTTGCCGACTACGTGGAAGTTGTTTACAGTGTAGAGTTTGCCCCCCGCCCGATGCAGGACCTTCTCGAAGTGGCGCGGCGCCGGAAAAATGTGATGCCAATCATGGCAGATGCCTCCCGCCCGGAGCAATACACCCCGTTGGTTGAACCGGTTGATCTGCTGTATCAGGATGTGGCGCAACCAGATCAGGCTGCGATTGCGCTTAAGAATTGTCCGTTCCTGAAACGTGGCGGCAGTCTTATCCTTATGCTCAAGACCCGGAGCGTGGACGTAAGAAAGGAGCCTGCCGAAGTTTTCCATGACACACTGGAGATTCTGGAGGCGGCAGGAGTGGTCATCACAGAAAGTGTCTGGCTTGCGCCGTACCACCGGGACCATGCAGCGATCATTGGTAAAATAGCGGAAGGTGAATACTACCTATGAGTGATGGAGTCCATTTTTACTCTGCCGGCCCGTTGTCTGTTCTCGGTATTATCATCGTCATAGGGCTTATCGTTCTGATCATACCACTTCTGTTCCTCGGGTTGATCGGTGAAGCATTCACCCGTCTGGGGTTTTCATGGATTGCCGCGGTTGCGGTTGTCCTGTTGATGCTCCTTGGGAGCTTCATCAATATCCCGCTCTGGAAGATTCGCCGTGATACTGTAAGGATTTCGCATGAAGAGGGGATGTCGATGACCAATGTTGATACCGCATGGGCAGACACCCCTGTCTGGGACACAATTATCTCGCTGAATTTTGGGGGGGCTGTCATACCCGTTACGCTATCGCTGTATTTCCTGTACCGCGCTCTTCTTGTTTCAAATTCATCACTGGCGGAGTATGTGATCGCTGGTATCCTGATAGTTGCCGCAGTTGCGTATGTGACCACACGTCCTCTCACCGGTGTGGGGATACGAACATCGTTGTTTATTCCGGGACTTACCGCGCTCCTTGTTGGATTTTTCCTGTCCGGGCAGATAGGATTGTCTGCGGGAGTGATTGCATTTGTCAGCGGCGTGTTTGGCACCCTGCTTGGTGCAAATATCGCGCATCTTCCTGCTGCAAAAAAACTTGAAGTGCCGCAGATCAGTATAGGCGGTGCAGGAACATTCGGTGCGGTGTTTATCAGCTGTATCCTGTCTGCGCTGATTGCATGATGTTTCCAGCATCGTACAGGGCAACGGCTCTTAAAAAAGCAAAACGGAAAAGAAGTAGCCCGGAGCAGATTCGAACTGCTGTCGCGAGATCCAGAGTCTCGCATGATTGACCGCTACACTACCGGGCTATGTGCCTCTTATTTTTTACCGCTGTTGCCTAATTAAAGTGACGGACATTACGGTTATCTTAGTTTTGCCCGATCGCAGCGCTGGCAGGTACTACAGACTTCTTTTACCGGCTGGATAAAATTTCCTTTCCCGCAGAAGGGTTCGATGTCGTGAACGTCTCTCTTATAATATATGTGCGGAACAAGGGAGATGTGGGTATAGGTACCACAGGACACACCCAGCTGTTCTGCAATGGACTTCTGGAGCTGCACCAGTGCGTACATATTCGCACCGGCAGCGGTGAGCATGTCATTGCTCCGGAAGACGACCCGCAGGTGAAGTTTTCCTTCGCGGAGGGTGCACTGGATCAGTTGCAGGCAGGGGCAGTCGTCAAGTTTTTCATCGATGAGCGGGTTCCACGTGATAGCAATTGCACGGCGGGTTTCCGTCGATTTTTTCAGTTTATCGACAATATAGGAAATCTGGTCGATGTGAACAGGCTGCCCGTCCGCAACGAGGCGTTCACCCCAGTCAAAGAGCCGCCCGTGGTAATCGTATTCAAAGGCAGCTTTGGAACCATGCAGCAGATCATGGGCATACTGGTCGACAAATCTCTGCTGGAACCGGGAATGTACGCTGACTGCGGGTTCTGCAAGCGGGGTGTCGACCTGCATTGCTATTTCTTCGAATTCTATGGTGGCTTCGTTATCTTCGGTTTGGAGTACCCAGCCTTTTTCAAGGATCATCTTCACGATTTGCTCGTGTGCCCGTCCGATGCTGGGAGCCCGGATGATTCTCATGGAAAATAGTTGGTACCTGTATGATGTATAATGTGTCGGAATGAATGTGGGGACACGTGGGTTCACGAAATTGCGTATTGATGGATTCGTCCAGAATACAATTTCATTTCAACATAATTTCATTGTACCATATACAATTAATACAGTATTTACAAAAACATAATGAGGAATGCGATGTATTATCGTATAATTGAACGGGTAATTAGATTTTGACAATCACGTTTGTAATATAATTTAATATTAATATTAACACACCGATCTATATTGGTGCGCGAAATCCAAAGAGGCTATAATATATCTGCAATCCGCAACGCGTGATGAAAGTGGGTTCCAAAGATGTTACAAATCCTTCAAATAACAACCAGAATCAAAAACTGATGGCATTTTGAGCCCAGAATTGCCATCAAAAACAACCACAAAGGATATATTAGCTCTTTAACAAATACTCTTTCATATTCCGTCTAAACGGAGTATGGGGCTCGTAGAAGCGTTGTTCGGCATCTGTCGAAACGATTCTCTGGCTTGAATTGTATGATGTAAACTTTGGAGGAAAACGAATGACTAAGCGATTAACTATTGCACTTGTTGCACTCGCGATGTTCGTTCTCGTAGCAATTATGCCGGCATCGGCATCGTTCAACTACATTAACACGAGCATCAACCAGGGCGCAAGTGTGTTTATTGGTGAACAGGGGTTAAACCTTACCCCCGCTGTAACCACATGGAATGCAGCGATGGCAGCATCAGGAGGAGCATATACGGGGAAGACCGCGACAGCCCTCGGCTGGTGGGCATCAGCAGCTAACATTGGGTCCACTACCGCAACAGCGACCTATCCATTGACTGCTGATGGCATTACCACGATTTCCAGCTCTGCGTTTGGTATGGGCGCTGGATCTGCATGGTATGTGATTGATCCAGTTACCGGATTTGCCAACTCCAGCATGTATATCAATGTCAAAGACCCGCAACTTTCCGTTGACATCTGGGATCTTGACCAGGGTACTCAGGGCGGAATAGCTGTAAGCGGCGGTTCCGTTATCCAGGGAGATCACCTTACGTTCAAGATTGGAACCAACATGGACGCGGCAATTAACCAGCCGCTCCTGCGTCAAAACCAGACCGCATTGGTCACTGGCTACACGCCTGTAGATCAACAGGGCTGGGCAGAAATCAAGGTGAAGACCGACTCCGGTAACACCCTGACCTCACTGCTTAACGATGCAAAAGTTCCATTATCTATTACCTCGCAGAAAGTTAATGCGCCCTCATGGTACTGGAGCACTCCCGCTCTTGGGAACTGGTCAACTGGTGTTCTTGGTTCAACCGGTGCAAATGCATACCCGGCAGGTACCTACACGGTTACCGTTGAGTCCAAGATGAACAACATGCTGAACAACTACCTGAATGGCGGTGCAAGCTACACCACGAAGACAGTGTCCAGTGCACAGACCGTCACCATTGCTTCAAACACGGTGTCGCTCTCGGCAAACAAGGACTCAGTTGTTCGCAGCAAGGCGTTCTCCGTTACCATTACCGGTAGGGCAAACACGGTCTACCACCTGTGGGTTAAGGGAACAAGCACCATGAGCGGTGCTTACGATGACCAGCCCCCGATGATTGCGCCGTACCAGGCCGGTGTGACTCTGGATAATGAAGCTAACGTCGGTCTTCTCGGTGCAGCAGGAATTGTTCCATCGTTCGCCGCAGGAGAAAACGGTAACTACCAGTACCAGAACGGGGCTCAGGCTACAATCCTTAGTGACGTAGCGCCTAACACAAAGAACTGGTCTCCCGCAGCCGCATGGGCACCGTTAACCAAGGCGCAAATACAATCCATGCAACTCGGCAACGGTACATACGAGTATGCAAACGTCTTGCTCAGTGACTCTGGTACCCGGACTGTTCAGTTCCTTACCACCAACTGGACGAAGGCACAGCAATACACGATCCGTGTAGAGCAGAACTTCACCGGCCAGTTCAAGAGCGATGAAGTCAATGTGCAGGTTGCAAAGGGCGCAGTCACCATTGTGGCCGCCGGCGACCAGAGCTACTACCTGGGTGAAGAGATCCAGTTCTCCGGTACCAACACCGAGACCCAGACCACCTGGCTGTTTATCACCGGGCCCAACCTCGGTGCATATGGTTCATCCATGACCAGCCTCGATCCACGCAGCAGAGACCTGTCAGACACGGCGGCAACCCCCGCTATCAATGACGGCGACTGGATCCAGGCATCAGTTCTGGCTGACAACACCTGGTCCTACAAATGGGGAACTTCAACCGTTGCACTCGATCAGGGAACCTACACGATCTTTGCAACAAGCCAGAAGTCCACCAGTCTGAACACTCAGCTTGCAAATGTTGCCTATGGCACGTGCTCAATCATCATCAAGGCACCGTTCATCAGCGCAACTGCCTCACAGTCGACCGTGGCACAGGGTGACTCAGTATTCATCACCGGTACCGCACAGGGTCAGCCCAGCGCCGGTGTCCAGATCTGGATCCTCGGGAAGAACTATGCAGTTGTCAAGTCGCAGTCTGTAAACTCCGACGCTTCATTCTCCTACGAGGTTAAGAAGGAAGACACAAAGTCTCTTTCTGCCGGACAGTACTTCGTTGTTGCCCAGCACCCGATGCAGAACAACAAGTTCGACATCCAGTACGAGCCCAACGCATATGGTCCAGCCCCGCAAGTTGCAGGATATGTCTGGAACGAGCTCATCACGACCACGCCTCTTCAGCTGTTCAAGTTGACCGGAAGCAGCAGCCTTCAGGGATCTAACGCAGCTCAGGCACTTATCGATGGTATCAACAGCGCAAATGTCGATGATACCTACACCAAGCTCCAGTTCCTCGTCGAGGTACCCGTTATCAATGTCGACCCCGTTGGCGACCGCCATGTCGGTGATAAGTTCACCGTCACAGGAACCACCAACCTCGCGGTAGACGATGACGTCCTCATGGAGATCTACTCATCATCATTCAAGCCGACTGACAAGAGCATGAGCAGTGGGTTCAGCGGCTCAACCGGAACCGTCAAGGTTACCAAGGGTGACAGCGGCCTGAACAAGATCTCGTTCGATGTTGACGCATCCACGTACAAACCCGACGAGTACATTGTCAAGGCAACTGCAGTCCTCCAGGAAGCAAGCGGTACTGCACTGTTCAACGTTCTTGAAGGCACTGCCCCAACCGCAGTTCCGACAACCGTTACAACAACTGCACCGGTCACTGTAGTGACAACCGTTCCGACCACCGTTGCAACCCCAACCCAGACCCCCACACAGCCGGGCTTTGGTGCACTGATTGCATTGATCGGTCTTGGTGCAGTTGCACTCCTTGTCGTGCGCAGGCACTGAACTAAAATCTAAACTCTCTTTTTTTTGCAGTAACTTTCGCAGGGAAAGGTTCTCTTAACCGGCAATCCGGGCCGATCGCAATCGCGGCAGATTTTTTTCCGGCGCGATCCGGTACGTGCCAAAAATATTTTCGGGCCGATCTCAGTTGCGACAAAATTATTTTTGACGCGATCGCTGGTGAGGCAAAAATATTTCCGGCGCCCGGTTGGCCCCCTCGTCCCGGGGGCTGGTTTCGACGGTAAACAATTGTCTGTTGGAGGGTCACAGAGATTTTTCCGGGCCGATCGGGCACGCGCCGGATTTTTTTCTGGCGCGATCTTAGTTGCGACAAAATTATTTTTGACGCGATCTGAGTTGGGTCGGAAATTTTTTTGTCGCGATGGGTGATGAGGCAAAAATATTTTTGGGGCGCACTGGGTTTGAGCCAAAACTATTTCTGGCGGGGGGCAGGGAGAGATCCCTCTTGATACCTGTGTGGGGATCGGTGATTTGACAACATAAAAGGACGTACCCCCTCCCCCTCCCATCAGGATTTTATGGGATACCCCCACGGGTCATTGCAGGATCGAACCTGCCAGCAAATTCTCTTCACGGCGAATCCGGTTAAACAATGACCCTGCTCACATCCCGGTTTTCATACCGGAGCTCCTGCTTACTACCGGCAGGGGAACTCTGATCATGTACGGCAAAAGTTCACCCTCACCGTCTCCACCTGCACGTGAGAAAAATTACTTTACTGTTCATTGCCACACGCAGGTGCGGTTTTTATGATGGTGCAACCTACGTAGATATAATCAGGATAGGCCTTTGTGCGAGAGTCCGAGTCCCAACAGGAGGCAGGATAAATGAAGTTCATCACAAAAATCCTTGATATTGCAAAGCGGGGTGTTTTACTCAACCGGCTTGACGCCCGGAACCTTGGAGTGCTGGATGGAGACCGTGTGCAGGTGATCAATCCGCAAAACGGGGTATCCGTCACCGCATTTGTGGACACCACAACAACTCTTGCCGGGCAGGGCACTGCAGGACTGTACCGGATTACAAACGAGCGCCTGAACCTTGCAGATGGAGCCGGAATTGAAGTGCGGGAAGCAGGGCGCCCGGCATCACTGGATTTTATCAAAAAGAAGATGGATGGCGGCAGGTTATCCAAGGATGAGACGCTGACCATCATCAAAGACGTCGTCAACGATGACATTTCTCCTGCCGAACTCACTGCCTTTATTACTGCCTCATATATTAATCCCCTCGACATGGATGAAGTGGAACATCTCACCCGCGCCATGGTTGAAACCGGCGAACAGATCAAATTCGCTTCACGGCCCATTGTCGATAAACACTCCATCGGTGGCGTTCCCGGTAACAAAATTTCCCTCCTTGTCGTTCCCATCATCGCAGCAAGTGGATTAAAAATACCTAAAACAAGCTCGCGTGCCATTACGGGTGCCGGGGGAACCGCAGACCTTATGGAAGTTCTTGCAGGAGTTGAATTCTCTGCAAGCGAAGTGCAGAGAATGACTGAAAAAATTGGCGGCGTGATTGTCTGGGGCGGTGCGACAAACATTGCCCCCGCAGACGACCGGATCATCATCCAGGAATATCCCTTCAAGATTGACGCCCGCGGCCAGATGCTTGCCAGTGTCATGGCAAAAAAATTTGCCGTTGGTGCCAATCTCGTCGTAATCGATATCCCTGTTGGCCTGCACACAAAAGTGCCGTCGATGCAGGAAGGGCGTAAGCTGGCCCGGGAGTTCATCGAACTGGGCGGCCGGCTTAATATCAAAGTCGAATGTGCGCTGACCTATGGGGATATACCTGTGGGGCATAGTATCGGGCCAAACCTTGAAGTCCGTGAAGCTCTCCGGGTTCTTGAAGGCTCTCCAGAACCAAATTCGTTCATCCAGAAAAGCATCTCACTTGCCGGCATTGCCCTTGAAATGTCCGGGAAAGCCGCACGCGATACCGGTGCCCAGCTGGCCCAGGAGATTCTTACAAAGGGAAAAGCCCTCGAAAAATTCAGGGAGATCATCGCAATACAAGGTGGAGATCCAAATATCAAATCCGATGACATCCATCCGGGCGATCATGAATTTGTTGTCAATTCACCGGCGTCCGGCTATGTCATAGAGATGAACAACACATCGCTTATTACCCTTGCGCGGCTGGCAGGAGCTCCCCATGAACGGGGTGCCGGTATTCTTCTTCATGCCAAGAAAGGAAAACTCATCCGGGCAGGAGAACCCCTCTTTACTATTTATGCAGAACGAAGCTGGCGGCTCCAGAAAGCCGTTGAAGAAGGCCGGCGCCTCATGCCGGTAGTTGTTGAAGGGATGCTGCTCGACCGTGTTCCCACAACCTATGGGATTTGAACCGATGGGCTAAAATATGAACAGGATGGGATAATTGAGTATGTATAAACGTTATATTCGTTTCCTTTTTGCGTTGCTCTGCATTACCCTTCTCTGCAGCGCAGTACAGGCAACGAACCTGCAGATAACGGTAGTGGACAATCTTGACAATACCTCAGTTTCTCATGCCACAGTATTCCTTGGCGGATCCAACCTTGGCAGGACAACTGCTGACGGCCAGTTCGCAATCACCCATTCCGGGCTCTATGATCTCAACCTGCGGATTACCATGGATGGTTATGATGACTGGACACAGACGGTAAATCGAAATGCAACATCCCTCTTAGTGAACCTGACCCGAAAAACCCTGGCCCTGAATGTCAACCTGTACGATTCAGATACCCTTCAACCGGTAACCGGGGCAACCATCGACTTAACTGCTGACAATACCACCCAGACAAAACAGACCGATGCTTATGGCTCTGCAACATTCGGGGTAATCTCATCCACTCTATATTCCTATGATATCACCGCCCCCAACTATCAGTCTCGCAGCGGAACCGTGGATATCGGGTATGAAAACCAGGACGTACAATTATGGTTGCTGTCAGGGAACCGGTATTCGTTTATTGTTAAGGATAAGGACACCCAGTTGCCCTTGGCCGATGCTCTCGTGAGTATCGATTCTGTTCCTGTTGGAAAAACAGATTCACGCGGCATTCTGATCGTTCCGATAACTCGTGGAAAAGTGGTGACCCTTGATATTAAAAAGGACGGGTACCAGGCAATTTCTGAATCAAAAACGATCAGCGATACTGAAGCATTGTCTACCATTTCGCTGACAAAAGTACCGGTTGGTGCGTTTGTCTTTGTATCCGATGAAAATAATGCGCCTTTAAATGGAGCAGATGTGTCGATAAATGGCACGGTAGTTGCGAGTACCAACCCGTTTGGGCGTGCCAGTCTCCAGAACCTCGTTGCCGGCAGTTATCAGATATCGGTGAAAAAAGATGGATATACAACGACCACCCGGCAGATCGCGGTGTCGAAAGATTCCAGTGATTTTTCCGTTGTCCTGCCGTATGAGAAAGTAGATCTGACGATCTTTGTGCAGGACAAGGATCAAAAGAATCTATCGAATGCGACCCTCTTCATGGATGGCATAACCATCGGTATTACCGATGTTCATGGACAGTTTATTACTCCGGTAAAATATGCAACCTCCTATAACATTTCTGCATCCAAAGACGGCTATCAATCGGCATCGATTGAGACACAGGTCTCTCTTGGAAATACAACGCCCCTTGTTACTCTCACTCTTGAGAAGAACCTTGACTGGGGACTTATTATGCTGATTGCACTTGGCGTTGTGGGTGTTCTCCTCCTGTTTATCATTATCAGAATTATTGGCCACCGGAATCGGCGACGACATGTAATGAAAAGGAACGAAATCTAGGTCATCCTCCTATTTTTGTCTTAAAAAACCTGATATTTTTAAAAAATGGCCGTAATACAGTGCTTTTAAAAAATACAAAACAATATATATTTGATTGTGCAATCAATCATAATGGTGTTGGGGTATGCAGATTCATCAATTAGTTATCATAAGTATCGGTTTTTTCCTGCTGGCTGGGGTGGTGGCAGCAGCGGACAATTCAATTATCAGCAGCAGTTCAGACTGGATTGTTGCAAATGGTGTTGATCATTCTACCATAACCGTCATTGTCCAGAATACATCAACTACAATGTCCGGGGTCATGGTCAGTTTTTCCGTTGATAATAGCACTTTTGGGACCATAACCCCGTCAGTTATCCTTACAGATGGATCCGGCCTTGCAACAACGACGTTTACAGCGAAGAAAAAAAGCGGCACGGCAAATATTACCGCAACGTTCACCTATCTTGATGGAAGCGTCGTGAATTCGGTTCAAAAAGTATATCTCCAAAAAATCGATCACGACACCCCCTATACTGCTGTTTTCACTTATCGTAATGAAGTGACCGTAGATACCTGGACGCCGTTTGCCATATCTTTTAGCGACGCCTGGGGCAATCCCATTGATAATAAAAATCCAAATGAAATTCATGTAATTGCGCTTCATATCGGTTCGGTTAATGGTAACGCGGTATTTACCGGGGGTGTCAAAGATGTCACACCTATACTGGACCCACAGGGAAATGTATCTGTTCTTGTGAAAACCGATACAGTATCCGGTGAAAATATTATCTGGATGAAAGCATTCGGTGCAATAACAGACAAGTATAAATCAATTGTCGGTGTGACCGATGCAGTCCCCTTTTCCATCACCCAGGTAATCCAACCCGACAGTCCTGCATCTCTCCCCGCAGATATGGCAAGTAATCACAAATTCACGTTTATCTATACCCTCCATGATAAATATGGCAATGTTGCATCCAACCAGACCGTATGGGTTCGTACCAGTGTTGTTGGTGAAGATCAGTATTTGACTTCCAATGTTTTTGGCCAGGTATGGTTTAATTACGGTCCACGCGGCACTGCCGGGGTTATTACGCTAACCGCATCATCGGTTACAAACTCTTCTGTCACCTGCACAAAAGATGTCGAATTTTATAGTACGGCCCCCGTAAGTTCAGTGCTCTCGGTAAACCCTGAGACCATGCCGAGCCTTGATGTAAACGGTACCAGCAGGGCTAAAGTAAGGGCAAAAGTAATGGATGTGAAAGGCAACCCCGTCAGTAACCAATCGGTTTTATTCAGCATCGGTACTGCAATTTACGACGATCCGTATGCTATAATAACCTCGGGGCCTGCCCTTGAGAATACCTCGGCCCTTACCGATGCAGATGGTTTTGCCACCGTCAATTTCATTCCCGGTGGTTTTACCACAAATCAGTCAAATCTGCACTACAATCCTACCGTTACCGGGAAGTGTTATGTTACTGCAACATGGAATGGTGTTTCAGAATCTATTCAGGTGTCCTGGAAAAACTATCCGTATTTAAAAGTCCAGACGAGCGTAAATCCCACTACTATCGCGGTGAATGATACCATTGATGTTACTATTTCCATGAAAGGTGACGGGTGGGCGTTACAGGGGCAACCCGCAGATGTCGTGATAGTCACTGACCTTGCCGGGGGTGTTGGTGGTGGGGCATTATTGACCGCTACAAAAGCCGCAGATACGGCATTTGTCCAAAACGCGAATAATATTACGTATATTGGCCTGGTATCTTTCGGGAACAGTCCCGTAGCCTACAGTAATAATGCAAAAACACTTTACACTGCCCAGGGAGGGGGCGCTCCCCCGTCATTGAAATTGTTTAATCCTTATGGCGACTACTGGGACTGGTGTCTGGTTGACCCCTTGAAATGGGATATCGCACACGCGCAATCTCCGTCAGCCATCATTATTAATGGATCTGCACATTACCCATGGAACATTTCTACCGGATATACCTATTATAATTCAAACTCAGATGCGACAATAGATCAGAATTTAACCTCTCACCAGCAGGAAATGAGTACACACCCCCTCCAGACCGCAATTTCAAAATATAACGGGGTTGGAGGTACGAATTATGCAGCAGGTATCAACGCAGCACTTCAGGTATTTAATGCGAATCCAAATCCAAGTCATAGCCAGTCGATCATCATAATGGGTGACGGCATCCCCATGGTAGCCCCGATTTCACCCGGATCCCTTGAATCCTACTGGCCTTCCGACTGGTATCCCCGGTCAAACCTTGGCTGGGAAGATGAGAGTGACACGGCAATAAATGCGGCGGTTGACGCAGCAAACCGGGCGCGAGCACAGGGAATTACCGTGTATGCCGTTGGTTTACCCTTGAATAACCAGATTGATGAAGTTGCGCTCACAAGGATGGCGGGTTCACCCGAACAGCCGGGATCGGCAGATTACTATTTCCGCACGGATGTGAATGGCTTAACACAAAAATTTTTGTTAATCCAAAGTAAAATCCAGAAAGATGCAGGCGTAAATACTTCGATGGATCTGATATTCCATAACGTTAATATTACCGGTGTATCGGTTCCCGGAGCAGATGCGTATGATTATATTTATAATCCTGTAGTCTCCACAAAAATCACCTGGCAGGATGGGGTGACAAATGTTACCGATCAAACTTCTGACTGGAACGACGATCAAAATTTGCATTTTAACATTGGCACCATTAAACTTGATCAAACCTGGGCAGCAACCTTCCGGCTTAAAGTAAAGATAGCCGGTAATATCGATGTATTTGGCAACAGCTCAATGATCACGTTCAATGATGGCAAATCATCGCTCAAACCTCCTAAAACGATCGTCACTTCCGTTGGAAACCTTAACAATACCGGAATGACGATGCAGGCAATCCAGATTTCAAATCTTCAGGTAATTCAGACGGGAGTGATCAAGGACTTCATGCCAATCCAATGGAATACCACTTACCCTGGTGCCTTCACTGCCACCGAGCGTATCTATTACTCAAACGATAACCGGCAATCATGGGTCCAGTTTAATACGTTAACTGACCTTCCGGGAGAACAAACAAACTTTGCAAATTTAGATGTCCGGAATTTACCCCCGGGTGAATATTACATCCGCGTACTTGCCCAGTCCATCGATGCGGTTGGCGATGAAAAGATTACGAGCGCAGCAACACAGGTTGGGACCGCAGGAAAGGCTTACATCAAACTTGAATAACTTTTTTAAAGAACGCTAAAAACGGACCCAGCGGGAATCGAACCCGCGTCCTTGGGTTCGAAGCCCAAGAGGATGTCCTCTACCCCATGGATCCTTTTCATCTTTTCATCAAAAGATATTAAGTATTTTCTACCGATAAACTAATGAATGATTCTGTCAGCAGAAGAGATGACCCGCCGCTTCACTACAGGAAATCCGCAGGAAAAACTGGTTATCACCCCCTATGGGACTGAGTGCCAGCAGCCTGCATCCTATGATCTCCGCGCTGCCGACGCGCTTCTCCTCCCACGGGGAACCTGTACGCTTGTTCCGAGTCTTGAATGGGTTGAACTCCCCCCCGATGTTGCCGGAACCCTCCGCTGCCGGTCGTCATATGGCCGGCGAGGCGTTGTTATGGGTGCGGGATTTATCGATCCGGGTTTTCGTGGGCAGCTGACACTGTGCATGACAAACCTTGGGCATGATGATATCCACCTGCAAAAAAACGACCGGATTGTGCAGATGATCCTGCACGAAGTCAGGGGCGGGAAAAGACGATATAATGGGAGTTATCAGGACAGCAGAGGAGTGGTGGAGGCGAAAAAAGGATGATACGAACCGAGAGAAAATACATCGAAATCCTGCGGATACTAAAAGAACACCCTGAGCCGGTAGGAGCAAAACGGCTCTCGGAACTCATGGCGGAACGAGGTTTTGTGCTCAGCGATCGGGCGGTCCAGTATTACCTTAGTTATCTTGATACGATGGGGTTTACAGAAAAGATCGGCAACCAGGGACGGATGCTGACACCACTTGGACTTGAAGAGACGGATAACGCGCTTGTCGATGATCGGATCGGTTTTATTATCTCGAAACTGGAACGACTTGCATACCGAAGTACCTTCAACCCCGAAACAGGGACCGGGGATGTCGCATATAACCTGTCCATCATCCCCAAAGACTCTTTTGAAAAGGCAATTTCGGCATTTGATGCAGTTGCACATACAGGCTGTGGCTTTTTTGGTTCATACCGGATTGTCGATCACGATCCCCGTATTCCCTCTGACTCGGTCGGGGTTATCACCCTCTGCAGTATATCGATGGACGGGGTATTCCAGCGCAACGGCATCCCGGTAAAAATGGCATATGGCGGACGACTCGAAGTGGAGGAGAATGTGCCCTTACGGTTCAGGGACTTAATAGGATACCGGGGCACAACGATCGATCCTCTTGAACTCTTCATCTCCTCTGGTCTGACGTCTATTCATGCATTCACAACGACAAAAACCGGAATTGCCCTTGCAAATGTTCGTGAAGTACCCGGTTCAGCAAAAAAGGCAGTGGAAGAAACGATCCGGCATATGAATGACTGTGGATTCATCTTTCCGGTTGCAATGGGAACGAATATCTTTAACCTGCCGGAGAATCCCTACCGTATCTCAATTGTCGCCTTCAGCGGTATGAATTATATTGGCAACTGCGTAGAACAGGGCATTGAGATCAGGACAGAAATCGGGGCTGGAAATATCCCATTTTCAAAAGTGATGGATATTAATTAAAATTAGATCCCGGACTCTTCATCATCCCCGATAGAGTTCTCCCGTTTTCTGCTCCCGTGGGCCACTCTATCTCCTGTTTTGGCTATTTAAGGCTCATTATGATCAAGAGATTTTTCAGAATCGACCTGTTTTTTTTTTAATTTTAACCGGGTATGGAGAAGTGCATCGTCATTTACCTTTGATGAGTCTTTCGATGCGATCTCTTTTCCATCGAAAATATCATCTTTTGAACGCTGTATCATTCGTTTCATTTCGATTTGGGATTCTTCCTGAATTGTATCTCCTCTATCTGATTGTGGCATAACCGTCTTCCGATGGATCTCTGGTTCGGCAGGTTGTTTTTCATCCTGTTTATTATCAGGTATCTCTTCAGGCCCCTCAAGATGCTTCTTTGGTTTGATCAGCACTCGTGATTGCGTTTCGGCCGGGTGATCAATCTCTTTTTGTCCCGTGGGCTCCTGATTTCCCACCGAACGGGAAACACGGTGGATAATTGTTTTTGTCTGGACTGATAATGGAGTCGGCTGAGGTTGGGTCGGGGGAACGGTCTGTGCCTTGTGAGGTTTTCCCAGAATTGCCATCATCCGCTGTCTCTGTAGTTCGTTTTCTATTCGCTGCCGGTTGAGATCTTTTGTCTTGAGGATGTCCTCCTTTCCCTGTGGTGAATACACATTTGTCAGTTCAGGTTTCTGTTTCGGTGACACTCTGTGGACTCCACTTTCATCTTTTACTCCGGGAGTATCTTTTATACTTCCCGAAGGGGAATCCGGTTCGCGTTCAGCCAGATCATGTTCCCGGCGGATAATGATATGTCGGGAGGGCATTTTCGTCTGGTCAAAAGGTTGCTGGATGGTGCGTGATTCCTGTCCGGATGAGGTAACACTCCGATCTTCCGGTGGTGATACTGTTGTTTTTTGCGTGGATTTCTCTTTACCAGAAATATCATATTTTGGTGATGTTGCGGTTGGAGACTGATCCTCAGGAAGTCTGTCCTGCTCATCCGGCACCACGGGTTGAACCTGCCTTACAGTCCTTTGATCTGATGGCGATAATGCTTCCGGTGACCGACCGGTAACCCGTCGTTCATCTCCCTGTTTTTTACCGGGGAGCACGATCATCTCATCACGTTTACCGGATTGACCGGACCCGGAATACGGGGGCAAACGATCCTGTCCATCGGCGTACCGACCCGCACCGGGATCGATTCCCGCCTCCCTCAATACCTGCCGTTTTCGGCCGGAGATATACTGCTCCCGTATTTCTTTTAGTTCTGCAAGACGGGGGATATTTTCAAGACCGGCAAGCATGACAATAATCGCTACATACTTTGTATTCGTGACCGGGTAATCCCCGGATCGTGTTTCCAGTCCTGCGATGCTGCGATCAATCCATTTACGGACCGTCATAAACCCTTTCATCGAGAGTTCACGCGATGGCCCGGCAATCAGGATGAGTGCTTTTGCTGCACTCGTCATATCGCAGGGTGTTGAAATCTCGTTATATATTGCCTGCTTTGCAAGCTCAACGATACGCGAATCCCTCTTTTTATGTTCATCAGCAAAAAAGCCGATCGGACCCAGGTGCGAGAGAAACCCCAGCGGATGGTGCGGCAGATGCTCGACTGCATACCCGATGGTGATAAAACCCATGCCCTGCATCGTATTGAGCACTTCGCCGGAATCCATCACGACTTCCGCGAGTTCAATTCCCCCGTCTGCTTTGAACTCACCTGCCCTCAGAATAAGACTGATCCGTTTGACGATTGCCAGATTCAAAGCCGCAAACGTGGGATGAATGGGTGATACTGTCTTCCGGGACTTTTTTGCCCCAAACAATCCTGCAAACCCTGTGTCTTTTTTTATCAGGGGAATGGCCAGACCTTTCATTTTTTTAGACCATGTCTCGTTATCAAAAAGGATCATACCGTCAAGGAGCGGTGAAAGCATGTCGATATCATCAGCAGCCTTGGCAGAACGTTTCTCCCCTTCAGAAAGGCATGGCAGGGTAATTAATCCGAATATTGGTTCGACAACCGATGCCCTGAGTGCGGTGATAACCTGTGGCGCCACATCCACCATGCTCCCACCAAGCCCGCAGCAGATGAAGATCGCGTCTGTTTCCCCGCTTTCGATGTTCTGGATACGCGCAATGATCTCGTTTATATCGATAGTCGCCGTATGGGGTAGCCCGGTGGAAATACCCGATACTTCCGGTTCAAGGGCAGGAAAAAAGATCTTCGCGTTTTCCGGAAGATCTGCAAGCTGGGCCAGAGTATCACTATCCACGTCCACGGCGAGTGCCTTGACACAGGCAACCTTGCTGCTGTGCCGATCCGTGGAATAAAGGTGGCTGACGATACGGCAGCCTGCTCCGCCAAGTCCTATTGCCAGTATCCGCATATCCAGTCCTGTGGTTGTAAAATACGATGGGAGTCCATAAATCTTTTATATATACTATTGCTTGTGTAAACACATTATATTATAGGATGCTACCCCACCCAAAACAAACTCGTGGATCCATTGAGTGGAACTGTCCATTGGAAACGAACGTGATTGATGAAAGCCATCATACATCAGTGCCTCCTTATACGATCGAGCCTTCGTTGTGAAATGCTTTTCTTTGACTTTTTTTATTTTTGGCATTGTGCCCGAATAGAAATTCCCCCACCTTCATTTTGCAGAATGATGATGTAGTGATATATTTTTTAACACGAATGATGGTGCCTGCCAAATCCCGTTTTCCTGATGTGTACTCTGGAAAGAATCGGTATGGCTGAGGTCATACGGAAAAAATCTCATGGCGGGATAAAAGAAAAAACTGCCCCAACTTGGGTGAGATAGCGGAGATCTAACTGCGTTCATCCCAGATTCATAGGCCGGGATCGGTTCTAAAAACCAAATAATCGATTAACGGGCTTTAAATCCTGTAGGATGCCCGCCGAGCCCAACGTTAAATCATAATTTATTTAAATGCGTGGACGGAATACTCAATTGAGGTGAACAAACCTTGACATATGGAATTGAATTTGTACCAGGAAATGTCAATGTAAAGCAAGTTGTCAACTTCTGTAAACTTGCTGAGTCAAAGGATATTGACTTCGCGTGGATCACGAACCACTATAACAACCGCCACTGCTACCCGACACTCGCCGCCATTGCTCAGGCAACAACAACCCTGAAGATGGGACCGGGTATCATGAACGCATTTACCGACACACCAGCTGCGATGGCGTCCTTCATCTGTACGCTTAACGAAATTTCCGACGGCCGTGCAGTTCTCGGTATTGGACCCGGTGACCTGTCAACGCTCCCGAAACTGGCAATCAACCCCGAAAAACCGGTTGCCCGTCTTGAGGAGGCCGTTGTTCAGATCCGCAAGCTCTGTGCCGGTGAGGAAATCAAGAAATCCGGCATGCAGTTCTTCGACTATGACGGAGCAAAGCTGACCGGTGTCACCCTCCCCGGAAAGAAGGGTATCCCGGTTTACATCGGTGCACAGGGCCCCAAGGTTCTTGAGCTTGCCGGAAAGATCGGTGACGGTGCATTGATCAACGCATCCAACCCCAAAGACTTCCAGATTGCTATCCCGATCATCAAGAAGGCATCCGATGCAGCAGGCAAGAAGACATTTGATGTCGGTGCATACACTGCAATGTCGATTGACCGGAGTGAGAAGAAGGCACGCAATGCAGCAAAGATTGTTGCAGCATTCATTGCAGCTGGCTCTCCGGAGGCACTGCTTACCCGTCATGGACTTGACCTCGGCAATGTCGCCAAGATTAAGGCAGCACTCGGCAAGTTCGACTTCAAGACTGTTGGAGAGCTTGTTGGAGACAAAGAGATTGATGCATTCACCATTGCCGGCACCCCGGAAATGGTCAAGCAGAAGTGTGAAGACCTGACAAAGGCCGGTGTCACACAGATTATCTTCGGTTCACCACTCGGTCCCGACATGACCACATCCATCCGCCTGCTTGGCAAGTACGTTGTATAACCAGCATCGTCGTGATCGCTGATACGATACTGCTGAATAAGGCACTGATGAGGGGCATAAAAAAATCTAATTTTTATTTTTTCGGGTTTTCTTTCATTAATAAAGAGTTACACATTGTATGCAAACGACTATGCCATCGCGTTTGATACTATATATCTGATAGGGAATGTTTACCTCTTCTGAAATTACCACGGCAAATGGAATATTACAATACCGCGAAGAACGTTTCACCGGTCTTCGGTGCAGGATCAGCCCGGAGCGACTCAACCGTCACATTGACCAGATGTCGGCGATGCCCAACAATTCAGGTGATTGTCCATTCTGCCGTGAGCACATTTTTTCAGTCACTCCAACATTCGCCGATGGAAAACGGATCCTTCGTGGAGAAAGCGTAACGTTTCCCAATCTCTTTCCTTTTGCACAATGGCATACGGTAACGGTCATCACCAATGATCACGTTGTTGACACATTTACAAAAACGCAGATTGTTGATGCCCTGACTGCTCAGGCAGAATCTCTGAAACGATTCGGTGGATATAACAGTATCAACTGGAATTATTTACCCTCTGCTGGCGCAAGTCTTGTACATCCCCATATGCAGGGAATTTCCGATTCGCGCCCTTCCTGGATGGCAGAACGATATCTTAGAGCATCAGAACAGTATGGAAAAAAAGAAGGTAAAGGGTACTGGGATGCTGTAAAAGAACAGGAACGATCGTCTGACCGGTATCTCTTTGGCGAGGAGATCCTCTGGTCTGCGCATGCCGTTCCTGTCGGTGAACGTGAGGTACGGGGTATCCTGCCAATCTCCTCACTTGACGACCTGGAACCGTACTGTGACATGCTCGCTAAGGGAATACTCCAAATCCTGGATCTCTATAAAAAATTAGGTACGCACGCATTCAACATGGCGATCGTTTTTGATAAGAACAACAATCATGCATTCTCTGCATTCTGTTCCATCATCTCAAGGATCAACCCGAATCCTTTATCGACAAGCGATACCGCATTCATGGAACGTCTTCACTTTGAACCGGTCATATTGACCCTGCCAGAAGAACTCGGTCGTTATTACCGGGAAGAATATCCATAATCTCTGGAAATATACCATCCCTAAAAAAATAAAAAAAAAATTTACTCGAATTTTGCAACGAGTTTGTTCTTGGAGACAAGCATGCCATCTTTCTTGTGGGGCTTGCGCAGAATACTGTCTCCTGCCTTCTCAAGTTCGCGGGCCTGATCACAGAGTTGTGCTGCGACCTTCATCATCTCGTGAGCACTTGCAACGATTGGGATGTATTTCTCCCATTCCTTGGTCATAAAGCAGCCCTTGACATTCTGGCCTGCAACCGCAATTGCGATCTCGTGGGCAGCGCGTGCCTTTGCGAGCGCGTAGGGGTTGGTAAATTCACCATCGACTGCCTTGTCGGTGGTCATGATGATCTTCGGGAGCTCGAGTTCAGTGCCTTTCTTGCCGGCCTTAACCTGATCAATGACCTTGTCCAGAGCAAGCTGCATCTTACGGAATGCACCCGTGAGAGCCAATACTTTGACGAGGTTGCCGTTGTAGTCAGCCATCTCGACGGGGTCGAGGAATTCGCGGCGTGCACCAATCATGGAGTCTGCCTTCATGATGATATAGCCGAATTTTGTGTCAGCTTTTACTCCTTCCCACTCCTTCTTCGTTGTTACATCATCGGTGATGATAACAACCGGGATACCTGCTGCTGCAAGCTGTTCGCGGGCACCGGTCGGGCCGGGGAGAACCCCATTGGGGGAAACAACAATGCAGAAGTCCGGCTTATATGCCTTAAGGTTGGAGACGACACGGTCAACATCAGCGGGCTCAAGTTTTGTTCCGCTGGTCGCCATGAATGTCTGCATGTCTTCACGGTCTGCTCTCTCGTCGAGAAGCAGTTCTGCCATTACACCACTGGCAATATTGCCTAGTTTCGCAACTCCTACTTTAACAACCATAGAAATTTCACCTCTATTTTTTTAACACGTTACTATGATCCGGTATTCATATAAAGATTTTGAAATCAATTTTTCTCGTCGGAAATGATATTTTATCGATTTATTCAGATCTTGTGTTTAGAGAAATTACTGCCCTGTTGGATTGGGGAGTTAACGAAAAGTGTTTAAGTTGCGGTGATAAATTGGAAGGTATGAAAGACGGTCTGCTCACCGACAGACAAATGGAGGTGCTCCGGTATCGTAAACAAGGCCTCACCCAGCAACAAATTGCTGATATTATCAATACATCCAAGGCAAATGTCTGCACGATAGAAAAATCGGCAATGGAAAATATCCGAAGGGCAAAAGAAACACTTGAATTTCTCTACACGCTTGATGCGATTCACCTGTGTACAATCCCCTCGGGGACGGATCTTTTTGATGTCCCAAGTATGATTTTTGCCGAGGCGGAAAAGAACTCCATAAAAGTACAATATGATACCATCTCGCTGATAAACCGACTACGGGAAACGCGCCCCCAGTCATGCAAAGCCCGGTGCATCTGTGATGATATTGAGATTTATATTACTGAGGGGGGAGAATTATATTTCGGATAACCTGTTGTTAATATATTAATCCGGGAAACCTCTCGAATTGTGGCATAAATATATATGTTCTTTTAACTAAAATTTAAGGAAGCCGATGTGGGGGTATCCCCGTGGTACACGGGTATGATCCGACAAATCACGTGTAACATACCGGCGGAACTCATCCAGGAGACACAGGGAAAAGGTTCTGCCGTGGGTATTTCCCGGTTGGTGAACCCTGCATATCTGCGGGGGATACCGAGAAGGAGTTGTGATTCGTCACAACAAGGCTGACAGAGTTGGATCTGACCATAATGCATGGGTGGACGTTTTAACAAACGAGCCCGCTCTTCGCGTTGCATGTAGCAGCCTGAAGATGCATTCATGTCAGGGTCTTCTTTCGCGAGACAGGCAATGCCGGCACATAATGGCATACGATGAGTACTTCTCATCCAAACACCCTATCCGTGGCGTTCAATCAGTCGGGAATCCAATGAGCATACATCCCCTATTCGGGATATGCATGTTTTCCAGTCGACCTGATACGCCCGGCCGCGAGTAAACTTTTCAGACAAAACAGCGATATCGCTAAAAGTCTCGGATAAATCGCAGTTCGTGTCGAAGAAAGAATACCTTACACGAATACAGAGGAATGATTAACACATGCCAAAGATAAACAGACCACGTCGAGGCTCCCTTGCATTCAGCCCACGGAAACGTGCAAAGAGCCCCATACCGAAATACCAGTCGTGGCCCGTCAGCACCGGAACACCGGTTCTGCAGGGTTTCGCAGGCTATAAAGTGGGGATGACGCATGTTATCATGGTGGACGATCACAAGGAAAGTCCAACTGAAGGCAAGGAAATCATGGTGCCAGTTACCGTCATAGAAATACCCACCATGAAAGTTGCCGCCATCCGCGCATATGCGAAGGACACCTACGGCAAGCACGCATTCACCGAGATCTGGGCAGATCAGCTGGATGCCGTGCTTTCCCGCAGGATTACCATGCCAAAGGACTATAATGGGGAGTCAGCGAAGAAGAAATTCGCCGATGCAGTTGCATCTGGCAATGTGGCAGAGATCCACGCTCTTACCTACACGCAGCCGGCGACGATCAGCGGAGTTCCCAAAAAAGTTCCTGACCTTATGGAGATTAAAATTTCCGGGGACAACATGGCAAAACAGTACGAGTTTGCTCTTGAACTGCTTGGAAAAGAAGTCAGCCTGAGCAGCATTATCCAGTCTGGTGCGTATGCGGATATCACTGCAATTACCACCGGTAAAGGCACACAGGGGCCTGCAAAACGCTGGGGTACTGCACTGCGCAAGCGCAAGCACTCTGTCGGTGGAAAAGAGCGCCACATTGGTACGCTTGGACCCTGGAACCCACACCACGTCCGGTGGCAGGTACCCCAGAGCGGCCAATTGGGATACCAGCAGCGCACGGAGTTCAACAAGCGCATTTTAAAGATCGGAGAAAGCGGTGCTGAAATCACCCCGAAAGGCGGCTTCCTGCACTACGGCGTTCTTAAAAGCCCGTATGTCCTTGTCAAGGGGTCCATCCCCGGGCCGATCAAGCGCCTGATCAGAATCCGCCCGGCAATCCGCCAGGGTGAGCATGTCGTCAGGATGCCTGCGATCCAGTTTGTGAGCGTCCAGAGCAAACAGGGGTGATCAGAGATGAAAGCACAGGTTAAGACAATTGAAGGCGAAGTCTCAAAAGATATTGAACTTCCGGCCCTGTTCTCAGAGGAATACAGACCAGATCTGATCAAAAAAGCAGTGATGGCTCTTCAGAGCACCCGGCGTCAGCCCCACGGAACCAACCCCTTTGCGGGTATCTGTTCGTCCGCAGTCGGCTGGGGAAGCGGTCGCGGCGCATCGCATGTGCCCCGTCTCAAGAACGGTTCCCGTGCGGCAAAAGTCCCGCAGGCAAAAGGCGGTCGTGAAGCACACCCCCCGGTTGTAGCGAAGATTCTCATTAAAGAGATCAACCAGAAGGAAAAACAAAAAGCATTCCGTTCTGCAGTTGCAGCAAGCATACGGGCCGATCTTATGACCTCACGGGGTCACACCTTCACGGGTGCGGTACCGGTCGTCTTTGAGGACAAGTTCGAATCACTCGAGCGCACCCAGGACATCATCACGGCGCTGACGACCATCGGTGTCTACCAGGATGTTGAGCGGGCAAAAGACAGCCGCAAGGTCCGTGCAGGAAGAGGCAAGATGCGGGGTCGCAGGTACAAGCAGAGAAAGAGTCTGCTGATTGTTACTTCGGGTCCGGAACTTCGTGCTGCACGTAACCTATCCGGAGTTGATGTAGTCACGGTTGACCAGTTGAATGTCGAGCACCTTGCGCCAGGTATGCAGGCAGGGCGTTTGACCGTATGGACTGAAAGTGCCCTGATACGCTTGGAGGGAAAGTAAATGGCAACGCTGAAACACCCGTTTGTCACGGAAAAGGCAATGGTGCTTTTGGAAAATGAGAACAAACTTCAGTTCCTCGTTGACAACAAAGCAACCAAAAAGACGATCAAACGCGACCTTGAAAAAGCGTTTGACCAGAAAGTGAAACGGGTCTACACACTCATGACCATGCACGGCGAGAAAAAGGCTATCGTGAGTTTTGAGAATGAAAAAGCCGCAGAGGAAATTCTCAGCCGTCTCGGCATTATGTAGGTGGGGAACATGGGACATCGCATTACTACACAGAACCGTGGCAGGGGAGGCCCGACATATCGTGCACCATCCCACCGGTATAAAGCGGAGCTGAAACATATCGGAAATGATACCCAGACCGTTAACGGATCCATTATCGATATCGAACATGATCCGGCACGGAACGCACCCATTGCCCTCGTACAACTTGAAGACGGGGCCAAGGTTTACATGCTGGTCACAGAAGGTGTCGGCATCGGCGAACCCATCGCATGGGGGGCGGATGCAACCGTGAAGAATGGAAACACGCTTCCGCTTCTCAAGATTCCGACAGGGTCGTTTATCTGCAACATTGAGTCCCGCCCGAACGACGGTGGAAAGTTTGTCCGCTCAAGCGGGGTTCAGGCAGTTGTTGTCGATAAGATTGAAGAGCGTGTTGGTGTCAGGATGCCGAGCGGAAAGACAAAATGGTTCAACGGACGCTGTCGTGCGACAATCGGTATTGTTGCCGGGGGCGGACGGATTGAAAAGCCGTTTGTGAAAGCAGGCAACAAGTACCACAAGATGGCAAATACTGCCTCCAACTGGCCCCGTGTCCGTGGTGTTGCAATGAACGTCATCGACCACCCGTTCGGTGGCGGCGGTCACCAGCACACAGGTCGGCCAAAGACCATCGCCCGGGGTACCTCTCCGGGAAGAACGGTTGGATCAGTGGCTGCACGCAGGACAGGTAAGAGCAGGAAGTGAACGGTATGGCAGCACCTAAAAAGACACAAAAAAGAATGCCCAGAAGGCGGGAAGAGTTCACCTATCGCGGGTATAAGGTTGACGAGCTGAAAGCGATGGGGATGAGCGAACTCCTCCCCCTCATGCCAGCCCGAGCACGCCGCAAAATCAACCGTGGCCTCAACCGCAGTGAAGAGACGTTACTTGCAAAGATTCGTGCCGGTGATGAGAAGGTCAGGACTCATGTGCGTGACATGATTGTCATGCCGGAGATGATTGGTAAAACAATCGAGATCTACAACGGCAAGGAATTCATAAAAGTCGAGTTCCAGCCCGAGTCGGTTTTCCGCTACCTCGGTGAATTTGCATTGACGAGACATAAGGTCACCCATGGTTCCGCTGGTATCGGTGCAACAAGGGGCAGCAAATACGTTCCGCTGAAGTGATGGAAATGGCACGCATTAATTATTCCAAAAAGGTTGAAGGAGACAATATTGCAAAAGGGAAGGCAAATGAGCTTTCCCAGTCTCCCAAGCACTCTATCGAGATTGCCAACTTCATCCGCCACCAGCGCGTGAATGACGCGATTGCATACCTCAACCAGGTAATTGCCCTTAAAAAGGCAATCCCGTTCCGGCGTTTCAACAGCAATGTTGCACACAAGCGCGGACTTCCAGGCAACTGGGATGCAGGCCGGTATCCGGTCAAGGCATCAAAAGCATACATACGGATCCTCGAATCGGTCAAGAAGAATGCCGAATACATCGGACTTGACCCGGAGAACCTGGAGATTATCCATGTCACCGCAAACCGGGGCCGCAGCCAGAAATCGTTCTTCCCCCGTGCGATGGGAAGAGCATCACCGAAAGCCCGGGAAACCGTTAACATAGAGATTATTGTTCGTGAGGTGGCATAATGGCCGTCGAGAAGAAATTCATATCGGAAGGTGTACGCAAAGCCCGCGTTGAGAAGTACCTCTCAAAGGAGCTTAAACGTGCAGGATACGGTGGCATGGATATTGCCCGTACACCTCTTGGCACACAGGTAACCATCTTTGCGGAGAAACCCGGTATTGTGATTGGTAAGGGCGGCAAACTCGTTCACCAGTTGACCCTGGACCTTGCACAAAGCTATGGAGTAGAATCACCGCAGATTGAAGTCCAGCAGGTTACCAATCCCAGTTTCAATGCCCAGATCATGGCCGAACGGCTTGCAAATGCACTTGAGCGTGGCTGGTATTTCCGCAAGGCAGGATCGAGCATCATGCGCCGTGTTATGGAATCCGGTGCACTTGGGTGTGAGGTCATTATCGCCGGCAAACTTACCGGTGCACGTGCCAGAACCCAGAAGTTTACTGAAGGGTACATCAAACACTGCGGTGAACCCAGCAACACAATTGTTGTGAAAGGCTACGCTGTTGCAATCAAGAAACTTGGTGTTATTGGCGTGCAGGTCAAGATCGTGCCCGGTGACGCAAAGATGCCTGACCACTTTACGATTATCGAGCAGGAAAAGAAGCGGGTGGAACCAAAGGCGACCGTTACTGATATCAGTGACATTGATATTGAAGAGCCTGCCCTTCCTGATGAGGAATCAGTCGAGGTGCGGTAATGGCAATATTCAGAGCACGGGATGTCCAGCAGCTTTCTGATGTCGAACTGCAGGAACAGATGGGAAAACTCCAGATGGAGCTTGTCCAGCACTACGGGAAAGTCAGTGCTGGCGGTGCCACGGAAAACCCCGGACACATCCGCGAACTCCGGCGCACCATCGCCCGGATGCTGACCGAACAGAACCGCAGGAGAACTGCATGATCTCTTTCCAGAACGTCATCAGGCACGAACTGATCGGGCTTGACGTTCTGGTAGCAGGAGCCGCAAACCCTCTTCATTGGGGGGTTAGTGGACACATTATCGATGAGACAAGGAACATGCTCGTCATCCAGACAGTACAGGGAATCAAACGCATCCAGAAAATGCACAGTAAATTCCGCGTACAGCTCCCGGATGGCACCCTTGTTGAGATTAATGGGTCCGCAATGATTCTGGCTCCTGAAAAGAGGATCAACCTGCATGAAAAGAAGAGGATACCATAATGGCACAAAACATTGGATTAAACGTCCCGGCTCCGGCACAGGAATGCAAGGACGTTAATTGTCCGTTTCATGGCACTTTACCGGTGCGCGGCCAGGTGATCACCGGCAAAGTCGTGAGCGATAGAATGATGGGAACGGTCGTAGTTGCACGGGATTACCTGCACTACGTCCGGAAATTCAACCGGTATGAAAAGCGTATATCAAAACTTCACGCCCACAACCCGCCCTGCATCCAGGCAAAGGTTGGCGACCTGGTGAAGATCGCTGAGTGCAGACCGTTGTCGAAGAGTACGACCTTTGTCGTTGTCGAGGTGTCACAGCCATGAAAGGCAAACAATCAAAGACCCCGCGGGCACTGTCGACCGGAACAAAACTAACCTGTGCGGACAACACTGGAGCCCGCATTGTTCAGATTGTTTCCGTCTTCGGGTATCATGGTGTCCGACGCCGGCAGCCCAAGATGGGTCTTGGTGACATCGCAACGGTGACCGTTAAGAAGGGAACCCCGGACATGCGTAAAAAGCTTGTGCGGGCTGTTGTCATCCGAGCAAAGAAGGAGATGCGCCGCCCGAACGGGATTCGCGTGTCCTTTGACGACAACGCCGTTGTCGTGGTCGATGAGAAAAACGAGCCGAAAGGAACTGAAATCAAGGGACCGGTTGCCCGTGAAGTGGCAGAACGTTTCCCGAAGCTTGGTTCCATGGCAACTATCATTGTGTGAGGTGGCTGTATGGTAAGAATTGAGAGTAAACAGCCAAGAAAACAGAGAAAGGCGCGCTACAATGCACCTTCTCACATGAGATCGAAATTCCTTAGCGCCCCGATGTCCGAAGCGCTGAAAGAGAAATACAAGAAAAAGACGTTACGTGTTGTCAAAGGTGACACCGTCAAGGTCATGCGCGGAGACCATGTTGGCGAAGAAGGACTTGTCGATGCCATCGATACCCGGAAAACAAAACTCGTTGTCCACGGTGTCTCATCCACCAAGGCAGATGGCACAGAAGTCCCGCGAACTGTTGATGCGTCCAAGGTGCAGATAACCAAGCTCAACCTTGATGACCCGCGGCGCGTGGCAAAACTCGAGGAGACGAAATAATGTCAGATCATCTGAAGCGGCTGAATGCGCCGGATTCATGGCACATTGCCAAAAAGACCAATACCTTCATCACGAAGACCGCACCCGGTGCGCACAATGCAAACGCGATGCCGATTGCCGTCTGGCTCCGCGATATGATGGGTTTTGCCCGCAACATGAAGGAAGTCAAGCAGATCCTCAACCAGAACGATGTCATTATCAACGGACGCCCATGTCGGGATCCAAAGATGGGCATTGGGATCTTTGATGTAATTGCCATTCCGAAAATGGATAAGTACTACCGTATCCTGCGTGACGTTAAAGGCCGCCACAAAACCCTGGAGATCGACGCAGAGTCCGCGCAGAGCAGGCTGTGCAAGATCCAGAACAAGACTACCATATCCGGTGGGCGTGTCCAGCTGAACCTGCGGTATGGCGCAAATGTCATCGCTGATAACACGTACAAATCAAACGACTCGATCCTGATCTCCCTCAAACCCGAGGACCGGTTCAAGATCCTCGATCATTTCCCCTTTGCTGTCGGCAATATGGCAATGATCATCGGTGGACGTCATTCAGGCAAAGTCGGTCGCATCCTTGAGATTGTAAAAACCTCCGGCAGTGTGCCGAACCGTATCATTGTTGAGGACGAGCAGACCAAGACCCCGTTTGACACAATTATGCCGTACATCTACGTTGTCGGTAAGGAAAAGAACTCAATTGCCAACCAGGGGATTGAACAATGACCTCAATGCGTGATGTCCATATCGACAAGGTTGTCGTCCACATGGGTGTTGGCGAGAGCGGTGAAAAACTTGTGAAAGCCGAAAATATCATGAAGACGATCACCGGCCAGACGCCAATCAGGAGCATTGCAAAACAGACCCAGCCGGCATTTTCCATCAGGAAAGGCGCCCCGATTGGCTGCAAGGTTACGCTCCGTGGAAAACCAGCCGTGGATTTCTTTAAAACGTCTCTTGGGATTATTAACAATACTCTCTTTGAGAGCCAGTTTGATAAGAGCGGCAACTTTTCATTTGGTGTTGAAGAGCACACGGATTTCCCCGGAATGTCCTATGACCCCCAGATTGGGATTTACGGTATGGATGTCAATGTGGTGCTCGAGCGTAATGGCATCCGGATCACCCGCCGGCGTATGGAGCAGAAGAAGCTCCCTGCAAAGCAGCGTGTGAAAAAGGAAGATGCAATTGCATTCCTGAAACAGGAATACAAGGCGGAGGTGCGCTGATGGGTGGAGAAAAGAAGAAGATTTTCGGACGCGGTGCAAATGAGTGCAAGATGTGCGGACGCAAGCAGGGTCTTGTACGCCGGTATAACATCATGTTCTGCAGGCAGTGCTTCCGTGAATGGGCCCGGAAAATAGGCTTCAAGAAGATGAACTGAGGAGTGACTGCAAAATGACACGTATGAATACTATTGCAGACGGGATGAGCGCGTTAAAGAACGCTGGCGACACCGGCAAGACCGAATGTACCCTTGAACCCGCGAGCAAACTCCTCGGTGCGATGCTTCGCATCATGCAGGATGCAGGTTATATCGGCGGCTTCGAGTTTATCGAGGATGGCCGTGGTGGGCAGCTTAAGGTGCATCTCACCGGAAAGATCAACAAATGCGGTGCAATTACACCGCGTTTTTCAGTACAGCAGAACGAGATGGAGTACTGGGAGAAACGCTACCTGCCCGGAAAGAATTTCGGGCTGATCATGCTCTCTACCTCACACGGTGTTATGTCACATGTGCAGGCCAGAAAAGAGAGTATTGGCGGTGAACTGCTGGGATACGTCTACTAAGGTGCGAAAATTATGGCAACAGTACGGAAAGTAACTATTCCCGATGGCGTTAAGGTCCATCTGGATGGAACGCAGCTTCGTGTGACCGGACCAAAAGGGCAGATCTCACGCAACGTGCGTTTTCCCCAGGTCGTCATAACCTGTGACGGGAAAGAAGTGACAATCTCCACAGAATCCAAACGAAAGGAAAATGTTGCGATTGTCGGGACGTTTCAGGTTCATGCAAAGAACATGTGCCGGGGCGTATCTGAAGGATTCGAGTACCGTATGAAAGTTGTTTACAGCCATTTCCCGATTCAGTTAAAAACGCAGGGAAACCGGCTTGAGATCAACAACTTCCTCGGAGAAAAGAAGGCACGATATGCACGTATCGAAGAGGGTGTAAAGATAAAGGTTGCAAACGACGAAGTTGTGCTCGACGGTATCGACCGTGAACTCGTTGGAACTACTGCATCAAACATCGAACATGCAACCCACATTCGTGACCGTGATCCCCGTGTCTTCCAGGACGGCATATATATTGTGCAGAGGGGCTGAAGAGAATGACCACAGAAACAAAGCGATTAATCCGCGTGCGCACTGATAAGGGTGCTGTATTCAAACGCGACGGATTTGGCAAAAAACGGCAGCTTGCCGATTCATGGAGAAAGCCCCGTGGACAGCACAATAAGCAAAGGGAGCAGAAGAAGGCAAAAGGAGCACTCCCGAAACCCGGCTTTGGAAGCCCGATTGCGGTGCGCGGTATGCATCCCAGCGGATTTTTCGAAACGCTCGTGTTCAACTTAAAGGATCTTGAAGGTGTCGATCCAAAAACGCATGCGGTCCGGATCTCCGGCACGGTCGGCACAAAAAAGCGCATTGCCCTTCAGGAAAAAGCAATTGAATCAGGACTCAAGGTGCTCAACATCCGTGTTGCAAAGGAACCGGTAAAAAAGGAAAAGGCACCTGAAGTAGTAAAAGCGCCTGAGAAAAAGAAGGAAGCCAAGCCGAAAGCTAAGGCTGAGCCCGTAAAGGCCAAGGTTCAAAAAGCGTCCGAAGCGAAAAAACCGGTGAAAGCAGCCGCTGTGAAATCTTCAGAGAAACCTGCAAAGGAAGCAACGGAAAAACCTGAAAAGAAGGCTGGAAAAGTCCCCTCAAAGGATGCGGCAAAACCCGAGAAAAAATCTGTAAAACCGGCTGCTGAAAAAACCGTGGATTCTCCCAAGACAAAAACTCCGGCAGAATCAAAAGCAAAACCGAAAAAGAAGACCGGGTCCGAGGTGAAGAAGAATGACTGATGTCGCGAGCCAGAAGCGCATTGCCGCCTCAATCATGAAATGTGGTGTCAACCGTGTCTGGTTTGACCCGGAACGTCTCTCGGATATCGAGAACGCGATCTCACGCGAAGATTTACGCGGGCTTATTACTGACGGGGCAATAAAAGCGCACCAGAAGAAAGGTGTGAGCCGTGGCAGGGCACGCATCCGAACGGCACAGCGTGCGTACGGGCACCGCAAAGGTGTCGGGAAACGGAAAGGTGCCAAGGGTGCACGGACGCCAAGCAAGCGTGCATGGATCCAGAAGATCCGCGCAATCCGCAAAGCTCTCGTTGCACTTCGCGATGCAGGTACGGTCGACAGGCACTTGTACCGTATTATTTATCGGAAGGCCGCCGGTGGGCAGTACCGGAGTGTTGCACACATGAAAGCACAGATGGAGATTATTGCCGGGAGGATGAAGTAACATGGCAACCGGACCACGGTATTTTGTACCCTTCCGAAGACGAAGGGATGGCAAAACCGATTATTACCAGAGAACCCGGCTTGTTGTCGCAGATGTGCCGCGCATGGTTGTGCGCAAGACAAACCGGCATATCATTGTGCAACTGGTCACCGCCGAGATGGATGGCGACCGGACACTGGTAGCAGCAAACTCTGCGGAACTGGAAAAATACGGATACAAGGGATCAACCTCGAACACCCCTGCAGCATACCTTACCGGCATGCTCTTTGCGGTTAAGGCAAAGAAGGCACAACAGGACAGTGCCATTCTGGACATCGGCCTGAACCGGGCAACACATGGTGCACGGGTATTTGCCGCACTCAAAGGCGCTGTCGAGGCAGGACTTGATATACCGCACGGCGAATCAATCCTTCCGCCCGATGAACGGGTTAAAGGTGAACATATCGCCGCATACAACAAAAACTCCGCTGATATCGTCAAGAATGTTGAACAGGTGGCAGACGCCATAAAAAAGGAGATGGTGTAAATGGCATACGAAAAGGTAGAATGGCGCCCGATCACCGGTCTTGGCAAACTCGTCGCATCAGGAGAGATCAAGAGCATCGACCAGGTGCTTGAGAGCGGCAGACCCATCAAGGAACCTGAGATCGTCGATTATTTCCTTCCGGATCTGGAAGATGAAGTTCTCGATATCGCCATGATGCAGCGAATGACCGACTCAGGCCGCCGTGTACAATTCCGTGCGGTTGTCATTGTCGGTAACCGGAATGGCTATATCGGGTTTGGTCAGGGTAAAGATGTGCAGGTCGGCGATGCAATCAAGAAAGCGATTGTAAAAGCAAAGATGAACCTGGTAAAAGTCCACCGCGGCTGCGGCAGCTGGGAATGCGGGTGCGATCTCACGCACTCAATTCCCATGCAGGTTGAAGGCACCGCAGGCAGCGTCCGCATTACCCTCAAACCGGCACCGCAGGGCATCGGGCTTGTTACCGGTGACATCAGCAAAAAAGTGCTTCAGCTTGCCGGTATCAAGGATGCCTGGACCTTTGCACGCGGACAGACCCGTACCACAATCAACTTTGCAAAGGCAACGTTCAACGCATTAAAAGGGACGAATATGATCCGGACCGGGGGCTCACAGTAATGTACGCAGTTGTACAGGTCCGCGGCGTAGTAAACACCCGTCAGGATATCAAAGACACCTTAAAGATGCTTCGCCTGCATCACATCAACCACTGCGTCCTTATTGCGGACACTCCCGAAAATCTCGGGATGATCCGTAAAGTAAAGGACTATGTTGCCTATGGCGAAGTGGATGCCCCAACCATCGAGACCCTGCTGCGCACCCGCGGCAGAGTCATGGGGGACGGTCCTCTTACGGATGAGTACATCAAATCAAACTCAACCTATAGCGGGATTGTGGATTTTGCACAGGCTCTTGCAAATGGCGAATCAAAACTGCGTGATATTGCAGGATTAAAGCCGGTTCTCCGGCTGCACCCGCCGCGCAAGGGATACAAGACCACCAAGCGCACCTTTGTTCAGGGCGGATCGCTTGGCTATTATGGTCAGGAGATCAATACACTCCTTTATAAGATGAGGTGAATGGGATGCCAACAAACAAACGCTCAAGATACCGTGGATCGAGGACATGCGGTGGCGGAACCCACAAGAACCGGCGTGGGGCAGGAAACCGTGGCGGCAGAGGACGCGCCGGTATCAACGCCCACCACTTTGTCAAGTGGTATATGGAGATGGGAGGGCCGGTCTTTGGAAAGAACGGGTTCTTCCATAATCCCGCCGTCACTGTTGCGGTGATGGACGTTGGTATCATCGATCAGATCTTACCGTCGCTGATTGCACAGGGAATTGCCAAAAAGGAAGGAGACACCGTCGTGCTGAATGCTGCCGATCTCGGCATCGAGAAAATTTTGGGCAGCGGAAAAGTCACAAAGAAACTTACTATCTCGGCTGAAGCGTTCTCTCAACAGGCAATAGCAAAGATCGAGAAACTTGGTGGAAAGGCGCAGGTCGTCTGACCCACCTGATTTTTTGGTGAAACAATGGGAGACCTGCTGGATCGAATGGAACCCCTGCTTGCTGCGATGCCCGCAGTCAAGAGTCCCGAGGGACATGTCCACTTCAAAAACAAACTGATGTGGACATTTGGAATTCTGGTTCTGTATTTTGCATTAACAAATATTCCTGTATTCGGGCTTGCATCGAGCTCACAGGATGTATTCCTTTACTGGCGGGCACTGCTTGCCGGTGCAAGCGGTTCGATCGTCCATCTTGGTATCGGGCCCATCGTTACAGCTTCAATTGTACTCCAGCTCCTGAAAGGTGCTGATATCCTTCATATCGATACCAGTGAGACCCGTGGACAGGTCATGTACATGGGGTTACAGAAGATCCTCATCCTTGTCATGATCGTCATCGAAGCGGCACCCAACCTGATTGGGGGCTTTATGCAGCCGGACCCGGTCATCGCGCAGCAATTCTTCGGAGGAAGCCTGTTTGCTGTATCACTCCTGATATTCATTCAGATCTGTATTGGCGGTGTGCTGGTTTTCCTGATGGATGAAGTTGTGACCAAATGGGGTATCGGTTCCGGGGTCGGACTGTTCATTATTGCCGGGATATCCCAGGCAATCGTCAACGGGTTCATCAACTGGCTGCCGGTCAGTGATCCGTACCCTGTAGGATTTTTCCCCCGGCTCGTTGCTGTCGTGCTCGATGGCGCGAACTTCATCCAGTATTTCGGGACGGAACTGCTCGCATTTGTCACTACCATTGCGATATTTCTTATCATCGTGTATGTTGAATCAACGCGCATCGAAATCCCCCTTGCACATGCGCAGGTCAGGGGAGCGCGGGCACGGTTCCCGGTCAAACTGATCTATGCAAGTGTCCTGCCGATGATTCTCGTCAGAGTCTTACAGGCAAACATCCAGATGCTGGGAATGTTCCTTTCAAATATCGGGATTACCATTCTTGGGAAATTCGATGGCCAGACCCCTGTTTCGGGTCTGATGTATTTCCTCGCCCCAATCAACGGGCCTACCCAGTGGATGTGGTGGACGACTGATCTCGGTCATGCGCCATGGGAAATCCTATTACGTCTGGGGATCGATACCACATTCATGGTGGTCGGAGGAGCGATCTTTGCACTCTTCTGGATCAAGACGGCCGGGCTGGATTCAAAAGATGTCGCCCGCCAGATCCAGATGTCAGGCATGTCCATTCCCGGCTACCGGAGAAATCCGCAGGTGCTGGAAAAGTACCTTGACCGGTATATTCCGCGTGTCACGGTTATCGGAGGAGTATTCATCGGATTGCTCAGTGTGATAGCGAACCTGTTTGGTGTGATTGGAGCGGTAAGCGGCACAGGATTATTGCTGACCGTGAGTATTACCTACCGTCTCTACGAGGAGATCGCCAGCCAGCAGATCATGGAGATGTACCCGTTCATGCGGACGTTCTTTGGCAAAGAATGAAAAGTGGAAAGGGACGAGAATGGCAGGAAAAAAAGTCATTATCACCGGAGTTCCGGGCGTTGGTAAAACGACGGTTGTCAACGAGGCATTAAAGAAACTCAGGGAAGAAGGAGTCGAATACCAGCCGATCAACTTTGGCACCTTCATGTTCGAGGTGGCAAAATCTGAAGGAATCGTGCAGGATCGCGACCAGATGCGGGCACTCGATCGCACCGTCCAGAAACGGTTGCAGCAGTTTGCAGCCCAGGCAATCGCAAAGATTCCGGGCAATGTGCTGATCGATACGCATGCATCTGTCAAAACACCAAAAGGCTATCTCGCGGGGCTTCCCGAATGGGTGCTGCGCGAGATTATGCCTGATATTATCGTCCTTGTTGAGACAGATGATGACCAGATCCTCATGCGCCGGCTTTCCGATGAAACCCGCATGCGGGACAAAGAAGGTTCACGCTCAATAGCCGAACACCAGCAGTTCAACCGGTCAATTGCTGCTGCATATGCAATGGTGACGGGAAGCACCATTAAAATCATTACCAACGCCGATTTCCTGCTGGAGCAGGCATCGCAGAATTTAGTTGAAACCCTTAGGTGAATTCATGGATTTTGGAAAATTCTGGGACAAATACGGATTATACGTTGCACTGCTCTTCATGATGCTGATGATGTTTTCCTACAGCATTGAATGGCTGCGCATTGGTGTGGGGAGAAGCATCGATCTGGTGTTTTCCCCGTTCGTGACTGAGTTTAAAATCCCGTTCTTTATCCTGATCGTGATCCTGTCCGCACTGACAGGCCTGTATTCTTCGATCATCCAGAAATACACCATCGATTATGAGCGGATGGCAGAAACACAGGAGCGGATGAAAGAGTTCCAGAAAGAATTCCGTGAAGTGCAGTTGTCGCAGGACGAAAAGAAGATCAAGAAGATGGAGGCAAAACAGCAAAAAGTAATGCGGGAACAGATGGAGATGTCGCAGCAGCAGTTCAAACCGATGGCATATATCCTTGTTCTCACCGTCCCGATCTTCTTCTGGCTGCTCTTTCGTTTAAGTGAAGTTACTACAACCATCACTCTCCCGTATTATGGCGTCCAGAGTCTGACTGCTCCTGTTCTCTGGATCGTTCCGGCATGGATGCTGTGGTACATGATCTGCTCCATTGCGCTGAGCCAGGTTATCAGGAAAGCCCTTAATATTGGGGGAATCTGATGCGGATCACCGTGAGCGGGCTTCCCGGCAGCGGGACGACCTCACTCTCACGGTACCTTGCCAAGCGTCATGGGTTTGAGATGATCTCGGCCGGAGAGGTTTTCCGGCTGTGTGCAAAAGAGCACAACATGGATCTTGCAGAGTTCGGGCATCTTGCAGAAACAGACCCCTCTTACGACAAGATGATTGACCAGCGCCAGAAAGAGATCGCCGCACAGAAGAACAACATAATCGTTGAAGGCAGACTTTCCGGATGGATGGTTGATAACGCAGACCTGAAAATCTGGCTGTATGCCCCGATTGACTGCAGGCTGAAACGGATTGTATTCCGCGATCAGATTGCGGATGAAGAAACAGCAAAAAAAATCACGCTCGAACGGGAACACTGCGAAGCAGGACGATATCGTGCGTATTATGACATCCATATTGACGATCTCTCGATCTACCATATTATCCTGAACTCTGAAAAATGGAAAGTGGAAGATCTCGGGGCGATCGTGGACATCGCGATTGAACAACTGACTGCTCATGCACGTCCGGAATAATTATCCGTATATCCAATTGTCTGTCGATTCAGATACTCTTCGTGATCCATGTTTTTTTTTACCGGGAGCGATGCAATGATCGGACCGGATATCCAGATTACCGTATCTCTTGTCGATCATTACGATATACCGGCAATAGTCGATCTGTACCGGGCTGGCGGCTGGTGGAAGGATGAATACGATCCGGCAGAAATCCCCCGTCTTATCAAAGGTAGTTTTGCGTTTGCTGTTGCCATTGAAACCACCAGCAACTGTACCGTTGGCATGGGGCGCGTGCTTTCTGATGGTGTATCTGATGCATATATCCAGGACCTGGTTATCCTTCCGGCGTTCCGTGGCAGGGGTATCGGGAAAAAGATTGTCTCCTTGCTGGTCAAACACTGTAAAGAGGCGGGGCTGTCATGGATAGGACTGATTGCCGAACCTGACTTTGAAGAGTTCTATCTGCCCCTTGGGTTTGAGCGGATGACCGGGCATATCCCGATGATTTACCGTGGTGAGGATTAAATGCTAAAACAGGATGATTTTATCCCCGTCACTCTTGCCGACCGGGATTTTTTTGCACAGCATTATGCACGCTATCCCCAGACGCACAGCGACAACACGTTCACGAACATGGTCTGCTGGAACCATTTTGCACATTACCGGTATGCCTATGTTAACGGGAACGTGATCCTTGCAAGCACGATTGATGGTATCACCCGGTTTCGTGCTCCCATTGGACCGCACGATCCGGATCTTTTACGTGCGCTCGTCCGCCTTGCATCCGATGTCGGCGACCCAGAGAGACCCGTTGTGCTGATCGATCCTGATACTGCGGCGTGGATAAAAGACGTATGCCCGGACATGACGCTTGTGCCGGACCGGAACCATTACGAGTACGTGTACCTGGCAACCGATCTTGCGGAGTTGCAGGGCAGGAATTATCTGAAGATCCGCAACCAGTTACACAAATTCCGGCACAACTGCTCGCACCGTGTTGAACCGATAACCCCGGAGAACCGGGACGAGGTCATGAGTTTTCTCATCAAGTGGTGCGAATGGAAAGGCTGTGAGAATGATACCGTTCTTGCCCACGAGAAAGATGCGGTATTCTATGCAATCGAGCATTTCACCGAACTATCGATCATGGGCCTGATGATCCGGGTGGATGACCGTATTGCAGCCATCTCCCTGTTTGAACCACTTAATGCTGATACAGCTCTTGTCCATTTTGAAAAAGGGTTGCCTGATTGTGAGGGAATATACAAGGCAATCAACGCGGAGACCGCTGCGGTGCTGGCAAAAAACTTCACTTATATTAACCGGGAAAGCGATCTTGGCGTCCCCGGGCTGCGGGAAGCAAAAATGCGGTATCACCCCCATCATATGGTGGAAGTATATACCCTGAAGAGCGATTCCTGATACGGCACCGCAGGGCGCTTGTGCCGGGTATCGATCATTTCAGGAAAAACATCATAAGAACCGTTTAGGAAAAAAGGGATATTCCTCTATTCGTTCACAAAATTTTTTTAAGCGTTTTTTCTGGATGCAATTATCAAATCATTGCCAGAATACCGGCAAAGATAATCTTGATGGCAATCGCAGCCACGAGCATTCCGAGCACCTTTCCCATGATATCGGTAACCACATCCCCAAGGATACGCTGGATTGATGAAGCATAAAACAGGATGATCCACGTGGCAATGAGTGAAAGGGTGATGGCTATGAACGGGATCAGGATTCCGTAATCCCGGGAAAGGAGCATCACCGTTGTAATGGCACCCGGCCCACAGAGGAGCGGTGTGCCAATAACAACTCCCGCCGCCGATGTAGCCCGTTCTTTGGACGTTCCTAAAGCAATTCCAAGAGCCATCTGCATACCTAAAATAAAGAGCAGAATACCTCCTGCAATCTGGAAACTGGGCAGGGTCAGTCCGAGAATATCAAAGATCAGCGTATTAAAAACAAGGAAAATATACATCAGGCTTCCGGCAACTGCCACCGCGATGAACGCCTGTTTGTGGACCTCCACTGCGGTCTGTCCCTTGGTCATTGCAGCAAAGATCGGCACTGACAGGATGGGGTCAAGAATGACAAACAGTGCCGCAAATGCATAGATTACTCCTGAAATGATGTCTGCCATATCAATAATTCACAGTATGGGAAGTTCTGACGGATAAATTGACGGGGTCTTTCGCCGTGGCATTCTCCCCAGTCCGGAGGTTTGTACAAGGCCAGTCCTGCAATTTTTTGTAGAATGGATTGCTGCATCCATAATATATAAGAATCGGCAATTGCTATTCTTCTCCTATACGGGCTGTTCGTAAAGCAGAATTTTTAAGAAAAGAACGAATGAGCCCTGAAGGGTGAAGTTCTGATGGCAACAACCAAAAAAACGTCCAGAATGGCTGGATCGATAACAAAAAAGAAAGTATCTGTGAAAGCAAAACCGGTGTCCGGAGCGAAAATGACGGCGGCACCTGCTAAAAAAATGGTCGCTGCACAACCAAAAAAGGCAGCCTTAAAAAAAGCCCCTGTGGTTTTTGCGGGAAAAACGACGGCAAAACCCATTAAAAAAAGTGCAAAACCAAAAAAAGTACCTGCCCGGAAGATGCAGCGGTACCGCTGTCGTATCTGCGGCTACATTTACTCCCCGCTGCGGGGTGAACCGCATAACGGAATTCCGGAAGGGACTGCCTTTGAGGATCTGCCGGAATCGTATCTCTGCCCGGTATGTGGTTACCAGGGAAAAGGCAGGATTGGCAAATGGGGATTTGAAGAATGGAGCCCGACAAAGTATGTCTGTTCCATCTGCGGGTACATCTATGATGAAGCACGCGGCGAACCCCATCGTGGCATAAAACCGGGAACAAAGTTCGACAATCTGCCCGACGATTATGTTTGTCCGGTATGTGCCATTGATCCCAAGATAAACGTCCAGTTCGGCAAGGTATTCAAACAGGGTTTTGAACCGCTTAATCTGTAACGAGCCCTTTTGCAAGATCCAACCTTTTTTTTATTTTTTCATTCAACCCTGATGATTTCATCGGGTTGATGGAGTCGGTTGCACATTTCGCTGGCACACGGCTGTCTGGGAGGATTAATGCCACAAGAACCTCCCCCTTTTTAATAATCTGCAGGGAAACAAGGTCAGAGTATTGTCTTGTGAGACGAGTACCCGGCATAAAAAGAGCGCACTTATTATCTCATACAACCATGCTGATTGTAAACAAGCCGCATCAATGATTACGTACGCTGAATTTACGGGGATAACAGATGAGTAAAATCCAGGATCCGGTAATGCAGCAGAAATGCGAAGCGCTTGCCCGATACCTTGGTGTCAGTCCTGACAGTTTACGTGAATCAAAAGGAATCCTGTACGGGTACAGGGCGCTGTTTCACGGGAATGATGAAGCGTATCTCGTCCTTACGGATACTGAGGCAACACTGGCAGCGGCAAATGCGGTGCAGGAAAAACTCTGGTTTATCTCCCTTGAAACACTGTTTGCCTATTTTGATATCAATGCATACCCTGCCGATGTCCTCGGGAAAATCAAAACCCGGGAGATCCGGCAGGCAAATGAAGAGATCAAAAACCTGATCTATCACACGTGCGGACTTGAACCGCTCAAAAACAAGATGCTCTCCTGCGGAAACCGGAAAAATCTTCTCGCGGATTTCGATCAAAGCGAACATATCCAGGACGGGTTTTTCATTTATCGCCTGTATTGATGCACCGTTTTTTTTTATTTCATGGAAATCCGTTTTACCTGCCAAGACGTGTCGTCTCTACTAGCCGATCCTGTCGGTGTGCCGTACAAAAAAAATAAACCTGCTGGCAGTTTATAGATGATCAGACACTCATATGAACCGACTTGGCAATTCTTTCCTCCGCATGGCACTCTCCTGTGTCCTTCTCTGTCTCATCCCCGGCTTCCTCATTGCATCTGTAGCCGGGGCAGATGCCAGTTACGACGGCTATCTCGGGGATACGATTATCCTGCATGCCAACTCCTATGACAGCAACCGGGTGTACCTGTTTATGACCGGTCCGGGCCTTCCGGAAAATGGCGTCACCTTAACCGATGTTACGCAGCGGGCAGACCAGGGTCAATTTACCATGGTCGATGTCGACAGTTCCCAGCAATGGTCGATGACGTGGAAAACATCCCGGATCGAATCCCAGATTGACCCGGGAACATACACGGTCTATGTGGTTAACGCACCGGTGGACAAATCACATCTCGCCGGGCATAGTTACCAGACCCTCTCCGTATACCTGAGGGATTCGGGATCGTCGCAGATAGCATTCCCCGGAGGGACATCGTATACGATGAACCCGGAAGCGCACGTTGAAACGGTTACTTTTCCACCCACCACAGTAACAACTATTGTAACGCCGACACCTGCGGTCACGACTATATCCACATCTCTCCCCGTGCCTGTATCCTCCGTGATGACTACCCCCACGGCATCATCATCCGTGCTTGTCGTGTTCGCCGGTATCGGTATATTCGGGCTGTTATTCTGCAGGACACGATCCCGCTAAAAAATACATTTTTTTGCCGTAAGGTATTATCATGCGGGTGTGCATGTAATCTATGAGGGGATATGGACTCGACAGAACTTCTCCAGAAAGCGCATCACCTGACAAGAATCGGGCGATACGATGATGCCCTGCTCCTTTATGATACGGTTCTTGAAACGGACAACAACAATATAATAGCATACGAGGAAAAAGGCAAAGTCTATTATTATCTCGGACGGCACGATGATGCTCTTGCCTGTTACGATCAGGCACTCCGCCTCAGTCCGGATCTCACGACGGTTTGGTACGAGAAAGGATATACCCTGCGAAAAATCGGACGGTATATTGAAGCGATCACCTGTTTTGACCATGTCATCGCCCTTGATCCGGAGTATACCCTTGCCTGGGCAAACAAGGGATATGCATTAAACCAGATTGGCAGGTACAAAGAGGCAATTGCCTGTTTTGACCAAATTCTCGCGTCAAGCCCCCACAACATCCGGGCAATGACGGCGAAGGGAATTGCCCTGCGGGAACTGGGTAAAAATGAGGCATCCCTGGTTTTATTTGACAAGGCACTGGAGTACAACTCCATAAATTCATTTGTCTGGGAACACAAAGCACAGGCTTTACAAAATCTTGGACGTCATGAAGAAGCACAAGCCAGTTTTGAACGGGCGAATTTTCCCTCACACACGGGACAATAATCCCAAAAAAAGTCCGCTATCCTTCTCTCGTGTGCATCAACCGGGCAAAAACCGGGACATGTCTTTTTCCCTTACGTCCCTTCCCGATTACGTACCCGTGGTGAAGTAAGGACACATCGTACGGCAAACTGCTTGAATAGGGTCGCGTAGACCATCATATACGATCAAACGGTTTGACTCCTGCGGGTGGTTATTACGAATTTCACCAGTCCGACGAAATAGACGGGAACGATAAAAAAATAGATTTAGATTAATTTAAAGATTGGGTGGCTTTCTGCCTTACACTCGATCCCGAGTTGGCGGGTTGCCTCAAGGACGGTGATGTCCGTGTAGGCCTGTGCGGTGATCATTGCTTCGACGTTTTCAATTGGACCGTACATAATGAGGTCTGCACCGAGGGTGCTTGCAATCATGTTGCAGCCGATATCGGGTGCTGACCATGCAGCCTGCTTGATACCCTCAATACCGCCGAGGTAGTGGTGGGACATCTGTTCGAGCAGGACATCCTTGCCCTTGTATCCTTCTGCGAGGACTGACGGGGTCTTGCTTGTTCCCTTCCAGCGCTTGAGCCAGGTCCATGATACGGTCATGTTGTGGTATGCACCACCGGTTGGGTAGCCGTGGATTGCTTTACAGGCAAGAATCTCACGGTATGAGCCACCGGAACCGAGACCGAGCGGGGTTGCTGCGGTATCGAGAATCGGGCGGGTAATGCCGCAGTACTCTGCGATTTCAAGCATTCCCTTGGTCTGCCCTGCAACGCCACCTTCAACAAGAACCTTCTCTCTTCCTACGACCGATGGATCCGCAGGGTTGAACGCGAGCACAATTGCTGCATCGACATCACTGTTCTTGAGTGCTTCAATGCTTTCGGGCAGGATCGAACCGTTGATCGAGTTGTAGATCGCACGTTTTGCAAGTCCGACTTCCGTTACATACTTGCATGCATGGGCAAGTGCAGCGGGAACTGATGAGTCCATCAGGAATGCGGTCTTGTTGTCGATACTGTCGAACCAGTTGAAGTAGCTCTCGAATGCTTCCCCGTATTCCGCAATAATCTGGATGAAGTGCGGGATACCGGTCATGTCAGAGAGAACCTGACAGCGGTTCCAGAGTGCTTCTGCCTTTGCCTTGTCGATCTTCCCTGTCTTGTCGTCAAGCACGCATTCGTGCTTGTTGTAGAAGATTGAAGCACCTAATACAGTCGGGTACTCTCCTGGCTGTCCACCAATCATGGTGCCGTTGAAGTCCCAGACCTTCTGTTCTTTTTCAAATTTGAACATCTATTACACCTCTCAATTACACCTGTGTCATCAATTTCTGGAGCAGGAACAACAGCATCACAAATACGGTTAAACCTGCAACGAGGCCGTACAGTATGCCGATATCTCTCCCGATCTTTCTCCCAACACGTTGTGCAATTTCTGCATCAACGAACTCGATTCTCTTCTCGATTTTGTCCAGTCTCTTCTCAATCTCGAGGAACTGGGGGTTAACACCGGCAGCGGCGACTTCGACGCCGCCAGCGGCTTCCTTAACCTCGACCACGATGGGGTCAGCGGCAAAGGCGCCGGGGTCTTTTGCCTTGAGTTCGTTGATCTTGGCCTTGATGGTGTTGAGGTCTTCACTCTCCATGATGTTGACGACTT
>JBDKTL010000023.1:0-9496 GCA_039698055.1 Methanoregula sp. | reverse complement strand
CAACAGTGCAGATGATGTACCTTCCAGCAAGCATTTAGGTGAACTGGCATTATGGTACTAGTATGACAAAAGGGTTCATGGCAATCATCATCCTTATGGTGGCAATGTTTGTTTCCATGGGTTGTTCTCAAACGGTATCTGAACCGGTACCAACGCCCACACCTGTACCGGAACGTACCCTTGTGCCTGCCCCAACTCCTGAAAGCCCCGTTTCCACGGTTCTCCCATCGGCTCTGGCTTTGCAGTTGTCAGATATACCGGAAGATTACATTCTCAAGGATCGTGCTGACACAATATATCAGGAGCAGAGCCCGTTATCCCGGGATCTTGGCTGGAGAATGGGATATTCCGTCACGTTCTACCGGGTAAACCTTGTCAGATATGACCTGACGGGTCTCCAGCAGATCATCGATGTGTACCCGATCCGGAACATGAACAAAGTCTTTGATATGGCACAGGATGAGATGGAATCCCGGGCTGACGGAACAATTACCGTCTACGAGATTCCCCTGTACCGGATCGGGGATCAAAGCATCGCCTATAAAACACAGGATCCTTCCGATCCCGGCCATCCCGCGATATATTCGATCCTTTTTATGAAAAAGGACGTCTTTGAAAAACTGGAGATGGGGGGAACGACCACGGATTACGAGACCCTGAAGCAAATCGCAAATACCGCAGCCGGTAAGATCCGGTAACGGCTTCTTTTATTTTATTGCCGGAGGTAACGTGGTAAAGGCGTTTTTTTTAGGTTGATAAAATTCACATGATGGATCAGGCCCGGGATTTTTTATTTAAAAAAGCCTGACAATAAAACGCGGCCATGGATACTAAAAAGGGATTGGGTTATGTAACCGCTACCGGCGATATGGCGCTGACCGGTGAAATGATAAAATATGCCGCTGCGATGATGACAAGGATCAGGGGGATGATCACGGCAATTGCCATGGCGATTACGGCTTTACTTGTACTGATCCCATGGAGTTCCCGGATACCAAGAATCTCAAGGATTAACGCCCAGATAAAAAAGATCACACCTACCACCGGAACCCAGCCAAGCAGGAGGTTTGGGGTCATGCCATACATGATTGCCCTGACGGTCTGCATGATTCCTTTGCGCCCGCCAACAACCCATACCCAGAGATGAACCCATGCACTGCAGAGCAGTGTGAAAATGAGCCCGGCCACAAATATGACAACGAAAAATACCGCCGGCGATTCAATACCCGGCATCATACTCCCGTACATTCTGTTGCCGGCACCAATCACAATGAGAAGCGTGGTCATGATGACATCAAACAAGAGGAGCGCAATAAAATAGGTAAACACGAGGACTGGTTCGTCATCGCAGGACTTCTGGAATGTTTCAACAGGGTTAAAGAGAAGACCCTGAATTTTTGCAAGGATTGAATTCAGCATATACACACCATTTTACCGGGAGAGATAAAAAAAACTCCGCGCTTTTTTTAACAGGGACAAAATGGGAAGCTACTAATCAAGCGAATAAGTTTCCCCAGGTCTTGTACATTACCCGGAATTATTCATAAAAAAACCTCTCCGATATTGTTTACCGGTAACGCAGATCATAACAAAAAACGTGAAAACATTACAAAAAGATTTAAAAAAAGCGACGCCCAGGTCGGAATTCGAATCCGAGTCGATTGCGTGACAGGCAATCATGATAGGCCGCTACACTACCTGGGCATTTGTGAACAGTTATCCCGCCTCCCGGATTCGGACCGGGGACATCGCGGTAGCCGCGCAGTTACCTGATACGGTAAACCAATCTACAGCCGCGCACTCTACCAGGCTGAGTTAAGGCGGGGCACTGCGCTCTTAATATTGGGATAATTCTGTAATAAACGTATCGTTAAATCCGCCACTATTTCTGCGCATTCTGGACAACCGGGCACGGATCCGGGTTTTGTTTATATAAGAAGGGGGATAATAGGTATCCATGGCTCGCAAGGATTTTGCGGGGGATTGCCTTCTTCACCGAAAGCAACACCCGTGATGAAGTCACGATTTTTGATACTACGCTCCGGGATGGAGAACAGACCCCGGGGATAGCTTTCACGTTTGAACAGAAACTTGAGATCGCCCGTCAGCTCTCTGACATCGGTGTGCACATCATCGAAGCAGGGTTCCCTGCCTCGTCGCAAGCCGAGAAAGAGACCGTCGCAGCAATTAAAAAGCTTGATCTCGAGGCGAATATCTGCGGACTCGCACGATCCGTAAAGGCAGATGTTGATGCATGTCTTGACTGCAAGGTCGACATGGTACATGTTTTCATCCCGACATCCGATATCCAGCGGGAGAACACCATCAGGAAAAGCCGGGACGAAGTGCTGGCAATTACCGAAGATATCATCCGGTATATCCGCAGCCATGTTGACCTGTGCATGTTCTCGCCCATGGATGCGACACGCACCAGCGGGGATTACCTCATTGAAGTCTGCCGGACGGCAGCAGATACCGGAGCAACGATCATCAACATCCCCGACACGGTCGGTGTCATGTCCCCATCGGGCATGAAGACATTGATTGGGAAAATTGCCCGCAATGTCGACTGCCCGCTCGATGTGCACTGCCACAATGATTTCGGGCTTGCCGTCTCAAACACGATCGCTGCGGTTGAAGCGGGAGCCTCGCAGGTGCAGGTAACCGTGAACGGGCTTGGTGAGCGGGCAGGAAATGCCGATCTTGCACAGACCGTGATGATCCTCGAATCGATCTACCAGGTAAAGACCGGGATCAAAAAAGAGCGGCTGGTAGAAACTTCGCGGCTTGTTTCACGGTTCTCCGGCATCGGCATCCCGCCAACGCAACCGGTTGTCGGCGAGAACGTCTTCTCGCACGAGAGCGGCATCCATACACAGGGCGTGCTCCAGTGCTCTGCAACCTTTGAACCGGGGATCATGACCCCGGAGATGGTAGGGCACCGGCGCAGGCTCACACTTGGGAAGCATGTGGGCAGGCATGCCGTACAGCAGATGCTCCACGACGTGCATATCGAGCCCGGCGACGCCCAGCTCGATACCATTGTCGAGCGGGTGAAAGCGATCGCGAACAAGGGCAAACGGGTGACGGATGCCGATCTCTACGAGATCGCGGAAAGCGTCATGGGCATCGAGCTCAGCCACAAGATGCTGGCGATACAGGACATCGCGATTATGACCGGTAACCATGTCATCCCGACAGCAAGTGTCCAGGCAACGGTCAACGGGAATAAACACGTGTTCTCAAGCGTCGGCAACGGCCCGGTGGATGCAGCGCTCAAAGCGATATTTGGCATCGTACCGGCACGCATCCAGCTCAAGGAGTTCAACATCGAGGCGATCAGCGGCGGTTCCGATGCGATGTGCCACGTGACGATCGCGGTGGAGGACGAACACGGGCATACCTTTGATGCCAGCGGAAGCGGGGATGACATCGTCCTTGCTTCTGTTGACGCACTGGTAAACGCGATCAACCTGACCAGCAGGATCTAAAAAAATCACTTTTTATTATTTCCCTTATGATGTGACCAGTAAAACCAGAGAGTAAACGGAATAACTAAACTACGGAATTGATTTTTCCATTTTTCAGGTTCGAGTTCCGGATCTGCACGAGAATATCCAGACCCTTATCGTACCCGTACAGCGACGCCCGGACCGAGAGTTTGTGGATCACTTCATCGGTCGATGCAAGGTAGCGCTTCGTGAACCGGCCGTTCCGGTCCGCGGAATCAAGCAGGTTGTCGATACGGTCACAGATCTTGACAAGGGTTGCTTCGGGAGGTGCATTGAGAATCCGGTCGAGGCTGTCGGAGAGCCGGGCCGCCTTCCCGGGGATGGTATTTTTCTTGGTCATGGCATCGATGATTGCGGCAATGTCACTGCGTTCATCGGCGGGCAGCGGGAGATTTGCGATCAACTTGTTTGTCAGTACGATCCATTCCGGGGAGCAGTCCTCGTACACATCATGGAGCCACGCAGCGATGATCGCAACATGCGAACCATTGAATGTCCCAACCAGCCCTGCAACCCGGGCAGGGTGCGTGATATACGGGGTCCGTCGGTCCTTGCGCAACTGGCCCTTGTGGGCGCGGGACGCATGATCGGCAGCGATCTTGATCACGAGAAGCCGGTGGGCTGGCTCCGTACCCAGAAAATCTGCCGGGTTACTCATAACAGGAATGGTATCCGTGATACCAAGATAGTTTTGGTTTTTATGGGAGAGAAAAGAAAAAAATTATGACGCGTCGGGGGCAGACTTGCCCTCGATAGCGGACTTGATCTGAGCCTGCAGCTGCTCAAACTTTCCCTGCAGCATCTTTTCCTGCTTTTCAAGGGACTTGATCCGGAGTTCGAGGGTCTCTACTTTCTCGGTGAGTTTTTCAGAAACAACGGTCTTGTTTTTCTGGACCATGATGCTGCCGACACTCATGTACATGGGAGTATCTTCGGCGGCATCCTTGATCTCCTCCTGAGCCCGGTTTGCCTCACGCACTGCCATCTCGTACTGGCTTTTCTGGGAAAGGATTGTCTGGAGCTGTTGCTGTATCTGCTGGAGCATCCCCAGCTGGTTCTGGACTTTTGGTGAAATATTCTGCATAATGTCTCCTGATTAATATGGTAATCCCTACCGATTAAATGATTCCGATGGGGAGTTCCCCGGCACGGGGATTGTGTGCCGCCCCGGACAGGATTTGATCGCAAGCATGGATTTATTGGTTAAAACAATTTTTTTTCGCGGAACAAGACCCGGGAATCACGGCACCATGGGCAAAAACACCATTTCAGCTGACAATCTGCTGCATCTCTTCAGCCACGTTGACCAGCCGGAGCGACATGTTGAGCGCAGCACGCAGCGCGGCAATATCCTGCGCTTCCACCCGCATCACAAGAGTATCGGTGCCTTCAAGCCAGCAGCTTGTGGTGGAGCGGGAGTTTACTTCGTCAGTAAGTTCCGGAGCAAGCGCTGCATAGATCATCGCGGCATGAACGCTCGTAAACCGGAAAAGTGCTTCGTGCTGCGGCACGTTTGAATCCCTCTTGTACCAGATGGAAAATAAACTATTAAAAACAGGCTTATGACCGGGTCCCGGTTAAGGGGATTACCGTGCCTTGAGTTCTTTTATTGCGGCGCCACGCTCCTTAAAGAGGATACGGTGGCCGCAGTAGGGACATCGGACATTGACATCGATCTCAACCTTCTGCTTACACCGGGCGCATTTGTAGGTACTTGCCATAAATAATCAGAGTTATTGGGTGGATTTCTTGATCTCATCTGCCCGGCGGTCGAATGTCCGCTGGGCAATCTTCATCGCGGGAGTCTGCGGCTGGTATGCACCGCCGGCAAACTTGAACCCGCATTTGCGGCATTCCCAGATGCCGGTTCCCTGGCGGGACACCGTGTCCATATCGCATTTCGGGCAGCGGTGAAGTGCACGGGAGATCTTCTCCATATCGTTGACTCTCTTGCGAACAAATCTTCCGTACCTGCAGCCGAAACGCCCTGAGCTTCCGGTCACTTTTCCTTTTGCTGTTTTATTTGCGCTTGCCATGATGGTTACCCACCGATCTGTCTTCTCATATTAGTCTTTAAAATTAATATACTTGATTGAGGATTTTTACCTGGCCCTCACCCTTTGAAATTTTATTTACCAGGTCATAAAACTCGCCCTGGATACCTGCCGGGATCCGCACAACACATACCCATGACCCGTCTTTTTGCCATTCATCCTTTTCAAGCGTGGATGCAGCCGCAATGTCCCCGTACGCGCGTGCCGCGTTATCCGGGGGGATCCGGATTGCAAGACGGAGCTCCTCAAACCGGATCGGCAGGATGGGACGGAGCGCCTTGACCGTCTCTTTGACCAGTTCATCGACGTGCTTGAACGGATCGATATTCACCCGCGCCTCTTCCATTGCCCGTTCGATCCGGTTGGGGGGATGCGGATGACCCGTCTGGGGGTTGACCGCATTCCGCGCAATAAACGTAACGACCTGCCGACGTTTATCCTCGATCATCTGGTGCCGCTGCTCGGCTGTCAGGTGGATCTCACCCTTCTCGATGATCTTCTTTGCAATTGCTGCAAATTCAGTCGTGTGGAATACTTTTTCGAGTGACTCTTCAGAAGCCCGTGTCCCGCGTGATGCATTGCCAAAGACGTTGAGGGCCGCAACCACATCCTCGATGTTGAGGTTTTCACCCTGCCGGACCCGTGCAGCCAGGACCGGATCAACTAAGATTTCAAATTTTTCCCCGTAACTCTCAAGCCGGGCGACGACTGCATTCTCAAGGGATATCATGGGAGGTCACTGCTTGAACTGTTCAACATAGGATGCGACTTCATCTTTGGACATCTTGCGGAAGATCGGGTTGGCGCATTCAATCAAACCGATTTCTACCGTATCAACATCGAATTTTCCTTCCGTTGCCGAGTGAAGCGCCTTTAAACCGAGGAGAATTGCATCCTTGATCTCTGCCTCCGGGTTGTATTCCTCTTCAAAGAGTTTCATCGCTGCCGGCCTGCCGATACCGATACCGGTAGCCTTGTACTCAAGAAGCGTCCCGGAGGGATCGGTTTCAAAGAGCCGGCACTCGCCATCGCTGACTCCTGCGATAAGCAGTGCGGTGCCGTACGGGCGGATGCCGCCGTACTGGGTGAGGGTCTGCATATGGTCGCAGAGTTTCTTTGCCAGCGCCTCCACTTCGATCTGTTCATCGTAGGAAACCCGGTTGATCTGGCATTCGACCCGTGCCCGGTCGACCAGTGCCCGGGCATCGCCCACAAGTCCCGAGGACGCTACACCGATGTGATCGTCAATCTTGAAAATTTTTTCTATCGATGCTGCTTCAAGAAGTTTCGAGCTGACCCGTTTGTCGACAATGAGAACAATGCCGTTCTTTGCTTTGATCCCAACTGCCGTCGTTCCGCGTTTTACCGCTTCACGGGCATATTCTACCTGGTATAATCGTCCGTCAGGCGAAAAAACCGTGATCGCCCTATCATATCCCATCTGATATTGTGGTTGCATTTATTTTTTCCTCCAGATCATCGTTTGTTAAAAACAATCGGTGTGCATTTTTAAATCCCTTTTCAATCACATCAACCTTCTGACCGTCCCCATGCACAATCTCGTACGAGACGGTGTCATAGGTGCAGTCCCTGATACCGGGTACCGGTGCGGATTTGGCAGGATTTTCCCACGATTTTATGCGGTCACGCAGGCTTTCGATTGTCCCTGATGTTGCACCCACCCTCAAGGCAATCGCGTTTTCCCGGTACAGGGAAACAGTCGAGAGCGCGATGGAAAACTCCCGCTCCATGCCCCTCCGGCACCGGAGGATCACGTACCCGTTTTCAACCGACATCACCGCCGGGCGCATTGCGGCAGTAACAACATCTCCCCAGAGCGAACTTGCCGCATCATAAATCGCATAATAGAGATCCTTCCCGTCAATGGCAATGTCAAAGGGCTCTACCCATGCAAGAAGATAGCGCCGCTTCTCCCGGAGTGTTGGCGGGCGGACACTCACGATATCACCCGGACTGCAACATCCCCTGGTTCGGTAACCCTGCTGATTCCTGATAATGCCTGCTGCACATCAACCATGTCCATGCCAATAAGAGAGCAGAGCCCGGTCACTTCCCGTACCGAACGCATCGAAAGAACGGACCGGGAGCATGAGGAGATCGTGAGCGGAAATTCATAACGCTGGTGCAGGACTATCAGGTCAAGGTACCGGTGGATCGCTTTCTGCCGTGCATGGCCCCGGCAGGATATAAGCGGGGAAAGATCGATATCAAGCGCAGTTCTCTTGTCCGCAGCAATCTTTGCGGCAACATGGTCAAACGCCCGCTTGTCTGCCGCATGGATTCCCCGCAGGATATGGACATCGTTCATCCCGAGAACTGCCCGGTTGAACCCATTGTCGCCAACCTGGACCGACACGATCGATCCGGAACCCCTGCTTCGCCTGATAATGGACATGACATCTTTGAGGGGTTTGCCGGCTATCATCAGGCCGCTTAACACGATTACCCCCTGGTACTCGCAGGCCGGTGTTTCTGCCGCCACGATGCTGTCATAGCCAAGCGATTTTGCTTCGAGCGCGAGCCTGCGCACGGATGAATCCCCGTTCGGGTATGGATAGACGCAGGCGTCGGTACTATTCATGAAGATACCATGGCCGGAAAAAAAGATAAGGTTATTTACCCTGGTTCGCGTGGGAACGGATGCTCGGGCGGGTCTTCTCAGTTCCCCTGCCCCGGGTTCCCATACCCCGCCCGCGGCGTCCTGCTGCAGTCTTGCCGCGCTCGGCACGGCCACGGTGGACACTGTCGCCAACCCATGCAAGGTTCGGGTCGCTCATGATCACCGGGTGGTGGCCATCGACGAGAATTACTTCGTAATATTTCAGTTTCCCGTCCTGTCCGACCCAGTAGGAGTTAAGCACTTCCATGTTCGGGTACTTGTTCGAGGCACGTTCCTCGGCAATCCGCTGGAGGCTCTTACCCGGCGTAAGTGAATTCTTACCCATCCGGGCGGAGCGCCGTGCGCGGACGTACCGTGAGGCACGGCGGCCACCACGGCGTACGTGGACACGGACAACGGCAATACCCTGTTTTGCCTTGTATCCCAGTGAGCGTGCGCGGTCAATACGGGTCGGGCGTTCGATACGGGTAACGCTTCCTTCCTTACGCCATTCCTGCATCCGGTTCCAGAGAAGGGCTTTTACCTCGCTCTTCTCAGGTCTGGCCCATGCCTCGCGGACATAGGCATACATTGATTTAACCATCTTGTTTCACCTCAAGGTTCGGCCCATATGCGGGCCACATTCCTTTCAACGGGACTGATCCCGTGTGCCTATAAACTTGGAACTGTGAGGATATTAAAGTACGCCGGCAGGTGGCTTTGCACGTAAAGTAAGGTTTTGACCCGACTTTACGTGCAGACTCCGGACTTTACGTGCAAGATGAGGTATCTTATAAATTAATGGATGGTGATAAATTTGAAAACAAGTGACAAGTGGCAGTTGGTAAAGCAAAAATTAGCTCGGGGGAATTCTTGGTTCTTTGATATGTTTAAAAAAATATATCACCCAAGAATGAAATTGTACGGTATGGATAATCCGTTGGCATATATCGTGGCATTGGTAATCGGAATCATGGTTGGTTACTATATTTATGGCATTTATGGGGTGATCTGGGGTATATTATCAGGAGTTTTAGTAGGCGCAATTGGTTTATACGTTGTATCAGAAGCACATTAATTATTAAAAATTATTTTGCCGTCAACTGGCTTTGCACCTAAAGTCACTTTGTAACCTTATTTTAGGTACAACTTTATCATCTCACAATTCCACTCATTTTTATGAGATAGGACTTACGCACAAGATCTAGAAAAAAATTAGAGCGTGTATTTTGGATGAGCCAGATAGTCCGCGATGGCAGCTTTTACAATCTCCCATTTTGCATTGTAGATCGTGACGTTATTGATGCGGT
>JBDKTL010000022.1:0-25344 GCA_039698055.1 Methanoregula sp. | reverse complement strand
AACCTCATCTGAAAATTCTTCGTGTCTTAACCAAGGATTATAATCATTATTCCATTTTATCATAGGGAAATGTATATTAAAGAAGTAAAATCCCTGATGGATCAGCCTGCCACATTCCAAATTAATTTTAAACAATACAAAGGTGGAGAGATCCAGATATATATGAAAATTTGTTCAAAACGATGCTTTGATGCATTCATCCAAATTTATTAATGCTCCTGACATCGATTTTGTACCCAAGAAAGGTAGATCATATGGTAAAACTGGATACTAAAAACCGAAGAAATTTACTCATCCTTGGTATTATTATATTTTTTTCCCTCTTTGCACTCTGGCTCCGCCTCATCCCCATGTTCCTCATGGGTAAAACCGATATCCTCATGATGGTGGGAAGCGATGACCCCCTTTACAATCTCCGACAGGTAGAGCAACTTCTGGCCAATCACCTTACCTATGCTTGGTTTGATCCCATGTCCCAGTACCCTGTAGGAACATCAGTCTACTGGGGACCGCTCTTCCCGACCATTATAGCAATCTGCTGCCTGATCACCGGTGCTGTAACCCGCCCGGAAATTATTGGAGTCGGCCTTCTCGTTCCCCCGGTCATGGGAATGCTTGTTGTGCCGCTCATGTATTATATCGGGAAATGTTGCGGAGACTGGAAGACCGGTATCCTGTCTGCAGGATTCACCGCAATTGTATCAGGCCAGTTTTTTTACCGGTCATTCTATGGATACATGGACCACCATATCGCGGAAGTCCTTTTTTCGACACTTTTTTGTTTATTTTATATATATACATTGTGTCTTGCCAAAAAAGCCCCAATTGACGTAAAAAATCTAAAAAATCTAAAAAATCACAAAAAAATCCTTTTGTTCTCAGGGCTTGCGGGAATTGCATACCTGTTGGGTCTCTTTGTGATGCCCACGATGATCCTCTTTGCTATGATCGTCGGGATTTTCACCGTCATTCAGTTCATCATAGATTTTTACCGGGAACGCTCGGCCGATTATCTCCTTGTGATAAATACCATTGTCTTCGTCATTGCAATAGCGGGCCTCCTACTGTTTGGCTTCAAGAGCCAGGATTTGGGACTGTCCACGTATTCGATAGGACATGTCATCGCTTATATCGTACTGATTGGAGGGACTGTTTTCCTCTATTTCCTGACAAAATACATCAACGGGAAAAAGAAGTACTATTACCCCTTGGTGCTGATTGGTTGCGCCATACTTGTGTCCGCGATCCTTTTCGTGGTTAGCCCCCAGTTGTATAATTTGCTTATTTCTGCACTGTTTGCATTCTTTGGGCAGGCACCGGTGACAAATACCGTGCAGGAAGCCCGTGGCTGGTCATTAGACAATGCTTGGATTGCATTCAATTACGGCCTGCTCCTCATGATTGGAGGGGCACTTGTTCTCCTCTATAACAACCTGAAGGATGAGCGCCCCCATGAAATTTTTGCACTGGTATGGTCGGTTGTCATATTCTATTCCACCTGGCAGCACATCAGGTACGAATATTACCTGGCCGTAAATATCGCATTGCTCTCGGCGGTCTGTGTGAGTTTTGCCTTTGAACGGGGGTGGGGCGGGATCACATCATTGGCAAGAGGTTTTTCTTCAGATGCGACGCATGAGACGTCTGATAAGAAAGATGAATCCCCGCGGGGAAAGAAGCAGAAAAAACTCCAGAAAAAAACGGACGGATTGCCCCCCTCAACTTACCTGATGCTTGGACTTATCGTGATTACTGCAGGACTTGGGATTCTTTTTGCGTACACTTCTGCGACCTACAGTTATGTAAATGCATCAAGCGATGTGGTTCGGATGAACCCTGACTGGCGCGAGTCCCTGGACTGGATGGGAAACAGTACACCAGATACTGGGGTAAACTATTTCACTATTTACGATCCGAAGACGTTCAAATATCCCGACACCGCGTATGGCGTCATGTCCTGGTGGGACTATGGCCATATGATCACATATATCGCTAAAAGGATTCCAAATGCCAACCCATTCCAGGCAGGTGTTGCCGGCCCGGATGGATCTGCTGCTTACTTTATGGCTACATCTGAGAACAATGCAAACACCATTCTCGATCATGATGGTACCAAGTATGTTATTACCGATATCGAAATGGATACCGGGAAGTTCTGGGCGATGGCAACCTGGTATAACTCAACCGCAGCAGGAGCCCCCTACCAGATGACAGTCCTGACACCCAGCCAGAGTGATCCCCAGAAATATGAATCAGTTCTCCTGAATGAACAGCCGTATTATCATACGATGATCTCACGGCTCCATAATTTTGATGGCTCCATGACACCGGCGACGGCAGCATATTACGTCGAATATGCAGACTCCAGTATCACACATGTATCGCTGCCGGTCATCTCCAATGCAGAAGCCATGAACGTAACGGATGCGGCTAAAAAATCTGAGCAGTACAACCAGAAACCACCTCAGGGGTACCATGCCACGGTACTGAGCCCGTCAATCATTCTTCCGATTGATGCAGTCCCGGCACTTCAGCACTACCGGCTTGTTCACGAATCCCCAACAAATGTATTCAATTCCAAAACATCAGATGTGAAATATGTAAAAGTCTTTGAATACGTGAAAGGTGCACATATCAAAGGTACGGGGATTATTGAAATCCCGCTTGTATCAAACACTGGCAGAAACTTTACCTACCGGCAGGAAAGTGCCAACGGGGAATTTGTTGTTCCATATTCAACCACCGGAAACCCATACACGGTGAAGTCGACCGGACCATACCACATCTTGGGAACAGGAACGACATTTTCCGTGCCAGAATCTGCGGTGATGCAGGGATTAACCATTAACTAATTCTTTTATAAAATTTTTCTATTTTTTCTGCATAGATCAACGTTCACACTGTGGTAAACATAACCGGAAGAACACTACAAGAAAAAGTGTTTGTGTAGTGATGACAGAATGGCACAAGATATCTATAGAACAATGCACCCATTCTGGTATATGCTCACGGAAGAGATCTCCCTTGGCATGCGAGTACGGTACCCCAAAACCGGGACAACCGGCACGGTGATGCACCTTGAACAGATTAAAGGGAGCCTGTTCGCTGAACTGGACAGCACAAATCTCCTCTATCGTATTGACCAGCTGATTCCTGCTGAACATGTGGAAAAAACAAAAAAAGCCCTCGTTGAAGACGCTAAAACAGTGATCAAACGTGAACGGGAGTTTGCAGCGGGAAATGAGCTTCAGGAGGCGTGGAAAAATATCGACCAGAGCTGTGAAGGGGGAGGTTAATCCACCCGACCGATAGTTGTCAGTTATACAGATTTCATTCCGTTTTAAATACCAAACACACTGGTTCTTTAAAACGAACTTCCATATACCCTTATCAAAATTACTTCAAGATGTATATTCTTGGTTACAGGAAAATAGAGCGATGCCCGGATTATTGATTTTAATAAACGTGGTGACGATCCTGATAGGCACAATCATTGATCATCGTGATTCCTTCCCAACCTTGCCACTCTTGTACTCATCATCAATTTGTATTACTTGATTTAATTCCGGATGCATTTCGAATACCCCCAACAATAAAGAGTGCCTGCGATAATCCTGTAAAAATATCAGGAGAGTTACCAAGAGATTCTCAATTTTCGGGTTACCTGAGTACCGATGACTCCTCAAAATATGGGGGAGGATCCAGAGTGTTCACTCATCTCATAAGGCAAATTTTTATTGAGGGTATTATTATGTATCAAGAAAGCAATGTCATTAACACTAGTTCCCTTGTACCGGGTTTCATCAATCCCTTCAATGATATCCGTTTTTGGGGCTGAAGTATTAAAATTGTTATAAGATGGTTGAAAAGCCAACCACCTAGAGCATAAGGAGGTTCGATTTCATTTGCATGATGTGACTATTCCCAGCGTAAATATCGGGGTGGTGGGCCATGTGGACCACGGAAAGACCACACTCGTAAATGCGCTTACCGGGACATGGACCGACCGGCATAGCGAAGAAGTGAGACGTGGTATCTCCATCCGGCTTGGGTACGCGGACGCAACGTTCTACAAGTGTGAACACTGCGAAGGTCCGGAAGCATACTCAGCAAAACCGAATTGCCCGGTCTGCGAGGGGAACGGAATCCCATTCAGGTCTATCTCGTTTGTGGATGCGCCCGGACATGAGACGCTGATGGCAACGATGCTCTCGGGTTCTGCGTTAATGGATGGAGCAATGCTGGTGATATCTGCAGCCGATAAATGTCCCCAGCCACAGACAAAAGAGCACCTGATGGCACTGGGGCTTGTCGGGATAAAAAATATTGTTATCGTCCAGAACAAAATCGATGTCGTCTCCCAGAAGGAGGCTATCGATAATTACAAACAGATCAAAGCATTTGTGAAAGGCACAGTTGCTGAAAACGCACCAATTATCCCGGTTTCCGCACAGAAAAGCATCAATATGGGAGCACTGGTACAGGCACTTGATCAGACCATTCCTGAACCCGAGCGGGATCCGGCCGCAGAGCCGATGATGCTTATTGCCCGCTCATTTGACATCAATAAGCCTGGCTGCAACTGGAAGGATGTTCGAGGAGGTGTCGTTGGGGGGTCTCTTATTCGGGGCATCCTCCGCGATGGCGAAGAAATTGAGATCCGCCCGGGCAGGCAGATGCAGGTTGAAAACAGGATCAAGTGGATCCCCATTACCACAGAAATCACCTCTATCAATGCCGGGTCAAAGAAGGTTAAGGAAGCCACTCCCGGGGGGTTATTAGGTATCGGGACGAAACTGGATCCCTCACTTACAAAAAGTGATGCACTGGCAGGACAGGTCGTAGGTCATGTTGGCAAACTGCCACCAGTCTGGGATAAAATCCATTGCCACGTCACCCTGATGGAACGGGTGGTGGGAGCGACAAGTGAGCTTGTTATCGAACCTTTGAAACATAATGAGCCGCTGATGCTTTCAGTTGGAACAGCGGTCACGGTCGGTGTTGTCACGAATACAAAGAAAGATTTGGTTGAAGTGCAGCTGAAGCGTCCGGTCTGCGCAGAGCAGGGTGCAAGGATTGCTATCAGCCGGCAGGTGGGAGCACGCTGGCGGTTAATCGGGATGGGCGTCCTGACCGAATAAAAGTCCTGCTGGACGCAAATGCCCTTATGATGCCCGCACAGTTTAAAATAGATCTCTTTGAAGAGATCCGTGCGCTTGTAGGGGGTTTCGAGCCCGTGGTGCTTAAAGAAGTGGTGCAGGAACTAACCGGTCTCACCCGTGCAAAAGGTAAGGATGGTGCGGCGGCGCGTTTTGGACTTGCTCTTGTGGAGCACTGTACGATTGCAGAGACTCCTGCCGGAACATCGAACCCGGTTGATGAACGAGTCATTGAATATGCAGAAAAACACGATTGTATGGTTGTGACAAACGATCGACGCGTGAGAGATGAGCTGCTTGACCGTGGAATCGGAGTAATATCCATGAGAAATCAGAAAAAACTGGAGATATTGCGGAGGTAAGGTGGGTTATGTATTACAAAATGTTGCTTGAGGATAAAGTGCGGGTGCCCCCCCAACGGCTGGGCGATAAACTCGAGAAAGTTATTCTTGAGGTCCTGCAGGAACAGCTCGAAGGGAGTATCGATAAAGAACTTGGGATATTTATCTGCGTTAAAGGCGTTCATGATGTCGGTGAAGGCGAGATTGTCCCAGGGGACGGCGGCGTTTATTACAATGTGAAGTTTGAGGCGATGGTACTCCGGCTGGGACTTCAGGAAGTTATAGAAGGACTGGTTGTCGAAACCACCAGTTTTGGCGCATTCGTGAGCCTTGGTCCCATCGATGCGATGCTGCATGTGAGCCAGATATCTGATGAATATATCAATTTCGATGAGAAAAATAACCGGCTGATTTGCCAGGAATCCAAACGGTTCATCGGTGTAGGCGACACAGTTCGCGTCCGCGTAGTGACGTTATCGCTAAACGAGCGGGAACCGCGGGACAGCAAGATCGGTCTTACGATGAGGCAGGCCGGGTTAGGAACTGCACTCTGGCTTGAAGAAGAGATTGAGAAGGAGAAAGAAAAGGCAGCATCCGCAGGATCAGCACCAAAAGAAAAATCCACGGAAAAAGCTAAAGGCAAGAGGAAGGAGAATGCCGCCGGCGAATAAGAAAAAACAGGGAAAAGTATGCCGTGACTGCCACCGGGTAGTTGATGGCGAGAACTGTGTAATTTGCGGGACAACAAACTTAAGCGAAGACTGGTCAGGGTATCTCGTTATCATCGATCCGGAAACTTCCGATGTGGCAAAACGGATGAACATCAAGTTGCCCGGACGTTATGCTCTGAAGGTCCGCTGATGCTGGTCCTCCCAAAAGAGCATCGCAAGCTCTTCAAGGACCCATTTGGGGAACTTTATAGCAACATGAATGAAGTGATCCCTTTAATTGCCAACCGTATTGTCTATACAGTTGGCGATGTCGTTACCAACAACCTGCAAAAGCGCGGGATCACACCTGCAATTGCCGTTGTCGATGGGCAGACGATGAGATTGCCGTGCAATCGTATGCCGGATCTCATGGGCGAACTTATACACGTCATAAATCCACCCGGGACATTGACAGATGACCTTATCCGTGCACTAGAGCAGGCTATCACTCACACCCCGGTAATGATCATTGTTGATGGGGAGGAGGATTTGGCCGTTATTCCGCTCGTAATCGCGGCGCCAGATGGCGCGGTCATCCTGTACGGACAGCCCCATAAAGGTGTTGTTCTTCGGACTGTCGACGCAGGTGCTAGGGATACTGCGAGAAAACTCCTGAACCATTTTATTCAAACCAATGGGTAGTTTCCTAAAAGGAAGAAGCAAAGTCCCGTATTTCTCTTTTTGCGTTAGTTTCAGGCGCCCATTATCTGGAGGTCATGTTTTAAATAAGCCGGTTTCCAATAATTACAGGATATCGATGGACTTTGAGATCGAGAGCGATAAAAGAAATAACCTTTTATCCAGAAGAGAGGTTCAGTTTACTCTCAAATATGATGGTGCAACACCTTCCCGCATGCAGATCATCGGTAAGCTGTGCGCACTGCTCAATGTAAAGGAGCCCATGGTTGTGCTCGACACACTTCACAGCAGCTTTGGCAAGATGGAAATCCACGGAAATGCCCGTGCCTATGACTCCGAGGAGGCCAAAACCAAAACGGAAAGGCCTTACTTAAGTGCACGCGGCATGCCCAAGCCCAAAGAAGAAGAAGGAGCGGCATAACCATGGCAGCGGCAAAAAAAACCGTGACAAAGGGACCCCAGCGGGGAGCGTTCTTTAAGGTTGAAGGCGACAAAGTCACAACCTCAAAGAAGTACTGCCCCCGTTGCGGCCCCGGTGTCATGCTGGCAGACCACAAGGACCGGGTTGCCTGCGGAAAGTGCGGATATACAGAATTTAAAAAATAAGGTCCAATGCCTGTTTTTGGGCAGATACTTGGTATTGAGGGGACTGCATGGAACCTCAGTGCCGCTCTTTTTGATCAGGATGTTATCGCTCTTTCTTCCCGACCATACTCACCAGCACATGGAGGGATTCACCCGCGTGAAGCTGCGCAGCACCACGCATCGGTGATGAAGGAACTCATTGCTTCAGTACTTACTGAACCGGAAAAAATTACCGGCATTGCATTTTCTCAGGGCCCGGGGCTTGGACCTTGTCTCAGGACTGTCGCGACTGCCGCCCGTTCGCTTGCATGTGCCCTGAACGTTCCCCTTGCCGGTGTGAACCACTGCGTTGCTCACGTTGAGATAGGGTGCTGGGCAACCGGGTGCCGCGATCCGATTGTGCTGTACGCAAGCGGTGCAAATACACAAGTGATCGGCTACCTGAATGGCAGGTACAGGATATTTGGTGAAACACTGGATATCGGGATAGGGAACGCCCTTGACAAGTTCGCGCGGGCAAAAGATCTTCCTCATCCGGGCGGCCCCTTGATTGAAACCCATGCCCGATCAGGAAACTACTTCGAACTCCCCTATACGGTAAAAGGAATGGATCTCGCATTCTCGGGGCTTGTTTCTGCCGCAAAAGATAGTCGTGAGCCATTATCCGATGTATGCTGTAGCCTCCAGGAAACAGCATTTGCCATGTGCGTGGAAGTAACTGAACGGGCACTGTCACTTACCGGAAAAGATGAAGTGCTGTTAGTGGGAGGCGTGGGAGCAAATACCCGGTTGCAGGAAATGCTCCGCACTATGTGCGAAGACCGTGGCGCCCGTTTCTTTGTTCCTGAATACCGGTACCTCGGCGATAATGGAGCGATGATCGCATACACCGGAAAACTGATGCTGGAAAGCGGCCAGTCGCTCCCAATCGAGGCTTCGCAGATTAATCCTTCGTTCCGGTCAGAGGAGGTAGAGATTACATGGAAGGATACTGCTGCACAATCAAGTCCACCTATTCACTCAATAAAGTCAGATCAAAAACGCGGTGCAGAAGCGGTTGTTACGTTTTGTGAAGGTCGTGCGGCAAAACAGCGGATCTCCAAACGATACCGGATACCGGCATTGGACAAACGGCTGATTATAGAGCGGACGCGGGTTGAGGCAAGAGTGATCCATATGGCACGCAAAGCAGGTGCGCCAACCCCAGTTATCAGCGATATTACATCAGATACTATCGTGATGGACAATGTGAAGGGGCAGATCCTGACCGGTGATCTCACGGAAGCACATGTACAGGAAGCGGGACGCGCAGTGGGCAGACTTCACTCTGCCGGCATCATGCATGGGGACCTTACGACCAGTAATATGATCATTCGCGACAGCGACGGAAAATGTGTGTTGATCGATTTTGGGCTGGCACAAGTCACACCGGAAATTGAACAAAGAGGTGTGGATATTCATGTGTTTTTCCAGACCCTTGAAAGCACCCACCCACGGAAAGCAGATGCTCTTAAAGCGGCGTTTGTATCAGGATACAAAGAGACATTTGACGGGGCTGACGCGGTTATTTTGCGTGAGCATGAAATCGAACTGCGGGGAAGATACCTGTGAGAATTTCATTTGTATCCGGTAATGCCCATAAAGCCGTGGAAGTTGCCGCTTTTTTCGGAGGGGCAATTGATATCACCCATGTCCCGCTCGATATTCCGGAACTCCGGTCTGATAATGTAGGGACAATCGCGCGGGAAAAAGCCAAGTATGCATTTACCCATCTCAAAACGCCGGTCATTGTCGATGACACCGGTTTTATGATCGATGCACTCAACGGATTTCCCGGGCCATACGCCGCATATGTGCTCGCTACGATCGGCAATGCCGGCATCCTGAAACTGATGGATACCATTCCCGACCGGAACGCCAGGTTTACCACTGCAATTGCCTATGCGGATGCGCAAGAGATTATGGTGTTCCCTAGCACAATTGAAGGCAGGATTACAACAACACCCCGGGGAACCGGGGGGTTTGGTTTTGATCCTATTTTTGAAGTGGATGGAAAGACACTGGCTGAGATCCCGCTTGATAAAAAAAGTAAAATATCCCACCGGGCGCTTGCACTTACGGCATTCCGGGACTGGTTTGTGAAGAACCATTTGTGATACATTATAAAGAGACGCAAAACAGTTAAGAGTGAAAACAGCTTTGTTATAAGGGCAGACAGGAGTGAAAATTAATGGCAAAATTCCCAGAAGCCGAATCCCGGTTACTCAACGTGAAAATATGTATGCGCTGCAATGCCCGCAATGGTATCCGCGCAACCGCCTGCCGCAAGTGCGGTTACAAGAATTTACGCCCCAAGAACAAGGAAAGAAAGGCTTAAAGAAAATTTTACAATAACGCTTTTTTTCCTTTTTTTAGGATTTATTAAAAAGGTTATGCCGAATAATACGTAACACGTTTTCCTTTTTTGGCATATTCACCGGCAAACGTCTCAAGGTTGCGTTTGTACCCGATACGATCGGTCAGTCCAAGTTCGCGCAGATTTTCCCGGATTCGCATTACATCCGGTTCATCAGCCCAGTCTTTTGTGTATACATAAATGACTTTCCGAAGGTCCCGGGAATCAGGGTTCGGTTTTGCAGTAGAAACTTTTGCTGATATCCCCAGTTCCCGTGCAACGGTGGCATCCCGTATCTTCTTCCATACTGCATCGACATTATCCGGTTCCTGGAATATCAACCATTTTCCCGCTTTTTCATCCTCGATCGCTTCCGGAGCGCTATCCGGTGCATCCTGCACAATCCAGTAGGTCAGCGTCGTTGCCGATGGAGTGACACCTTCACCTGAACAAATCAGTTCGTACACCTTGTCAACCTCGAGAAAATGGGAGAGCATCGCTTCGGCAAGCTGAGGGTATTCTTCGGAAAATTTCCCAAAAATTGCCGAAAGATCTGCTTTGAAGTCAATACCGCTTTCAACGAGCTGGTGAAGATATTTGCCCTGCGCCTGCAGATCCCGGTTCAGGAGGTGCTCAAAGATACCGTATGCCACATCCGCGAGCGCTTCGGAATCGACTTCGGTCATATGTAACCGTCAGATGTTCGCGAAAAAATAGTTTCTGATTGGTGTTTTGTACCAGAAATTTAAACATCCCGGATTGAACCGAGATGGTACTGGCATAATGACAGGAATACAAGAATTAGTGGGTTTAATTGTAATTTTGGAATGATTTAAGAGCACAAACATCCAAAATATACCACTTATGGAATGGAAACGTGACTGGGGCCTTACGAGTAGAGTCTGGCTGACGATGTTCTTATTGTTTATCCTCTATCTTGTGTTCATGACAATACTTCTGGCGTTCGGTGTCGGACTCTGGTTCATCGTCATATTGGCAGTCGGAATGGGGTTGATCCAGTACTTCTTTTCGGATAAACTGGTGTTATGGTCGACAGGGGCACGGATTGTAGAAGCGGATGAATATCCTGAACTACACCGGACAGTTGAAAAACTCTGCCGTGAAGTAGATCTCCCCATGCCCAAGATTGCGATTATGCCAAGCCCGGTACCAAACGCCTTTGCGACAGGACGTAGTCCAAAGCATGCAGTTGTTGCCTGCACAGACTCGATCATGCGGCTCCTGAACAAGGATGAACTCGAGGCAGTACTGGCACATGAGCTTTCTCATGTCAAGAACCGCGACATCCTTACCATGACCATGGCCAGTTTCATCGCGATGATTGCATCGATGATCATGCAGAGTTTTTTCTTTTCCGCGTTGTTTGGAGGGCACAACCGGGAAAACGGCGGCTCATGGATCATTGTATGGATCATCTCGATCATCGTGTACGCTCTCAGCACCTTACTGATTCTCGCGCTCTCACGGTTCCGTGAATTTGCAGCAGACAGGGGCAGTGCATATATCACCCGCAACCCGCGTGCGCTCATCTCGGCATTAAACAAAATCAGCGGCAGAATGGAAGCCGTGCCGCCGCAGGCAAAAGCCAAGGTTGAGAGCGCAAATGCATTCTTCATCATTCCGGCGCTGTCAGGCAACACCATCATGGAGCTCTTCTCCACCCACCCACCGCTCGAAAAACGGATTGCAAACCTTGAGAAGATCGAGGCTGAAATCAGAGGGTATTAATTCCAATATTATTTTTTAAATATCTTTTTTTGGCCCCGGCCTTCCTGACATATTCATATCTGGAGAAGGGATATGACAATCATTAATACCGCCCGCCACTAAAATTGTAAAGCACAACGCATCGATGGTCTAGTGGTATGACTTAGGCCTTCCAAGCCTATAGCCCGGGTTCAATTCCCGGTCGATGCATGCGGGCTCGTGGTCTAGTTGGCTATGACGTCGCCTTCACACGGCGAAGATCTCGTGTTCGAATCACGACGGGCCCATAAGTTTTTTACTTATTTTTCATGCCCGTTTCCCAGTATTTCGCATATTCTGTCTTCCTTTCGATATGTGTGCCATAATTGCAAAATAAAAAAAACTCCCACGGATCATGAGCGTCATGGTAAAGGCATAGATACCGTTCGTGAGACGTTCGAGATTGAACTTTGTTGATCGGTTCTACAGTGGTTATGAGATGATGCTCTGTAGAGGGGATTGGTTTTCGTTTCGTATTCTTCTTTTAGGTTGGCCATCTGTGCCCATTCCGGTTTTTTTGCCCGTCAACTTCCGGTACCTGGGGGTACCCCCTCACTCCAAAATTTTCCGCAAGGGGCTTACCCCCCACCATTATGTGGGGGGTAGTAGAGGATACCACAACTCCTGCATTCTGCCGCAAACAATTCTCTAAACACATTCATAGGAACCGATGCAGGATACCAGGTTCAAGCGATTAACCCATGCCAAACAAGACGTTGGAGATTACATAAAAATATCATTTATCCATGGTTGGACAGAGGGGTAAGGGTACCACCCCCCACCTTAAAAAATTGGGGAGAGGGGGTGGATGGGATCCTCTTTTTAAAAAGAGGGTGGGAACCCCCACCATGAGGCTGATGGTTGGTATCCTCTTTTGATCGGAAGAAATTTAACCATAACACAATTATAAAATATTGCATATTTATATTGAAAATCAGATCCCACATATAATAATAAACGGAAAATTTTAGGTTTTTATCGCAAAATACCATTGATTTGCAGTATTTCCACAGGAAATGGGGGGGTATAAATATTTGAGATAATGATCTCAATAGATTGCTTCTTTATTGCATTACCGAAAAAACCAGTCAGGTTTGGAAAAACACCACAAATACCATTTCGGGTTCTGGGGGAGTTTCCTGTCAAACAGAATGCCCCCAAAGGTGACAGCACTTCATCAACTAGGAAATTCTGGAAAATAGTTGTCGATAAAACGAGCAGAACGAGCGAAACTTCACCGTCAGGGAAAAAACCTATACGCAGTCCCGCTGTGCCGGATTTCTCCGGCACGGTTACGGACTGCTTTGTTACAAAAGGGAATGGAAATTTACGCGTTCTTCATCTTGGCTTTTGCGACGAATCCGTCTTTGCCAATGTAGTACATGAAGCCCTTTTCCTTTGCAATCTTTTCAGTACCGACTTTCTTCTTCTTGCCGGTCTTGTTGTGCTTCATCGGGGCGGCCCAGACGTACCCGTCCTTGCCGATGAAATACAGGAAGCCCTTCTCACGGACGATTTTTTCCTTTCCAATTTTTTGTCCCATTTAAACACCTCAAAACCCCGTGTGGGTTTTGATAATGAGAGTTGCCGCCTGATAATATAAAAGGTTTCCGTCGAAGCACGTCGAAGTACCGGATTTCACCATAGAACTATCGCTTTTTTTGGCATTGTGCCACACTAATCACGCCGATTTTATTCCGGTTTAAAATGCCCGGATTGCTCAGATTCGCACTGATTCAAGCCTATTACGGGTTTGCTCATCGAGACCCAGTTATAGTAGCCCGTGAGCCGCAGCGCATTACCCCGTCATTTCGTTACCATCTATGAAATGTACTGATCCGCACCTGCCCGATCATTTCAGAAAAAATAACCTAACTCAAAGTAACAACGGCTGTTGTCATAGGGGGTGCGGTGGCAATAACAACAGGAGGCAGTACCTGACCGGGATGGTCGATAGTAACCGAAAACTTCTCGTATGGTACGGTTGTGTTTGAAGGACACACGAAGATTTCAAATTGTTCGTTGGGTTCAAGGATATTATCACTGTCAGCGGTCTTAAACGGCAACATGTTATATTTGCCAGCAATTGTCCAGCCGGGACAGTTCAGCGGACGTGTATCCTTTCGGGGAATTTGCTCGGTAACACCGTTACTCCCCCATATCACATCCACCGTGTCAAAATCAATACCACCCATATTCCCGATAAAAAGTGCAACGGTCATTTCAGCCGCACCCATCCGGGAGGAATCCTGACGGGGAAAGTGAACAATAACATTAGCAGGTGTGCCATCCACCGAGGCAAACACCATAACCTGTCCAACGTGCCGCATCGCATACCCGGATTCACCGGTAATGGTGGGAATTATCCCCGTTCTCGTATCATGGGATCCCGTATCTGATGACATGATTGTCATGAGACCATAGGCTGACAAGACGAGGACAATAATTGTTACAATCAGTTCCAGCCCGGTAAACGCGTCTTCATGTGCATTGTGTTTATGCATTCTATTCTCGGCCCCCACCGGCATGAACAGGAATTAAAACAGAGATTGTTTATAGATTGCTACGGCAGGGGAACTTTCTGGCTTCAACTTCCAGCCGGACCATGCCAACATGAATGCCACCGTGCGTATCAGCCGGATACATCAGAAGATATCTATCGATAAGCTCATCGATGAAGTTTTGTTGCCGGGTTTCTGGTACCCTTTCAAGATACGGGAGCCATGTTGTGCGAATCCATGCCGCAAAGTCATCGCGGGAAGGATGTACCATGATTTTGGGGATTAACTCTGATCTGACCGGATCGAGTCCTGCTGATGCTACCCATGATCGATATTCTTCATTGCCAAAAAAGCCATAAGGAAATGTAAAGTCCGCAAAATACCGGCTCCATTGGAGCTCACGAACTAATGCGTCAAACGCCCGGAATGCCTGTTCCGCATTTCCTTTTCCACCCATCTGGATGAGCATCTTCCCGCCAAGGCATAAACAACGCTGTATACCGGCAAGAACCGGTTGGTGATCCGTCACCCAGTGAAGCGCGGCGTTTGAAAAAACAATATCGAACTCTTCATCAAACGTGAGATTGCGGGCATCCATCTCCTCAAATGAAAGGTTCGGATAATGTTGCCGGGGGAAATGCATTTTGGCAAACCCAATCATTTCCAGGGAGCTGTCGATACCCACTACGCTTCCGTTGTGCAGTCTTTGGGAAAGTTCAGCCGTAATCTTTCCGTCACCGCATCCGATATCAAGTACCCGCTCTGTCCCGTTCAGTGCAAGTTTTTTGATGAGTTCGGATGCCCATTGCTGCTGGGCAGAAGAACTCCTGTTATAATCAGTTGCATTCCACCGAAACGTTGGCAGATTATCGTGATCCGGCATGATATCCCCACTGCATATCAGGCATTGTTCTCTTTAAAGATTGGCAATACCAGCGGTGATAAAAGAAATGCTGAAAATTTATCGGCACCAAGTACCTAATAATACAAGATTCGCATGTACTTCCATCTCATCCTCACCGACGACTGCAACCTCTGCTGTAGTTATTGCCGGGCAAAGGCATTTGAGGGGGAGGACAACCTGGCACAATGTGACAGTGGATCGATAGATGTTGATGTTGATCTTTCACCTGAACTAGACTATGATCTTGCTCTTCTCTACCGGTTTCTGGCTAAGGACCCTGCCCTAAACCTGACTTTTTACGGTGGCGAGCCCCTGATGAGGAGCGATCTGATAAAAACCATCATGCAAAATGCCCCGGATTGCCGGTTCATGATCCAGACAAACGGGATTCTTCTTGACCGGCTCGAACCTGAACTGGTCAACCGGTTTTCCACCATTCTTGTTTCCCTTGACGGGCAGGAATCGCTCACCGACGCAAACCGGGGCGCGGGTGTATACCGGCGGGTAATGAAAAATATCCAGAAGATCCGGAACAATGGCTATCATGGAGAACTGATTGCCCGTATGACGGTAACTGAACAAACCGATATTGTTGACGCAATCCATTATCTGTTAGATAATCCGGATTATTCATTTACCTCCCTTCACTGGCAGATTGATGCAAATTTTTCACCGGATTTTTCCCACCGTCATTTTGCCGGATGGGTAAACGGGAGCTACAATCCCGGTATCCGGACACTTGTGAATGAATGGGTGGACCACATGCAGAAGACCGGAAAGGTTGTGCGCCTGTACCCGTTTATTGATCCCATGGAAGACCTGCTGTTACAAAAACCCAGCCTGTTGAGATGCGGATCAGGTCACGCGAATTATACTATTTTAACCGACGGCCACATTGTTCCCTGCCCGGTTATGATCGGGATGAAACAATATTATCTGGGGCATATCTCATACAGTGACCCTACAGGATTGCCGGTTGTCCCGATCCGGGGAGAATGCACTTCGTGCCAGATCAACACGTTCTGTGGCGGGAGATGCCTTTACTCCAACATCACACATCCATGGAGCGCGGCACACCGCCAGTTGGTCTGCAATACTGTGGAAAACCTGCACGATGCTCTGGTCACTGCACTTCCGCGTGTCCGGGCACTTATTTGTGAAGGGAAAGTCTCCATGTCCTCTTTTATTCATGAAAAATTCAACGGGTGCGAAATTATTCCCTGATATATCCTGATTTATCATCTGAAAACTCCACGGTGCGATGCAGATGTTTTTATACTGCATCACAAAATGTATATATGCAGATCAAAACTGCATGAGTAATACAATGGAAAGAAAAGGATTTGGTGGCCCGAGAAATTTCGGTCCCAGAGAAATGACAAAGACAGTCTGTTCAGACTGCGGAAAAGAGTGCGAAGTCCCCTTCAAGCCAACTGAGGGAAGGCCGGTTTACTGCAGGGACTGCCTGCCCAAACACCGGAAACCCCGGTTCTGATTTCATAGATTTTATTCATTTTTTTTTCTTTTTGAGATTTTTTTGCCGTTTGTGGGATCTGCACGCGAGATATATTACCTGTGCCGCCGCAATACTTGCAATCATGGCAACATCATGGCACGAAGCAATCACGTTCGCCAGAAAAGAGAATCTCCCGCAGGTCTATCATGACTGCGACACTGACACATATGGTGCCTGCCACACAGGTGAACCACAGGGAAGTTTCAAAGCCGGTGTATTTACCGAACACCGCTGTATCTGCATGCCGCCCATCTGACAAGCGAAGAACTGGCGATAAAAGAAAAAAAATTCCGCGAGGAAAACCCGGACTGGTGAGCGATAATAATCCGGGGTATGCAATCTTCAGGTTTGTAGCACATGTGCTCCTGCATTCAATCGGGTTGCACAGAGGCAAGTGCTATTTTTTACGGATTTCTTCGCGGAACCGGTGAATAATTTCATGGAGCATCATCCGGAATTCTGCACCAACATCTTCCCATGATTTTGGTTCTGAATCATAAACACCGTTGTGTACCGGAGATGAATTGCCTGTGGCTTCAACATCGGGTTCAGGTCTGGTGAGTTTTGACCGCGCCCACAGATCACAGATAATTTCGTAATAGCCGGTCACGATCACCAGGATAAATACCAGCGGCACGATCACAAACGAGAGAAGCCAGAAAAAATGGTAGAGGCTGTTACTGGTCATCACATCAACCCATTCGAGAATGCGCAGGACAAACGCGATAATGAAGACACTGCCGATCGCCTTGATGAGCGGGAACGGCAGGTTGAGCGGGAACGGGAACGCTGCAAAGATATCCGCGATAAAGATGATGATCCCGATGATCAACAGAAGCCAGAAGTTCAGGTTAAGGAAGTCAACCCCGGAGTGATAGAGCGGACTTTTTACATAATAGGTCAGGATATTTGCAAGGACGACGACAATCAAAAAACAGATAATCCCGATCATCCGCGAGACAAAAACCCACCCAAGAGAGCGCTGTTTATTCGGCCACATAGATACCCCTATCGAGCGTGCTTTATACCTATTTGTCCGTCACATTATATAGCACTCCCGCACCGCTTGTGCCTTGAGGGTAACTCATATAACTCCCCTTCGCCGATCATCAGGTATGCGGATCAATTTCAAACGATACGGGCTCTACCTTCTCAGGTGGCAGGCGAGCACTCCCATCCTTGCCGGGGTCGGCATCGTTCTTGCCGCAATGGGTCAGATCGTGGCGGCGATTATTGCAAACCTGATTGGAGGACTGATTTTTTTCTGGGTCGATCAGTTCATCTTTACTTCACAATCGCTAGCGGCACAGTGGGAGGTCAGGGACAATATTACCTGTGTGGACTGCGGAAAAGTTGCAAGAGGTTACCGGCTTGTTAAGTCCGGGGAGTATGACAAAACCGAAGATAAAGCCCCAGAGTTCCGGTGCGAGGAGTGTTCAAAGAAAAAAACCGATGCACTCCGCGGCCGTGGGGTAAAAGTGGAATGAATGCATTTCTGCTGTGAGATATCTGAAATCTGACGCCCGGATACCTGATACCCTGACACGTCCAGGTACGACACCATCCCCGTTTTTTATTCTGCCACTTTTTTTTATGTCAAGGCAGACCGCACGACGATATTATTGATGAATGACTCCCGGTTCTTGAGCCCGATGTCCACTTCGGCCCGTTCAATCATTCAACAGAAGGGTGTTCATTAAAGCAAAAAAATGCATCGGTATACAAAAAGATACAACAATGTATAAATATAGTCAACACTCAACGAAACTAAGCATTTTAATGGAAGAATCGTGAGATATCATCAGGATTGCATGATTCTGCCCGTTATTGCTTTCGCGAATCCGGCCGGGATCTGAACACACCTCTTCTCCGGCCGGATTCACGTAACGATCCAAGAAAATGGATGGTGATGCCGGTGGACTGGAGATTGCTACAATCAAAAAAGAACTGAACCTCAACCTCGGATTTAATGAATATCTTACCGCTGTGCGCGAACAGCCAAAACCGCTTATCATACCGCTGTGCGCACAACTGCCATTCCCGCGGTGCACTCCTGAAGACGTATTTTCCGCAACCCGTGCAGGAAACGGTTTTCTCCTTGAGTCACTTGAGGGGAGCGAGAAATGTGCACAGTATTCGTATATCGGGATGAATCCTGCATGCACGATCACGATTGGAAATGGCGTCCAGATAACCGGCGATGACATTTTTATTGCCATTGCGAGGGAGCCGGAGGGTGAAAACCCGGTTGACCAGATACGGTCGATCCTTTCAAGGTTCCATTACGTAAACCAGAAAGCCCCGAGATTTTTTGGGGGACTTGTCGGGTACTTTGCATACGATATTATTCACGATCTGTTTCCCCAGGTTCCACGTAACGGGAACAGCTCCGGGCAGAAGACACCTGACGCCCGGTTCATGCTCACCAAAGATTGCATTGTTTTTGATCACCGTGACCGGAAACTCTACATTTTTTCCAGCCCGTTTCTCACTTACGAGTCCGATCCAGAGGAAGAATACCGGCGCTGTGCCCATAATATCGCGTTACTTGCAGGAAAGATCGTGACCCTGTCGTGTCGGGGAATACCGGAAAAAACGTCTTTCCCTTCATCTCGCAACGTCCCCCCGGACTTTATGGATATATCCGGAAAAGAAGCATTCGAACATTCTGTGGAAACAGTCCAGGAGCATATCAAAGCCGGGGATATTTTCCAAGCGGTAATCTCCCGGAAAATTGAATGTGCTGTAGGTGCAGATCCATTCCCAATCTATACCGCCCTGCGGGAAATTAACCCGAGCCCATACATGTACTTCCTTGATTTCGGTGACGAACAGGTGATCGGGGCAAGCCCCGAGATGCTTGTCAGGGTCGAAAAACGGCAGGTGACCACAGTGCCGATTGCCGGCACCCGTCCACGCGGCCGGGACAAAACTGAAGACGACCTGTTCTCCCGTGAGCTCCTGCTTGATGAAAAAGAGCGGGCAGAGCACACGATGCTTGTCGATCTGGCCCGGAATGATATCGGCCGTGTCTGTAAATTCGGATCCGTCGAAGTCAAAGGGTTCATGGGCATCGAGAAATTTTCTCATGTGCAGCACATGGTTTCAACAGTACAGGGTCAGCTCCAGGAAAACCGGGATTGCTATGACGCATTCAAATCCTGTTTCCCGGCCGGAACAGTATCTGGAGCGCCAAAAATCCGTGCGATGCAGATTATCAGCGATATGGAGCCGGACATCCGGGGTCTTTACGCGGGTGCCGTTGGGTTCATCGGGTTTGACCGGAACCTTGAGTTTGCCATCGCGATCCGCAGTGTCAGCGTGCATAATGGTCGCGCCAGCATTCAGGTCGGTGCCGGGATTGTCGCAGATTCTGTTCCCGCTCACGAATGGACTGAAACCACGAACAAAGCGGCCGCCATGATGCGGGCGCTCGACCATTCCGGGGTGTCCTTGTGAAAGTGCTGATCGTGGATTGTTATGACAGTTTTACCTTCAACCTGTACCAGCAGGTGGGCAGGATGGGTGCTGTCCCGGTTGTCGTTACCTGTGACACCCCGCTTTTACGGCTGGAAAAAACAGGGTGCGATCGCATCATCCTTTCACCGGGACCTGGAACACCGGAAGATGCGGGAGTCTGTCTTGAGGTGCTCGACACCATGAGCCATACTATTCCCACTCTTGGCGTCTGTCTTGGCCACCAGGCAATCTGCACTTCTTATGGTGGCACGGTGGTCAGAGCAGACCACCTGATGCACGGCAAAACATCAGAGATCCTTCATGACAAAAAGGGCATCTTTACAGGTTTGCCGTCACCGTTTTCTGCCACACGCTACCATTCGCTTGTGGCCCTGAAAGACTCGCTCCCGCCCGATCTTCTGGTCACCGCGACGAGCGTTGACGATGGCTGCGTGATGGGCGTTCGGCACGCCCGGTATCCCGTTGAAGGTGTCCAGTTTCACCCGGAGAGCATTCTTTCACCGCAAGGGGACCGGATTATCCACAATTTCCTGTATGGCAATGGGGGGAATACATGATACTTAAAAGTGCAATCGCAAAACTCGTGGAGGGAACCAGCCTCACCCCAAATGAAGGTGATGCCGTGATGGGGATTATCATGAGCGGAGGCGCAACACCGGCGCAGATCGGGAGTATCCTCACGGCCCTGCGCATGAAAGGTGAGACACCAGCAGAGATCGCGGCATTCGCTCGCGTGATGCGGGAACATGCAGTCAGGATACAGCCACACGTACCGGGTATACTCGTGGATACCTGCGGGACTGGAGGAGACGGAGCACAGACATTCAATATCAGCACCGCTGCCGCATTCGTCGCCGCAGGTGCCGGGGTTCCTATCGTCAAACACGGTAACCGGGGGGTAAGCAGCCGGTGCGGGTCGGCAGACGTACTTGCCGCACTGGGTGTCAATATTGTTGCCGATCCTGCCCTTCAGGCACATATCCTTGAAACCACCGGTATCATCTTTCTCTTTGCTCCTAGTTATCACCCGGCAATGCAGCACGTCATGGCAGCCCGGCAGGATATCGGGTGCCGGACGATCTTCAACCTACTAGGACCTCTTTCAAACCCTGCCGGGGCGCAGGCACAGGTACTTGGCGTATACCGACAGGATCTCACCGGCACAGTTGCCCGCGTACTGCAGATCCTGAACATTTCCCGGGCGATGGTCGTTCACGGGAGCGGGCTTGATGAGATCACGACGACTGGTGAAACCACCGTGACGGAACTAAACCACAATGAGATCCGTGACTATACCATCACTCCGGATATGTTTGGTATTGCCCGTGCATCACATTCTGATCTCAAAGGTGGGAGCCCGCAGGAGAACGCCCGTATACTCCGTGAAATTTTTCAGGGAAAAAGAGGGCCGGGCCGGGACATCGTGCTAATGAATGCCGGCGCCGCGATCTATATTGGAAACCGGGCGCGAACCCTTAAGGAGGGAATCGATCTTGCATCAGAATCCCTTGATTCAGGGCGTGCACTTAACAAGCTCGATGCGCTTGTTCTGGCAACAGGGGGTGTTGTATGATCCTCGACGAGATCATCCGGCGCACTGAAAAGCGGGTGGCAGACCTGCCCGCAACATTTTCAAATACCGCCAATGTCACCCATGTAAGTCTCGAAGATGCCATCCATACAGCCAGCAAAAAAAACGCCATCATCGCAGAAATCAAGTGCGCTTCGCCATCACGGGGAGTCATACGGTGCAACGTGGATATACTGATGATGGCCGGTGTGTTCGTTGACCATGGGTGTGTTGCACTTTCCGTCCTCACTGAGCCCTATTTTTTTGGCGGAGCACAAAACGATATCGCAAAGGTGAAATCGGCAGTCAGCGTCCCGGTTCTCAGGAAGGATTTCATCATTGACAAACGACAGATTGCGGAAACGCGTGCTCTTGGAGCTGATGCGGTGCTTCTCATCGCCGCTGTTCTGGGAGACCAGCTGCCGGATTTCGTTGATGTGGCTTATGAATCCGGCCTTGAACCGCTTGTCGAAGTCCGCACGGAAGAAGATGTCGGGTACGCCCTTGCCACCCGGGCACGGCTTATCGGCATTAACAACCGGGACCTGACAACGCTGTCGATTGACCGGTCAGCAACCCGGCGGCTTTCAGGGCCGATACGGGCAGCTGGAAGAACCGTGATCTCGGAGAGTGGGACGCAATCGGCAGATGATATACGGGAGATGCGTCCCTTCTGCGACGCGTTTCTCGTCGGATCAGCAATTATGTCCGATCGAAAACCAGGAAGAAAACTGGAGGAACTGGTATGCGCATAAAATGCTGCGGGATCACCCGCCCGGAGGATGCACGATTTGCAGAGCAGGCAGGGGCTGATGCGATTGGCGTAGTGATGTTCAGCAATTCTTCACCCCGCTCAGTTTCCGTGACCGTCACACAGGATATTTTCCATTCGGTCGGGCCCTTTATTACGACCGTGGTTATCACCCATACTCCGTCAGAATCGGATCTTGCCCGGATACTTGAAATGAAACCTGACGCCATCCAGATCTCGTACCCATTTGTGTTCCGGCGTGATCCGGGAGTCCGGGTTATCCGGGCGATCAGACCCGGGAATCCCCTGCCGGATGATTGCGATGCGATCGTCGTAGACGACAGTGAGGGCGGGGGGAAACACTTTGACCGGTCGTTTGCCCGCGATGCTGTAATGCGATCAAAGGTACCGGTCATCCTCGCCGGAGGGCTAACACCGGAAAATGTCGGCGAAGCCATTCGGGAGATCCACCCGTATGCGGTTGATGTTGCCACCGGCATCGAGCGGTCAATGGGAATAAAAGATCTGGATAAGATACGGGCATTTATCACTGCCGTACGGGAGGTATAACATGGAATTAAAAGGCAGATTTGGAGAATACGGCGGGCAGTATGTGCCGGAACCGCTCATGAACGCCCTCTACGAACTTGAGGAGGGTTATTGCACAGCGGCCAGTGATCCGGAATTTGCCAGAGAACTTGCAGCATACCAGACGGAATACGCTGGCCGGCCAACCCCGCTCACGTTCTGTAAAAATATGTCCCATAACCTCGGGTTCAAGATATACCTGAAACGTGAGGACCTGGTGCATGGGGGATCGCACAAACTCAATAACACACTCGGACAGGCACTACTGGCACAGCGCATGGGAAAAAAGCGCCTGATTGCAGAGACCGGGGCCGGGCAGCACGGGGTCGCAACCGCAATAGCCGGCGCTGCGCTCGGGTTTTCCGTTGAAGTCTTTATGGGAGAAATTGATACAAAACGCCAGGCACTGAATGTCTTTCGGATGGAGCTGATGGGTGCAAAGGTAATACCGGTAACATCTGGCACCCGCACCTTGAAAGATGCCACAAACGAAGCACTGCGGAACTGGGTGGCTCATGTGCAGGATACGTATTACCTGATAGGTTCGGTTGTCGGTCCGCATCCATATCCAACCATGGTGCGGGACTTCCAGTCGGTAATTGGTCGGGAGACGCGGGAACAGGTTCTCAAGAAAGAGGGAAGATTGCCAGACGCTATTGTTGCCTGCGTAGGTGGCGGATCAAATGCGATTGGCATGTTCCACCCGTTCCTGAACGATGATGTCGAACTGATCGGGATCGAAGCGGCGGGAGAGGGAATTGAGACCGGGAACCATTCCGCTACACTCTCGTGCGGGGATCCGGGAGTGCTGCACGGCACCCTCTCCTATCTCCTGCAGGATGAAAACGGCCAGGTGCTGCCAACCCACAGTGTCGCCGCGGGTCTCGATTACCCGGGCGTTGGCCCGGAGCATGCGATGCTCAGGGACGCCCGCCGGGTCAAGTATGATGCAGTACGTGACCCCGATGTGCTGGACGCTTTCACGTACCTCTCGCGAACAGAAGGAATCATTCCCGCGCTCGAATCCGCCCATGCCGTCGCGTACGTTATTAGGAACGCAGGGAAGTTTGACAAAAACGATGTTGTCGTGATCAATCTCTCCGGGAGGGGCGACAAGGATGTTACCGGGATGGCAGATGTCAGGGAGGATGCATAATGGGACGGATTGATGAGGTGTTCCGCAAAAAAGGGAATACGGCATTTATCGGGTTTACCGTTGCCGGTGATCCGGACCGGCATACGTCAGTGAATATCGCCCGGGCACTCATCGCCGGCGGGACTGATATCCTTGAACTTGGTGTACCATTCTCGGATCCCATCGCTGATGGCCCCACGATCCAGAGGGCAGACGAACGGGCACTTGCCGCCGGCACTACACCTGATACGATCTTTTCAATCGTCCAAGAAATCCGGTCAGATTCACTGGTGCCAATTGTACTCCTCACATATTACAACACGGTATACCGTCGGGGCATCGACCGGTTTTACCGTGATGCCCGTGATGCCGGTGTGGATGGCATCCTCATTGCAGATATGCCCGTTGAGGAATCGGATGAAGCAGTACAAACCGCTGCTATGTATGGCATCGATCCCATCTTCCTTGTCTCGCAGACAACTACTGATGACCGGATAGACCGGATTGCGAACCGGGCGCGGGGCTACCTGTACCTTGTCTCGGTTCTGGGAGTGACCGGCACCCGCGAAAAAGTTTCCCTCGATGCTCTGGACCTCCTGCACCGGGTAAGGAACCATACATCGCTGCCGCTCGCACTGGGTTTTGGGATCGCAACACCAGTGCATGTGGAGACCTGTGTCCGTGCGGGTGCAGATGGGGTGATTGTCGGCAGCGCAATTGTGGACATCGTAGAGAAAAACCTGTATGATCGAAAGGCAATGATGTCTGCACTCACCAGTTACGTCTCTCTTATGAAGGCTGCTACGAAAAGGTCGTTGTAATTGCGATCTCCCCTATCCTTTTTACCAGACACTCAATGCCATTCCTTGGTACTATGATGTCCAGAGACTGCATGCTCTCCTCTTAATGGGGCGTTGTCTGGTTGGCGGCATGTCCATCGCCGGATTTACAGCCGTCAATCCCCCGCGCCGGTTCAAAACCCCACCACCCACCGTTCAGCCAGCATCGCGGGAATGGCATATCCCGCATCTGTGAACTGCGGGAATGTGGGGGGCACTACCGTGATCAAAAAAAATACCGATGGCCGCGAATACGGGATATGGAACTTACCCAATGGTGCCCCCAGTGAGAAATGGGCGCTCTTCTGCAGTGAAGGGTGCAAATCCGGCAAATAATTTTGGTGATTGTGTAGGATCCCACACTAACAATAAGTTAGGAAGGGAACAATGCACCATATGGATTTCCGAGAGATTGGCAAACTGGTGTCCGATGATAGGGTATCACTTGAATATCTCTGGAGGAA
>JBDKTL010000021.1:0-130836 GCA_039698055.1 Methanoregula sp. | reverse complement strand
GAGTACGGTTTTTGTTTTGGAGGATGGTCTTGACTTTCCCAAAAACAAGAGGGCTGAATTTGATCGCACCGAAGATTGCAATGAGAAAACATATGCTCCATGTGATCTGGATCCAGAGCGGGAGTTCCAAAAAAAAGATTGTGCTGTCGGCACCGAGGGTATCAGAAGGCCCGTTCTGGGGTGAATATGGTTCAACGGAATAGCCTCCTTGGACTGCTGCGATATTGGTTGAAAATATTAGCAAAAAAAAGAAGGCAATTAATGAATTTTTCATTCAACCGTACATCGCAATTCAGATGGAATAAGTTTGTGTTCCCGTTACGCGGTAACCGTATACCTCATAGTACCAGGTACCTTGGGCAATACCGTTGCTGTTGATAATATTCAGGTTGATACGTCCATCATTAACGCCATCAAAACTATCATAATAGGGACCGAACGTATATCCATCCGGGGAATATATTTTCAACCGGAGCGAATTGCCAGAATTCCCCCAGTTCAGGTCCACATTCAAAGAAGTGATGTAGGAAGACACAGTTTTTGTGTGCCAGTTCGTCGTACCCTGAGTGATAGTGGCATAGATTGATTGGATACTCATGGGGTTTATACCGGCATTCTGCACCGGTTCGACAATATAGCCACCATTGCTAACAACAGGATTCTGTTCACTTGCCGATACTACTGCGACAGATGCAATCAATAGAAGCATCACCGCAACAATTCCCAGTCTTTTGGACATAAAGAGTGGGTTTTCGGGAAACATTGCTTATTTTTTCTGTCCCAATTATCGAACTGGCAGTTCGAGGATGTGGACAGAAATCATATATCACCAGTTCACTGAATACGGTGTGTGAATACCGCAACGGTATTCCGGGGGTCTCACCTATTCCCAGTCACATCCAGTGAGACCCCGAAAAAACGCCCGGTGGCGTGAGAACAATCTCGTTCATACTTCGACTTCTCATTTGTCGAGCGGAGCGTATCGAAAAAATGGAGGTAAAAACAAATGAAACTTTTCAAATGGAGCGTTATCCTGCTCGCATTGCTGCTGGCAGCGATGGCGATGGTACCGATGGTGAGTGCAGACGATCAAAGTAATATGGTCAAAGCGTACTTTCAACCTATCGACAAGGAAGCGAAAACAATCGTGAACCCGGAGTTTGTAGACATTACCAAAGATCAATCCAAAACTCTCGATGAAACTGCCCAGACACTCGCAAAGAAATATGATCGGGAACTAACTCAAATTGTTACAGTCTTGGAAAACACGACTGGAAAAAAGATACCGGAAGAACAAATCGATGATTTTAAATTACTTCTTGTTAGGGAACACATTCACAATCTCTATAGAGACACCACAAAGGCACAATCTGGAGTACAAGAAAAAGACGGGATCATACTCACTCCTGTTCCAAAGGAAATTGTAACTGAAAACGGTGAGACATACCAGAACTATGTCACCGCTACTTCGGTATATAATCCCTATCCACTCAGCCACTGGAGTCAGGTAACTCATGACATTACCGGTGGAGCCGGGGTAGACGGTGCTCTATTACCCTATGTTGTAAACGGCCAGAATAATCTTTACCAAATCATCATCTATGTAAATCCCACTCGGGTACATTATGAATTGTACTGGTATGACGAAGACAGATCGGATCCGGCTTCAGATGCAGCATATGATTTATGGAGAATACAAAACTATGGCCACTTATATGATGTCCAGAGTTTTGACGTTCAAAATAACCAGATAATCTTCTCAGATATCGGAGACGAGGGCCGGACATATGCGAGTCTGTTATGGGGTCATGGATATCTCACCCGACCCTATTCCAGTACAGCAACGATCTTCGTTAGTAATGTCTGGAACCATGCAATGGATACTTCAGATCGAAACTGGAATATGGGTAAAACATTTATGTCTCCCTCAACAACAACGGTTTCAGGATAAATTAAACAAATAAATTTTCAATTTTTTTGAAGGCTTGAAGGAAGGTGAGATACCATTCAAAAATCAACCCTGAATACAATCGAAATAATCGGCGCAGTTTCCCGGTACTTTCTCGTAGGATTATTGATCATCAACGTGTTGTCCTCTATTGTCATTCTTTTTCTCAATCCTGAGGCTTTTTTCCTTGGAAAAAAAATCGACGGTACGATGGCTCAGGTATTTTCAATAGTTTTTCTCCTGATCACCGTCTCTGTGATGAATTGTATTTATAAAATAACGAAAGGAAATGAGATCATCGTACTCATATATGGGATGATTTTTTTTATCGACGGATACCTTAACACCCAAAAATTTAATGATGCATTAATCCCCCCTGCAATCTATTGGATTATCCTGATTCTCTCCGTAATCTTATTTGGAGCAACTCTCCTTACACGAAAAGAAAAACCTATCCTTGGAAATGAAAAAACAGGACCTGTATTTCTCACGCAAAAACCATTCATGATACAATTATTGATAATCGGCGTTTTTCTCTGTTTTGTACTCTTCATGTTTATTAATTTCATCAGTTATGAAAAAGAAACCGACAGTTATCTCTATCTGATTGAAATCAATCCTGATGCTCCCTTGTATAATGTTACCTTCATGGTGCCCTTCCCTCTTGGGCCTTCACAAAATATCACAAATATCGAAAACCTTAATGGGAATTTTCCTCCCTATTTCATGAACTATACTCAATCAATCGTGGATACTGAAAACGGGAAGATGATAAAAATTACTGCAGATACCATTGAAAAACAAAATTATGATGTTGTGGAGGAACCTGTCAGGCTGTACCAGCGTTTTCCGGTAAGCAATTCGATTGATTCTTCATTTCCCCTGGATCATGAGCCGGTGTTATTGCCAAAATTTTCTCTAACTCCATCATCGTGCAGCGATAAGAATTATCAACGGGATTTAATTGGAAAAATGCCGTTGAATTGTTCGGTCTATGGATCAAAAATGTATGCAGCATTCGATACTGTCCCCACTTCGCAGACAACAATTACTGTATATCTTGAGGGAACACGTATGATCTCATCGTCGATTAACCCGAGAAGGGAGGGATACCAGGATAGTATTTCAACCAATATTTATGGTGGTGCTGACGGATGGAACAGCGCTTCGGGAAGTCTTCTTTCCGGATGAATGTAAGATATCACCCCGGACAAATGCCAAAGCGTTGTAAAAGCTCAAACCCGCGTGGATAACTTGTGATGTTGGTACCATACATCCAGCAATAATTTTTTTTCTGGTGGAATACAAATATGGATTATAGTAATGATCCCGACCCCAATCAGCTTAATCCTTTTTAGGGAAACGTACACCGGAACCTACAATAATTATGTCTACGCAAGGTAAATTAATTTAAAAATATTTTATTTTACAAAACGCAAAATGAGGGATCGATTTGACTCTAAAGAAAAACTTCCAGTTTTTATTAATTGTTCTAATAATTTTAACAGGTCTCATCCCGATTAGTGGGTCTGCGTTGGACACCACGAATGTTTCTTCTCCGATATGGTCAAAAACGTTGGGACAAGATAAGGTTCTTGTTGCTTGCTCGGATAACGCGTCATTTATTGTTGCCGGGTCCGATACCGGGAATCTTCAACTGTACGACAATACAGGGAAAATAATCTGGGCATATTCGACAACCGGCACTTCTTTCAGTTCGGTCTCAATTTCCGGCGACGGCGAAACAATTTCCGGAACTACAGGAGGGAGTGTTTTGGTTTTTGATCACGATGGAAAACTTCACTTCAACTATAATACTACTACAACCGTAATCCGTTCCGCTGTTTCAGATAATGGCTACATGATAACTTCATCGGAAGATAATCTTAGTATGTTCGATCCGAACGGTAATCTTCTTGGAAATGTCCTTCAACCGGGCGCGATCTGGGATGTTGCCATATCCGACGATGGCAGGTACGGTGCAGCCGCAGTCGATCTCGGCTGGCAGACTCGAAAAGGGAAAATCCTCGTTATTGACCGGAATGGTTCTGAGGTTCTGGATTTTTCTACAAAGAATCAGGGTGTTGGTGTCGGAATTTCCAGCGAGGGGAGCTCGATTGTCGGGATCGATGATTACAATCTTTACTCAGTGTTCCGGAATGGGACGCTCCGGTGGAGTTTTCCCAGCAGTCCCCCATTCTGGGATGTTGCCATTACACCAGATGGAAGATACATTGTAACTGGTTCACAGTATTATCTCCGGGTTTTTAACGAGACTGGTTCTCTTCTCTGGCAGAATCAGGAGCCGGGATACGTATATAGCGTGGCAATTTCAGACGACGGAGACTATATTATTGCAGGTTCTTCAGATCAAGTTCGTTTATTTGACAAATCCGGAAACCTGCTTTGGCACTACGATCAAGGGGCGGTTCATGTTGCGGCATCAAAAAATGGGGACTATTTCGCCGTTGGAACGAAAGATAAGGTTTATTTCTTCAACAGGTGGGGGAATGCGACGATTATTGATAACTCCACATCTCCCGGAATTACCACTATTAGTTTCACTTCCAACACTTCTTCAACAAATCAACCAACGACAAAATCTGCTCCGGTTTCATCGGGGCTTATTTTCTTTGCAGTCAGCTGCATCGTGATTATCTGGATTAAAGGAAGGCAGGAAAAATAATTCCAAAAACCTTTTTTTCACGAAATCTGAAATAACCGGGAGAGACATTCCCAATCAGGTCTAGGTAAAAAGTTTCCGAGCCGGATTCTGGCCGGTTACAGCATGTGGTTGCTGCCGTGGGCCGGCGCGCTGATAATTCCAGTTCGAGGATATGGACAGAAATCATATATCACCAGTTCACTGAATCCGGTGTGTGGGTACCGTAGTGGTATTCGGGGGGTCCCACCTATACCCAGTCACATCCAGTGAGACCCCGAAAAAACGCCCGGTGGCGTGAATATTTGTTCGTATGCGGATTTCCTATGCCAGCGAGCGGAGCGTATCGAAAAAAATGGAGGTAAAAACAAATGAAACTTTTCAAATGGAGTGTTATCCTGCTCGCATTGCTGCTGGCAGCGATGGTACCGATGGTGAGTGCGACAGATAATTTCCAGAGTCTGTCAAATGACAACAAGCTCATCGAATCAAATTACATCCCCGTAGAGCTTGCACGAGAGCAGGCCACGATTACAATGTTGAGCATGATCCAGTCTGGTGCACTGGATGCTAATTGGGTTGGTGCAAAGATCAATCCAATACCTAAAGAAATCTATGACGTTAATGGTGAACGCCTTTTCTACCTGTTTTCAGTTGAGAGAGATGGCGATAGGGTTGGTGAGATTTATGCAGCTGCAAGTAAGGTTCTTGGAGGCTCTGTTATAGCAATTGGTTCTATCAATGAACCCGATACTTTTGAAAAACTGCAGATATTTTCCCAGAAAGCAATAAAGGAAAAATATGCCGGGTATCAGGTAATCTCTGAGAAAACCGTGAGTTTTGACTTTCCTGTTCTCGGTTCGATGATTTCCTTGAAAAATGTCAAGACAGGTGAGTCGAAGGACATAATTATCGATTCAAGAGATGGATCGGAGAAAAATATGGATACTCAGGTATCCTCGTATTACAATCAAATCCCGGTTGAAGTTAAGAAACAAAACATAGCGATTTGGGAACAGCAAACTGCTGTGAATGAAGAATTGAAAAATAATTTGCTCTCAGAAAACCCGGAACTCCTGCAGAATTATTCGGAAATGGATGTTTCGCAATTGACTCATATTGTTACTAAAACCAAAACAAGTAGCGTCCAATCCAAAGTACTACTTGATGATGGAATGCGAATCATTTCCGGTTTGACACATTACACTCAATATTATAGCGATTGGTGTGGAGTTGCAACAGCACAAATAATCTCTTCAAAGTACATGAGCCCTCCTTGGAGTCAGTATCATATTGCTGATAAGATGCAAGCTTACGATTATTCGACGAATCCCCCTACACCTTCTGGAACTACTATCGACAAGGAATTAGCGTATTACCGACCTTCAGTGGCGGACGGAGGATTGGGCAAAAACAACTCAATATATAGTCCCTCCCAAGATGCCACATGGGATGCGGCTCGGGATGAGATTGAAAATAACCGCATACCATTAAAAATCGGAAGAGTTCAACCGACAGCACACGCAAGAGCGTGCAATGGCTGGATGGTTGACGGTGGGAACCGGTATCTCTTATTCTACGATCCGGCCTCTTATGGATCTATCTATTGGGAATATGTAAGCCCGGGATTCACATACAATAATTTTATTTATGTGCGATGAAATCCTTCCACTCAATTTTTTAATTATTTCTGTTGAATATCTGGTATGAACAATAATAAAATCGAACACGTTGATTAGATGGAAGTGAGTTAAAGTGATGGAAAATATCCAGTTAAAACCTCTCATGTGTTTTTTAGTTTTATCAGCGGTTTTTATTATTCCCGTTCACGGTCTGATCTCAGATTCAGTCCAGCTCACTACCCCCATCTGGTCCAACGAGACAGGGGAAAACCGTGATGTACTCGTCCAATGTTCCGGGGATGGGAAATATGTTGTTTCAGGTTCCGATACAGGAATTCTCCGGATGTATGACCAGACCGGAAAAACCCTCTGGACAGTCCAGCGGGACGGAAAAATGATCAGGTCAATCACGATCTCTGGTAACGGGGATTATGTCGGTGCAGTTTTTCTCAATCCTGATGCAACGTCATTTTACGCCAAGGGTGAAATTCTCTTTTTTAACCGGACCGGGAGTGCTCTCTGGAATTATGTTGACGATTATACAATGGAACGTATTGCTATATCGGATGACGGGAATTCGATCTATACATCCGGAAGCCCGAGGTTGTATTCATTTGACCGGAATGGTACCATTATCGGGCAAAATGAATCCCAGGGGAGAACATGGGTTCTGGCTGTTGCCGACGATGGTTCGTATGCAGTAGCCGGAGGTACAATTATGGAAAAAATACAGGTAGCCGGATCTCAGACTCCAGCTAACAGAATATATGCGTTTGAAAAAGACGGGACAATTGCCTGGAATTATTCAACGAGACAGAGCATTAAAAGTGTTGGAATATCTTCAGACGGGACGGTCATCGTAAGCGCGACCGGTTCGCAGATCTATGAATTTGATCGCATTGGGACATTACTGTGGCAGTTCAATAGCAGCCAGGAGATTAGGGAAGCTGTGGTGTCAGGGAATGGAGAATATGTCGTTGCCGGATCACAAAACGCGGTCATTTTATTGAACAGGACCGGTTCCATCCTCTGGAACTATGGACATCACTCTAGAATCCTTAGTGTAGGAATCTCTGACGATGGTAATCATATCGCTGCCGGCGCCGCGGACGGAGTGTATATTTTTAACAAAACCGGAAATGTACTTTGGCACTTTGGAACGCTTAAGTCAGTGTTTCATATATCCGTTGCAAGGAATGGCAGGTATTTTGCGACAAGTACGTCCGATACTACATATTTCTTCAACAAATGGGGCAATGCAACCCTTATCGATGAACCAAACATTCCGGTAAAGAGCAGTTATCCAAATAGCTCATCGTCCGTGGCAATGCCATCTACACCAAAACCCACCCCGCTATCATACATGGGTGTTATCGGTGCATTGTTTTGTATCAGCGTTGTTCTATCGTTTAAAAAAAAATCCTTGTGCCTTCACTGTTTTTAGCGTCCGCCCGCCGCTGTCACAGGCTGGCTTTCACGCCGAAGTACCCGTTCTCACGTCCATCCCTGTCAGCAGGGTGAAACCACAATTGAAAAAGCACCCTGCCCGAGCGTGAACAAACTAAAAAAAAAAGTTACCGGATCTTTGTCCCCGGTTCTACGGGTTTGAGCGGGGTGAGCAGCGATGCCGCATCGCCCGCGGCAAGGATCATCCCGTTGCTCTCGACACCGAAGATCTTTGCCGGGGCAAGGTTGGTCAGCACGATCACATCTTTTCCCACCAGTTCTTCAGGTTTGTAGAACGGGGCGATGCCGCTCACGATCTGGCGTGTCTCTCCCCCGATATCGACCTGCAATTTCAGCAGCTTGCTTGACTTGGGGATCGCTTCTGCGGCGAGCACTTTGCCGGTCTTCATCTCGACTTTTCCAAAATCCTCAATGGTAAGGGCGGGTGTTTTTTCCATCTTTTTGTTCGCCTCCGCGACACGCTTCTGGAGCAGTGCGTCCAGTTCTGCCACCTGTGCATCTTCCATCTTTACAAAGAGCGGGTGGGGTGGCTTGATACAGACATTGGGCACATCATAGGTGGCATCCGACACCGGATGGGTTGCCACAAAATCAAAGTAGCCTAACATCGCCCAGCACTCCTGCGCCTTCTCGGGCATCACCGGCTGGATCAGGAGAGCAAGAGCTTTTACGACCTGCACGCAGTTCCGTATCACCTGCGTTGCCGCCGCCCGGTCGGTCTTGATGAGTTTCCACGGCGCATTGGTCTGGATGTAGGTATTGCCAAACGCGGCAAGGCTCATGACTGCGTCCACGGCGATCTTGAACTCGTAGTTCTTCATTGCCGCATCGACCGCATCAAGGCATTTCTGGATCTCGGCCATCGTTGCCGCATCGGCTTTGCCCTCAGGCACGCCCTCGAATTCCTTGTGGGCGAAAAAGAGCGTGCGGTAGACAAAGTTGCCGAATATATTGACAACCTCGTTGTTGATCCGCTCCTGGAACACCTTCCACGAGAAGTTGAGCTCCTTTGTGTGGTTGGTGTACGCAAGCAGGTAATACCGCAAATACTCCGGCGAGAGCCCCTTGTCAAGGTAATCGTCGTTTGTCCAGACCACGTATCCCCGGGACTTTGAGAATTTATGGTCGTCGACTTTCACCATCCCGCTTGCGACGACTGCGTACGGCACGCCATATCCTGCCCCTTTGAGGAGCGCCGGCCAGAAGATACAGTGGTGGTAGATGATGTCGCCGCCGATAAAATGCGTGACCCGGTTATCCCCGCACCAGTACTGTTTCCAGTCTTTGCCGGATTTTTTTGCCCATTCCTCGGTAAACGCGATGTAGCCGATGGGGGCATCGACCCAGACATAGACGACCAGATCGCTCCGGCCCGGGAATTTCACGCCCCACTCAAGCGTGCGGGTGATACACCAGTCGTGAAGATCTTCCCTGATCCAGCCGATTGCGTAATTCTTTGCGGTGCCGGTTCCTTTCAGGGTGTCAAGGTATGGCAGGAGGAAGTCTTTGAACGCCGAAAGCCGGAAGAAATAATGCTCCTGGTCCCGGAACTCCGCACGGGTACCACAGACCTTGCAGACCGGGTTCTTGATCTCGCCGGGTTCGAGGTGTTTGCCGCACCCCTGGTCGCATTCATCGCCACGTGCCGGTTTTCCGCAATGGGGACAGATTCCCTCGACGTAACGGTCCGGGAGGAACCGTTTGCATTTCGTGCAGTATGCCTGGTGTACCACCTGCTTGTAGATGTGGCCGTTATTTTCGAGTTTTTGCACGATGGCCTGTGTCCTGTGGTGGTTGGCCGGGTCGTCGGTCATGCCGAAATGGTCGAACATGACTTCCATGCGTTTGAAGGTCTCATCGAAATGCTTATGGTACCGCTCGGAGAGTTCGCGGGGCGAGATGCCCTGCTCTTCGGCAGATACGACAATCGGCGTGCCGTGGTTGTCCGAGCCGCAGACAAATACGACCTCTTCACCCGTCCGCCGCATGTAGCGGACGTAACAGTCGGCGGGGACGTACGTTCGCAGATGCCCAAGATGGCAGGGACCGTTTGTGTACGGGAGCCCGCAGGTAACCAGCAGCGGTGGCGTATTCATTGTGGTACTTTTTAGATGCTGATACGTAATAATTCATATACCATGGCAAAGAGGGTAAATCTGTTAACCCGGGCGTTTGGCGCAGAGCCCGGCGTGCCGGACGTTACCGCGCTTGCGGACTGGGTGGCACACCATCGCGGGAAGTCTGCCGACCTGCACGCATATCTCCTCGAACAATCCCTCTCCCCGCAGTGTGCCGCTGGGATCACGGAGCCGTGCGGCGGGGGCATGTTCACGAAGGACCGGGTTCTCGACTGCGTGAAGGGGATGAAGGATATGAGCGTGGTTGACGATCTGTACGTCGATCCACAACCGCTCATCGAGGATGCCCGCAGGCTTGTGGCACAGAAAAAGCATGTCTGGTGTGCGATGCCGGCGCCGGGCGCTCTTGGGATGACGGACTGCTACTATAATGACAAGGATGAGTGGTATGATGCGATCAACTGCGTATATGCCGATCTGATGCGGGCGCAGCGGGATGCCGGTATTAAAGGGCATGTCCTCATCAGTGAGCGGGTGGATGAAGCAGCAGTTTCATCGCTTGCTTCACATACGGTTTTTTTCTTCCAGCAAAAGCCGGACCGGAACAGTCTTGAAACGTTAATGGAGTACCAGCGCCGGATTGCAGTGGGAAAAGAGCAGCTGAAAATTGTCTTTGACCTGGCAAACGAATACGAACTCCACCAGTTGATCGTGATGGACCCGGATGAGGGATCGGTTAAGCACGCACTTTTGCATCTCGATCCGGATCAGGTTATGGCCGGGGGATATTGCACCGATGGGTGCGATGAATACTGGAAAGCGCTGGTGGACGCGGCGTATTATACGAAGTAAGTGCTGCTTTTTTTTGCTGCCTGTTCGCAGTCAAAGCAGAGGTCTTCGTACACGATATCCGGTGTGTTCTTTCCCTGCCGGGCACGGGCGTTCTCTCAACCACTTTTCAAATCGAGTATCTGAGTGACGAGAGCAATCATGCGATCACTTTCACGCTGTCAACTCTGGGTATCTTTTAATAGATTATAAAAAAATCTCTTGTATAGTTCTATGTCCCGCTCATCTCCCGATGTTGTCATTGTACCTGATGTATTCCAGTGGCTTTGTGCTAGTTCGGGCTTTGCACCTCCTGATATCTCCAAGAGACTTGGTGTGCCAGAACGTGTAGTCAGGTCATGGTGCAACGGGGCAGAGAAACTGGTAATCCCCCTCACGAAAGTTGAGCAGCTCTCCGAGATGTTTCGCCGCCCTCTCGCGGCATTTCTTCTTTCAGAGCCTCCAGAAGAACCAAACCTTCCCAAAGATTTCCGGCGGCATCCGGATTCCGACACCAGCTATTCCAAAGAACTACTCCTGGCAATCCGCAAAGCGAGACGGATACAAGAGATCCACCATGAGTTGACGGACAATCTGAACCTCCCTTCAAAAGCCTCCCTGAAGATCAGAACTCTGAAAGAGGATCCCGAAGAAGTAGCACGACAGGAACGTGAGCGTTCCGGTATCCGGATATCTGGTGATTTGGCGGGCATAACCCCGGTAAAGGCATTTGATATCTGGCGTGAATGGCTTGAGTCCCAGAACATCTCGGTCTTAAAGATCAAGATGCCGGTTGATGATGCCCGGGGTTTTTCCCTTACAGACGGTGAACCATATGTAATCGTTGTGAATTCCTCTGATGCAGATCGTGCCCGGCTCTTTACATTGTTCCATGAATATGCTCATATTCTCCTGAATATGCCGGTAGTATGTAACCAGGGTGAGAACGATCTTGAAGAGTACTCCGGGGTCGAACGCTGGTGCAACCATTTTGCCGGTGCGCTCCTTGCACCCCAAAAGGAGATAGAAGAGAACCCGGTGATCCTTCATGCACTTGAATCCGGGAATTATTTACGGGCTGCAGGTTCGATCCGGCAGCGCTTCCTGATCAGCAAGGAAGCCGGGCTGATGCGGCTGCTCACGCTGAAGAAGATTTCCTCTGTGCAATACATTATGGGAAGAGATCAGCTGCGTGCAGAATACGCATTGCAGGAAGCGGAGAAGAAAAAGAAAGAACAGGCCGGTGACGAGGAAGAGGGCAGCTTTGGCGGTATTTCACTGGACCGGAAATGCGTGGCGGAAAAAGGTGCCGGATATGTCTCACTTGTCATGGAGAATGTCCGGAAAGGTCATATCAGTAACAGCGATGCCCTTGATTATCTCGATATCAAGCTCCGTCATCTGGAAAAGTTCCAGGAATCGATGGGCGCGTAAATGTCTGAATCAGGTGAACCCCTTTTTCTTTATGTTGCAGACACTTCTTTTCTTATCGAAGTCCACAAGCGCTATCCCGAGAAGATGCTTCCGGGCATCTGGAAGGATATCGAAGCGCTCATCCATGATGGCAGGATTGTTGCCCCGGAATATGTGAAGAGCGAGATCAACCGGCAGGATGACGATCTGAAGGACTGGGTGAACGATCATAGCGGGATGTTTGTGAGCATTGGTCCGGAATTACTGGCAACAACCGGTGTTGTTGTCAACAGATTTATCCGGACAGCACAGGCAAGTTCCCAGAAGCCGGATCATGCAGATCCCTTTGTGATCGGCCTCGCGATGAAACTGGCAAAGCAGAGCCACTTCGAGCCCCGGACGGTTGTTGTCGTTGCTGAAGAAAAGAGCAAACTGGCCGGGAACCCGGGCCTCCGTGATGCTGAGATCGAGAAGATCCCGGATGTGTGCGCGAAGCTCGGGATTCCTTGTTTGAGTCATCTGGAGATGTTCAAGAGAGAGGGGTTCAGGTTTTATTAAAAAATTATCCATTCACCGATACTTTCACAACACATGCCGTAATCCTTATGTTGCCCGGATTTTAATGAAAACCAGAAATGAATTCCGGAGAGCATACAGGGATTGGGATCATTGTATTTTTCGTTTATGCTTATTTTATCGGCCACATTGTCAGTTCGATCAATAATCAGTGGATTTGGGGAATAATTGTGGTTGTAATTGGATCGCTTATTCCTGATATTATCGAACCCGCAACCAGTTTCCGGCATCGGAGATTATTCCATAGTGTCGGGGCACTCATTGTAATGTTTTTCCTGTTTGGCTTAACAGCACTGATTACCCTTGTGGTCGCATTCTTTTCAGAGTTTTCAGGATTTTATCTAGCATCCTGTTTTTTCCTTGGATATCTGTTCCATTTGCTGGCGGATGCAATAACGCCGATGGGGCTGCCGAGGTAAAACCTTGACTAATTAAAAATTCAAAGCGAGACCAAATCACATCTTATTATAACTATTAGTTATGAATGGCTTTGCTTTTTCAAGATCTTTATCGGATTTTATTATCAATTCCAAATTGCCTGTAGAATAATGTCCGATATTGCTAACATCCCTGGAAAAGCCTTTTTCGATTTTGATAGATTTTGGATCGATTTTAAGGAAAATTCTTATTTCGTCCGTTAGCGGGTCAAATTCTACACACATGAAATTTTTCGTTCGTTTGAAAGCAATGTAAAATTTCAACACCTTAACCTTAACATCATTACCGAATCCTTCGGTGAATGCCTTAAGGGATTTATAGCGGTTCTGAACATCGGGATTGCAGGCCGCGAGATATTCCTCAACGGTTTTATAGGATATTACTTTCTTCCCTTCATCGCCATTTGCAGGTAACGGAAATGAATCAGGGGAAGTTTCGTTTACCCATTCTAAAAGGAAAATATCCGGAGGGTAATTCTTGTATTTGATGAGTTCAATCTGGGAGTGGATCCTCGGCAACGACTGAATATCAAATTTTAAAAAATCCGCTGCGATACACAATAACCGCGGGTTTTCCCATCTGATTTTATCGGCAACTTCTTTCCCGAATTTTTTTAGGACTAACAGTTCAAAATCGGCGTGATGATCGTCAAGCCAGGAAAGATAGGATAAACTCTGAATAACGATGATCTGATTCATCGATCTTTTATATTCGATGATAACCGGATTTCCTTTTCTATCAATCCCGAGCGTGTCAATTCGTCCACCATGAACTTTACCGGTTGAATGTTCTGACTTCAGGAAGCGGACTCCAAGGATCTCATTTAGATGAGATTCGATAAAGGATTGTAATGTTTTTTCCACGGAAATTGAAGAACCTTTAAGTTCAGTGACAGATTTACCAGATGATTTATACAGCCTGATCTCGCCCATTACTGACTTCCCGCCCTTTTAAGAATTATAATTTTAATTTTTCAAGTAAAATCAATTGTTTTGGATTTAACCTCTCATTGCTTAATCTTTCTTGTTCTTTCCTTCCACAATCGCAATCTCCTCCCGGTGTCAGCCCGTACAACTCGTACACCAGCGTATCAATCGCCGCATCCGTCGCTTCGAACCTGAACCTCATCACGAGTTACCCAGCCTCCGAAGTGTTGAGAGCAGTTTCTGACCATTCGATCAGTTTCTTCTTCAGTTCCTCTTTTGAGGGGAGGTAAAGTTGATACTGGGAAGCGTAGATGTTCGCATTCTCCGGCAGGGTGAGTTTGACGAGAGCGTCGCTCTTTGTCTTGCAGAGGATCATTCCGATAGTCGGGTTCTCATCGTCGAGTTTTACCTCGCGGTTGTAATAATTGACGTACATCTGCATCTGGCCGAGGTTCTCGTGCGTGAGTTTTCCTATCTTGAGGTCGATCAGGACATAGCACCGGAGGATGCGGTTGTAGAAGACGAGGTCCACATAGAAATGATCGGCATCGAAGGTGAACCGTTTCTGCCGGGATTCGAAGAGAAATCCTTTGCCGAGTTCCAGGAGAAATATTTCCAGTTTATCGATGATGGCGGATTCGAGATCGCTCTCGGAGTAGTGCGTATTCTCATCAAGCCCGAGGAATTCGAGAACATAGGGATCTTTGAGCACGTCCTGCGGATTTCCGATGATCTGTCCTTTATCTGCGAGGGCTTTTACTCCTTTTTTATCCCGGCTGAGCGCGAGTCGTTCATAGATTCCGGAGTTGAACTGCCGTTTGAGCTCGGAAAGCGACCACTGGTTTTGTTGGGATTCGATCTCGTAAAACCGGCGCTCATCCCGGTTGTCGATATTCATGAGGACGATATAGTGCGACCAGCTGAGGGTGAAATTGGGTGTCAATTTTGCAGACAGTGTCTGCATAATTGGCGTATCAGTCGGTGTTTTGGCCGGCAATTGCCCAGACACTGTTTGGGGAATTTGGGGTACGGTCTCGCGATATTCGATATAAAAGTCGCGCATGTATCTCAAATTTCTCGTCGAAAACCCCTTCCCAACTTCATGTGTCAATCGTTGTGAAAGTTCATCGAATATTCGCTCCCCGTATTCCGCCCGAAGGCTTCCCCGTTGTTCATATTCCACGATCCGCCGGCCAATCTCGAAATTTGTAACGACCTGCAGGGTGTTGACATTCTGTGTGGCAGTCCTGCGTGCGCTTTGCACCAGATCCCGGATTTCTTTGACGAGGGGGAGGAGGGGTTCTCCGGGTGACGGACTTTTGGATTTTTCGGGTTTTCCTGGCATTTTTTTATCTCCTCACTTGCGGTTTTTTAATCTGCTAACGCCGTGCGACGTTATGATCTCCCGAGTGTTTATCCTGAACAGGTAATTGGTTTTGAATCCTGCATCAAGCCATAGGGAACATGCGGCGGGCATCTGGACTTACTACTGAGTTAGGGTTCTTCTCCTTTTTCTGGTTGTTGCTCTTGCTGGGGGAGACCTCCCGCTGCTTTGAGTGAAACCGGTATTACAGGGGGAGCGGTTGTGTATCATTTGTTTTTTTTAAGAGGGCTTCCAATACCAGGCATCAAGACTATAGTATTCAAGATTCCGTGAAACGTCGCGGTTTCCTTCAGTACGAACTATGAGGAATTTCCTCATAGTTGCTTTGCGGGTCAGTTCACCGCTCTAATAAATGTTTTTTAAGTGTACGTTTATTGTCGGAATCTTCACATCAAAGAGCGCAGCCATCATCTTCTGGCTTAGCCAGATCGTTGCATCCTCGTACCTGACTTCGATCGACTCTTCACCGGCGGTTGAAGTAAATATCAGGAATTCTGCGGTGCTTTTTCTTATCAGATTATTTTCATGTCCGGTCATTTCGCACACCCTTCCACAATCGCAATCTCCTCATCAGTCAATCCATACAGATCGGCAATTTCATGTTGGGTCATTTTTTATTTCCCATTGACGTTTTGCTTTTTTTCTTGCGCTCTCTTTTTCGACGGAAAAACCATTTGAATTTTTTAATTTGAACCCGCAGTTTACACAAGTCCACAAGTACTTTTTAAAAAATGTCTGGGATTGTGTAAGTTCAGTACCACATTCAGGACAGCGAGGAGTGTCTTCGACTTCGATTTGTTCAGGAGTTATTGTCTCTCGTGAATCCCATGGAAATTCTTTTAAGCCAACTATCTTCCAAATAACGTCAGCATACGGTAAATCTCCGATTGGAACCGATCCATATTTAGGTGTTTTTCTCGCCGAAAATCGAACACCCCCGATCTTTGTCTTTTGATGGGAAGCATATACACCAACGAGAAAGATAATTGTCAAGCAAATGAAAACGGAGGGAAATGTTAACAAAATTGGTTCTTGAAATCCCCAGTTCCAAAAATTTCCAGTTGAATAGAAAGAACCGCGCGTTAGGATTATTGATATTATTCCTGAAATTACGTAAATTGCGAAGAGCATAAACAGAATTTTTTTAGGCAAATCGATAATTTCCAATATTCTCATTTCTCCGTCCCCTCCACAATCCCAATCTCCTCCTCAGTCAGCCCGTATAACTCGTACACCAGTTTATCGATCGCCGCATCCGTTGCCTCAACCTGCCGATGGAGCATCGTCTTCTCCTGTTCGAGACGGGCGTCCTGCACCTTTTTGTTCAGGTCAGGCATCTGCGTGACGAGGGAGACCATGAGGTCATGCCGGGCTTTGTCTGCGGGGTCGGCGAAGCTGAGGATGAGGCATGGACAGGGAGCAAACTGAATGTGCCAGGAAAAAAGAGGAGAACTATTCATGGAGCCGGGACTTTTTTTCTTCGCGCCATGATGCTTTTGATAATTTTATCCGGATCGTTTTCAAGGATTTGTTTCCGGTCTTTTGTCCAGTCACCGCGGCCTGTTTCATAGATCTGGAGGAACCGGATCGCATCGTCGGGGCCAAGTTTCTCAACCAGCACGTCGAGTCCTTCCTGCTGGATCTGATGCAATGTTCGGGCGCTCATCTGTTTTCCTCCTTTAACCAGGTAACCGGGTTTTCTATAGGTACCTGTATGTTCTGATGCAACTTAAAAAATGTTATCATGCCGTCATCTGTGGTGAGAAGGACTGCTCCGGCACGTTCTGCACAGGCAATATGAAGCGAGTCCATCGCATCTCCGCCCATTGCGATGATCTCATGCATACGGGCGATTATATTCTCGTCAATGAGTACCTGTTCTTTTGCAACGGATACGATCTTCTCCACGCGAAGCCGCTTCCAGATATCGGGAATTTTTGAGAGTTCTTCCGTTATCGCTTCGCTCGTGACCAGCGTATATTCCCGCGATGCGCAGCGCCGGATGATCTCCTGAACGGCGGTTACTTCCAGACGGATGCGCCCCAGGGCCTGGTCATCAAACGGCCTGCACAGGCAGCAGACATCCATGTAGATTTTCATTTCCCGCTCTCTTCCACAACCACAATCTCCTCCTCCGTTAGCCCGTACAATTCATACACCAGTTTATCAATCGCCGCATCCGTCGCCACGATCTGCCGGGACCACTGCGTCTTCTCCTGTTCGAGGCGGGCGTCCTGCACCTTCTTATTCAGGTCAAGTATCTGGGTGACGAGGGAAACCATGCGGTCGTGCCGGGCTTTGTCAACCGGTACGGAGAAGTTGACGACAAATAAATTTTGATTTTTCTGCAGTATTCATTTTCACACCCCATACTGTTTGCTATATATTCCATCATATTGATGTCAAATATAATCTCGCATAGGGAGGGTAAAATGAAATTTCAGGGTTCTGTAATCAAAGAACAAGGAATCACATTTGCTATTGTTATTGTGAAGAAACATGTTGTGGACAACAGATCAACGGCCGAAGATGCGATTCGGAATTTTCAACCGGCATTCCCAAGAATGCCAGTTGTTCTAATGGCGCAAGATTCCAATGGTATTCCAACGTATTTTGGACGACCGGATATTGCAAAATTTATGGCAAACGTTCCTCTCCACGCGGTTCCATGGAAAGAATACACCATTTCCTAATTTTTTCATCCGAACAATCTTACGAGGAATTATGGAAATATTTCATGACATGAAAAAATACCAAACGAGCGGATCAGGGACACTTGTTGAAATGGAAATCCCGTTAAAACCCAATGAAGATGGAATGGTAGGACGCGAATGTCCAAACCCCGAATGTGGATCGAAATATTTTCAGATAGGTGGATACATCCCCAAGGGATTTTTAAAAACCGGGCAAAGAATGTCTGACGTCGAAATCATTTGCCCATATTGTGGTCATGTCGATAACATACAAAAGTTCCCAACAATGGAACAGGGCAAATGGATTGAATCAATGATCTATCGCGATATGGCGATTGCAGTACAAACAATGTTAGAAAACGTCGCAAAAGATTTTAAATCCGAGTCAAATACAAATTCTTCTTTAGAAATATCGTTTGAACCAGGGTCCCTTCCCAATGTTAGATTCTACACCGAAGAAAAATTGAAACGCAAAGTTACTTGCGATAATTGCGGTTTTCAGTATGCAGTCTATGGAATTTCCGTTCATTGTCCATTTTGTGGTCAAGGCAATTTAATTCTGCATCTTAATCGAAATGTGGACATAACTCATGTTTTAATTAAGGAAAGTGAGAACTCACAGTCAAAATATGGGCCAGACGTCGCACAAAGAATGATCGGAAACGCATTAGAGGATGTTGTTGGTATTTTCGAAGGATTTCTAAAACGGATTTATCTTTACGGCATTCATAACAATTTTTCAAAAGAGGATGCAGATAAAAAAGAAGAGAGAATTCGAGTGACTTTTCAACGAATCGATGGCGCTCAAAAACTCTTTTTGGATGATTTGAAATATGACATTTATTCAAAAATATCCGAAGAGGATAGGCTGTTCCTCGAAGAACAATTTTTGAAAAGACACGTTTTAACACACAATCTTGGACTTGTAGATGAAAAATATCTTGAAAAGGCTCATAATTACTTGGAACCGGGTTCCGAACTTGAGATTTTACCGAATGAAGTATCACATACACTAGACGTTATTGCTACAGTTTTAAGTGAGACGTCTCAACATTTTATTTGCAAAAAATAATTTTTTTTTGGAAGATTATTGGTTCGTCTTTGGTAAATTCAAATGCGATTGTCCTTCCATAATCGCAATCTCCACCGGTGTCAGTCCGTACAACTCATACACCAGCGTATCAATCGCCGCATCCGTCGCCTCGATCTGCCGGGACAGCAGCGTCTTCTCCTGTTCGAGGCGGGCGTCCTGCACCTTCTTGTTCAGGTCAAGCATCTTTGTCACGAGCGTGACCATGCTATCGTGCCGGGCTTTGTCTGCGGGGTCGGAGAAGTTGATGGTGCGGATGGGGATTTGCTCAACATATATTTTTTGTAGCATTAATCTCCCACCGTTATCACTATCCCCAAGCACAGAACAAATATTTTTCAAAAATGACCAAATTAATTTTGAATTCAATAATCCAAGGAGATACAAATCGTTAGTTGGAGTAAAAAAGACCTTTGCATTAGCATATATTTTTTGATCATCGAATGTGAACCTACTTTCCTTTGCAATTTCTGGCCACATGATTTTTGCTTTATTAAATTCTGCATGATATTCAATAGCATCCTGAATTTCATACCAATTATAAACTCCAGCTTTTCGACCATTCCAATCGGTTCCTTTCCATCCCGCCGGTTTCGGGGTTAATTCTTGTTTAAATTGTTCCAAATATCGCAAAATTGCGGGATACTGTTTAATATCAATGCCACGTCTACAAAAAATTAAGTAACGGTTTTCATAATCAATATGATATTTTCTTACATCGTCACCAACGACTAAAGGTTTAATTATTTCATCTGAATTTTTATCTTCTAAAATAAGTTTATCCTTAATGGACTGGTTGATGAAGAATGCTTTATTATATCCTGTTAGGATCCCTCGATAAATTTGTGAGTGGGTATATCGTGAAAACGGAATTCCTTTTTGTTTAATTTTTGAAATTATATCCAGATTGGCAGTTTGTTGGAAAATCCAATTATATCCCGTAAGCGATTTGGAATCTAGTAATAATCGGGTATTTCTAATCTCATTATCTAGAGAGTTAAAATTCAGTGTTTTAATCGGAGCATATTCAAATGATTGTTCTTTTATCACGGTATTTTGAGTAATAAAAATCGCTGGAAATGTCGCTGCATTTTGGAATACAGGCAATTCTCCGAAATCAATTATTTGGAGAATTTTTATGCTGTTCGAAAGGAAATGACGCAAATTCATCCCGTAATTTGCCCTCATGAACTTGTTCGAACAAATGATGCCAAAAGTCCCGTCCTTACGAAGTAATTTATGCCCTCTCTCAAAGAAATACACATACAGATCCGCAGTTCCCGCATATGTCTCGTAGTGTTTCTTTGCGTACTCTTTGAATTCCGGTCCAAGTGATTCCTGTCTCACATACGGCGGGTTCCCGATCACCGCATCGAACCCGCCTGCCTTCACGATATCGGCAAACTCCGTGTCCCAGTCAAACGGATTGATCCGCTTCACTTCCTCTGCGGGCATCTCCGGGGTCATCACATCCCAGCCAATCAGCGAGTTCCCGCACTTGATGTTATCATGAAGAGAGGGTAATGCCCGTTCCGCGAAGAGTTTCAGTTGCTTCTCGATATTCTCTTCATTCTCCTCTTCAAGCACTTTTAAGAGCAACGAGAGTTTTGTCACCTCGACTGCCTGCTGGTCGATGTCCACGCCATAGATGTTGTTGAGAAGAATGCGTTTTTTCTCCGCAGTCGTGAGCCGCCAGTCGCTCCGGGTCCGGGTCGCATCGCCGTTCGTGCCGGCCTTGTAGATCGGCAGATCGACCTGCACGAATTTTTTCTTTGTCTTTGGTGCAGGTTCGGGCAGGAGGGCGAGCACGGCCGGGTCGGTCGCCGAGTTCTTCTCTTTAAAGACCGGGACGAGGTTTGCGATGTACCAGTCCCGGTGCCAGTCAAGCAGGAACTGGTACGCACCGATTAAGAATGAACCGGAACCGCACGCGGGATCAAGGATACGGATCTTCGCAACCTCGCGGGGCGTCTTGCCTATCACCAGTTCGCCCACCGTGTGCTTCACGATATATTCCACGATATACTGCGGCGTATAGAACACACCGCCCGCTTTCTTAACTTCCGGCTTGTACTCCACCTTTGCCTGGTGGCCGTCCGTGAGCCGGATCACTTTCCCGAGGAACTGCTCGTACACGTGGCCGAGAATTGCCGGCGGGATAACCGAGAAGAGGTACGGCGTCTCCGGGTAGTAGAGCCGTTTGATGACGCCTTTGAGTGTCTTGTCGTCAATGGTCACCGAGAGCGAGAGGGTGTCGGGCAGTTCGTCCGAGTCCTGCTCCTGCTGGAAGTGGAAGAGCCCCGAGTTGTATTTCTCGTCCGCGTGCCGGAAGAGATCGCAGAGCCGCGCATAGGTGTGCTCGCCTTCAAGCAGTTTGTGCAGTGTCGGGTACTCTTCGATTCCCCGGTCTTCGCAGATGCGCAGGAACAGGAGTCGGTCGATGGTGCGCTGCACGATGCTGTTGAGTTCCTCGACAGAGAGCCCGGTATTCCTGATCGCGATGTTCTTTGCCAGATCAGACCGCCATGACTCGATCTCGGAGAGGATATCGTCATCGACTCCCGCCGTCCCTTTCTTCCCCTTGTTCGAGAGCGCGTACTTGTCAAACGATCCGCGAAGAATGCTCTCCTGCGCGAAGATGGATTCGAGATATTCCCACTTTTCGGGAAGTTCGCTGTACGTGAAGTACTCGATCCGCCCCTTGTTTGCCGCGTCGCTGTTCTCCGGTTTTATCGTACAGTCATAGACCGCGAACTCTTCGAAGTTCGTGAGGATGGAGAGCGGAAGTTTCGCGTTCCACGCATAGCGGCGCAACTGTAACGCGGCGTCGGCATCATCCTTGATCCGGACGGATGGCTTCTTGGTCTCGACAATGAATTTCCGTGTACCGCCAATCCGGAACGTATAATCAAAAAACTGCGTTGTGCCCCGGATCCGGATCGGCTCTTCGTGCAGGACTTCCCGGTAGGCTTCCGAGAATCCCTTGTTGTTGTTCACGTCCCAGCCAAGGGCGCGGAAGAACGGGTCGGTAAAGTCCTCCCGCAGCTGGGTCTCGTTGTATTTTTCCTGCCCGCGAAGGTATGCCTCGCGATGAAAGCTGTACTTCTCGACCAGTTTCTGGATCGCTTCGGGCACTGCCATTGACTGATATTAATAATTCCTCAACATTAAACGTGTTGAAATGATTGGGAGATTTTCATGAGTCCGGGTTCACGATTACCCGTCCGCTTTTTTTTAGCACAAGAGGTACCCCCCAGGGGGGGTACCTCCCCCAGTACGACAGACCCCCCCTGGGGGGTACCTCATGACCAGTGAGTGGTGGGTCTGGCAAACATCCCTGTCAAAACCCGGCCTTGAAAGGCACTATCGTCGTGAAAAACGGGCCGGGAAGAGACGCGGTTTCCCAAAATGAGTGGTGGGAGTGGGGGGTCCCTGGCAGTACGGGAGGTACCCCCGGGAGGGGGTACCTCCCTTAGTACGACAGACCCCCTTGGGGGGGTACCTCATGATAAGGGAGGGGTGGGCCGGCAGGGTACCCCCATTTCTCAAACAAAAAGTGTGCAATAGATATCGTCAGAGACTCCATGCGAAACACAGGCAATGAACCTGCAAAAAGGGGAGGGATGGGTCTCGGGGGGTACCTGGCCCTGAGGGACACCCCCCTGCAGGGGTACCTGCCTCAGTGCGACCTACCCCCCTAAGGGGGTACCTCATGGTAAGGGAGGTACCCCACCCGTACAGGAACAATTTCTCGTGCGATGTGTGATGCCCCCCTCCCCCTGCCATCCCATGAGACCGGCGCGATGGCCTGCGTCTGGCACCCAAATCCGCCTGCCCGGTTTTTTTGATACCTACCCGTCAGTCCGGCAGTGGATGATCGAAAAAAATACCTGCCCGGGAAATCCCTAAAAAAAAGAAAAAAATATTTTTTGTCCTGTCCGGTACCATCCGGTACCCGGAACAGGGAATTATCCTTACGCAATCTGGTGCGAAGTTGACGGGATTGTCAGGAGATCGTTGTAGGTCACACGGTACCCGTCCGGGAAGATGATGGTCGTCACCGTGGGGGAGAAGTCCGCTGAAATGAGCGGTGCAAACCAGTACTGTTTTACAACGTCCTGTGCCCGTGCAAACGAGAGTGACGGGGTTGTCATTGTTGTCTGGCCCGGGGATGCTGCAACCGTGGCAAACGAGAGGATGATCACGTCCGCCGATGAGCTGTCCGCGTGGATAACCGTAACCGGTTTGTCGAAATTGTTCCTGAGCGCCCCTTCAAGCTGTGCGGAGGGGTCTGCGATATGGGCAAATACGGCGGCCTGCTCGATGAATGAAAGGGAGTACTGCATATCGGCATGTGCGTCGCCATTCTCTGCCACCGTGATCGTGAGAGAATTGGCAGTAAACGCCTGCACAGGGAGAACGGCGAATGCACACAGGCAGAGGCACGCAATAATAAGATAAAAATTTTTCATATCTGGTCTCACTCAGATTGTCAGTGCCGGCTTAAATCTTTCATGATTGGACTTACAACAAGAACCAGACATAACTTTTTTTATGCCAGAAGGTCACTGCTTTTCAGCGACCTTGACAAACCCGGCAAAATGCCGGCTCTTCTTAAACAGCCACCACGTAAAGCGTTCGACCACCGTAAAATTAAACGAGCCCCCCGCTGCATTCGGGTGGCCCCCGCCGCCAAATTCCCGGGCGATCAGGTGGCTGACATGCGGCACCGACCGCACGGAAAATTTCCCGTCCTTGCCGATGATCACCTCGATATCCGTATGCAGGTTGTCCCGGATGAAATGCGCCGTCTCGCTCGGGTACCCGTAGAGCGGGGCAAAGGCGATACGGTACCTGGTGCCAAGAAGGGTGACCTGCCTGAGGCTCCGGTGCATCATCGTATCCATCTCGGATTTTATTTCCGCATACTCGGATGCGATCAGATCGTCCGTGAACACCCCGTTGATGAGACAGTCGCGGACATGGTCACGGTTCTTCTTTCGCTGGAGCACCTGCCCGAGCACAGCAGACCGGGGATCGGCATGTTTCCAGAGATCGTAGTCGCAGACCACCCGGCCGATTTCAGCAGCGACCGGGTTATCCGGCTGGAGGTCACGTGCGACAATACCGGTTGCACAGACCGTGGTATCGATGTGAAGCAGCGACACGGCCTTTTCGATCTTGACGATCTCCTCGTCCCGCCACCGGTGGTGGTCCCGCCATTCCACCACCCACCCCTTTGCCCGTGCATTTGCGGCTATCTTTTCGTTGTCCCGGTGATAGCCGAGATCGGAAATCGAAAGCAGGTCCCCCTTTCCCTCGCAGGAAGCGGCTGCTGAAAACAGCGCGTCAAATTTCCCGACAGAACTCCAGATGGTAAACACGCCTTCGGTGCCGTATTTCATCCGGTGGATCGCATCCGCTCCAACGGCATCCAGATCGTTGTGGGTAAGGTGGACAACATGGGCGGTGCGTGAGGCGATCGCACTTGCGAGACCCGACGCACTCCCGGCTGTTTTCTCCGCAGGCGGCATTGGTTAATACTGACATCGCGGGACATAAAAAAGAGCCGTCACCCCCGCTTCCTCAAACGCGGAGAACAGATCATTTATTAATCCCAAGGGCTAACATTTGTATTCCTGCCCTAGTAGCTCAGTTTGGGAGAGCGCTAGACTGAAGATCTAGTTGTCCCCGGTTCAAATCCGGGCTGGGGCATTTTTGTTTTTGTGAATCATACCAATTTCAAGTATACTCTGCCTGCATTTTCCCTTTTGGCCGGAAACAAAAATATGATCACCGGCAGGTCTTTAACGGTTATATACAGTAGTTCTCCCATTTTGATTATTTGCGGATTCTCAACCCTTAAATAAAATATTTGATGCATTTTTTTGCTGCTATTTACCAATCCCGGTTAAAAAAAAAGGACAATACAAACAATAATAGCAGGAAAAAACAATCAACGAACTGCAGGGATGTTCGCATCTCGCGAAAAGGTGTTCCATGGACATAAAAAAGCCCGAAGATGCAGAAAAAGGACTCAAAGCCGGCGTCATGAAAATTGGCAAAGGTGCAATGGGGTTCCAGGACGAATTCATGGAATTCCTAAAAAAATACCAGGTCATCGGACTTGCGGTCGCATTTGTCATCGGGACGGCCGCAACGGCGATGGTCACTGCACTGGTAAAAGATATTATCATGCCGGTCGTTGGTGCTGTTGCCCCCGGAGGAGACTGGCAAACCGCCGTCCTTCCGGTCGGGCCGATCAAGTTTATGGCAGGCGACTTTGTCGGCGCCGTGATCAATTTCGTTATCATTGCGGTGGTGGTGTTTATGCTCGTGAAATATGTGATGAAGGGAGATACATCCAAGAAAGTGTGATCTCCCGCGTTGAAAATAAAATTTTTTAACTGCTATTCACTTCGTTTCTTCCTGTCGATGCAAAGCCACTTGATTTGATAACCTCGCCTGCATACATCAGTCCGGAGAAGCACGCGAACCTATAATATCACGTTCATTAGTACCTTCTCTACCAGATTCTGGTTTTCCCGTGGAGTGTTCTAAATGGACATCGTACTTGCCGGCGTATGCGTTGTTCTGCTCTCTATTCTCCTCCTTTACATCGGCCAGCGCTTCAAACTCCCCAGCATCGTGAGTTTCCTTGTAATCGGCATGCTTGTCGGGCCATTTGGGTTTGCCCTCATCCAGGACCAGTCGGTCGTTGACACCATCGGCGAGATCGGGATCATCCTGCTGCTGTTTACCATCGGCCTTGAATTCTCGTTCCAGAAACTCCTGCGTTCGTGGCGGACGGTTATCATCGGCGGCGTTATCCAGGTGTGCACGACCATTGTCGCTATCACGTTTATCACCGGTCTTTTCCGGATGCCGTTTAATGAAGCCCTTATTTTCGGGTTTATCGTATCGCTTTCCAGCACGGCCATCGTCATGAAAATCCTGCAGGAGAAAGGAGAGGTCGATACGCTGCAGGGCAGGACGCTCCTTGGGATTTTGATCTTCCAGGATCTTGCCATCATTCCCATGATGCTTGTCCTGCCGCTGCTTGGCGGGAACCACAGCCTTGACAGTACGGCGCTTCCCTTCCAGATCGGAAAGATTGCCCTGATTATTCTCGTCATCGTTGTTATGGCACGCTGGATCATCCCGGCGTTTCTCTTCCGGGTCGCGCGGGAGCGGAGCCGTGAACTTTTCCTGTTTACCATCGCCGGGATCTGTATTGTCATTGCATGGCTGACCAGCGAAGCCGGGCTCTCATTTACTCTCGGCGCGTTTATCGGGGGGCTTATTATCGGGGAATCCGATTATAATATCGACGCGCTGGGCCATATCATCCCGTTCCGCGACGTCTTTGCCGCGATCTTTTTCTTGTCCATCGGGATGCTGCTGAATACGGGCACGGTGTTAAAAAATTACGAGTACGTGACCCTGATCGTCATCATCATCATTATCGTCAAGATCATGACCGGGGGGTTTGCTGCACGCATGCTGGGGATGCCCACAAGGATCTGCGTTGTTACCGGTTTTTCCCTCTGCCAGATCGGGGAATTCTCCTTTGTGCTGGCAAAAAGCGGCCTTGATTCTGCACTCATACCGGTCGGTGTCTACCAGGTATTTCTCGCTGGTGCAATCATCACGATGGCACTTACGCCTTTTACCATGAATGCCGCTCCCCATGCCGTCGATCTGCTGTACCGGGTTGTCCCGCAGCGGTTCACCCACAGGAAAACCAGGTCCGCAGAAGAACCCGAACCGGAAAAAGGACTCGCCGATCACATTATTATTGCCGGGTACGGGATCACCGGTAAAAGTGTTGCGCAGGCAGCGACCATTGCCGGCATCCCGTTCATGGTCATCGAGCTCAACCCGGAGATCATTAAAAATGAGCGGTCCAGCTACCGGCCCAATTTTATGTTCGGCGACGCCGTGCAGGAAGAAGTTCTCGAACACGCGGGTATCCGGCGTGCCCGGACACTGGTCGTTGTCGTATCCGAAGAAGAGGCAATCCCGCGAATCATACACACGGCGCGGAAGATCGCCCCTGACCTCTACATACTTGCACGGACGCGGCATATCAGGAGTACGCAGTACCTCCTTGACCTTGGAGCGGACGAAGTAATTTCCGAGGAATTTGAGGCGGCTCTTGAGATTTTCACCCGTGCCTTGAAAAGATACCAGATCCCTGAACCGGAAATTGCACGGATTATCGAACGTTCAAAGAATGTGGGGTATACGATGTTCACGAAAAAAAAGGAGAACCCGCATATCCCGGCGCGGGATGTTGAACACCTCTTTAAAGCGACTCATGTGCATACTCTCCACGTTGAGTCAGGCTCTGTTGCTGAAGGAAAGACTCTTGCAGAACTTGACCTTAAAAACCGTTATGGCATCACGGATTTTGGCCTGCGGCGGGGGACTTCCAAATTTATCCAGGCAGACAATACGGTGCAGCTGGTCGCGGGCGATATACTTGTTTTCTTTATCACCGACCAGAAAGCCGGGGAGATCATCCCTCTTTTTTCCCGGAAATGACGGGGACTGTCATGGCAGGACACGGCATCTCTTCGGAACTGTCCCACGAGGGTTAAAATAGTTCCCTGCAATATGGTACTTCATGGCACTCAACATTCCGATTCTGCTTGTCGGTGCGATGGGTATTGTGGTCTTCATCTCGTTAATTACCACGGCATCGATGGGCATGTTCATGGCGAAAGGAAAACCGGGATTCACCCTTCGCCGGCACGCGACGATGGCCGGGATAACCATTGGCCTTGTCATCGTTCACGGGCTCCTCGCGGCAGGGTGGTACTTCGGTATTTAGCTTTCTAAAACCACTGGGCACATGCTTTTTTTTAGGGAACCTGCGGCTCCCGTCACCATCGCCCCTCTTAAAAAAAATTACCTGAAACCTGCACGGCTGGATATGAAGGGATTCGTACCGAAAAAAAAATCCTGGTGCGCTTCTCATGCAGGAACAGGAATCATGGTATTTCATCCCATTGGCGTAAAAATGTCACGGAAACCGTACCTGGTGGAACGATCCCCTGCGTCCAATAGGATGGTAATTGTCTTTTGGTGACCGTACCATTACCGGTCATGAGGTTTTGTTTTTGGGATGTGAATCGTAAACGTGCTTCCCTCAAGTTCCCGGCTCTGTACCTTGATATCGCCCCCGTGCAGTTCGATGATCTTTTTGGTGATGGACAGCGATAACCCCATACGATCGTATTTCCGGGAGAGTTTTGCCGCATCGGCAAGCTGGAACGGTTCAAAAATCGAATTGATGGCATGGTGCGGGATGCCAACACCATTATCCTGAACCGAGAGGTAGTGACAGGGATCTTCGTTGCCGGAATAATAACTGATCCTGATCTTACGGGGCGATGTTGAATACTTGATCGCGTTTGATATAAGGGCGTCCAGCACGGTGAACAACCGGTCCCTGTCTGCGGTGATGGTCAGGGTTTCTGGAATGTCGACGACAATCTCGTCTTTTGCGGTATTCCTGACCTCAAGGACATTCCGCACGAGTGGTGCCAGGGCAAATATGGTATAACTTAACCGGAGTTTACCTGTTTCAAGAACAGACAAATCAAGCATCTGGTTGATGATCTGGCGTTCCCGCTCAACGCTCGTCATGCACCGGGCAATGATTTTTTTTGTATCCTCCGTGAGGCCAAACGCCTTTGGATCTTCCATAAGCAGGTCAAGGTACCCCATGATCGGCTGAAGCGGTGTGCGGAGTTCATGAGCAACAGTCATGAGAACGCCACGCCGGCGTTCGTTTTCCCGCCGGATCCGTTCCTCCAGCTGCTCTTTTTCCGAGAGATCCACAATAGTGATGAGTGTTGCCGGGTTGCCGGAATGAACAATTGGTGCTGTATAAAGTGCGATCATCCTGGTTTCCCCGTGACGCGTCCGGAACCGGCATACCAGCCTGTCCGGCTGTGCATCAGGATCTTCCCATCGTTTCGCGAACGCTGTATATGCTGCAGGGTCGTCGGTATCGATCAACAGGGCGAGTTCTTTTCCGGTAATTTCCGATGGCAGGTACCCGGAGAACTCAAAGAACGCGGGATTTGCATACCGGATAATTCCCTGCCCGACAATAAGAATGCCTGTCGGGGAATGATCGGTCAGCTGCCGGTATTTCACAACGGCTTCCCAAACGGCCGGATCCGGCAGATCCCCGTCGTCCCGGCTTATGACAGTGCAGCACACGATCTCTTCGCTCACCGGATTGCCGGAGATGATTACCTGCCGGTTTTCCCCGTCCTTGGTGACGACACGTGCAGGAAAATTGTCAAAGCTGCTGCCCGTTTTGACCAGTCCAGAAAAACGTTCCTTTTCATGGGCGTCCGGCAGGATGTCCTTGATAGTCATCGTTGTCAGTTCTTCAGGTATGTACCGGAGGAGGGTGGCGCAGGTGCTATTGCACTGGCAGATAGAAAGATCCCTGCGGCGAAAACAGATCGTGCCTATACGGGAGGTGTCAAACGCATTCCCGCTCTTGGATGTACCCGTGCGGACCTGTTCGATCAGCTGGGCAATAATCGCGGCAACAACAATATAGAGGATTGCCTGGCCGACGGTTGCGATAAGGGCATCGGGATTGGGATAATAAAAGAAGTACCCGACTATTTCATAGATAATCCCGCAGACCCCGGCGATAAGGATCCCGCGCTTTGGGTAATAATACACGGCATAGAGAAGAGGAATATAGAAAAGCTGGGTTGCAATAACCCCGAACGTGCGTGAGAATGCAAGAACGAGGATCAGGGTGCAGGAAACAATAAGGGATGTGATTACGCACGCACGGACGATGTCAGTTCCATTCCATGCCAGATGTTTTTGCGGGTGTGTGTTCCGGAACATAACCAATCACGCCATATGCATGTATTGTTATTTAATAATTGTCGCTTCTTTTCGACGGCAAATCCCGTCTGTTTCTCCGGACTCCTGAATAGTGCTGTCCGGGGCAGTATATCTCAGGCATCTGCAAACGGTTTTCCTCACATGGGAGTGTGCTATAAAAAGGAAGCCGGTTAATCTTTGGTAATGCGCCCCCATGTCATTGTCAATGTCGCCATGAGTGCTGACGGCAAGCTCTCCACGTGTGAGCGCAGGCAGGTGAAGATCTCCGGCGCACAGGATTTCACCCGCGTCGATCGGCTCAAGGCGTCAAGCGATGCAGTCATGGTCGGCATTGGAACGGTGCTGGCAGATGATCCTTCCTTAACCGTAAAAGAAGAGATCTGCCGCGAACGACGATTACAGCGGGGAGATGATGAACATCCGGTACGGGTGATCGTTGACAGCCGTGCCCGGATACCGCTGACAGCAGCGATTCTCAATAAAGGATCCGGGAGGCGTATCGTCGCCGTATCATCCCGGGCGAGCCGGAAAAAAATCGATCAGCTCGAAAAGATCGCTACGGTCATTGTTGCCGGTGAAGATGCAGTGGATCTTACCCGGCTTCTTGACGAGCTTGGGGACATGGGCATTTCGCGCTGTATGGTTGAAGGGGGAGGAACGCTGATTGCCGGGCTGGTAAACGCCGGGCTGGTCGATGAGATTTACACGTTTGTGGGAAATGTTATTATCGGGGGCAAAGACGCACCGACGCTCGTCGATGGTGCAGGTTTTATAAACGAGGCGGAGTTTACGCGGCTCACGTTAACGGAAGCCCGGAGGATTGAGAAGGGAATGCTGCTCCACTGGATGGTGGAACGGGAAGGGGCATAACGCCATTTCCCTGTTCACCTGTATCCGATAGTAACTTCCTCACCTGTCTGGCGGTCATTCGTAAATACTGTACCAGGAAATCGTTTCCGGTTTTTTTATGTAAAAAAGGGTTTATCCCGGTTATGCCCGGGTCTTGAAGGGCATCGACTGGTCGATTACTTTGTAGACGTCACCGGACATCATGGTGACGATGACTTCGACACGATCGGTACCGTTTGTTCCCGGGAGTTCAAGGCTCTCGCCATTTTGATTTTTCATTGTGCCGGTTACCACCGAGCCATCCGGGTGGGTGACGCGGACATCAATTTTATGGACAAGGCCCATACCCTTGCCGCCATCGAAATGGGTGATGATGGTCGTTGAATAGGTACCGGCTTTCTCTACACTGATCGAGACAGCTGTTGCCAGAGGGACAGTCTGCGTTGGCCCGGGCTCGGTGGAGCCCCCTCCTGATGCGGCCGGAAGGGGAGTCGTGGACACTGCCATAGTACCAATGGGCGTGGGAACCGGTGTGGCTGCTGCCTGAGGTGCAGAACTGGTACATCCGGCAATGAAGAGTACTGCAGCGAGAACCAGGCATGAGCCGAAAAAGACGTTTTTGTTCATGTCATTGAATTTATTTGAGAAGTATTTGTCAATTTCTATTTTTTTTACGTTATTCTGCCCGTGGGGGTGCCAGTCGGCAGGGTGCAAGGAACTCCTTGCAGGGAGTACTCGTCAATCGCAATACTCATCACCCGGCATTCAACATAATAATCTACGTATTTTTCCGTCATCATCCTGGCTGTTGTCTTTCTCCTGATTGCCGTGCGGCAGGTCGGGCGGTTCAACCTTAAGATATGGCAGATCATGCTTGGGGGAGCGGTTGCTGTCATTGTCGCCGGTCAGATCACTCCGTGGGACGCCCTGCTCGCGATAAATCCTGATGTCATGCTTTTTTTATTTGGCATGTTTATCGTCGGGCAGGCACTGGTCGCAAGCGGCTGGCTCTTCTCGATCGCGAGCCGGGTTTTCGGCCGGACAAAAAACACCGATCAGCTCGTTCTTGCCATTCTTTTTGGCATGGGAATACTCTCGGCGCTGCTGATGAACGATACCCTTGCAATCATCGGAACCCCGCTTGTGCTGGGCATTGCCTCCCGGTCAAAGATTTCACCAAAACTCCTGCTCCTGACGCTTGCGATAGCGATCACCACCGGCAGCGTCATGAGCCCGATCGGCAACCCGCAGAACCTCATTATCGCTGTGAACAGCGGGATGGCCTCCCCTTTCGTGATGTTTATCGCCTACCTGTTCGTGCCGACACTGGTATGCCTTGGCATCGCGTACCTGGTCCTCCGTTTTTTCTACCGGGATGAATTTTCGTCGCGGACATTTGTGCAGGACGGCGGTGCGCCCCACGATGAGCCGCTCGCCCGGCTTGCGCAATGCTCCATCCTTATCATTATCGTTCTTGCCGGTGCAAATATCGCCGCATCGCTCATGACCGGTGTCATTATCATCCCGCTGCCGTTCATCGCGTTATGCGCCACTGCCCCCATCATCCTGTTCTCGCCCCGCCGGGTTGAAATGATAAAAACGATCGACTGGTGTACGCTCGTTTTTTTTGCCGCCCTGTTTGTCCTGATGGAAAGCGTCTGGCAGTCAGGATTTTTCCAGGCACTCGTATCGTCGGGCAGCGTCACTTCAGTTCCGGCACTTCTTGCGACAAGTGTTGTCGTCAGCCAGTTCATATCCAATGTTCCTTTTGTCGCCCTGTTCCTGCCGATGATCATGCAGGCGGGAGGAACACCCTCGCAGATGATGGCACTTGCTGCCGGCAGCACCATAGCGGGCAACCTCACGATACTTGGGGCTGCAAGCAACGTGATTATTGTCCAGAACGCAGAAAAACAAGGCCAGACACTGACTTTTTTTGAGTTTGCCCGGGTGGGTGTCCCGCTGACCGTTGTGCAGGTTCTGGTGTACTGGGTGTTTTTGGGGATGGGGTAAATGCGGGGCCGGGAAGAAAATTAAAATTAATTAAATGCCGGAATTTTTCCCCGGAAAAAATCTTTATACATTACCGTCAGGATGCTGCATAGCAAAGGCGATTTGCTCGCCGTTGTGGACGATAACATTTGTCCATATCGCAACACACCGGAAGAAATTAGGCATATCACGGGCAAGTGTGACTGATTGACATGCCGGAAAACAACCGTGAAGATTTAAAGGAAAAAGTGCTGGCGGTAAACGATCTCATCGCGTACCAGCCCGGGACCGTTGCAAGCCGCATGATCGTGTTTGAAAAAGCAGGCACGATCACCATCTTTTCTTTTGATGCAGGAGAAGGGCTCTCCGAGCACAGCGCTCCCTACGATGCGATCCTCACCGTCACGGAAGGCGAAGCGGAAGTGCAGGTTGCCAAAAAACCGTTCACCGTCAGAACCGGTGAGATGATCATCCTCCCGGCAAACAAACCGCACGCGGTGTTTGCACACCAGCGGTTCAAGATGGTGCTGACAATGATCCGGGAATAAACAACGATAAAAAAATATTTTCGTGAGAAATTTTCTTATTTTTTTTAAAACGCCCGCCCGGTAGTCCCCTGTCGGATCTCTTAAAAAAAAATCCGACAGGATATTTCAGGTCTCCGGATCTTTTCCCCCCTTCATGCCTCCGGCACCTGTTCGCCATTTACCTGGCAATCGCTGTTGCGGAAAAACCAGTTCCGGTAGATGAGCGGTGTGAAGATCGTGGTAAGGACGCTCATAAGTACAAGCGCAACATAAATTCCCTGCCCGATGATACCGGCTTCAAGCCCGATAAGCGCGACAATCATCGCAACTTCTCCTCTGGGTGCCATGCCAAAACCCACGATGAGCGAATCACGCCAGCTCATGCCAGCGAGTCGTGCAGGCAGCCCGCACCCCACCACTTTTGTGATGATCGCAACAACCGTCAGCACAATGATGAACAGGAGAATATCCGGTGTAACCGCCCGCAAGTCCGCGATGATACCAAGGGAAACAAAAAAGATCGAAGCAAAAATGATCTGGAGATATTCCGCCCCTTCCTTAAGACTCCTGCTCTGGGTCAGCACAACTCCTTCAACCGATACACCCGCGATAAATGCCCCGACAATCGCCGAGAGTCCCACCGCTTCGGCAATCATCGCATACAAAAATGCGATCATCATCGCGAAGATAAAAATAAATTCCGGGTATTTTTCACAGAATGACAGGGTATCAATGTGTTCGAGAAACCTGCTGACAACAAGGAGTCCGATTGCCCCGGCAATAATGATGAATGCAATTGCTTTTACGGCAACAAAAGCAATCCCGGAAATTGACAATGAACCCGTGACGACATCACTGGTGATTGCAAGTGCAAGAAGGCTCAGCACATCGTCAATGACCGCCGCCCCGATGATCGCTTTTGCCGCATCGCTCTGGAGTTCGCCCATCTCCTTGAGCACATTTGCCGTTATCGCAATGCTCGTGGCGGTTAGTGCGGTGCCGATAAAGATCGCACCAGCTGTGTCGTACCCAAAGAGGACTGAAATACCGTAACCGCCAATCCACGGAACAATCACACCGATGGCAGCGATAATGCCGTTTCGCATCGAGAGAATATCTTTGATTTTAAATTCAAGACCGATCACAAAGAGCAGGACGACCGCCCCGAGATGTGCGAGGCTGCGGACAAAATCGGTATACCCGATCCACCCAAGAAAACTGGGCCCGACGACGATCCCGACAAGGATTAACCCGATGACCGCGGACTGGTTGATCCGTGAAGCAATAAGGTAACCGGCGAGAGCAACAAAAAGGAGCAGGCTCATCTGGAATTCCGGTGTGGTAAAGAGACTGTCCATCAAAGATAATTTTATTCACATCACAAAAACCTTTTCCGGTTCTGTCCGGGATACAAACCAGCTAAAAATTTATTTTTTCTGGCAGTGCATGTGAAATTAACTGCCGTCATCCGTCTGCGGGGTCAGCCGGTAATACCGTACGATAAAAAGCACTTCACCCCCGGTATTCTGAACGCCACAATCACGAAGAACACCAAAATGATGACGAATTCTTGAAAAAATGGATAACAGGCGGCACATTTGCCCATACTCCATTGATCTGTCTTCAATTGCTCTCAATCGGGCTATTTTGCATTGTCTGTTTCGCATTCGGAAAGCTTTGCACTCGCTGTTCCCGGAAAGGTTTTATACACTCGGGTCAAAATAGGTTTTACTTAAGTGGCGCCACTCATACAATCTGTATCCTTTACTGGTAATCTGTAGTTTTTGCGTGCCACTGAGCCCTGCTTGTAAAATCAGGGAAAATCCTTAAGAAAAAGTGAGGTTTGACGATGCATACGAAATACCTGAGTACTATTGACGAACTTGATAATCTCGTTGGTTTCACTCCCCGTGAACGCAATGACATGGAAAAAGTCTGTGAGAAATTCCCCTTCCGGGCAAACGAGTATTACCTTTCTCTCATTGACTGGAAAGACCGGGATGACCCGATCCGTAAAATCGTGATCCCGGACCTCCGTGAATTAGACGGGCAGGGATCGTTTGACCCGTCACGCGAGAAAGATTTTACCCGGCAGCCCGGGCTCCAGCACAAGTACGACCAGACTGCGCTTTTGATGATGTCCGATGTCTGCGGTGGCATCTGCCGTTTCTGTTTCCGCAAACGGCTCTTTATGAACAAGGAGCGTGAAACCGTCAAGGATATTTCCTGCGGGCTTGAGTATATCCGCGAACATAAGGAAATTACCAACGTTCTCTTGACCGGCGGCGACCCGCTGACCCTTGAAACCCGCAAACTCGAGGAGACGTTAAAGGAACTTCGCGAGATCAGTCATGTCAATGTGATCCGGATCGGCAGCAAAATGCTCGCCTACAACCCGCACCGGATACTTGATGATCCAAATCTCTGTTCGATGTTCTCGCGATACAGCACCCCGGAAAAGCGGGTATACCTGATGGCGCATTTCAACCATCCCCGGGAACTCTCGGATGTCTCGATCCGTGCAGCAGAACAGTTGCAGAAAAACGGTGTTACTGTCGTCAGCCAGACACCGATCCTTCAGGGTGTCAACAGCGATCCGGACGTGCTCACTCATCTCTTTAAGAGCCTCTCATTTTCCGGCATCTCCCCGTATTACGTGTTCCAGTGCCGGCCATCGACCGGCAACCGGTTCTTCCAGGTACCGGTGGAACAGTCGTACCAGATGATCCAGACCGCCTGGCAGAAATGTTCGGGTGTAGCAAAACGCGCCCGGTTTGTCATGTCGCATGCAACCGGGAAGATTGAAGTCGTGGGAAAGACCGCAAAACACGTATTTATGCGGTATCACCAGGCAGCCGATGCTGCAAATATCGGGAAGTTCATGGTATTCCGCAGTAATCCGGATGCCCGCTGGTTTGACGATTACCGTCATGCCCTGACCGATTTCGAGCCAAAAAAGATGTGGCTGTTCTAAGGGGGTGCATTTATATGATAAAAAAACCGGCTACCCTCAAAGGAGCCCGGCAGTCCTCAATTTCCGGCGATGGTGCCCTGTCATTTGAAAACCTGAGCGGGCAGGTTAAAAATTCTGTCAGGGATATTGTCTCTCTCCTGAAGGGACATTATTACGGTGCGGAACAGTCCGGGGACCCCGGCATGATCCGGCAGATCCGGGTGCCGGAAAATACCCCGGATTACTGGAAGGACTGGCGCTGGCAGATCCGTCATACCATCCGGGATCTCGACACGTTCCAGCAGGTACTTGGAATTACCTTTTCCCTGGAAAACCGGGAGCAGATCCAGAAAACGATCGACAAGTTCCCGCTCAGCATAACCCCGTATTACCTCTCCCTCATCGATGTGAACGATTACCAGAACGATCCCATTTTCAAACAGGCGTTCCCCTCGCCGCAGGAACTGATTGTCGAAAATTACGAACTTGCCGACCCGCTCGCCGAAGATAAAGACAGCCCGTGCGACTGCATCACCCACCGGTATCCGGACCGGGTCCTTTTCCTTGTCAGCAATACCTGTGCGATGTACTGCCGGCACTGCACCCGGAAACGCAAAGTCGGCGACGTGGACTCGATACCGGACCGGGAAAAAATCCTCGAAGGCATTGAATATATCCGGAACAACCCGCAGGTCCGGGATGTCCTCCTCTCCGGGGGAGACCCGTTCATGCTCAGCGACGATTACCTTGACTGGATCCTGACTGAAATCCGTGCCATCCCGCACGTGGAAGTTATACGGATCGGGAGCCGGGTACCGGTCGTCCTGCCGTTTCGGGTTACAGACGATCTTGTCGCCGTCTTAAAAAAGCATCATCCGGTATGGGTCAATACGCAGTTCAACCATCCAAAGGAGATGACCGTATCCGCCCGGGCGGCAATTGCTAAACTTGCCGATGCCGGTATTCCGCTGGGGAACCAGTCGGTACTGCTGGCCGGGATCAACGACTGCCCGCGGATTATGAAAGAACTCGTCCACCAGCTTGTCATGAACCGTATCCGCCCTTACTACCTCTACCAGTGCGACCTGTCCGAAGGCATCAGCCATTTTCGGACACCGGTATCCAAAGGCATCGAGATCATGGAGAACCTGATCGGGCATACCAGCGGTTTTGCCGTTCCCCGGTACGTGATCGATGCACCGGGCGGTGGCGGGAAAATTCCTGTGTTTCCCAATTACCTGCTGACATGGTCTGTCCACAAGGTCGTGCTCCGGAATTACGAAGGGGTCATCTGCACGTACCAGGAACCGGCCCACTATGAACGGATATTCTGCAACGGTGACTGTGCCGCATGCAAGCTGCAGCTGAACACCAGCCGGGCTGACGAATCAAAAGTTGTCGGCGTGGCAAAACTGCTCTCCGATTATGATACAACCACCACCCTCACCCCGGAGAACAACGACCGGATCGAACGGAGGCAGGATAATGCAGACTGATGGTGTGCTGCACCGGGGAAACAGCGTAATCCAGCACGGCCATCACAACAACCGGGTCTACGTGATGAAACTTGCCCCAAACGACATCCCGGATATTATCCGGTTTGCCGATGACCTCTGTTTACAGGAAGGATATTCCAAAATTTTTGTCAAGGTACCGGCATCATCGGTTGACCAGTTTCTCGATAACGGGTATGTTCCAGAAGCGACGGTCCCTTTCTTTTTCCGGGGTAAAGAGCCTGCAATATTTATGGTAAAGTATGGCAAACCCGACCGGTCCATTATCCATGATTCAACCATTCTTGCAGATGTCCTGTCGGCATCTTTAATCAATGCCAGCATGGCATCGCACGCTGTGCTGCCGGACGGGTATTTCCTGGAACCTGCAAAGGACCGGGATGCAGAGGAGATAACTGCTCTGTACCGTGCTGTTTTTAAAACGTACCCGTTCCCGGTCTTTGATCCGGAATATATCCGGGAGACCATGCGGGGTTCGATCCGGTATTTCATCGTCCGGGCACCCGGCCGTCAGTTGGCGGCAGTTGCTTCCTGCGAGGTCAATACCGCGCAAGGCCATGCAGAGATGACCGATTTTGCCACCGGGCCGGGGTTTCGGGGATATGGTCTTGCCAGTAATCTCCTCCGGGCGATGGAGACATGTTTGCAGGGCGAGGGAATCCTGCTGGCATATACCATCGCCCGGGCGATATCCCGTCCCATAAATACACTATTTGCCGCTGCCGGCTACCAGTACGGCGGGCTGCTTGCCAATAATACAAACATCTGCGGGAATCTTGAGAGCATGAACGTCTGGTATAAAAAATTGTGAGAGGTAAAACGCATGAATATTTCCTTTAATGAGCTGGTACAGACAGCGGAGGTGTCGTAATGGAAAACGGCTTCTTCTCCGCCGCTGTTACCATTGTTGCCGGGTTTATCCTCGCCGGCGTGGTTCACGGAATAATTATCTGGCTTAAAAAGAAAGCTGACAAAACTGAGACCGAACTTGATAATATTATCCTCAATGCAGTCGGGACACCGCTGGTCGTCGCGATCATTGCTGTTTCGATCTACATTGCCCTGACCCGTTACGATATTGTCCCTGCGTACCTTTCCTGGCTGATAACTGACCACCTGATTAATGCGGTATTTATTATCCTTGGCGCCTGGATTACCTCGGTTTTCTCTTATAATCTTATTCATACGTATGCCAACAGCATCGCAGAAAAGACAAAAACCGATCTTGACGACCGGCTTATTCCAATCCTTGAGGCGATTGCAAAATACCTGATCTGGTTTGTGGCGCTTCTTCTCATTCTTGCCGAATTTCAGATCGATATTACTCCTCTCCTTGCAGGCGCAGGTATCGCCGGCATTGCGCTTGCTCTTGCCGCACAGGACATTCTTGGCAATTTCTTCAGCGGAGCAATCATTGCCGTTGACAAGCCATTCCGGATCGGCGACCGGGTACAGATCGACACACATTTTGGGGATGTTATCAGCATCGGACCGCGAAGCACCCGTATCAAAACGCTGGATAACCTGTTTGTCACGGTTCCCAATTCTAAAATCACCACAAGCATCATCATCAATTATGCAATGCCGGATGTCCGGATGAAAGTCAGGATCCCGTTCTCGGTTGCCTACGGTTCCAACATGAAAAAGGTCAAGGAACTTCTGCTCTCGATCGCCCGCGAAGCCGCAGAAAAAACCCCATGGGTCCTGACCGATCCCGTACCCGCGGTGTATTTTCTCGAATTCGGTGAATCGAGCCTCAACGGGCAGCTCATCCTCTGGACCAATAATTACGATAATTCATGGGACGTGAAGGACTTTATGAATGACCGCATCGCCCAGAGATTTACAGAAGAAAACATCGAGATCCCGTTCCGCCAGGTTGATGTCCGGCTGCGAAAACCGGGGGGATCTGATGCTTTCTGAGGCACTTGCCGGGATAATTATCTTCATTTCGATTTCTCTCTTTATTATCATCGTCGGGGGCAAGATCTTTTCCCTTTTTGCCCGGGAACAGATTCACTACCTTTACCTGATCATTTTTTATGCCCGGTTTCCCAATGCCGCACCACCTCTCACCGTTCCCGGACCGGTCTCCCGCTACCTGACATGGGCCATTGGCAAGAATTCACATCCGGCTGGTTGTGCACGTGTCCATTATACGGGAAGAACACGGTTCGGCGCAAAGGGACGATGGATGAAAACCAAAGGCGAGGCAATCTTCGCGTGTTCAACGCCGGGATTTACCTGGCATGCAAAAATTGCCTTTGCTCCCATGATCTGGATAGACGCCTTCGATTACTATGTCCATGGAGACGCGGCAGTAAAACTCAACCTGTTTTCGGTTTTGCCGCTCAATAATTCCCACAGCAGCAGGATAAAAACAGGCTCGCTTTTCCGCTACCTTGCAAGCATTCCTTTCTTCCCCATCGCACTTTCCTCTTCGGGTTCAATTACCTGGGAACCGGTTGATGACTCGACAGCAAAGGCTACGATTCACGATGGCGATCTGAGTGCCCGGGCGCTCTTTGGGTTCGATAGCCGGGGCCAGATCGAGAGTATCGGGATAGATTCCGAGGATTTCCAGAAACAGGGAACCGGGGCATCCGGCCATTTCCGGCAACGGTATTTCGGATATACAAATATCGGGGGATACCAGGTTCCCCTGCAGATTACTTCCGACATGGTTCTTCCCGATGGTAAACATGCCTGCGAGGAGTATACCATTACCGGTATTGATTATGATTGTCCCGCCGGGCACCCATGGGGGGGAGCCTGATGGCCACTTCCCAGGATGTTCCTATTCCCTTTCGCATCATCGCCATGATGCAGGAGCAAAACCGCCTCTTTGCCTACCCGCTTGAACACCTGGCAATGGAGATCCGGGCCACGGGGTTTGGGTGTGACTGCTGCGGGGCGTGCTGTAAACGGGCAGTCAACCCCCATATCTTTCTCCTTGAGCATGATGTAAACGAAGTAAAAAAGATCGATCCTGCGGCGTACGAACCCGCGCCGGACCCTGAGTTCTGCGACCAGAACGGCATGCTGTATGTTTCCGGGTATGCACTCCGGATGAACGATCGTACCGGCGGGTCCTGCTGGTTCCTTGATGAAGGCCGGTGCCGTATCTACGACCGGAGATTTTCCGGATGCCGTATCTATCCCCACATGCTCCGCCGCAGTGTCGATGTGACGGGAGAAGCCACATGGCTGAAGTTCGCCCGGAAAAACAAGCACGGGCGATCTGACCAGGCCCTGTCCCCTGAAGACTGCACCGCGCTCGCCCAGAAGGTCAAGGAATATGAAAACGCATTCCTCGCCCAGCAGATTTCATTTCTTGAAACACTGCATGAATACTTCACCGTGCACGATCTCCGGCATGACCCGGCCACGCATGAATGCCAGATGCAAAATTTTTCCCGGGGAAAAGAAGTCAGCGTGATGGTGTACCATGCCGGGGAATTCTACCGGCACCGGTATAAAAAACTTCTCTGATGCAATCTGATTTTTTTTAAATAGTCCCGCACTACTGTCCGGCCAATCCTTCATATCCTGATAAAAAAAGCTCAATTGCGAGGCGTTTTAATTGTTGTTCCGACCTAAAAAAAGTCTACCGCAATTCTTGAGCACATGAGAGAAAACAGTGCCCGGGTCCCGGACCGGGCGGCTGTTTTTCCACGATTTTTAGTTAATTTTCCTGGTCCTCTGCTATGGCCCATGACGGTTTTTTGAATTTCATAAAGACAAGCGGTGGTACCGCAAGCAGGAATGTCCCGAGCAGCACCGATCCGACATAGAGAGGGGCATTCGGGAAAATCGCCGGGGGGATCAGGCCGACGATAAATGCGAATATAACGCCGATTCCTCCAAGACCACCGACAATCCAGATCCCTGCCATTCCGCCGGGAATCTTAAACGGCCGTGGCTGATTTGGCTTGCTGTACCGGAGCTTGATCAGGGCGGCAAAGACCAGCACGTACATGATACAGAGCAGTTCGACGGTCATGGCCGACATGATCCAGTATGCCTGGTTGACCGAGGGCAAAATGACGTACAGGAGCGAGATTGCAGAACCGATGAGCGCCTGGGTGACAAGAATCCCAACGGGCGATCCATACTTGTTGTGCCGGTTGAACATCGGGGGCATATTCCCGTCAAGTGCCACAACACCGAGACCTTTTGCCGGGCCGATAAGCCAGGCAGCGAGAAGGATCACCCCGCCAATCGTTACCAGTACTGCCATCGGCGCAACGAGCCACGGGAGATTTACCGTCACAAAGAAGTACTGGATAGCCTGCATGACCCCGGATGCAAGACCGAGCTTGGCGGTCGGGATCACAAACGCGATGGCAAGTGTCCCCAGAACCGAGCAGATAAAAATGATAAGTGCCGAGATTGCGATTGCCTTTGGATAGTCCTTCTGGGGATTTTTGGTCTCAAGCGCATGGAACCCGGCCATTTCCATCCCGGCAAACATGAGAATGATGGTTGCAAAAAATGACAATGTTGCAAAGTTAATGACAGGGATTATTGCACCCGCCGAAAAAGCGGGAAGTGCTGTTGCAGCCCCGGTAATTACCCCCCAGGTCCCGAAAATGATGATGATGCCGATCGGGACGATACTTCCGAGGATCACGCCAACATTGGAAAATTTTGCGGTTACGTCGGGTCCAAAGTAGGCGATTGAGGTGGTGCCCCAGAACACGATCATCATCACGCTGAGCATGTAGACCGGGTTATTCGCGAGATCCGGCGTGATAACGAAAGCAAGGGTCGAGGCGATGAAGGCGAGCACGGTGGGAAACCAGACAAGGTTGTTGGACCAGTCGCAGAAGATTGCGATAAACCCTCCTTTTTCCCCGAACGCCTGCTTGACCCATGCATAGACACCTCCCCCTTCAGGCCACCCGGTGGCAAGCTCGGCACCGGCGAGGGAGATCGGGATAAGGAACAGGATGGTCCCGACAAGATACCATCCTATGCTCGACCACCCGAACTCAGCCATCGAGGGAAAATTCCTGATGCTCAGCACTGCGGCGACGTTGATCATCGCAAGGGCAAAGACGCCCAGTATCTTTAAACTGACGGGTTTTTTTGTTCCCGTGATTTTTTTTGTTTTTGCCACATTATTTTCGGTCATAAACACTCCTTACTACAAAAAATCCTGTATTCTCTGTTCCTTGGTTTGATTAAAAAAAAATTCCCTATTAAAACAGGCTTTCGTGGAGTGGGAGGGTAAATAAATTTTGGTTGTTGTTGCAAATTTTGGGATGTGAGAAAAATCTTTTTTTATGTTGTTAAAACAGAGGATGGTATTTTTATCTCCAACCAATGGAAAACCAATTTTGATGTGGATGAAACCATTGTCGTTATGATGAATGTCCCAGGCCAAAACCCTGGCCTGCCAAACCTGACTGATTGTTACGATAATTTGCTCAATAGCCGATTCAGATGATTAAATGGTCGGGCATTTCAAAATAAAAAGAAGTGGAAAAATACATCCCTGCATTCCTGAAATATTTTAAAATCAAACCCGTAGCGGTTGATACCGGCCCCGTTCCAGCCTATCAACCGCTTTTATATCCGATAAGAGCAGGAGATCATTGTCTATGTCAGATGATGTGCTACCGCAGGACACGGCAGCCAAATCGCCTGGAGGTTCTCAGGAGTCCATGACCGGCCTGACAACTGGTGAGGTGACGGATCTCCGGAACCAGTTCGGCTTCAACGATATCCTCAAGGAAAAGAAACACCCGCTGCTCAAATTCCTTTCCTACTTCTGGGGCCCGATCCCGTGGATGATCGAGATTGCTGCAATCCTGTCAGCAGTTATTTCCCACTGGGACGATTTTGCCATTATCCTCCTTCTGCTCATCGTGAACGCCGTTGTCGGTTTTTTCCAGGAGCGAAAAGCGGAGAACGCCATCGAACTCTTAAAAAAGCAGCTCGCGCCCAATGCCCGCGTGCTCCGGGATGGGAAATGGCAGGAGATCCCTTCCCGCGAACTTGTTCCCGGGGACATCGTCCATATCCGTCTGGGAGATATCGTGCCGGCAGATGCAGTACTGGGCTTTGGGAAATACCTCCTTCTTGATGAATCAGCACTGACCGGCGAATCCCTTCCGGTCGAGAAGAAACCGGGCGATACGGTATATTCGGGGTCCATCGCCCGGCAGGGCGAGATGGATGCAAAGGTCACGACAACCGGGGGAAACACCTTCTTTGGCAAGACCGCCCGGCTCGTCCAGGTAAAATCCCCGCGAAGCCATTTTAAGGCGGCTGTCGAGCGGATCGGCAACTATCTCATTATCCTTGCCATAGCGCTGGTCAGCGTTGTTATTGTTGTGGCACTCATACGGTCCGCATCCCTTCTGGAGACCCTCCAGTTTGCCCTCATCCTTGTCGTAGCAGCCATTCCCGCAGCGCTTCCCGCAGTCATGACCGTGACCCTTGTTGTCGGTGCCACGGCCCTTGCAAAAAAGGAGGCGATTGTCAGCCGGCTCACTGCCATAGAAGAGTTGGCCGGGATGGATATCCTCTGTGCCGATAAGACCGGGACAATAACGCAGAATTCCATCAGTATCGGGGAGATCAAAACTTTTCCCGGCGTTTCAGAACAGGATATTCTCATAGCGGCGGCACTGGCCTCGAAAAAAGAGAGCAATGATCCCATCGATAAGGCAATCATCGAACAGGAAATATCCGCCACCAGCCCGGGGAAACCCGGTGCCATGGATTACGAGGTCACCGATTTTGTGCCGTTTGACCCGGTCTCGAAGTATTCAAAGGCTGACGCCAGAAATACCGGTGGAGTGACCGTAAAAGTGGCCAAAGGCGCACCCCAGGCAATCGCCGCACTCGTTTGGGGTTCTGCTGCGGGGGTCTCTGCGCTTGACGGCTGGGTGACAGGGTTTGCGGAGAAAGGGTTCCGCGCTCTTGGCGTAGCCCGGACCGACAGTACCGGAACCTGGCAGTATCTTGGCCTGATTGGGCTGTTCGATCCACCCCGAAAGGATTCCGCGGCCACGATAAATAAAGCAAAAAACCTTGGCGTGGACGTGAAAATGATGACGGGGGATCACATTGCCATTGCCAAAGAGGTCTCACGGAATGTTGGCCTTGGCCAGAACATCGTTCCACGGACAGCATTGATCGCAGGAGGTGGAGACGATACCCGAAAACAGCTCGAGTCTGCCGATGGATTTGCCCAGGTTCTTCCTGAAGACAAGTTCAATATCGTAAAGACCCTGCAGGCCGGCAACCATATTGTCGGCATGACCGGGGATGGCGTGAACGATGCCCCGGCACTCCGGGAGGCAGATACCGGCATTGCGGTCGCCGGTGCGACCGACGCAGCAAAATCTGCCGCAGACATTGTCCTGACAAAACCCGGGCTCTCGGTCATCATCGATGCAATCGAGAGGAGCCGGGAAATATTCCGGCGGATGGAAAATTATGCTGTATACCGTGTCGCCGAAACTGTCAGGGTCCTTATCTTCCTGACCCTCTGTATCGTGCTGCTGAATTTTTACCCGGTTACTGCATTCATGATCGTCATGCTGGCGATCCTCAACGACCTCCCCATCATGACAATCGCATTTGACAACGCCCCGGTTGCAGGAACGCCTGTGCGCTGGCAGATGAAACGCATCCTGACGCTTGCATCTGTCCTTGGTATTCTGGGCGTAATCTCAAGCTTCATCCTTCTCTGGATCGCACGAGAATATTTCCACCTTGATACCGGTGTTATCCAGACGCTCATCTTCCTCAAACTTGCTGTTGCAGGTCACATGACAATTTACCTTGCCCGCACCGGCCAGCAGCACTTCTGGGAGCGACCGTTCCCCTCGCTCGCACTTTTTGGCACCGCAGAACTTACGCAGGTGGGCGCGACTCTCATCGCGATCTATGGATTTTTTATCATCACCCCCATCGGGTGGTCGCTTGCGCTTATTGTCTGGGGATATGCTCTGGCGTCTTTCCTGATAAGCGACCAGATCAAGGTCAGGCTGTTCCGGAAAATTCACCCGTATTCATAAAAAAGGCGGATGAAAAACCGGTTGTTTCTGGGGTTTTGCCCAACGGTAAAAAAGGATGCCATGAAGCGATATCAAGGACGGGTTCACATAATAACCCTTGTTACCACACCGTGCATTTTCTCCGGAGGCAGGGTGTAGAACTGGACAAATGGAGGGGATATTTTTTTCATGATACCGTAGAGTTTCCAGAAAAATTTGTCGCTGACGATATTTTCAATCCCGTAGAAGATGGTCTTCTCGTCAATGCCCCGCTCCAGCAGCAATGCACACACATCGATCACTTCCATATACCCGGCAGTGATGGTGAAGAGCTGCAGGCCGGGGCCGATGTTGGTATCGAATTCGGTGTGCACACCAAAGGGTTTGTCGGTGATCTGTATACTGACAAGCACGTTATTCTCGTAGATAATCTCGTTCTGGAAGAAGATCTGGTTGAGATACGGGGACAGGTTCCTGACATCGCTGATGAAGTAGAGTGCAGTCCCCCGGATCCTGGGCGCATTCGTATAAGATTCCGTATACCGTGGGAGGAACTCGTCCAGCGGGAGGGGTTTGAGCATCGCGTGGAGCTTGTCCTGCCCGAGAATAAATGTGGCGATAATAATGATGAGAATCGCGGCGAGGATAAACGAGAAGTACGCGCCATGCGGGATCTTCATCAATGTCGCGATGAAGAAGAAAAAGTCGATCACGATGAGGGCACCGGCGCAGCACATCTTGACCGGGGACCCCCTCATAAGGAAGATGAGTGCCATCATGATAGCAGAGATCATCATCGAGCCCGAGACGGCAAGACCGTAGGCTGCGGCAAGATTTTCCGATGACCTGAATTCAAACATGACCACCAGTACCGCAAGGAGCAGCATCCAGTTGACCGCATCGATATAGATCTGGGACCGGAGTTCAGGAGAGGTGTATTCGATCTTCATCTTGGGGAAGATCCGGGTGGTCATACCTTGGTACACGATAGAAAACATCCCGGAGATCATTGCCTGCGAAGCGATGACTGTTGCACCGATGCTCAGGATGAGGAAGGGGACATAGAGGAGTGGGCTGATGTGATGGATCATTGAAAAGAGGACATTGTGGGTGCTGCCGGTCTGGAGGACGAAAGCACCCTGCCCGAGGTAGCTGAGCAACAGGGCAGGGAAGACGACGATCCACCCTTTGACAATAGGTTCCCTGCCCAGATGCCCCATGTCGGCATAGAGTGCCTCGCCCCCGGTGACGCAGAGAATAACTGCCGACATCACGATCAGCGATTCCCAGCCGTTTTGGAGAAGGAAATGGAGGGCATAGGTTGGGCTCAGCGCGAAGAGCACCTGCGGGGCGCCGATGATGGAGATCACGCCGGTGATAGCAAGGGCACCAAACCATATCACCATGACCGGGCCAAATGCCCATGCCACGCGCCCGCTTCCCCGGCGCTGGAAGAAAAAGAGGCCGATGGCGATGAGGGCCGCCACGAGCAGGATTAAGAGCCCGCTTGTCTCTTCGAACCCCGGGATCAGCAGGATGCCTTCAACTGCCGAGAGAATACTGATTGCCGGGGTGATGACGCCATCGCTGATAAAAAGGGCAATCCCGACAATCGTGAGGACCGATACTGCTGAAGCTACAACCCCGGGTTTCAGGAGCGTGTCAAGAATGGTCCTGAGCACAATTGTTCCCCCTTCACCTTTGTCGGAAAGCGACATCGCGAGCCAGATGTACTGGGCTGTGATGACGATAAACAGTGTCCAGGTGATGAGGGAAAGAAGCCCGAAAATGTTGGCTGTGGTTGGCAGCAGGAAGAGAAGGATGGCGCCGACGGTGTAGATGGGGCTTGTACCGATATCCCCGAACACGAGCCCGAGGGACCTGACAATCTTTGATGAGGAACCGGGAGTTTCGCCCATTACCTTTACACTGCTCCTTTGGATGAGTAAACCTTTTGGGTTTTTTTTAAAAAGATCGTTCCCTGATGATCCGGTTTCCTGCGAATGGAGCGCATGAAACGGTGATGTCTATAAAAAAAACTCTCATGAACAACGTAACCTCGCCGTCCAACCCACAAAACCGGACAAAAAAAACATCTCCCTGGATCCGGATACCCGCACGTACTGATTTTTTTTCAAAATCGTGTCATTTAAAGGAAACTACGGGAAATTTAACTATCTTGTTTTATTTTGGAAAAGGCATCGGGCAACGATGTGCACTCCCAGGTTTTTAATTGAGATCTTCCCGTCTTAACTCTTAAACCAGCAAAAAAGAGCACCCACGTCGCTAATTTTTACCCCGGATTCAAAACATATATTTTGGCATCAAATCAACCAAGTAGTAATGGATGCAGCGGTAACGGTTCTTTTCCTGGGACTTCTTATCTTTCTTGGAAACATACTCTCCCGGATTTTTACCCTTACCAAGATCCCCGACGTGCTCTTCCTCATCTCCATCGGGATTGTGATTGGCCCCCTTCTTAATTTTGTTTCCCCGTCAGCATTCGGTGTTGTCGGCCCGCTCTTTTCCATGGTCACGCTTGCCATCATCCTCTTTGAAGGCGGCCTGCATATCACGATTGAAACCTTAAAAAAATCTATCACGGGAACAACTGCCATCACCGGTGCCAACTTCATTATCCTTACTCTCATCTGTATTGGCGTCATGATGTTTTTTGCGGGATTTTCCCTGATCGAATCCTGCATGCTGGGGGTGATCCTCGGGGGCACCTCGTCTGCTGTGGTTATCCCGTTTACCAATTACCTCTCTATTAAAAATGATACCAAGGCAATCCTCGCTCTCGAATCCGCGCTCAGTGATGTGATCTGCATTGTCGCCCTGCTCGCGCTGATTAACATCGTAACTGTCCAGGAGTTCAATATCGGCCACGTGATTGGCAATGTCATGGCCTCATTCCTTATTGCGATTGTTATCGGTGTGGCTGCCGGCATCTGGTGGTCGTCGGTCTACCACAAAATCGTAACCATCAAGAGCATTTTTATCACACCGGCATTTGTCTTCATCGTGTTTGGGTTTGTCAGCCTGCTCGGATTCTCCGGAGCGATTGCGGCCCTTGCCCTTGGCCTGACCCTTGGAAACCTGTACTATTTCAAAGCAGAGAAGATCCTTCCGTTCCTGGGAAACAACATCACGCAGGTTGAACTTTCACCGATCGAAACGGAATTTTTTGCCCAGCTCGTCACCCTCCTGAAGACATTCTTTTTTATCTATATCGGCATCTCAATCCACTTCAGGAATATGGATGTTATCTATTACGGGGCCGCACTTACCATCCTCTTCTACCTTGCCCGGATCGTGATTGTCTGGCTGACGATCCCACGGAGTATCCCGGTGGCGGACGCAAGCATCATCGCGGTCATGGAACCAAAAGGGCTTGCCGCTGCAGTCCTTGCTTCGATCCCTCTTGAGGCAGGCATCGCCAACGGGCAGGCAATCCAGGACATCACGTATATCGTGATCTTTTTCAGTATCCTTGTCTGCTCGGTGATGGTTTTCCTGCTGGAACAGGATGCGTTTGCCAGGATCCACCATAAATTGTTCTGGGCATTTGGAAAAGAGGTCGCGCCTTCATAGATCTTTTTTTTAGTCCGGTATTTCCGGTAAAAACAATTGAGAAATCACCATTACGGCACGTCAGTTCAGGTCCTTTACGTCCTGGTACATTATCAGCACTTCGTTCAATCGCGTCAGTTACATCCCGCGCCCAGTACTAGTGCAGTAGCCATTTGTATACCGGAATTTTACCTTTCCTCATTACCAAGGAATATAAAGGAACAGCAGGAGATACGACACTGACAGGTATTCATACCCGGAGGATCTTATGCCCGATACAGAGAAGAAAAAAGCAGAACTGAAAATTTCAGGGATGCACTGCGCCACCTGTGCGGTCAATATCGAGGAATCGCTTGCAAAACTCAACAATGTCAAAAACGCGTCCGTGAACTTTGGCACGGACACCGCCCACGTGGAGTTTGACCCGTCAAAAGTCACCCTTGTGGAACTCGAAAAGGCGGTAAAAGACGCCGGGTATGACGTGATCAACCGGGAGGTGACGGTCAAGGTCGGCGGCATGATGTGTGCCACCTGTGTCCAGACGATCGAGGCGGCACTGCGGGCCCTTCCCGGTGTCGTTGCTGCGGTTGTCAACCTTGGCACTGAAAAAGCCTATATTACCTTCAACCCGTCGATCTCCGGGATCGATGACATAAAAAAAGCGATCGAGGATGCGGGCTACCAGTATCTCGGCATTTCCGGGGAAGTGAGCGAAGAGGCGGAGAAGAAGGCACGGGACAAAGACCTGCACGACAAATTCCTGCGGTTCTCGATTGGGTTTGCCGTCAGCATCCCGCTCATGGTGGCGATGTGGGTGCCGCTTGGCATATCGATGCAGGTGCTGGGCTATGTCATGTTTGTCATCGCCACACCGGTCTTTGCCTACGTCGCATACCCGATCTTCCGCGCCGCATGGATGGCGCTGCGCAACCGCTCGCTCAACATGGACGTGATGTACGCGATGGGAACCGGCGTCGCGTTCGTATCGAGCGTGATGGGGACATTCGGGATTATCCTCACCCACGAGTTCATGTTCTACGATACCGCGATCATGCTCGCGGCGTTTCTGATGCTGGGGCGGTACCTTGAGGCGGGGGCAAAGGGCCGGACATCTGACGCGATTAAAAAGCTCGCCGGGCTCCGGGCAAAGACGGCAACCCTGATCCGGGAGGGAAAGGAAGTCGAGATACCCATCGAGGATGTGGTTGTCGACGATATCGTTGTCGTGAAACCCGGCGCCAAAGTCCCGGTTGACGGCGAAGTGGTCGCGGGTGAGAGTTATGTCGATGAATCGATGATTACGGGCGAACCGGTCCCGCCGCTGAAAACCAAAGGGAGCCGGGTTGTCGGCGGGACGCTGAATACCAACAGTGTCCTCTCGGTGAAGGCGCAGAAAGTCGGCAGGGAAACGGTGCTGGCCCAGATCATCCAGCTCGTGGAGGATGCGCAGGGGTCAAAACCCCCGGTTCAGCGGATCGCAGATATCGCCGTGACGTACTTTATTCCGGTAGTTCTCCTGATCGCTGCATCCGCATTTATTCTCTGGTTCTTTGTGCTGGGCTCGACCCTTCTCTTTGCGCTCACGGCGCTCATCTCGGTGCTCGTGGTTGCCTGCCCCTGTGCGCTCGGGCTTGCAACACCGACAGCGGTAACCGTCGGTGTCGGGCGGGGAGCGGAACTGGGTATCCTGATTAAAAACGGCGAGGCGCTCCAGGTCGCTGAAAACGTGAGCACGTTTGTCTTTGACAAGACCGGGACCCTCACCCGGGGAAAACCGGAAGTGACGGACGTTGTGCCGGTCGGGATTTCCGAAGAGACGTTCCTTGGATTTACGTCAGCGGTTGAAAAAAGTTCCCAGCACCCGCTCGCACAGGCAGTAGTCCGGTACGCAATAACCCGTGGCATCAGCGTTCCCGTAGCGGATGCGTTTGACACGTTTGGCGGTAAAGGAGTATCAGCGGTTGTTCTTGGCGAGACCGTGCGGGTCGGGAACCGTGCCTTCCTTTTGGAAAACGGCATCAACATCCCGGACGATATCGAATCCCGGGTTACCGGTTTTGAGCAGGAAGGCAAAACTGCGATCCTTGTAGCGGCCGGAAAACAGCTGTCCGGGGTTATTGCCATCGCCGATACACTCAAGCCCACCACGAGAGAAGCCATCCGCATGCTCGTGGCAAAAAAGATCCATGTTGTGATGATCACGGGCGATAACCGGCGCACTGCCGATGCAATCGCCCGCAGTATCGGCATCGGTACGGTGATCGCCGAAGTCCTTCCGCAGGACAAGGCTGCCGAAGTCAAAGCGCTGCAGGAGACCGGCGAGGTGGTTGCATTCGTGGGCGACGGGATCAACGATGCACCGGCACTCGCACAGGCAGATATCGGGATTGCGATTGGCAGCGGTACCGATGTTGCAATCGAGAGCGGGGATATTGTGCTTATCAGGGACGATCTGCTGGACGCGGTCGCCGCAATCGAACTCTCCCAAAAAGTGATGGGCCGGATCAAGGGGAATATCTTCTGGGCCTTTGCCTATAACGCGGCGCTGATCCCGGTGGGTGCCGGGCTGCTGTACCCGTTCTTTGGGTTCACGTTCAGGCCGGAGCTTGCGGCGCTGGCGATGGCTGCAAGCTCGGTAACGGTTGTAACGCTCTCCCTGCTCCTCAAAGGATATATACCTCCGGCAAAGAAAAAGAACTAACTGAGGTGTTCAGGTGGCAATCGATCCGATCTGCAAGATGACCGTTGATGAAAAAACGGCAAAGTTCACGAGCGATTATAACGGGAAAAAGTACTACTTCTGCGCTCCCGGCTGCAAGAAGAAATTTGATGCCGACCCGGCCAAGTACGCGTGAGAAAGCCGGGCGAAATCATCCGCGCGATCGCCCAAATCTTTCCAAATCTTCCTTTTATTGGTTTGTTTTCCGGTAATCTTGATATAGGAACAGGAGGCAACCTTTTCTTCATCTCACCGGTGAGAGAACAACAAACCCGGTACCGGACGAGGTAAAAGGATGTCCTTTTTCATCATCAGCCCTGAAATCTATGCCTGGGTAATTCTTCCGGCCCTCATCTTTTTTGCCCGTATCGGGGATGTAAGTCTTGAGACGATCCGGGTCATCTACATCTCCAAGGGGATCAAATATCTTGCCCCGATCATCGCGTTCTTCGAGATCGTGATCTGGCTGCTTGCGATGGAAGTGGTCTTAAATGACCTGTCCAATATCGCGAACTTCTTTGCATTTGCGTTCGGGTTTGCCACCGGCACGTACGTCGGCCTCGTGCTTGAAGAAAAACTCTCGATTGGCATGGTGATCATGCGTATCGTGACGACGGAAGAATCCAACGAGGACATCATCGCGTTCATGCAGAAGGAGAATTATGGCGCCACGAGCATGAATGCGGAAGGTGCACGGGGGGACGTGAAGATGATCCTCTCGCTCGTTAACCGTGTCGATGTGCCCCGCATCATGGAGCATATAGAGCAGACCAACCCGGGTGCATTCTTCTCCATTGAAGATGTCCGGTACGTCAACCAGGGAGTCTTCCGCCCCAAAAAGCCCAACATGATCACCGGGCTGTTCCATTCGTTTGTCCGCCCGCGCAAGAAAAGGTGAACCTTTTTCTCTTCTCCCGCACGATTCTTTAAAATACCCGGGTGCAGCCCGTGGCCCGGTTACTTTCGTAACTTTCTCTTTACAACGGTTCCTGTGATTCTCCATGAAAACCAATATGCCCCTTGGTAAACCGGTGAGAAAGATGATCTCGCAGGTAGAGGCGCTTTTGGATACGGAGATCTCGCTGGTGCGCAATCCCGAAGGGGTGCCGGGCGGGACGCTTGTTGATGTCTATACCTATGATGTCGAAAAAAATATCATCATCCTCCCGTCGCAGAATATCGGCCTGTTGAAGGATTTTCTCATCGTCAAGCACTGTACCGCCCTGCTGCTCAAGGGTGCGGCTGTAAAAAAATCCCACTACCGTGTCTGTTCATTTACGCCGGAATCTGTCAGCAGGGGTATGCGCCAGATTTATCTTGATGCTCTCAAGGACGAGGCAAAAAAAGTAAAAAAACTCCCGGTCAAGAAACTGCTCGAGATGCTCTTTATCATCTATATGCAGTTCCATGGGGATATCACAGAACTCCCGTGGAACCCGATCATCAACAGCCGGGTGTATTACAAGCAACCCCAGCTGCGCAAGACCCAGCTGTACCTCCTGCTTAAGGAGGGAAAGGCGGATATGGACCGGCAGATCGAGTACGAGGAGATCATTCCCCGGCGGTATTTTGTCCTTGACAAGTCCCTTTTTTATGCCCGCGATCTCTATCTTGCCCACACGCTCCCCGCAGATGTCCTCTCTCCCATGATCAATATTCCGCAGATGAAAAAGTTCAGCCACCTTGAAGTAAAAGAGATGCTGACTACCCGCTGGACACAGACTGCCTGGTACCAGTCAAAGGTATTCGGGGACGCGATGCTGGCGCTGATGGAAAAGGATCTCAGGGTTGACTGGAATGTCCCGGCTACGCTTGATTATTATAACGGACTCTATGAGACCGGTGTGAAACTGACCAACGATCTCCTGGGTTTTATGACGATGAAGGACTGGTTTGTCTGGGACACTCCCCGGCACCAGCGCGCCGCGCTTGAAAAGATCGATAGTTATGAACATGCAGCACTCAAGGACATCTTTGGTGATCTGATTGCAGAGTGATGGAAACCATTGCCGGAAAAAACAGGTGATGTGCGGTATGCAGGTTCCAAAATATTCCCCTGCATCCGGCACCGGCAGGAACGACCAGCAGCTGAACATGTGCGGGAGGCAGGGTAAATGACCGTGAATCCTGTTGCGGAGCTTCTCAAAAAAGGCTATGCCTATGCCCGGCGGACGAAGTACCGTGAGGCGATTGCACATTACGAGAAGGCGCTCCAGCTCGATCCCCGGAACCCGGAAGGCTGGTGCCTGAGAGCTTCAGCCTATATCGAGACCGAGCGGTATGCCGAAGCGGTGGCAGATTGCGACAGGGCGCTTTCCCTGAATCAAAACTACGCAGACGCATGGTCAAAAAAAGGGCGTGCCCTGTACCAGCTGGAAAAAATTAATGAAGCGCTGGCGGCAGTTACCCGGGCGCTGGCGCTCAATGCAAACGATGTGACCGGCTGGTATATCAAGGGTATCTGCCTTGACGAACTCGGGAAGAGCGTCGAGGCACAGGAAGCGTTTGCCCGGTCGCTGGAACTTGAGATTATCCTTGATATCGAAGCGGAAAAAAATAACGTTGTGAAAAGATAGCCGGGTAAAAAAACACTATTATCGTCAGAAAGGATTGTTTTTTTAAAATCCCGGAATGACAGGAAGGAACAGACATGATTACGCAGGATATTGTCAGGAAACTCTGGGACGAAGCAGGATATGGCAATGTTGCTATCTGGGCCGACGACCGGATGACCGTCGTTCCGGCAGACTATGCCGGTGAAACTGCCGGCAAAAAGCCGCTGGTCGTCTTAAAGCCAATCCAGCTGGTTAACCGGTATGAACTTCTGGATTTTGCCCTGAATGACGAAGCGCTGCTTAAAAAAATTGAAGATTTGGTCCGGGCTTGTGGCGGGCAGATTACGAGGGAACCGAGATCGTAGCATCCCCTCGTTATGACCGAAACGTGATTAAAAAAATTTGACCCGGTTGCAGAAGTGTTTTTGTGATCCGGGGAAAATCGCCCGGACAAAAAACTGTTCAAAAAGATATAAGCGATACCTTTTATCCTCTTATAACCCGATACCGTTTCATGAACAGTATGGAAAAACAATCAGGAATCGTCTATCCCCTGCTTGTCATCGCCCTTATTTTTATCATTATTACCGGTGTGAAAACGACCGGGTTTATCATCAACATCATACTCTTTTCCCTCATCCTTACCCTTCTTGCCCTCCCCGCGGTGGACTGGCTCAGGAAAAAAGGCCTCCCCCATCCTGCCGCTGTTGCCGTCATCACGATTATTGCGTTTCTTATTATCCTTGCGCTGGTCCTGATGACGGTATATTCGGTGCAGGTACTGGTTGCAGATATCCCGATGTTCCAGGCAGATCTCAACCAGCGCATGTCAGACCTCACGGGGGTCCTGGAACGGTTTGGCATCCAGGGCAGTGAACTCCTTCCGTCGTCGATAAACCTTACAACGATTGTCCCGGTGATCGTGTCGTCAATGTTGAACCTCACCGATATCGTCATATCGCTTTTCTTTATCGCGGTACTGACCTTTTTTGCGCTCATTGAATCCCCGACACTGGCACGCCGGCTGCAAACGCTTTTTTCCCACAAGCCGGAGATGCTGGCGCAGATGTCCCGCATGAGCCGGTACATCATGGACTTTATTGTCGTACGCACCGAGACCAACCTTGTCCACGGCGTGCTCTTTGGCGGCATCCTGTCCATTATGGGTGTCCATGCGGCGATATTGTGGGGCATCATCACCTTTCTTCTTGGGTATATTCCTTATATCGGGCTCATCATTGCCGCAGTGCCGGCGATCTTTTTTGCCTGGCTCCAGTTTGGCATTTGGGGTGCAGTTGCCGTCATCGCCGTTGTCTGCGTGCTCAACCTGATTGTGGAAAACCCGGTTTTTTCCTACCTTGCCGCACGCAAATTTGAGATGCCGGCAATTGTCGTGCTGTTATCGGTCATTTTCTGGGGGTGGCTGCTTGGCATGACGGGCATGCTCTTTGCCGTCCCCATCACGCTGATGCTGGTGGCGGTTTTCCAGTGCAGTGACGATCTTCGCTGGATTAACGAACTGCTCGGGGTCAGCCACCTCTTTTCGGACCAGGCATCGGAAAAATCGGGGGATGACGGCCAGAAAAGCCCGTAGGACACTTCTGTGTCATGCACCGCTGTACGCACCTGCCCGTTCTTCCCGCCCCTCAAGACCCCGGCGATCGGGCATCTTAAACCGCCGGTGAACGCAAGCGGGCACCGGAAACAGGAGTTCATCCGGAACTGCTACGACTCCCATAACTTCAACGGGTAAACTGTCGGGGACATGCCGCAAGACACCCACCGGTGCGCTGCCCTGGTTTGCCCTTGCGCTCAATTGAGGGAAAGATTTTCTGCGGGCACCCTGTTCATCAGCGCAAATCTTCGCCGCAGCGCAGGTAGATCTGTGCAGGGATTTTTTCAGAGGGTACCTTCACGAAAAAACCGCTCAGAATCATGCCTGTTAATTAAGAATCATATTCCACGTTCATACATGAAATCGGGATTAACCATCTTCGCGCTCGCTCTTGTTCTCATGGTAATGCTTCTTGCATCCGGCTGCACCCGGCAGGTGCCAGGCACAATCCCGTCGACCCCCACCCCGGATGCACCACGGGACAAGATGGTTGCGTTTGTCAAGGAAGCCGTTCTTTATGCCCAGACCCATGGCAGGGACGCGGCGCTGGCCGAGTTTTCCGATAAGAACGGCTCGTTTTTCCGGGGAGAACTCTATATCTATGCCTATGATTTCAACGGGACGACGATTGCCCACCCGGTGAACCCGGAAAAGATCGGGGTGAACAGGTTGAACGAAAAGGATGCACGGGGCAACTACTTTATCCGGGAGCTCCGCGATACTGCCCTAAACGGGTCCGGGTTTGTGGAATATTATTACATCAACCCGGTGAACAACAACACGATAGAAAAGAAACTCGGGTACGTTGAGAAAGCCGGCGATGACTGGTGGCTCGGTTCCGGTATCTACTCCCGGTAGCCGGCAAACCAGTACTACCCGGATTCCGGGTAAACTTTTTGTGATGAGAAACTGTTTTGGAGCTCGCGCCTCGTCCGTTCCGTCACCGCATCTCTGCCTGGTCCGTATGCCGGAGCCGGGTGCGGATTATTGTGAAGCAGGAATTTTTTTTACAGAAATGACGGGACTGTGCTGTGACCGGATACCAACCTTTATAATTCGGTAAACCCTAACTAACAAAAGAACGATCCATGACAGAAGAGGAAGAGCATTTGATCCGGATTTTTGAAAACCTGTTCAAAATCAGGAACGAATGCTCGTGCGGGATCTTCTCGGAATGCGGGTTATCGGATATGACGGTCAAGCAGATCCGGTACCTGAAAACCATTGATGAAAACGGGGAAGTAACGTTTGGCAGGCTCGCGGAGATCACCAGATGCTCGAAACCGACCATCACCGAGACGATTAATAAATTTGTCAGGATGGATTGTGTATACCGGCAGCCATGTCCGGATGACAGACGGATCCAGTATATCCGGCTGACAGAAAAAGGGCAGACAATTGCCCGTGCCGAACAGCAGGCCCTGCAGCGGGTCGTTGAAATGATGGCACATTCGCTGGACGAAGAGGAGATCAATGTCCTTATCGGCATTCTCCGGAAGGTCAGGTAATTTTTTTTATCTGGCATTTTGGTTAGGTAAATGTAAACTAAATGATTGAAATGACAACCACGGATTCAACACCAGCAGAGGAAAACCAGTCACACATCGTCATTCCGCTCTTTGAGATCGTCATATTCCCGAAAACCCGGACAAAAATTCAGGTCGACAAAAAGACCGGCGAAATTCTTGTAGCGGCGATGGCAGATAATGATAAAGCGTATGCAATCGGTCTGACGGTCAGGACACGCGAAACAGACACGCAGGAACTCTCCAAAGAGGGCCTGTTCACAACGGGAAACCTGCTGAAAATATCAGCCGTCCAGCCAGCTGACGACGGGTATCTCATCTGCGCACAGGCAGTGCGGAGGGTAAGGGCAAAAACGTTTTCAATGATTGACGGGCTGCTCTATGCCACCAGCGAGCCGTTCCCGGATCTGGCGGATCTCGATGATAAGGTACAGGCAGAACTTCTGGCGGAGATCAAAGAGATCCTTCATGAGATCAACAGCCGTTTCCAGGGCTCCGAGCATTTCACCCGTCCGATCGACACGATGGATTCGATTGACCAGATCATCGGATTCATCATGCCGTTTCTGCCGGTGCCGTTTACGGAAAAACAGGGCCTCCTTGAGATCGTTTCCGCCAAAGAGCGGTTCATCACGTTCCTTGGGATTCTCACAAAACTCCAGGCAAACATCAATTTCCGGATCGAGATGGCGCAGAAGGTCTCTGAAAAAGTGACCAAATCCAACCGGGAAGCGATGCTGCGGGAGCAGCTGAAGGTGATCCAGGCAGAACTCAACGATATCGACGGCACAGGCCCGGCTGACAGCGGGTACCAGGAAAAAATTGAGCAGTCGAAGATGCCGGATGACGTGAAAAAGAAGGCGCTGGCCGAGGCAAAGAAACTTGAGGCAGGCGGCCCCCAGAACCACGAGGCGCCGGTCATCAGAAATTATCTTGATCTCCTGCTCGACCTCCCGTGGACCACAGAAGAGAAAAAGAGCATCGATATTGAAGAGGCCCTCCGGGTGCTCGAAAGCAATCACAACGGTCTTGAAAAAGTCAAGGAGCGGATCATCCAGCACCTCGCGGTTATGAAATTAAAGCACGAGAAACAGGGGTCGATCCTCGTCCTTGCCGGGCCGCCGGGCACGGGAAAAACGAGTCTTGGTAAAAGCATAGCCGATGCCTTGGGCCGCAAATATGTCCGGATCAGCCTTGGCGGTGTACGGGACGAAGCAGAAATACGGGGCCACCGGAGGACGTATGTTGGTGCCCTGCCCGGCCGGATTATCCAGGGCATCAAACGGGCCGGCACGAAAAACCCGGTCTTTATCCTTGACGAGATCGACAAGCTTGCCGTTTCCTATGCAGGAGATCCGGCCAGTGCCCTGCTCGAAGTCCTTGACCCGGAACAGAACAACACGTTCTCTGACCACTACCTTGAGGTGCCGTATGACCTGTCCGAGGTCTTCTTCATCGCCACGGCCAATTCCCTTGCAACGATTCCCGCACCGCTTCTCGACCGGATGGAACTTATCGAGATTTCAGGGTACACGAAAAATGAGAAGTTTGCGATTGCAAAAGATCACCTGCTGCCAAAAACGCTCGAAGAACACGGCCTTGATGCCGACAAGCTCAAAATCGAAGACGAAGCCCTGAAGCTCGTCATCGAAAACTATACCCGGGAAGCCGGAGTCCGGGGCCTGCAAAAACAACTGGCAAAAACTGCACGGTACGTCTCAGAGAAGATTGTTTCGGGAAAAGCAGACCTCCCGTTTGTCGTGAAGGCAGACATGCTCGACCAGATTCTTGGTAAAGAGGTGAACCGGCAGGATGTAGTGCGCAAGGAGCAGGTACCGGGTGTCGTCACCGGCCTTGCGTGGACACCGGTGGGGGGGGATATTCTCTTTATCGAAGGCATGTTCATGCCCGGAACCGGGAAGCTCACGCTTACGGGCCAGCTCGGGGACGTGATGAAGGAGTCGGCAAACATTTCGCTCTCCCTGATCCGGTCGCGGCTTGCCTATGCAGCAAACAGTTTTGACTTCATGGCAAGCGACGTCCATATCCATGTACCGTCCGGTGCGACACCCAAGGACGGCCCTTCGGCAGGGGTGACGCTCTTTACCGCACTCGCGTCGCTTATCACCGGCAGGACGGTTGACCCGAAACTTGCGATGACCGGGGAGATTACACTGAGCGGTGCGGTGTTGCCGGTCGGCGGCATCAAGGAAAAGGTCCTCGCGGCACACCGGGCCGGGATAAAAAAGATCATCCTGCCACAAGAGAACAAGCGGGACCTCGAAGAGATCCCTGAAGATGTGCGCAGTGAACTGGCATTTGTCCTTGTCGAGCATATCGAAGAGGTCTTGAAAGAGGCGCTGGGTATTGACCTGCCGCCACGACCTCTGGTGGCTTTTGAGGAGAATCGCTCTATACCCATACACAATTGCTAAAAAAAAAGTCTGACCGGCAGGGAAGGGTACGGGACAACTTTTTTATTTTTTTTACTCCGGAATAATTGCGATTATTTTTTTGTCTGAAATTTTTTTAGTCGGGATCACAATCAGGTTTGAAATTTTTTTGTTCCGATCGTTTTCCGGCTGGAAAATTTCCAAGGACCGGTTCTTGTTGGTTCAATCCTTATTTTCGTGGATGTTTCGCTCGAAGAGGCAATAAAATCTACCTTCCTCGACAAACAACCATAAGACCCGGAAAGATAAATAGTACCAAAGCAATCCGGTGCATAACAACGGGGGAAGCAAGGCATGAAGATATCATCGCGACAAAAAATAACGCCAATACAAAAGATCGTGGAGATTATCCGACAATCAGCCGATCCCGAACGGATCATCCTCTTTGGTTCACGGGCAAAAGGAACACAGAAAAAAGAAAGTGATTACGATATCTGTGTCATTAAAACCGGGGTAAAACACCGCCGCGAACTCGCCATGAAACTCTACCGTGACCTGTATGGGGTTGGTGTGCCGGTCGATGTCATTGTGGAGACCCCCGAAACATTTGACGAACTCCGGGATAACCCGTTCCTCATTTATCACGACATTGCACAGAAGGGCAGGATTATCTATGAAAAACCGGCAGCTTGCTGAACAGTGGCTGGGGCGGGCCAAAAGCAATCTGAGCCGGGCGAAGCTGGGAAAAGAAAACCCGGAAATTTTTTATGAGGATCTCTGCTTTGATTGCCAGCAGGCTGGTGAGAAATCCCTCAAAGCATTCATGATCCTTCAGGGAATTATCCCTTCGCCCACTCATTCATTATCTGTTCTCATTGAGACACTGGAAGTTCATGATATTTCTGTTCCGGAATCCCTGAAAGCAGCTGTTGCCCTTTCGTATTATGCAGTAACGACACGGTATCCAGGCCACTATGAGCCCATCGAGGATCGGGAATATCAAAGCGCACTGAAAATGGCAGAGCAGATTGTTGAATGGGTTGAAGAACAATTCTGATTCCAGGGACGCAACGAACATCCTACTCTCATCCCACAGCACCAGGAACCACCCGGGATCCCGGTACCCCCAAAACAGGCCCTCTTTTCATTTTCAGGTAGTTCAGCACGGTTTTGTTGGGATCGGCTCTCCAAACGCGTCTATTAGGGTACATTTTTAAGCCCATTCTATGCCGAATTCCGCCAGACGGAGCATTTTACGGGGGATTCCAGAAAACGTGTGCCGGAATTCGCACAAATTTTCAGGTTTTCCACGTTTTAACCAACGCCCGGGAAGGTGCTCTCCGACGGAGAATGGGATCTGCCGGATCGTGTGTCGCTACCAGGGTTTCCCCCACCCCGGCATAGCCCTTTTCTCATAGAATTGATGATTATTGGTGGAGAATGACACAGATAAGACGGACAAATGTGCCGTGTCTTGGCAAATAGGGCATTTTATTGGCATATTCTCCACAAGAAGGGGAAAGGACGGTTTTACAGGTTTTTCTGGTATTAGCCCGGATAATGGAAGGTAAAAAGGAGCCCGTATAGGACTTATTTTCCCTCAGGGTCTGGATCCCATGATCCCAGGACACTTTGACGAGGGTAAGATGGGAGGATAGGGTTCTCCACCCCCATCCCCGTAATAATCCCCCCAATCTCCCGTGCCATCTCCGGATGCACAACCTGCGCCAGTACCAGCCCGGCCACCGCGATGAAAAAGGTCCCGTTTTTTGGACGTCCAGCAAAAAGTCAAACAGAATAATCTTAAAATTCTCGCATAATCTTAATAGCGCAAAACTCACCGCACATCGTACACTCAGTTTCGCCATCCGCGAGTTCCCGTGCCCGTGCAGGATCAAGAGCACAACATATCTGACCTTCCCGATCAAGTGCCGCCCGCATCAGTGCAACCTTTTTGTCGGCTCCAACGTTTTTGTATTTTACCGTGTCGCCGATATGCGCAGCAATCCGGAAGGCGATGAGACCTTCCTTAACCGACTCAGGATCAGGAAGCCCAAGATGTTCGGCAGGCGTGATATAACAGAGATAATCAGCTCCTGCCGCACTTGCGATACTCGCGCCTGCACAGCCAGCGATATGATCGTACCCGACAGCAATATCAACCGGCAGAGGCCCGGCAACAAACAGAGGAAAAGATGACTGCCGTTTCTGATACCGGACATACGAGGCGATCCGATCGCTCCGGATATGCCCACCGGTTCCTTCGATAATTACCTGAACCCCATTTTCATGGGCGCGATGTGCGAGTGCGACATTCTGTCGTATCTCTTCAATTTGTGCTTTATCGCGCGGGTCATGGATACACCCGCTTCGCGCAGTATTCCCCAGTGAAAGTATGATATCGTGCTTTTTGCAAATGGAGAGGACCTTATCAAAGTTTTCAATGAAGGGGTTTTCGCACTGGTTTATCAGCATAAAGGCGCTTGTAATCGAACCACCTTTTGAAACAACGCCGAGAATTCGTTTCTTCCTGCGGAATTCCTGCAGCATGGTATGGCTCACGCAATGGATCACGCACGAGCTGATACCCTGCTCTGCCTGCCTCGCAAGTGTTGCAATGATGTCCTCGGCAGTCATCTCTTTTAAGCCGTTTTCCACAACCGTCTGGTACACCGGTACGGTGGTTATCGGAAGCGTTGTTCTGGCCATGATTGCAGATCTGATTGCGTTAATGTTCCCGCCCATGGAGAGATCGCTTATTGTATCCGCTCCGTATTGTTCGGCAATCTGAGCCTTGGCGATCTCATCCTCTCCACATACTTTGCTGGTCGATGTTCCGATGTTGGCATTGATTTTGGTACGGAGTCCTTTTCCAATGCCCGTAAAATGTTGGCCGCGCTGCATGATGACTGCGCTTCCTTCAGCAACTCTCCCGCACAGGAGTTTGGCATCAATTCCTTCTGCCGAGGCTACTGATGTCACCTGCCGGGGTATCTTTCCCCGCCGTGTCTGCTCAATAAGGGTGTGCATAGTTTCCTTGCTCCTGATTAGGGTTTCCGATATACCTCTGCCTTCCGGAGTAAAGAAATGGTAGTGATACTGAGGATTTTCCCCTTTCATCTGTTTCATCCCATCCCCGTAATCATCCCCACCACCCGTGCCAGCACCACCCCGGCCATCGCCATAAACAACATCCGGAACACTCTTTCGTGCAAAACGGTGAACAGATTGAGTTTTGAAATTACAAAAAAAAAAAATTTCTAAAATTTCATTCATTGAATTTCTTGTACAACCGGTTTGCGAGGAACTGGAAGACAAGGATGAAGACGCACAGCATCGCGACATCGGCCAGCGGGTTGAAGATCGTGTGGCCGTGATAGGCGGACTGGATGAGATCGTTCCCGTACGTGAGCGGAGAAAAGTATACCAGGGCCTGTCCTGCAGAAGGAATCGACGCAACCGGGATAAAGACCCCCGATATGAAGATGAGCGGGAGCCGGACCATATTCAGCATGGACATGATATCGCCGGGACTTTCGGTCGGGTAGGCGGCAAACAGGGTACCCATCGTGGCAAAGCAGAACGCGGTGAGGACGACCCCGGCAACGAGCGGGACAACATTCAGGATGGGCGTCCCAAAGATGAGCAGGCCGGCAATAAACGGTACGAATGCGATGCCGACACTGTAGAGAAATCCGCTCAGGCTCTCGCCAAGCACAACCGCGTGAAGGGAGACGGGGGCACAGACCAGCCGGTCAAACGTTTTCATCCGCCGCTCAATGGGGATCGACACGGGTTCAATGGACGACGCGGAGAAGAGGATCGTGATGGCGATAAGCCCCGGGATCATGACAGAAGGGCCTGCGGAATTTCCAACAGCAAATGCAAGGAACATGAACAGGGGGAAGAGAGCGCCGGAGACGATGATGTTTGGCTTGAAATAATAGATCGCGATATCTTTTTTTGCGATTGCCCATGCCGCATTGAGTTCTGCATAGACCTGCCCGTGCTGCTGCGGGGTTTCAGTCAACCGTGCTCACCCCTTTTGTCCGGATCTCAAGGCCGGTCAGCTTGATGAAGACATCTTCGAGGCTTGGCCCGAACGTGGTCATGCTGAGCACCTTCGCGTTGCCCGTGTTCGCGTACTCCATGATCGCGGGGATCACGGATGAGGGATCTTCGGTGAAAAGCCGGAACTTATCCCCCTCCTTTCGGACTTCGCTCACCTTTGGGATCTGTTTTAATTCATCGATACGGCCGGGACGTGTTGTATCGAAGGCGACTTCGACTGACTGGGCGCTCTGGATCGTCTTTTTCAATCGTTCAGGAGAATCGATTGCGGCGATCCGCCCGTGGTTGATAATCGCTACCCGGTCGCAGGCAAGATTTGCCTCTTCGATGTTATGCGTCGTCAGGAAGACCGTCACACCCTGTGCATTGAGATCCCGGATCACCTCCCGGATAATAAGGTTGCTCTGGACGTCAAGTCCCGATGTCGGCTCGTCAAGAAACAGGAGCCGGGGGTTGTTGACAAGCCCCATTGCAAGCGTGAGCCGGCGCTTCATCCCTTTTGAAAACCCGTGAACTTTATCGTTTCGTCGCGCAAGGAGACCGAAGAGTTCGAGAAGTTCCAATCCCCGTTTTTCGCGTTCGTGTTTCCCGACGGTATAGAGCTCGGCAGTGAACATCAGGTTCTGCCATGCCGAAAGATCATCGTACACGTTCGAGGTCTCATGAACAATTCCCATCTGTTTGCGGGCGGCAATGGCTTCCCGGATAATATCTTTCCCAAAAATGGTTGCCGAGCCGCTGCTCGGGGCACTGATACCGGTCAGGATGCGGATGGTGGTGGTCTTGCCTGCGCCGTTTGGGCCAAGAAAACCAAATGTCTCGCCCCTGGACACGGAAAAACTGACGTCATCCAGTGCCGTCAGCGTGCCAAATTGTTTGGAAAGATGCGAGACTTCGATCACGTTCATAGTATCAAGGTACAGCCCGAGGGGCTTTTAAACGCTCCTTTCGTTTTTCGTTACAGCGGTTTTATAGAGTCAGAGATGGAAACGAAGGGACCGGGGAGCGCAGGCCGTCGTTCTCGTTTCAAAATTAAAAAAAATTTTCTTAGGTTGACGGGGTCCCGTGCCGGGGAAATGCAACCTGCGGCCTCCTGACAATAAACGACGCGTCAAGGTTCTCTGCCATCCGTACTGCCAGTCCGGCAGGAATGCCGATCGCCATCATATCGGCCGGGAGATTCCTGTTCTGTGTCGGGTCCTGCGGTCCTATGAATGCAGAATTTTTCGGTGCGTTCTCTGCCATCCCCGCCGGGAAGGTGATGAAGGTCGAACAGGATGAGCCCCACGGGACAATCACCGGTGAGAACGGGTCGTCACGGTCGAAATGGACAAGGGCCGCCATGTTCCGGATCTGTTCAGCAGTTCCAAAGCAGCAGATCGACCTGACACCGGGATTTTTATCAGGAAGTGTTTCACAGGTCTGGATTATGAGATATTTCCCCGGGGGCGTGATTGTGCCAAACGCTTTAAGACAGCGCTCCACGAGATCAGGACTTGCCTTGAGATATTCTGCGGCACCTCCCCGCACATCTTTTTTCCCGGTGGATACAAAATACCTGATGTCATCAGGTTCAGGATGAAATCCCATATGGGCGAGACCTCCCTCACAACACCCGACGCCCGAGTCCGCACTGACATGGATTGCCGACAGTCCCTTTTCAGTTGCCATCCGGAACAGTGAAACCGCAAAGCACCGGTTCACCTCGGGAAGGTGGACGGTGCCGCCCGGCAGGGTTTTTGCTCCATATACCGCAAGCGGCCGTGTGGTCAGCCGGAATGCACTCGCCAGCCGCGCTCCGATCTCCCTGAAATTATCTTCGGTCATGAACTTCACCTCGTGCGTCTCCTGCCAGTCCGGTCCAGATCGGGCCGTCAAATACCCCGTCCTTTGCTTCATCTTCCATTTCCCGGAAGAGTGCGTACGGTACGGCAAACGTGAACATGTTTTCCGGAATAATTTTTCCCACATTTGCCCGTGCGGCAAGATCCGTGTATCCCAGCACTGCACGCGGGTGCTCCTTTTTTGCCTCATCGTAGACAAATGCCCCGATCTGCTGGCAGGCAGCCATCGGCGGAACCCGTACTGAATCGGTGCCTTCGCGGATTGCGCTGACCAGTGTCACGAGCCCGGTGATCTGTAACGGGTCAGCAAGAAAAATTATCACCACCGGCTTCTCATCCGGTTGCACCCTGCTGAGCGGTTTGAAGATCACGTATTTTTCGGCAATGTCGGTGATCGGCAATTCTTCGGTCATAAACTTCTTTGCCTTTTTTGTGCTTGTATGCAGGCGCTCGCCATGGATGAACTTGGCACGCTCCCGTTTTATGACGTGCTGTACGATGGCGCAATACGCATCCGGGTTGCTGCTGCTCTCTTTGCCTTTCACAAAAAATGCAGACATGAACTCAACACCGGCACCGCCAAACGCATCGTAGTACCCGTTGCCAAATCCCAGTCCTGCACGGGCGCCGGGACACCCGTAACTCTCCCGGTCAAACACGGCGGTCTTTCCTTTGGTTGCAACCTGCGCAAAAAAGGGCATGATGCAGGTCTGTGCATGCGGTTTTATCTGCAATGCTCCATCGGGTTTAGTGTTGCTCCAGAGAATTGCCACGGGCTCATAGTCGAGCCGGAGTTTTTCTGCGGTTATGCTTTCCATTCTTGGTTTCCCCCCTCAGTACGTTCAGTCCACCCTGACCTGCCGGTCATGGTTGTGGGCAGACCGTCTTTTGTTGTACTTCACCAGCCCAAACAAGGCACAGTGGGCATTGTTATGACGTACATTTTGCCAGATTGTGTACATGTATCCCTCCTCCTCTCATGGGGAATCGGAGCAGAAACGAAATAAGGTTATGGATATCGTGCCTTCACCGCTTGTTCAGCGGGACAAAAGCAGGCACGATGGACTTTTGTTTCGCGTCCTTGGCAATTCCACCGCAATGCCCGGGCATCCCATGGAGAAAATAAAAAAAATCCTGTCCCCAATCAGGGCAATGAATCCGTATATTCCCTGATTTTTACCGAAGCATCTGGTCTCAGCGGTATCCCATGTCCCGGGAGCATGACGTCAAAATCCCGTGCAGCAATTTTTTTAATTGATCGCTCCGATTCAGCTGTGTCCATGGTGAACTGTCGTGGAGCACCCTCGATTTTTCTGCCGTCAAATCTCAACAGGTCACCGGCAAACATGACCTTTGACGAGGAAGAAAAAAGGCAGATACTTCCCGGCGCGTGTCCCGGTGTGTGAATGCAGGTCAGCCCATCGATAATATCGCCATCTTTTAACCGGATATCCGGTTCGAGATGCGGGGCTTTGAAGAACAGGCCCATGACTTTTAGGATAATCCCCAGAAAACTTTTCCTTGCGGGCTGGGGTTTTCTCCCGGTAAGGTAGTCTGCTTCCGCCTCGTGGATTGCCACATTTGCATTGCTGATCTTTTTAAGCTCACCGACATTACCGATATGGTCAATATGGGCATGCGTCAGGACTATTGTGTTGATATCCGATGGTTTTCGTTTCAGGATTTCTTCGATATATTTCACAATTTTTTTGGTGGAATGAGGGAATCCTGTATCGATGAGGGTCAGCGAGTCCCCGACAATAATATAACAATTGGCTTTTACACCGTCAACCTGATGAATTCCCGGTACGATTTCCATAGTATCCCGCCACTGCGTTGGTATAGGAAACGGTTAGTAGTCATCCGCGATATTTTTTTGTACCGGTTCAGGGGCAAAAAAATTATGCACCTCTCCGGTTTTTCATCCGTTCCCGGAGGCGCAGGCCGTTGATGACAAGAACCAGCCCGGCAAGCGATGCAATGATGCCAAGCAGGCCGGTGAGAATAAGCACCCCGGCTTTTGGCGCCACAAAGAGCAGCACGGCAAAGAGCAGGGAGCATCCCCCGATGATCATACGGCTGAAAAAACCCTCGGGCACGGCAGCCCGTCCTTTGAAAACCCGGGCCAGCAGGATAACCGCACTCGCACAGGACCACACGCCAAGCACGATGAGAATCACAAGACTCCACAACAGTTCCGGCAGGAACCCGGCAACAACCCCTGCACCGATGATGCAGACTCCCTGCACGATACCCTCGCCATAGAACGACCCGGGCGACCGGGCATCAAGGCTTTTCCAGAGCACAACGACGCCAAGACCCGCGAGGAAAAGCGGGATGAGGATCCGGGTAATGTCAGAAAAAAATCCAAGGGGATCTGAGATGATGCGTGAACCGGCAATAAGAACTGCAACGCCTACCAGTACCTGGCGCTGCCATGACAACTGCTGTTCTTTAACGATTAGATCGGTATCGTCACCGGGATGTATCCCTGCATGGTGGATGAGTGTGCCAACTGTTCCTGCGATCATCAGGAGAAGAGGAGCGTCATCGGTAAGGTGCAGGATGGGGTGGACTTCTGGATCATAGCGATCCAGATGTACTTTCCATTCGTCCTGTGTCTCGTGCGCATGGTACTGGCCGTTCCGGTAACTGGCAATGGTGCCGGGCGAGGGAATATTGATTGCCGACTGTTTCCACGCCGGGCCGGGTGGTTCGGTGATGGAGGTTTTTGCGACACTGACCTCCCAGACGCCCTCGTGCAGGGGCATAAGAAAATCATCCAGCCGGGTCATGTGCATGTTCCCCCATATTGTGCCGGTAAAAAAACGAGATCCATTTTTTTCAGGTTTCCGGCCGCCAGTACGGGTCGAGCAGGGACAGGTATTCAAGAGGCACAGACCCCGTGTTCGTTACCGACTGGACGGTATCGGGGGGAATAAAGAGCGTATCTCCTTTATGCAGCGCGAAGGTCTCGTTCCCGATATGTGCCGTTCCTGAACCTGCGATGACATAGATCACTTCGCTGGTCGCATTCAGGGTATGGGGGAGAGACCCGCCTGTTGCCGGGACGGTTACATATGCCCAGCTGAACGGGACGGTCATATTCAGCCCGTTGTGGTCCGTGGCGGCAGGACTGACCATCTGGTAAATTTTCATCCGGTCAAATGACACGAGCGGGGTTGTATCGTTCCGGTTCCAGGTGCGAAGGGGCACGCTGTCCCGGGAAATGTCGGTTGTTGCAGTGACGTTCGGCCGTATTTCCCGTGATTCGGCGTAATACGGGTCGAGGAGGGAGATGTACCGGAGCGGTGTCCTGCCGTTATTGGCGGTCGACTGGACGGTATCGCCCGGGATGAATACGAGTTCTCCTGCCGAGACTTCTGTCATGCTCCCGTTCGCACAAACGGTGGCAGTTCCGTCAAGCAGGTACATAACCTCCGGTGTCCCCAAAAGGATGTGCGGCCGGGTCCCTTCACCCGGGGCAATATTCACCAAGGACAGATCTTCCGTGATGGGATAGGTCGCGGCTTTTTCCTGCGCCCGTGCGGGGCTCATGAGTTTATACAGCGTGACGTTGGGGAACGCTTCGAGAGGTGGCACTTCTGCCATCGTGACAACAAACGCGTGCGGGCTTACCGGTGCAGGCAATGGAGCCGGAACCGGCCCCGTACCGGCAGCCGGGAAGATGATCGCAGGGAAAATTGCGAGGATGAAGAGGATGAAAACGCCGGTGATGATTGACCGGAGCAGATGGGATGAGGACGTCATGGACAATTCATGGTACCGATGGATGGAAAACGAGATAAATGATGCAGGTTTGCGGCGGAAAAAACCGGGGGGCCGGGCAGTGGCCGGCTCCACCGGCATGAAGCGGTGTGCACAAAAAAATTACAGCCGGTCAGCAGTCATAAGAAAAATGGTGAAATCCCGGGTATTCCCGGTCAGTGAAGATTTTTTTGACACGGTTGCCGCCTCATCAAACCGGATATTTTGGAATCCTGCACCGGAAAATACCTGCATGAGTTTATTCCGGTCAAACCCGTTATGATCCGCAATGCCGGGCTTCTCGTGAAATTCCCCGTTCTCGCAGTCAAGATCGGCAAGGGCAATTTTTCCTCCCGGTACAAGAATCTCGTGAAATGTCCTTGCCGCTTCCGAAGTATCCCCGACATGGTGCAGGGTCATGGAACTCACGATGAGATCAAACCGGGGCAGGTTGGTTGTATCATGGCCAATGCTCCATTCACGGGGTTCAATGGACGTAATGCCTTCTTTTTCCAGTTTCTGTCCGAGCACCGCGAGCATGTTCCTTGCTAAATCCACCGCAATAATCTTTTTGACATGCGGGTACAGCCTGAGCGCAATATTACCGGTACCGGTCCCGTAATCGAGGATTGTATCGGTACTTTTGGGAAGTGCCACCCGGATCATCGTGTCGGCAATGGTATTTGCCATATTCAGTCGGTAGGGATCATTGTCCCAGATGATTGCAGCTTTTTCAAAGTATTCGGACATGAAAATCTCTCCGTTACGTGTAGTGGATTATCTCCCGGCTGGAATTATTCATTATAGGAATCGCAGAATGAAAAAACCGCCCGTTGCCGGGAATGACGGGGCAAAAAATACCAAAAATGAACGGTGACCTTTCCTGTGCCAGAGGATGTCACGTTCTCCCACACAAAAAACATGTCGTAAAACCGGTGCCCTTCGGACATGGGATTTTTTTAAAAGATTCCAATGAAGGCAGCAGCTCCCGGTTTTCCGGCTTATTATGTACATGGTCAGTGTACGCCGGAATTTTCGGGAGATGGCTAAGGTTATTTCAGTATGTGCATGTGTCCCACAGGTGTTTCCACAGGGACAATACCTATATTGGACATGCCCCTTATTAAATTTTTATATTTAACTTTTATATCTTATTAATTAAAAATGGTTATATTCACCAACAACCACGATAATATGCCGGCGCATCACAATTCTCATATGTTCAGGCTTTGAAGGGACATTTCCATGGAAGAGACCATATCACAACGGAAACCGTGCGGGGATCAGGTACTGAATCATACGCTCCGTATGCTCAACACGCTCTATAAAGAGAATCATATACGCCCCAGCCGGGTCTCGCGTATTGCGATCAAACCGTTATGGAATATTATCATAGGTTCGCAGAACGAGTGTGGTATCGCAGAATGTTTTTCTGAAAATCTTGCCCTCTCTACCCAACGGAACCATCCTGAAGTGCTGCGGCTGCAGGGAATGGTGGGTAAACCCCTGTTCGAGGTTGCAGAACAAGGCATCAGTTCCGGTAACCTGTATGACCGGTCGCTGGCGATAGCCGCGATGAGTGCGCTCTCGCAACAATTCCTTGGCTGCTCGGCTATCAGGAAACGCGGGTACCATGCGCAGTGCTGGATGGCAGCTGATTCGATTGTCCAGCAGTATCCCATGATCTCACGGCTGATTGCAGAAGACGATGTTGTTGCCCTTGTCGGTTACGACAATCTCGCCCGGAACCTGCGGGGGCATTGCAAAGAGCTCCACATTGTCGATACAAAATCTCCCGGTCCTGCAAGGACCGTCCTGATCGATCATACCGTCACATACGGTCCGGTAGGTATCTCCCTGCACTCTGCACATGAAATGCCGGATATTCTTGGTTGTGCAGATGTCGTTCTCATCCCGGCGTCCTCTCTTGTTGACGACAGCTTCCGCACACTGGTGAATTACGCGCATCATGCCCGGATTGTGGGATTATATGGAATGTGCGGCGCACTCATACCTGATGAGTTCTTTATGCAGGGTGTTGATTTCATCACGTCTTTTCGTATCGACAACCCCCAGCGGTTTATCGAATCCGTTCAGTACGATCCGGACATGGCAGATATTGTGAGAATGACCCAGCGGCATTACCTGGTGATGCGCCCCGATGCCGATCGCGGTCGCCCTCCCGCTGATGGATGCATGGTGTAAAATAACAGCATTCAGAACTTCATTTAATAAAACATCAAAAACCCGGGGAGATTAGCCAAACATTAAATCGCGTTAAAATTTTTAAAATGTTTACTGAAAATGGTATACTCACCAGACCCATAAACAAAAATTATTTAGCAGGTTTTTTCAAATGAACGGTAAAGGAAACGAAGCCTTATGAAAACCAAACTTGACATTCAACACGTAATTCTTATGGGAATTGTCTGTGGACTTCTGGTATTTTCGGCCATGTTTGCCGGATGCACCTCAACACCATCACCGGCCCCGGCAACACCGGTTGTTACAACATCCATACCCATTCCCGTGGCAACAACTGCCCAGCCCGCTGCCGCGACTACGTCGCCCGTCGCAGTGACGACAACGAGTGTGCCTACACCCGTTTACACTGAATCCAGCGGGAATCTTGTTGTGTACACAGCCGCATCGTTGTCCGGCGCAACAAAAACCATCGGCCCTTCATTTACGGCTGCATACCCGGGCCACAAGGTTGTCTTTAACCTTGCCGGAACCCAGACCCTCAAGACACAGATCGAGGCTGGTGCATATTCCGATGTTTTCATCTCCGCCAGTAACAGCTACACAAATACGCTCAAGAGCGAAGGATATTTTGTCGACGGGACGGTACACCCCCTGACCCTTAACTATGTCATTGTGATTCTCCCCGCGTCAAACCCCGGTAACATCAAGTCCCTTGCAGACCTTGCAAAACCCGGCATGAAGATCGCAATTGCCGCAAAGGAAGTACCAGTCGGTGCGGCAACTGCCGGAGCAATCGGCAACCTCGCGAACTCGACCTACGGCCAGGACTGGAAGGATGCACTCTATTCAAATGTCGTGACCTATGAGACCTCCGAACCTGCGGTTGCAACCAAGGTCTCACTTGGTGAAGTCGATGCCGGGTTCGTCTATGAATCGACCTATACCGCAGCGCAGAAGGGCACAATCATCGGTATAACCATCCCAAAGAGCGACAACTATCTCCAGATCTATTCGATAGCGATCTTAAAGGAAAGCAAAAACCAGGCTGTTGCCGCTGATTTCGAACAGTTCATGCTCTCATCTGCCGGCCAGAAGATCCTCAATGACTATGGATTCAGGTCGGTATCCTAATTTTTTTAATTACCTTTGTGGTATTCCTTAGTTATTTCGTATTGTGAGCCAAAAAAATTCTGATTCATGAACCTGCCGGCCCGCATCCCAAAAAAATTCAGGCACAGTCTTACTGTCGTCTGTGCCGGGATCCTGATCCTTGCCGTCACGCTCTATCTCGCCCTCCCAATCGTCGCCCTGTTCTTCCGCACGACCCCGGAGCTTTTCCTCTCATCGTTATCTGACCCGCTCGTCATGAGCGCACTCTGGCTTTCGCTCTCCACGACCTGTGTTGCACTGACGGTTGTTCTTTTAGTCGGTACGCCGTTTGCGTACTTCCACGCCCGCAATGAATACCCGGGCAAGGTTATTGTCGATACCCTCATCGACCTGCCCCTTGTCCTTCCCCCGGCAGTTGCCGGTATGGCACTGCTCGTCCTGTACGGCCGGACCGGGCTTCTTGGGCGGTATTTCAACATGCTGGGGATCTCGATTGCATTTACAACCCTTGCGGTGATCATGGCGCAGATCTTCGTTGCGTCCCCTTTCTACCTGCGGCAGGCAAAATCGTTATTTGAGCAGCTCGATCCGGCGTATGAGCGGACCGCCCGGACACTTGGGGCAACACCTTTGAGAACCTTTGCCACCATTACGATTCCGCTGACGGCAAGCGGCCTTGTCTCGGGCGCAGTGATGACATTTGGGCGGGCACTGGGAGAGTTTGGTGCGACGATCATGTTTGCCGGCAACCTGCCCGGAGTCTCCCAGACGATGCCGCTTGCCGTGTACGTGGGACTGGAAGGGGATTTCAACATGGGGCTGACGATCTCGATCCTGCTGGTTATCATCTCGTTTGCGATCATGATTGCTGTACGGATACTTGCACATAAGGAGGCCCGCCATGCTTGAGGTGCAGGTGACAAAAAAACTCCGGGACTTTGCGCTTGATGTCGAGGTCCGGGTTGAATCCGGGACGACGCTCGTGCTGATGGGATCAAACGGGTCGGGAAAATCGACTACGCTGAATATTATTTCGGGCCTTATCTGCCCGGACAAGGGCACTATCCGGCTCAACGGTTCCGGGCTCTACGACAGCAGGCACCGGATCGATATACCGGTCGAAGACCGGGGCATCGGGTACGTCTTCCAGAACTGTGCGGTTTTTCCCCACCTCACGGTTTGGGAAAATGTGGCGTATGGACTCAAGGCACTGCACGTGAAACCCTCCGAGATTCCTGAGCGGGTTGACAACTGGCTTTCCCGGACCGGTATTACAGATCTTTCCCGGGTAATCGCGGGAGATCTGTCAGGTGGCCAGCAGCAGCGGGTGGCACTGGCCCGGGCATTTGCGATCAGGCCGTCTCTGCTGATGCTGGACGAACCGTTTACGGCGCTTGATGTCGAGAGTATTGAATCGATTAAGGAACTGCTCCGGTCCACGATTGCTGATATGCGGATTCCCTGCATTCTTGTCACGCACCGGCCCGGGGATGCGCGGGATATAAGCAGTCATGCGATGCTGTTATCGGAAGGGAAGTGCTGCTGGAAAGGAAATCCGGACAATCTGCCGGACGATCTGAAGATGCGCACCTGTACGTGCACGCGTCAGTGAACGTTTTTTGATCTGTGCGATTTGGCAAAAATCACGTTTCACCCGGATCGTTTTTCCCTGGTGGTTGTTCATCACTGGTATCACCCTGCCATTTTGTTCAGGTTACCGGTCCGGGGTTTTTAGAAACGATTGAAATTGCCAATCCCTTCGCATTCGGATTAAAAAACAGACTTTATGCAGGCTGATGAACGGATATTCTTTATTTGGGATGTGAAGAAGAACCCGGTAGCTGCACACGCTGTCAGCCTGTTCTGCAGCAGTTCCCGGCATGTTCTCACAGGATTGTTGATATACAACCAGCAACAAGTACGCGTGGTGAGAACCATGAAGATCAGTGCACGAAACCAGATCCCCGGAACCGTCAAGATGATTAAGAAAGGCCCCGTTACGACAGAAGTTGTTATGACAATTGCCGGGGGTAACGAGATAGTCTCGTCCATCACGACCCATTCTGCAGAAAAAATGAACCTGCGGGAAGGATCGAAAGTCTACGCGATCGTAAAAGCATCCGAAGTGCTGGTAGGGATTGATTAATCTTCTCTTTTTTACCCTACAGAATCGTTATTGAAACCGGGTCGCGAGCAGGCCGTCAAGATATTCAGTGGCATATGCCGGCTGCTCGGGGCTGAACCATACCTCAATTTCTGCCTGGCCGGGCAGGCAGTGGATCTCAAGAAGGCCGTATTTATGGATAATATGTACCGGGCCTGCAGATGTCTCGCGGATGTAGAGTTCTTCTGATCCTAAAAATGCCTGGATATCCTCCATGGTTACCGGGCGGGATAGATGGTACATCCTTTTTTTCCATCCCGGGAAGGGAGGAACCGGGTCCGGAAAGAGTGTCGGCATAATCTTCACGTATTTTTTATTTTACTATTCTGGAATTTTTTGAGCATAAATGATTGCCGATAGGATTTGTTGCCGGATAGTTCTTCTGCAAATTTCATTAAGTTGTAAATCAATTTATATTAATTTTATAAACAAATTAATCAAATCACAATAACTTAAAATAGTCTCCCCACCCATGGATCTCGTGATATATCATGGGATCAGCACAGGACATTATGCAGACCTTTGCCAGTATGGATATCAGGGCGGTCTTTTCAGAATTCGACGGGTGGAAGTGCATGCCGGTTACCGGCCAGGATCATTGTGGCACTCTTTACCGGATCTCGCGGCATATACGCGGGAATAAGGAATCTGCGGCTTTGATGGTAGTGTTTGATGCCGCCATGATCGATGAGAGTGTCCGTCAGCTCAGCGGCATTAAAAGCGAAAATCGCGAAAACACCAGAAAATACCTGCTCGTCCCAAAGGACACTGATGTATCTGCTGTGCCATCTGCGATCTCGATCATCTCCATGCATGCATTCGGGTATTGTGACGGCAGGCTTGTCTGGCTCACAAAAAAGAAAAATGCAGTCCATTACCCGGAGTGCATGCCGTCATCTGCATGATGAAAGGAGTAATGGGAGTGAAAATGGCAGCACACTGGAAAAAATCCCTCCTTGGCCTTTCCTTTGGTATCTGCCTGTTTGTACTGGGACTCTTTGCAAGTCTCACTATTATTACCTGAAATTGCGATCCTGGCGCTCCCGCTGGCACTCATTTGGCAGGCAAAATCATGATCACACGGCACCATATTGCTCTTGCGCTGGGAAGTATGCTCATCCTTTATTTCCCGCTCGTCTCCACAAACGTGTGGGCGCTCCCTGCGATAGCTCTTGGAGTCTGTACGGGTGCGGTACTCCCGGACATCCAGATGAAAAAACCAAAAACCTTCCGGGCATTGTCTCTTGCATGGATGGTTACCTGCGTATTCAAAATGACCGTTCTCAAGGTCTACCTGTTCCTGTACCGGCGTATCCCCGGGTTTACCCCCCGGTCTGAAGACAAGCGGCTGACCCATTCGCTGCCAGGATTATGCCTGCTCTCGGGAATTTTTGGTTTTATTATTATCCTGCTCACGCTCCTCTTCCCGCAGGTTGCCGGGATATATTATGTGAAAGTATTCCTCGCCGGCATCATCCTTGGTGTCCTGTTTCATTTCACCGAAGACATCTGCACAAAAAAAGGATTGTGTTTCCTGTACCCGTTTGATGAAAGATACCGGATATCCGGGAGCATCCGGCCCTGTAACAAGGAAGACTGCCGTATCCGCAGGTTCCACATGCTGCTCTGCACGGGAGCCGCAGTGGTTATCCTGATCAACAGCGGGAGCATGTTCCCCCCATCACTGAAATGGACCGCGGGGGTTGCCGCACTGGGTGTCTGTATGGCGCTGATGATCTGGTTCTCTGATGTTGCTATCGATGGGCCGTCGGACGTGCATGAACCTGTGGCCTGAAATGCCGGTGATGACGCCGGCAAAAATAAGTTCTTGGTACTGCTAAAAAAATGAAAAGATATCGTCCCTCTTAGAATGATATCGTGGAATCCGGTAGATACTGAATAATATATCATACTAGTACCTGCGTACTGCGGAGGGTTCACGGGAAATATCTTTTTCAGGAGTCTTATGGAATGTGAGATCATCTGGTATCAATTTTCATTAACCTGTACAAAAGTTCATAAAATTTAATTACAAGCACACTGCAACTAACTGTATATCTTTCATTGAGGAGAAATCATGGCATTTGCAGTACATGTTAATATAAACCGGTGCACCGGCTGCGGCAACTGCGTTGCTGCATGCCCGGTCAATGCGCTCGAACTCTATACGGTCAACCCGGTAACGAAAGAAAAAATCTACAGCGTTGTCGAAGGGCGATCGATCAGCCTCGATGTCAAATCGGAACTTTGTGCCGGCTGTGGTGTTTGTGTCGGTGCCTGCCCGTACCAGGTCATCACCCTGTCCGGGAAAGGAGAATTTGCGGCTCTTGCAAATCTCTGATTGTAAAAAAACCTCTGTGCGGCCAACGGGATTTTTCCCCTCGCACAAAACATTTTTTCATATATCGACCCTTTTATGTAACTCATTATTCTCTGCAATTTTAATTTCATTGATGAGGGTTGATGCGTCCATACCCTCAATCATGACCGACTCCGCCGCCCCGACGCGGCTTCCTGTGCGCCGGGTTCGCATGAAATTCCCTCATCCCGGATGAAAATTATCTGTTTTATCCGGGAGAATAAAACCGCGTTATCCGTCGAGTGGTTACCAGGATTTTTTCAAAGCGACCCCTTTGGAGCTGGACGAATCGCTTCAATAATGTAAGCCTGCACCTTTACCGGGTGATGACGAAACCGTCGTACCTGCGCATCCTGTATTTCCCTTGCGATTGTCAGATTCCACCAGTTAAAAGTGCACCCCGGTAAAAGCCGGACCGGTGCTTAAAAAAAAAAATAAAAACTTACATTGATAATATCCATTACCAATATTCATACAAGAAGGTCAGTTCATGTCATCACATTTTTTCCTGCTCGGAGAAGCAATGACCCGGGAACGCATATCCTGGCTGGAAGAAGTGCTCAAATATTTTTTTATTATGTACTCACCGGAGACGCTCCGGCACCCCATCCAGCAGGAAAACCCGGTAGTGGTCTTCTTTATTACGGGCGATGCACTTTACAGCCTCGTCAGCAAAGAGACACTTCCGGTCTGGGAAATCATCATCTCCCTCCCATCTGTCCAAATCATCTGTGACCAGGATGAACTTGACCTGAGGGGGATCTCCCTTGAACCCCTGAAAATGAAACACCCGGATCATGTCAGCAGCAGGGTCAGCAGTCCTGACAGTACGGGAAATTCATTCTGGGGGGAAATTTTAGAGATGGCCGTTACCCGGGCTGCGATTCCCGATACCGTGGGATATCTTCAGATCCGCTCTCCCTATATGTACCAGGCTTCAGGAAATTCACTCCGGTGCCTCAAAGCAGCACTCGACCGGAAATGTTCGCCGGAGTTATACGCATTTCTTGACGGGGTGCATATCGGCCATTCCAACCAGCGGCCGGCAGATTTCAGGAACCTTGGGGAAGGCTTTGTCGGGCTCTGCAACCAGGCCACCCGGCAGGGATTAAACTGTTCGCTCTATGCGTCCTCGCGTTCGGCCATTGCCCGGGGGTATGGAACCTGGGATGACGGCCAGGGAACGGTCATATCATCCTGCACGATAAAAAACTTAAAGATACGGACCCTGCAGGAGATTATCGAGCGGTTCGGCCGCGGTCATGCGATTCTTGCGGAAACATATTTCTCTCTATGTACTCCTCATTGCGAACCGGATATTGCCCGCGATCTTACCGATCATTCTCATCCCCATCCGCTACCGGTGATAATATTTATCACAAAAAGTCCCTACGGTACTGAACTGGCGCTCGGCGCGCTCTTTTTTGCCCTTGCCTGCGCCCATCATGGAATCGGGACCCGGGTGATCTTTATTGAAGACGGGGTCTATGCACTCTCGGGCGATCATAAAGTCAACCCCCTTGACCAGTTCTTCAATATCCAGGAGGTTATCGATTCCTCTGCATGGAGTGAGAAACTCCAGTTCTGTGCCTTTTTGCCATCGCTCTATGAACGGGGGATTATGAAAAATAAAAAACTCAATGCAGTCATGGATATCGGAAGCCAGGAACTGGGGAAAATCCTTTTTGATCCTGTACAGGGAATTCGCGGGGATTACCAGCGGGTTTTCTTCTTTTAAGCAAATATTTTTGAGTGATATTACCGGAGAATCCTCACGTTAACATAGTTTAATTAACATATCGGTGAAATTTTTTTGGTTTAACAAATATACTAAACAAGATTAGCACAATAAAAAAATTATTTAACATACGCGAACTTACGACATGTACAGGCAAGTAATGCCGGTTAACATTTGGTAATTGTTATTGAATGTATGTGTATGAGGTGAAGAATGGGAAATAAGCTCTCAATGAACATGATCACCCAGCGTTCGGTCGAAGAAGGCGCCGCGATGGAGAAAGGGAAGACAAACCCTGACTACTTTGACGCCTGTTCGATCATCGAACTGAATCCCGAAGACATGAAAAAAGCCGGGATCTGGAAAAACTCGAATGTCAAAGTGACCAGCGAATGCGGCACCGTCATCGTGAAGGCAATTGTTCCAACACAATTTGTCCCGCCGGGCCTTGCCCACATCCGGCAGGGTGTCTGGGCAAACCAGGTCGTCCCGCCACGGACACAATCCACCGGTACCCCCCAGTACAGTGGATTTCCGGTAACTATTGAGCCGGCATTTAATGAACGGATAAAGACCGCACTGGAGCTCGTACAGGGATCGGTCGGACTCTGGAAGGGAGGGAACTGACGTATGCCTAAACTTATCACACAAGTGGGATGTCCGTACTGCGGATCGTCCTGCGATGATCTTGAAGTCCTTGTATCGGATGATGGTAAGAAAGTCCTTGAAGTCCGCAATGCCTGTGTCATCGGGACAAATATTTTCCATCATGCAAATGATCCTGCACGCCCGACAAAACCACGGATGCGCCAGCCTGACGGCTCAATGAAAGAGATTACCTATGATGAAGCGATCGATTACACGGCAAAGACCCTGATCGCCGCAAAAAAGCCGCTCATCTATGGTTTTGGCTCCACCAACTGCGAAGGCATGAGTGCGGTTGGCAGGGTTGCTGAAAAAGCCGGTGCAGTGCTTGATAACTGTGCATCTATCTGTCACGGCCCTTCGTTTTTAGCCATTTTCGATAACGGCTACCCGAGCTGCACCCTTGGCGAAGCAAAGAACCGTGCCGATGTCGTCGTCTTCTGGGGATGCAACCCGATGCATGCCCACCCCCGGCACACGTCCCGGTATTCAATCTTCCCCAGAGGGTTCTTCACCCAGAAGGGGCAGATGAACCGTACGATTATCAGTGTCGATCCCCGTGAAACCGATACCGCCAAACTTGCCGATATCCACCTCATGCTCGACCAGGGTCATGACTACGAACTCTTCGATGCGTTCCGGACCGTTCTCCGTGGCCATGACATCCCGGATGTTGTCGCAGGAATCAAGAAAGAGACCATTGTCAAATCCGTGGAAATTATGAAAAAGGCCCGGTTCGTGATGATCTTCTTTGGTATGGGCTGCACTCACACGGACGGGCGCAACCACAATATAGATCACGCAATCAGCCTGACACGGGATCTCAACTCGGTAACAAAAGCATCAATCATGGCGATGCGGGGCCACTATAATATTGCCGGGCCAGGACAGGTCTGGTCGTGGCAGTTTGGATTCCCGTACTGCATTGATCTCACCAAGGGTACCCATGCCCACATGAACCCGGGTGAAACCAGCTCGATCGATCTTGCGATGCGTGACGAGGTCGACTGTTTCGTGAATGTCGGAACCGATGCCGGTGCCCACTGGCCTATCGATGCAATCAAGCATGTCAAGAAGCACCCGTTCATCACGATCGACCCGAACTTCTGCATGGCCAGCGAGATCTCCGATCTCCACATCCCGGTCCGGATTTGTGGGGTCGACGAACCCGGTGTTGTCTATCGTATGGACAATGTGCCCATCCAGTTCAAGAAAGTCATTGACGGGCCTGAAGGTGTCCCAAGCGATGAGGAACTTTTCGACAAGGTTTACGAACGTATGTGCGAACTTACCCAGACACATCCGGTCTGGCTTGCCGCAAAAGAAGACCGGAAATATCCGACATCCGGGGTGAACTAACATGGCTGAAATACTTATTAAAAACGGATTTGTCATCGATCCGACCCGCAAGATTGACGGCGATGTCGCAGACGTCGCGATCAAGGATGGGAAATTTGTCGAAAAGGTCGGGTCCGGTGCAAAGGTCATCGATGCCAAGGGTAAGGTTGTCATGGCCGGCGGTGTCGATGTCCATGCCCATGTTGCAGGACCAAAGGTAAATGTCGGCCGGCTGATGAGGCCCGAAGACAAACTTTTCAAGAGCCCGATGGGCCAGCTGCCGTACCGGATGGAATCTGGTTTCTCGATCCCGAGCACCTTCAAGACTGGGTACGATTATGCACGGATGGGCTACGGTTTTGTCATGGAAGCGGCAATGCCGCCCATCCACTCCCCCCACGTGCATGAAGAGATCCACGATACACCCATCATTGATGAGGCGGCTCTTCCGGTGTTTGGCAACAACTGGTTTGTCATGGAGTATCTCAAGAACGGGGAAGTCGAAAACACTGCGGCATATATCGCATGGCTGATACGGGTAACCAAAGGTTACGGTATCAAGGTCGTCAACCCGGGCGGCACGGCTGCATGGGCATGGGGACTTAACTGCCTGAGCCTTGATGATGTCGTTCCCTATTTCGAGATTACGCCACGTCAGATCGTTAATGGCCTGATGGCAGCTAACGAGTACCTGGGCCTGCCGCACTCTATCCATATCCACCAAAACAACCTTGGCAACCCGGGCAACTACACCACAACAATCGACACGCTCAAACTTGCAGAAGGTGTCAAGACAAAGAACAAGTTTGGCCGCGAACAGGTCATGCACTCGACCCATATACAGTTCCATTCATATGGCGGGGACTCGTGGGGAACGTTTGAGACCAAGGCAAAAGATGTCATGGACTATGTCAACAAGCACAAGAATATCACCGTCGACCTTGGCTGCGTAACACTCGACGAGACCACGACGATGACCGCTGACGGTCCCATGGAGCACCACCTCAACTCCCTCAACCACTTAAAGTGGGCAAACACCGATGTCGAGATGGAAACTGCTGCAGGTGTCGTGCCCTTTGTCTATGACAAGGACATCAAGACCTGTGCAATCCAGTGGGCCATTGGCCTGGAACTTGGCCTGTACGCAAAAGATCCCATGCGCTGTTTCATTACCACCGATCACCCGAATGCCGGGCCATTCACCCGCTACCCGCGTGTGATCAAGTGGCTCATGAGCAAGAAAGCCCGTGACGCGACCCTTGACTCCTTCAAGCATAAGGATAAGGTCATCGCAGCGACGGATCTTCAGAGCATGGACCGCGAGCTGACGCTTTACGAAGTTGCCGCAATGACCCGTGCGGGTCCGGCAAAGTGTCTTGGCCTGTCCAATATCTATGGCGGTCTGGCACCGGGCATGAGCGCAGATGTCGGCGTGTTCGATCTCAACTACAAGGACATGCCAAGCGACCCGGAGAAGATCGAGGCGGCATTACTGCGGTCGAGCTGGTTTATCAAATCAGGCGAAATTGTGGTAAAAGACGGGGAGATTCTCGGCCACGGTCATAAGAAGACTGTCTGGGTCAATGCAAAGATGAAAGAGATCCCGCAGGTAACCCGGGATATCACCCAGAGTTTCACCAAGGACTACACGGTGGGTCTCGACAACTACCCGGTCCGGGATTACCTTGCCCCGCACCCGTTTGTCATTGATGTCGATGTGGAGGCCTGAGGCGATCATGGCAACGGTAACCTTAAAACCCATAAAGACGCCCGAGCTCATGCTGGAAGGGTATAATATTACACCCGATGCATTTGCCGGGAAGACCGCAGCAGAGATCGCCGATCTTGAAGGTCGCGAAGGAAAGATCCATGTCCGGCTCGGGGACTTCTTTGAAGTCTCCGGTACAGCCGGGAAGACCGCAGCAGAGACCGACATTGTCATTGCCGGAGACTGTACCCGGGTAAAATACATCGGCAACAAGATGACCGCCGGTACCATCACGGTGAACGGGAATGCGGATATGTACGTCGGAGGCTGGATGAAGGGAGGAAAAATCCATATCAAGGGCAATGTCCACTCCTTTTCCGGCATCGCGATGGAAGGCGGCGAGATCATCGTTGACGGCAATGCCGAGAACTATGTCGGCTGCGCATATCGTGGCGACTGGCGGGGAATGCGTGGCGGCACCATCAGGATCCGCGGGAATGCCGGCAACGATATCGGGACGTTCATGCTGGGCGGCACGATCATTATCGAAAAGAATGCGTTCATCCATGTATCAACCCATGCCGAGGGGGGCACGATCGTTATCAAGGGCGACGTGGAAGGCCGGGTTGGCGGCCAGATGGTCAAGGGAGATATCTATGTAATGGGCAAGATCAAATACATGCTCCCAGGTTTCCAGAAACTTGATCAGGAAGAAAAAGAGATCGATGGGACAACCTCCCTGTTCGATCACTATATCGGGGATCTCGGAGAGCGCCATCCCAAGAGCAAGGGAAAAGAAATTTACGCAAATCTGTATGTCCTGGCATAAGGCATCCCCACAATTTTTTTGCTGTATGCCGGAAGGTCTTGCAGTATATTCTCATCGGACGTGCGCATGCATGATCTCATAAAAGGATAAGCAATGAACGATATCGGCACTGATTTTATCAAAAAAACAAAGTACCCGGATTTTTCCACGGTCGATATGATCCTGCGGGTTCCTGAACCGCCATTTGAACTTCCGGTCAAGAAAGGGGCCATAATAACAAAACTCCCCAACCCCAGACGCATCAAAGTTCCCGACACAAAGGTTAAGGATATTGTTGACCGATGGGAGCCGGCGGGATTTTTTTCCCGCACGTCGATGACATTAAAAGAACTGTCATTTCTTCTCTGGAGCACACAGGGATTCAGGAAGATCGTATCAGAACATATCATGCTCAGGAACGTTCCTTCGAGTGGCTCCCGCTACCCGATCGACACGTATTTTGTTGCCGGGGAAGTTGAAGACCTCCCGACTGGCCTTTACCGCTACCTCCCCCGCACCCACAGCATCGTGCTTGAACGGGAAGGTTCGGATGTGCCCTTTGAAATGGCGACCGCGAGCATGAATTTCAAGGTGGTCACCCGTGCCGCCGTCACCTTTCTTTGGGTGGCAGTTCCGTACAGATCCACATGGGCGCTTGGCAACCGGGGATATCGCAGTGTGCTGATCGAAGCCGGCCACATTTGCCAGGCCCTCATTACTGCGGCCGCATGTTATGGCTTTGAAGTCGCACCGGTCGATCTTTTCCACGATGATCTAATCATGAAACTGGCAAACCTCGATCCGGAAACCCAGTGGCCGGTATACCTTGCGGGTGTCGGAAAAGTTGAACGGGAATTATAAATTAAAAAAAAGAATAATAAACTCACAACAGTCGGGTGACCCGGTTTGGTAAAACGGTACTTATCGCTCTGTTCGCTTGAAGATGCGCTGCATCTTTTAAAAACGTCATTTGTCGATCCGGGCCGGACAGAAACCGTTCCGCTGACCGGATCTCTCGGGCGGATCATTGCCGAATCGATCTATGCAAAATATTCAGTACCGGAAGTAAATATCGCGGCGATGGACGGCATCGCGGTAAAAAGCCGGGATACTCTTGGCGCCAGCGACCAGTCACCCATTACCCTTGAGGAATGTACCCGGGTAAATACCGGCAATATCGTACCGCCGTCTTTTGATGCGGTCATTATGATCGAAGATACCTGGGAGGATGGCGACAGGTTCCAGATCCGCAAATCTGCCACACCCTGGCAGCATGTCCGGGCGGCAGGCGAAGACATTTTTGAAAACCGCCTTGTCCTGCCCCGGGGTCATCGCATACGGGCGTTTGATATCGGGGCTCTTGCAACGTATGGGATTGTCCAGATCAATGCTCGGACAGTTAACGTCGGGATCATCCCCACGGGTTCCGAGCTTGTCCCTCTTGGGGTACGCCCGTCTCCGGGCCAGGTGGTCGAGAGCAACACGATCATGGCACAGGTATTTCTCGATGCCATGGGAGCACACTGTACCCGGCTGCCCATCGTCCGCGATGACCCGGACGAGATAAAAAAAGCGATGCTGCATGCAGTAGAGACAAATGACCTTGTCCTCATATCGGCAGGATCGTCTGCGGGCACCAGGGATTATACATCACAGGTTATCTCCACACTTGGCGAACTCATCTTCCATGGTGTGGCAGTCAAGCCGGGGAAACCGGTGATGCTCGGGAAAATCAACGAAAAACCGGTTATCGGGCTTCCCGGCTATCCCCTTGCCGCACAGACTGCCCTGCGGGAATTTGCCGCACCGCTTCTTGAATCCTGGGGGCTTGCACCGGCACCACGGCATCGTGTCCGGGCAAAACTTGCAACACCGCTTGGTACCGATCTAGGATTTGACGAGTTTGTTCCGGTGACCGTTGGAAGAATCGGCCCTGCGTACTGGGGTGTTCCCAATTCCCGGGGTTCAGGAGTCCAGATGGCCACCATCAAGGCCAACGGGTATTCCCATATCCCTGCACCGGTTGAAGGATACCCGGCCGGACACGAACTGGACGTATTCCTGACAACCGATCCGGCAAGTATTGAACGGACGCTCATACTTTCCGGCACGCTCGACCCTGCGCTCGAAGAGCTGGGCATCATCGCCCATGACCAGGGTACGTTCATCCACGCGGTCAATACCGGTAATGCCGGGGCGCTTATCGCGCTCAAACGCAACTCCTGCCATGCAGCGCCGATGAACCTGCCCGCGTCATCCCTGCTCACTGACTGCCCGTTTATTCTCCCGCACCTGTCAACGATGGATCTCGTCTTTGTTCATATCGCCATGACCCGGCAGGGTATTGCCTCCCATGATGCCATAACTCTTGAAGACCTGACGTCGCTGCGGTATATCAATACCCGCAAGGACTCGTCGACCCGGATGGCATTTGATCAACTGCTCGATTCACGGGGCATTACCCCGTCACAGATTGACGGGTATCATCACGAGGTTGCCAACCTGAAAATGGTTGCTGCCGCGATACGGAACGGTCATGCCGATGCAGGTATGTGCACATCCGGAATTGCACAATCCCACGGTCTCCAGTTCCTGCCGCTCTCATGGGAACAATACGAACTGGCCATGCACCGGGAAATACTCAACGATCCCCGGATTTGCGGGCTGATATCGCTGATCAACTCATCGCCGTACCGGGCATGGCTTGAACAGTCAGGTGCCTATGATACCACCCGGACGGGAAAAATACGGGGTATCTCCAGTGACAACACAGAATGCGAAATAATTTTTGAGAATAATTCTCTCGTACTTTCCTAAAGCCAAAGTCCCCGTACCTTTAAAGATGTGCCCCGCACAAGAAGAGATCAGCGGAGCTGGGGGAATTTTACCATGCACATGTTGATCGATGGAAAAGAAACCGCGTCGCTGGATGACGCCTGGATGGATGTTAGTAACCCGGCAACCGGGGAAGTGCTTGACCGGGTTCCCCGTGGGGCAGCACCGGATGTCGATGCAGCGGTCGAATCTGCACAGGGGGCATTTGGCTTATGGTCGAAAAAGACGACACGGGAACGGGGCATGGTTCTTGTCCGTGCAGCGGGAATCATCCGGGAGCAGCACAAGGATCTTGGCCGACTTCTCACCATGGAACAGGGAAAACCGCTCCGGGAGTCCATTGATGAGGTGAGGGGATGTGCAAATATCCTTGAATACTATGCCTCGATTGCCGGAAAACCTGCGGGAGAAGCTGTCCATCTTGGCAGCGCAGGGGACTGCATGGTCATGCGGGAACCTCTTGGTGTCTGCGGTGCGATCATTCCCTGGAACATGCCCGCGATCATTATGGGCTGGAAAGTGGGCCCGGCATTACTCGCAGGAAATACTCTTGTCCTCAAACCTGCATCTTCGACACCCCTTACGAACCTGAAGATCGTCATGTGTCTGCGTGATGCCGGCCTGCCACCGGGAGTACTCAATGTGGTCACCGGCCCGGGCGAGATCGTCGGGGAATCAATTGTGAAACACCCGCTCGTGAGAAAAATTTCTTTTACCGGGGATTGCGCGACCGGTTACCGGATCCGGGAGATGGCGGCACACCAGTTCAAGGACATTACCCTTGAACTGGGCGGTTCCGATCCGATGATTGTTATGGCTGATGCCGATCTTGACCGTGCCGTCGAAGGTGCGCTTCGCGGGCGGTTTTATAATGCCGGGCAGATCTGCACCGCGGTCAAACGCCTTTACCTTGACGAAAAAATCGCTCCTGCGTTTGTAAAAAAATTACAGGAACGGACTGACAACATGAAAATAGGAAACGGCCTTACTCCCGGGACGGACATCGGCCCCCTTGTCAGCAGGGAGCAGCTTGACCGGATGAACAGCTGTATGGCCCGTGTCCGGGAAGGAAATGAAGGCACGATTCTTACTGGCGGTTCTGCGTTAACTGGCGGGGAATATGATGCCGGATTTTTCTATAAACCGACCCTTATTACGGATGTCGATCCCCGGTCAGGTCTCGTCACCACTGAAATTTTTGGACCGGTCCTTCCTGTCATGACGGTCCCCGACCTGGATACTGCCATTGCTGAAGCAAACCGGACCCGGTACGGGCTGGGTGCTTCGATCTGGACAACGGATCTGGCAACGGTAAAACGGGTATATCGTGAAGTAAACGCCGGCATTATCTGGGTAAACCGCCATCTCACCATCCCTCCCGAGATTCCCTTTGGCGGAATGAATGAAAGCGGGATCGGCAGGGAGAACGGGTATCATGCGCTGGACAGTTATTCCCGGACCAAGACATTATTCATGGGCTGGTAAAAATGGTAAATTCCGGTAAAAATGCCGGTTACACACGGTCATCATCGTAGGAAATTTAATTTTTTTGCCTGGACTACCGATCGATTATATCAATCGCGCAATCATGCCGTGTCCGATCATCAGGATTCTTTTGTTTTTTTAATCCACAAAAATTTGGTGGACTTTTTCTCCTAAAAAATTATTTTCCTGACACCCCCCGATACGATAGGGCGATCTTCTACCGGCCAATGATCCGGCAATCGTTCCTGTCGCGTGCCTTTGATTGATGGATGCGAACGGGAACGGTAAAAGGTTTGCCGGAACTATTGCTTGAGAGGAAAATTCATTGTAAAGCCGGTGAATCGTCCACGCCATTTAGTATCTCCCTGTTTCTGGCAGAAGACTTTCCGGCAATTTTTTATTTTCCCGGCATTGACAATATTATTTAATCGCCGGAAATTTTACCCGTAAAGATTTTTTTTGTCATGGTGATGATACCGGCCCTGTTGAGAATGAGATGGACAAAGACCAGCACACCAAGAAGCACGCTCGACCAGTCATGCAGATCCGAAATACCTGCCGAGGGGAGTATTATTGTACTGAGCCCGGTCCACCGCAGGAGCAGCGTGAACTTCAGCAGCCCGGTCACAAAAGAAAGCATGAATGCCACAATCATTACCATATCCAGCAGCCATCTGATACTATTTCTGTCCATCAGGATACCTTCCCTATGCAGGACTTGGGTGCCGGAGATTATGGAGGTTGCGACTATGGCAATCGGGTTCCTGCCGGACCCGGCAAATTTTTATATTATTTTTCGCCGCACATCTCCTGCACCATCAATGCCCCCACATAGCTAAAACCAGCATCCTGCCCGGATCCAAGGCTTGATGTGCCCCCGTGTCCATGATGCTTCATGGACAAACGTGCAATCCTTTTGGGACTCTGCATTTGCCTTATCGTTGTGATCGCCGGAATACTGGTACTCCGGCCATCGACAGCTGATTTTGGGACCGGCGTGGGCACGACACCTCTTGCCGCTGTTGAGGTCCGGTCTTATAACGGGGAGGATCTTTCGTCAGTGAACGATTTCCGGGAAAATTCCATTGCCGGGCCCCAGCATATCAATATCGCGGATTACCGCCTGACCATTACCGGCCTGACGAACCGGACGGTTGTCTCCACGTACGATGAAATCCTTGGAACGTACCCTCATTATTCAAAAGTGGTCACCCTCCACTGCGTCGAGGGCTGGGACGCAACCATCCTCTGGGAAGGCGTCCGTATCCGGGATCTTATTGCAGCAGCCGGCCCCGATCCCCGTGCCAATACTGTGATCTTTACTGCGCACGACGGGTACACCACGTCGTTTCCGCTTGCATACTTTACCCAGCACGATATTCTCATGGCATACCGGATGAACAATGTTACCATGCCGGTAGAACGCGGCTATCCGTTCACGCTCGTTGCTGAAGATAAGTGGGGGTACAAATGGATCAAGTGGATCGAAAAGATCGAACTTTCTGATGACCCTTCGTACCGCGGGTACTGGGAGCAGCGCGGATATTCCAATCCGGGTGACCTGAACAGTAGTTTCTTTGGCAGTTGATTTTTTTTTAAATAGCGTGCTTCTTTTAGGCGCTCACTTTTTTTTATAAATCCCGCCAAAAAAAGCGCACACGGATTAAATTGTTCTCACGGTTTTATCGAGCGCTGGCAATGCCTCGCTCCCGGCTTTGTGCATGTGTCCTGTTTTAGCAGTGCAGAGTTGTCGTACTAGCAGGTATGAGAGACATTATGGACTCATAAACATTTTTTTAAGGGGAACAAAATTTACAGAATTTTTCATAAGAATAATAATAAAAAAATTGCCCGCCTGGTTAATCCCGGAAGGGAACTTCGATCATATCACGATCATCCGGCGCAATAATCGTCCCGGAAAATGTCTCCTTTGCGTCGCGGATGTGATTTACCGTATCGGTATAACGGGAACTGACATGGATTAACACGAGGGTTTTTGCGTGCGATGCCGCTGCTGCTTCACCGGCCTGAGTGGCGGTGGCATGGTAAAATTCTGCGGCACGCTTTTTTTCTGATTCATCATAGGTCGCATCATGGATGAGGAGATCCGCATTTTTGGCAAAATCCTCAAGCGCCGGAATGACCGGCCGGGTATCGCCCGTGTAGACGACTTTCCTGCCCGGGCGCATTTCGCCCATCACGTCTGACGGTTTTATCGTGGTCGTTTCACCGTCTTTCTCGACCGTGATTGTCTCCCCCCGCTGGAGCCGGCCAAACAGCGGACCCGGGGGAACGCCCAGTTCAATCGCATGCTCGCGGTCAAACCGGCCCGGGCGGGGGTCTTCTTCAAGAGAATAGCCGAGCGCCGGCATCCCGTGGCTCACGGCAAAGCTGGTGACCGTGTAACCGTCGAACCTCACCCACGAGCCGTGCGACAATTCAACGGACTGGATGGAGAACTTCAGGTTGCCCTTGCTGATCTGCTGGAGCGTGGCGACAAACTCGTGCACCCAGAGGGGCCCGTATATCGTGAGTGGATCGGTCCGCCCGTTAAACGACATCGTCTGGACAAGCCCGAAAATGCCAAGAAAATGGTCGGCATGCCAGTGGGTAATGAAAATTGCATTGATCGTAAACCCGCACCGGGCACGCATCATCTGCTGCTGTGCGCCTTCGCCGCAGTCAAAGAGCAGGGTATCGTTGCCGCGCCGGATCATGATGCAGGGGGGATTGCGCACCGGTGTCGGAAGCGCACCTGCCGTACCGAGAAAATAGACCTGGAGTGTCTCACCGCTCATACAAAACACGTCCTGAATACGGTAAGACTCTTTTTTGCTTCGGGAATTGAACGCCCTTCGATAACAACAACGCCGGAATAATTCGATGCAATGGCTTTTCCTAATGGCTTCCATGCGATCGTTCCGTCACCAAGCGCGAGATGTTCATCCGACATGCCATGGTTGTCGTGGATATGGATATGGCTTGCCTGCGCACAGTTTTGCTGGAATTCCAAAACTTTGCCGACCGTATGTGCATGCCCGAAATCAAACGTCATGCCAATACCCTCAATACCGCCAACCATACCCGATAACTCGCCAAAATCCCGGCAGAGGAATTCCTTAACGCTGATCATATTTTCAAGGCAGGCAAGAACCGAGTGCTCCACGGCACATTTCCCGATCCGGCGCAGCGCCTCTTTCTGGAGATCCCAGGCTTTCTGTGGCATCAGTTTGCCGGCAGGAGAAAGGTATCCCGGGTGGATTGTCACCCGGTCGGTAAGATTTGAAGCCTGCACGATGCAAGCACAGATCTGCCGGACAGATTCCTGCCAGATCGGGTCGTTTGGTGTCGCAAGGTTCAGGTCGCCATAAGGTGCATGCACGGAAACGCCAAGATGCGTGCTCGCAATCACTTCCTCGATTGCTCTGTACTGGGCAGGATTATCGAGCCGGTAATTGCCATCTGCGACAATCTCCCATCCCGTATACCCGGCCTCTTCGATGCTGTAGACCCACTGGATATCATCCCACACTTTTGCCGAGGACGAGAAGTACGGGAGCAGGGTCATTTTTTCAGCCTCAACTCATCGATGAGTGCCCGAACCCGGGAGGCATAGTCCGCGAGATTACCATTATTCGCGATAGAGATATCCGCGATCTTCAGGGCATTGCCAAGTCCCCAGCCAAGCTCCCGCTCGTCACGGCACCGCAGGGCTTCCGGTGACCCCTTGTCATCAGAACGTCCCCGGGTGCCCAGCCGGTTCAGCCGGTTTTCAAAATCGGATGAAATCCCGACCAGTACAAAATCCGAAAAATGCTCCCGGAATACCTGCACTTCCGCATCGCCACGGATGCCATCGACAAGGACAAGCGGTGCCTGCTGGCGTTCGATGACCGGGATGCAGAGCCGGGCAATCGCTGCCATGCCACCTTCGGCACGGAGCCGGTTTGCGGTCATGCCCATATTTGCATCCGTTGGCAGGAGACCTGCCTGCCGCACTGCTTCGCGGATCACGTCGCCCATGACAATGACCGGGATGCCCATGGCAGCTGCAATATTTGAAAATTCACCCTTCCCGCTTGCGGGAAGTCCGACGACTCCGATCACTTTCATAGACAATTTCACCTCCCTCACGGGTACGGATGAGCACGCTGCGGGAGAGCTCGTCCGCAATTTCTTTCATCTCTTGTTCTGTCAGCGGCGGGACACTCCCGGTTACGCCCTGCTGCAGGACAAGATCGACATCGCCGGCTTCCTCTGCGATCAGGGGCACTTCGTCATCATAACCCCGGAACAGGGTGATGACGACCTGAAATTCATTGAGGGCTCCGCTTGCATGCGCTTCCCGGCAGAGATCGAGCGACCGCTGAACCCGTGTTACATAATTTCCCCCGAGAAGGTTATTATACCGCGCCCAGCGCGCCTTGATATCGAGAGCTACCCGGTCTATTGCCTGTGCTTTTATGAGTGCGTCCAGGGTGTCCGGGAATACGCCGTTTGTCTGGACACCGGTTGCAAGGCCCAGTTTTTTTGCAGCCTGTGCAAGTTCGAGCAGCGCCTCCTTCTGCATCGTGGGCTCGCCGCCAGAAAAAATAACGCCGCTGATGGCAAGCAGCGAGCCTTTGATCATCTCAACGACCTCAGCGGTTTCGCGCAGATCTTCTCCGGAGAGGATCGAGAAGTTCTGGCAGTATGCACACCGGACCGGGCAACCCCTAAAAAAAACGGTGCATACCGATCTGCCGCGCCAGTCAACCGTTGAAAGCGGGACAAAACCCCCGAAGTTTATTCTGATAAAACATCACCGTGCAGGTTAATGTTGGAACCGAGTTTATTTGAGTTTATTTAATCGGCGGCGAATGTGTCAGGATGATGCGGGAGAACTCATCGTAACTAACCGTTCAGGGACATCAAACCTCATCTGAAATCTCCCCGGTCTTTCCCCATTTTCGCCTCAAGCCAACACATTAAAACTTCAAGGCAACAAGTACAGTGTACTCAGCTTCGTCTCGTTATGCACTTAAAAAAAACCCCATGCCGTTTTGTGCAGACAATATCGCTTCGCTGTGTGTTGAGAGCGTGAAAAAAAATGGAACAAGATACTGATATAATCGTTTATCGGCTGGCCGCAGGCTGCGACCTGTCCGACGTACAGGAGGGCAGCATATACTCCGGGAAGGTGCAGGGATTTGCAACTTTTGGCATGTTTGTCCAGTTAAATGACCGGATCAAGGGGCTTGTCCATAAAAGCAACATGAAGTCCGAACACAAGGAAAAAGACAATGTTCTTGTCCGTGTCCGCCAGATCCGGCCGAACGGGAATATCGACTTAGAGGAACTTCAGATCCAGGTCTACCAGGTGCAGAACGTGGAGCGCACGTCAAGCACGGCACGGATCGGCGATCTTTCCGGGAAAGTCGGAAAGACCGTCGCCATTGAGGGTGAAGTTGCCCAGATCAAGCAGACCAGCGGACCTACCATCTTTACCATCGTTGACGAGACGGGTTCCCAGAATGTCGCCGCATTCGTGGAAGCCGGTGTCCGGGCATTTCCGGAAGTAGAACTCAATAGCATCGTCCGGGTCATTGGCGAGGTGATGCTCCGCAACAACCAACTCCAGATTGAGGCTGATGCACTCTCTGCCTTGTCCGGGGACGAGGAGGCAACCGTCCGGAACCGGATTGAAAAGGCACTTGAGGCCCGTGCCGAGCCGGAGAATATCCAGCCGCTGGTGAAAAGCGAAGTCATGGACCTCCTGATGCCGGAGATGCGCAAAGTCGCAAAGATCATCAGAAAGGCGGTCTTTACCGCCCAGCCCATTATCCTCCGCCACCATGCGGACGCCGACGGTATCTGTTCCGCGGTCGCTATCGAGCAGGCTGTGGTTTCGCTCATCAAGGAGAGCGGGGGCGATTACGATGCAGATTATTTCCTCTTTAAACGTGCCCCTTCAAAGGCGCCGTTCTACGAGATTGAGGATATCACCCGGGACCTTGACTTTTCGCTCAAGGACCATGCACGATATGGCCAGAAGATGCCGCTTGTCATTCTCACCGACAACGGGTCAACTGAAGAGGACGAAGCGGCATACAAGATCGCAAGCGTCTATGATCTCCCGTTCCTTGTGATCGATCACCACCACCCGGATGCAACGATCGACAAGTACCTGATCGGCCATGTAAACCCATACCACGTGGGTGGGGACTTTGGCATCACGGCTGGGATGCTCGGCACGGAAGTTGCCCGGCTGATCAACCCCCATGTCGAACAGTTAATCAAGCACCTGCCGGCTATTGCCGCTGTCGGTGATCGCAGCGAGGCGCCCGAACGTGCACTCTATCTTGCACTGGTACAGGACCAGTATTCCGAGGATGCCTGCAAGGACATCGCGCTTGCACTGGATTATGAACAGTTCTGGCTCCGGTTCAATGACGGCAGGGAAATTGTCAAGGATATCTTGAACCTGCTGGGAAATACCGAACGCCACAAAAAACTCGTGAACCTTCTTGTCGAGGGTGCAAATACAATGATCGAGGACCAGATGAGTGCAAGCATGCCCCATGTTGTTCCCCGAAAGCTGGAAAACGGCGCCCACCTGTTCCTGTTGGATGTAGAGATTCATGCCCATAAGTTCACGTTCCCGCCACCCGGAAAAACCTCAGGAGAAGTGCATGACCGGCTCTGCAAACAGCATGCGGGAGAACCAGTTGTCACGATCGGCTTTGGTCCGGATTTTGCTGTCCTGCGGTCACGGGGTGTCCTCATGAACATACCGCGAATGGTCAGGGACCTGCACAACGAACTTCCCGGCGGCGGTATATCCGGTGGAGGGCACCTTGTTGTCGGCAGCATCAAATTCGTGGAAGGCATGCGCGATGTCGTACTTGAAGCACTGATCAAAAAGATCGCAGAAGCACAGATCCAGAAATAAGAACCTGTTGCCTGGTTTTTAATAAAACCTCTGAATCTTCCTTCAAAACCTGTAAAAAGTTCAGAAATCGACCGGAAAAAAATACCTCGAAATATGTCCGCATTAAATATCTTCTGGTCAAATTCTGGCTGTTGCAGTAAAAAAAATGCCCGTAATTTTGACAGGGGAATTGGATATGTTTAAATATAAGTTGATCTATATGAGTTTTTAATGCTGAGGAAAGATATGTCAACAACAAAAAGAATTCGGGAAAAGTACAACGAAACCCAGCACAAGATTGTTCATTACCTCCATTCCGGGATAACCACCGGCAAACACTACTTTAAGTCAAAGTATATTGCAAAGGATCTCGGGTTATCCCCTAAGGAAGTGGGAACCAACATGGCAATTCTTGCGGAGATCTGCAAGGATCTTGATATCATCAGGTGGAGTTATTCGAACAGCACAACGTGGATGGTCACAAGCCGGGCCATATAATCTTTTATCATCCACGCTTCCTTTAATTATGGCTAAAATTCTTGAATTTGAATCCGGGATAGAATTTGTTGCCGACATCAATGACGCAAAAGATTGTCTGATGTCGCAGGATCCACCCCAGGAAAATCCAAATGTTCTCTGGTTTAATATCGATATCCCAAAAGGGCACGGTCTTAAAGCCGGCGATCGTGTGCGGGTAACTGTAGAAAAATTGTAATACAGATTGTTCCGGGTCAGGAATCGTTTTGATCTGGTTTCATCGCAGTATTTTTTATTCCCCGATTGTACTATTTCAGGCGTTCTGCATCATAGATGGTCCGGGGCGTTTCGAATTCAATCCGGAACTTGTCAATCGATGCTGTACTAATTATTAGGTATATCTCTGTGTCAGAAACCCGGATCTTCTTATACATCGTTCCGTAATTGAGGATCTCCGCGCCTTCAAAGATAGCGCCGGTCTTTGCGTCGCAGAGTACCATCCGGAACCGGCCATACTGGGGCTGCTTGTCGGCAACAACCGTGATATTCATCATCCAGGTACTGTAGGGAACAGAAAATTTCTGGGTCAATCCCCCCCGGGACTCTTCGATGAATGCAAACGTTACCAGTTTCTCGCCTCTCCACGGGATATCCGATGCACCAAAGGATTCCATATTGTCCGGCAGCAGGACAACCGGATAGGCAAACGGGGTGCTCGTATAAAAAATACGGTAGGGCGGGTCATCAGGTCGTATTAATGGTGTACTGATAACCTGCGTTGTATCTGGCGCAGTGACCGGGAAGGGTGTGGTCAAGACAGGTTGTGTTGCTGGATTTACCACAGGTGCTACAGGTATAGGTGACGGCAGGAGTGATGAAAAACCTCCGGGTCTTGCAACAATCGCAATAATTATGACGATAAGAAATCCGCCAATGAGCGTGTAGATATCTCCTTTTTCCACACATACTACTGGTTCTGGAGCGTATAAAAATCGTGGCGTTTTTGCCCGGCATCTGCGATGGCATGTGGTAAATAACAGCAGGAGTAGGGTAGATATTTTTTCCGGTTGCCGGTAAGTTCAAGATTTTACCACAATTTTTGACCGGGTTATCAATTCTGGAATGCGTTTCACCAGCAATAATTCCAGACTGCTGTCACCAGCAGCCGGACCGGGGATGTGGAATTCTCATTATCAGCGCCGTTACCATCGACCTCGTATTTTATCCTCGTGGGGAATCCTCTCCATCCCTTCGCTTAAAAGAAGAAAAATCTTGTTTTTCTCCCCACAGTTTTCTCCTTTTCTACCCCTGTTCGTGCGGTCGTCAGGAGATTATCAGGGACCTTTGGAGTGCCCCCTCTTTTTAAATGAATCCACCCGAACACCTTTTTTATTCGCATCACTAATAATGAAGGATATGGAATTACCCGGACTCCGGACCTGGATTGTTTTTTACCTGATCTCATTTGTTGTCCTTCTCTGGGCCGCATTTCTCTCAGCTCAGGGTGCGATGCTCTGGGTGAGCCTGATGCTGGTCATTGTCGTCATCGGTGTTAATTTTGTCACGGTCTATAACGAAATAAAAAAACATGCATCGCGCAAAGCGCTGCAAAGGGAACTCACAAAAAATATCAGTGGCAAATCTGTTGCTGTAGATGATCGCAAGAAACACAATTAACCATGCGTAACCCAATGGCCTGTTCGGGAAATACTGAATTTATTAACCCAAAACAAGGGAATTTTTTCACGCAAATCATTTTTTTTAAATAATACGCAATCAATGGTGAATCTTTTTTTTGAGGTTGAGGAGTTCCACAATAATGGAGGAACCATTCCGTTTCCCCAAACCGCTTCCCCATTATGGACTCCCCCTCCCCCCACCGGGAGCCCGGAAGTCCCAAAGCCGGGGTGCTCACCCCCGGCTTTTGGTTTATCCTTTGCGGGTGTAGATCTTCTGGAGTGAATTATACGGCGTAAACAGACCTTCCACTAATCTCCCCAGGTACTCGGTTTTCCCCATCACGTAATACCCATCGGCACCAAGGGCGGAATGGAACATGCGGGCGAGTTCGTCCTTCTGATGTTCGGTGAAATAAATTGTCACGTTCCGGCAGGTGAGCAGGTCAAGAAACCGGGCTACCGGAACGCCGCTCATGAGATCATGGGGCCGGAACCGGATCAATTCTTTCAAGTGGGGTTTGATCTGGTAATTGCCGTCCGGCAGGAGAATGAAATGCCGGTGGATCTGCGACTCGCTGAGTTTTGCCATCGCTTTTAATGGATAGATCCCCTCTTTTGCCTTCCCGAGTACCACCTCATCGATATCGGTTGCATAGATCTGGGCAGACAACTCCTTGTTCGTAGCCATCATATCCGAAAGGATCATCGCAAGGGAATACGGTTCTTCTCCGGTCGAACACCCGGCGCACCAGATCCGGATTTTCTTTCTTTTGCTGAACAGGTCCGGCAGCACTTCCTTTTTTAAAATCTCATATACTTCAATGTCCCGGAAAAACTCGGTCACGTTGATCGTCAGCGCGTTCCTGAGAAGTTCAAGTTCTTTTTCATGTGTCTTCACGTACCGCAGGTATTCGTCATAGGTTGTCGTATTCGTTGAACGCATACGGGAGAGCAGGCGCCTCTTGATATAATCCTCCTTGTAATTGGAGCACTGTATTTTCAGGGTCTGCTCGATATATCGTTTCAGGATAGAAAATTCATCCATTTCAGGGAAACTCCAGTTGGGGGCCGGCAAAATTGTTATTGGATGATTTATTCATCCACGCGAAGGGACAAGCCGCACATCCCCTGCATATCACGTTAGATATGGAAATCTTCCAGCATCTTGCGGCTGTGCTCGGCCATCTTGGAAAGTTCCTGTGCTGCGCTTGCGATCTCTTCGGTTGACGCGCTCGTCTCTTGTGCAAGTGCCGCCATATCCTCCATCCGCTGTTGGTTGTCATGCGTTAAGGATGTGACTGACTCCATACCGGACATCAGGTGGGTAGTTGCCTGTGCCTGATCCTCGGAAGCTTTTGTGATCTCGGTAACCCCCAGCGACACAACGTTTGCTTCCGATATAATCCGGTTGAGCGACTCCACGGTCCTGTTTACGCTCTCAATGCCGGCCTTTATCTCGGTAAACGAGGACTTCATCGAAATCACGGTGAATTCGCTCTTTGCCTGGATTGATTTGATCAGCGTCTCAATCTGGTTGCTTGCCCTCTTCGATTCACCGGCAAGGTTCTTGACCTCCCCGGCAACAACCGCAAATCCACGCCCGTGTTCGCCTGCCCGGGCTGCTTCGATTGCCGCGTTTAAGGCAAGGAGGTTGGTCTGGTTGGCGATATCGGTGATGAGGTTGACGATTTTTGAGATCTCGTGCATCTGTTCGTTTAATGCCGTGATCTCGTTAACGCTCTGGCCGGAGATCTTTTCCACGGCCTGCATCTTTGTCGTTGCTACTTTCCCGATCTCTGCTGCATCGCCACCCTCTTTTGCCGCGGTATTTGCATGCGTCATCACGTCATGCGTCGTGCTTGCGATCTCTTCAATGGACGCAGAGATCTCGGAAATCTCGTTTGAAATCTTTTCAACGCTTCCCAGCTGCGACTTTGCATTATCGGTTGCTTTCTGGCTTGAGATGGCAACCTGTTCGGTTGCCTTGGCAATCTCTTCGGTGCTGGTGATCGTGTCCCGGATCGTGACATCAAGTCTGATAAACGATGCCAGCAGTTCGGCTATCAGCGCCCGGATCGATTCAACAGAAGAATTGTAATCCACTTTAAGTTTGACCAGCGGATCGGCTTCATCAATGCTGACCCTGAACGTCAGGTCGCCACCGGCAATCTTTGCAAGGGCTTCCTGAAGCTCAGCAGCACTTGCAGAGAGGAGATCGGCATTAGCCTTGGCATCGTCCATCATCGTCTGGATCTTCTGCTCCTGTTCACGCCGGGCGGTAATATCGTTGTACACGCACAGGATACTGGAGAGGTTGTCTTTTGCATCGACAATGGGGATGCCGTATTGTTCCAGCAGGTGAACACCGGTAGGGAATTCGACACGGATCTCGCCAAAACTCCGCTTCCGCTCGATAAGCACCTTTTTTAATCCATCCCCGGTCTGTTCAAGGATCCGGAAATCCTTTGCATTCATGCCGATAATCCGGTCTTTGTCAAAACCCGCCAGCGAGAGGTATGCGGCATTTGCAAGAATAATCTTAAACGAGGTATCCATCAGCATGATGGGCATCGGGTTCTGCATCACGATGATATCGGCGCGCTGTTTGAGAGTCGCCACCTCGTCCATCTTCCTTTCAAGATCCTGCTGGCTTTTGCGCTGGGCGGTCACTTCGTTGTATACGAAAAGAAGGTGCTCGATCTCATTTTTTGCGTTCTGTATCGGCATCACGTACTGTTCGAGAATGTGGGTACCGCTGGGGAGTTCAACCGTGACCTCGCCAAATGCCCGTCTCCGGCTTGTTATGGCAACCTTTGCCCCCTCACCTGACTGTGCGAGGATCTTCACGTCGTGCAGGCTCATACCCGCGATCCGGTCGCGCTCAAACCCGCTCATCCGCACATACGCGGTATTTGCCTGTTCAATGATGAATTTCGGCGTCGTCATCAGGATGGGGATCGGGTTCTCCTGGACGATTGTATCTGCCATCTGGTGGAGCGCGACAATTTCGTCCATCTTTTTGCGCTCTTCTGTGACATCGTTATAGACAATAAGAATGCTTTCCACATTGCCGTTGTTGTCAAGAATGGGAATACCGTACTGCTGGAGCCGGCGCGTGCTTTTTGGGAACTCAACAACCACTTCGCCATAGGAGCGTTTCTTATCCTGTATGACCTGTTTTAATCCTGCCCCGGTCTGTTCAATGACCCGGAACTCCTTAAGCGACATGCGCATCAGTTGTGCCTTATCGATGCCGCTCATCTGTACGTAGGTATCGTTTACCACCCGTATGGTAAAGGATGGATCGACAATGATGATGGGCATCGGGTTCTGCTGGACAACCGTATCCGCGCGGGATTTCAGCCGGACAATTTCCCGGTTCTTCTGCGCCTGTGCAGTGATATCGTTATACACAAAGAGCAGCGATGTTAACGTCCCGTCGCTGTCAGATATGGGAATGCAGTACTGTTCGAGCGTGTGGACTCCCGAGGGGAGTTCAACCGTGACTTCACCAAAGGCCCGTCGTTTTTCCTGCAGTGCGACTTTTGCGCCTTCACCTGTTTGCCCGGTTACCGCAAAATTCCTTATACTTGTTTTGAGAAGATCGCTTTCCCGGATACCGCTCATCTGGATATATGCAGTGTTTGCTTCCACGACAAAAAAGTCCGGGGTGGTCACGAGCATAGGCACCGGGTTATTTTTGACCATCATATCGAGCCGGCGTCGGAGATCATTGATCGTCTGCTGGTCTTCTCCACTGACCGGGGATGCCGGGGCAGGTGTGGCGGAAACCGGTGGCACAACAGCGGGTTGGGGGATTTTGCGGTCCGCTGCGAGCCGGGGCAGCGCGACATTGACCGCGGCTACCAGTTCCCTGTACTCTTCCCCGAACCGGGCCGGTTCGAGCGGTGCGACGGTTTTTCCCTGGACTGCTGCCTGTAATATACCGGCAATCTCGTCATTTAATTGTCTGACATGCATTACAATTTCACCCGTAGCGTCTTTTACGGGATTTCCAGCCCCGGTAAATAATGCCTTTCTTCCCGGTCGTTGTTCGGTCATATGTTTTCCTCTCGCATTTTTCCTTCACGATCCCATGAATCCGGATGACATTGACCCGTCACTGGCTCACCAGATCCTTGAGCACTTTCTGCATATCGATCCAGATGATCAGGCTTTTACTCTTCTTTTCCGCATCGTCGCCACGGACCTTGATGATGCCTTTGACAAAATGGGAGAATTCCGAAGAAAACCCTTCACCCATGCTCTCGATATCCGTTTCAGGTATCTGCATCACGCTCGATACATCGTCGACGATGATGCCGACATTGCTTCCTCCGGCGGCTTCGGGAACAAGGACAATGATCTTCTGGTTGTCCCGAACCTCTGTGTTCCTGAGGCCAAGCAGCGTGTTAAGGTTCATGATGTTGGTGATCTCGCCGCGAAGGTTGATTACGCCGGATATATACGCCGGTGCACGCGGTATCGGGGTTATGGGGATCATCTCCACGATCTCGCGGGCCAGCTGGATATCAAGCGCATAGCGCTCCCCACCCAGTTCAAATTCTACCACGTCGATGTTTGCCGCCATCACTCACCTCAGCGTGAACTTTTCCATCATGGTCTTGAGCCGTTCAGCCATTGCCGCAAGTTCCGCAGACGCGCTCGCGATCTCTTCGGTGGATGCGCTCGTCTCTTGTGCAAGTGCCGCCATATCCTCCATCCGCTCCTGGTTCTCCCGGGTGATGGCGTTTGTCTGCTCCATGCCCTGCATGACCCTGTTTGTTGCGTCCGCCTGGTCTTCAGTGGCTTTCGTGATCTCGGTGACACCCTGTGCGACAATGTTTGATTCCGCCGTAATCCGGTTGAGCGCCTCAATGGTTTTGTTCACGCTCTCGATACCTGCCTGGATCTCAAGATAGGAACTCTTGATTGCAGCAGCAGTCTTGTCACTGTTATTCTGGATGGATGAGATCAGGCTCTCGATGTGGTTTGTTGCAGTTTTTGATTCCCCGGCAAGGTTGCGCACTTCACCGGCAACAACGGCAAAACCCCGGCCATGTTCTCCGGCCCGGGCTGCTTCGATTGCCGCGTTTAAGGCAAGGAGGTTGGTCTGGCTGGAGATATCGGCAATCATCTTGACGATGTTTGAGATCTCTTTCATCCGTTCGTTGAGGGCCGTGATCTCGCTGACGCTTTCCCCGGCGATCTTTTCGACCATCTGCATCTTGGCGGTCGCAACTTTCCCAAGATCCGCTGCCTGGTTGCCTTCGGTTGCTGCTTTCTTTGCATGCTCCATCAGGCCATGGGAAGTGCTCGCGATCTCTTCAATGGATGCCGAGAGATCGGAGACGTTCCTGCTGACTTTTTCGATCTCGTCCAATTGTTTTTTGGTATTGTCCGCAGATTTCTGGGTGGCAATTGCTACCTGCTCGGCAGATTTTGAGATCTCCTGCGTGCTTTTGCTCGTATCCTGCGTGGTGACATCGAGCTGGCTTGAGGCTTTCCCAATCTCTTCGATCACGTTTTTGATGGAAACGATTGCCTTGTTATAATCCTGCTTGAGGGTGATCAACGGATCGCCTTCGACGATGCCTGCGGTGAAGGTGAGGTTCCCGGTTGCCATGTGGGAAAGGCCGTTTTCAAGGATAGCGGCACTTTCCGACAGGGTAGCTGCCTTTTTCTGCGAATCTTCCATCATCACCCGGATCTCTTCTTCTTTTTTGCGCCGGTCGGTGATGTCGTTATACACAACGAGCAGGTTCTCTACCAATCCCTCTTTGTCCAGCAGGGGGATGTAGAACCATTCAATAAGGAGTGTTCCGCGGGGAAATTCGATCGTGGACTCCCCTTCTGCCCGCTGCTTGGACCGGATGGCAGTTTCAACACTGGCACCTTTATTCTTGAGGTACTTGAAATCCTTCATCGAGAGCCGGGAAATCACATCACGTGAATAGCCGGTCAGTTTGAGAAATGCCTGGTTTGCGGTCTTTATCGACAGGTCTGTTGCAATGGTGAAGAGGGCGTAGGGATTTTCCTGGAGGATCCGGTCGACCTGCCCCTCGACTTTCTTTGCCTCCTCGATCTTTTCATGGATCTCGGTGGTGTCAATCCAGAAATAGAATGCGCCGTCAACATCTCCGTGGGCGTCCTGCATCGGCATTGCGTGCAGGGTAAGATATTTTATTGTGCCATCAGGCCATTTCACGAGGCAGTTGCTGGTGGAGAGTTTTCTCGTATCAAAACAGGCATAGAAATGTTCACCGGAAAGAACCGTGATGTCAAAATCGTAGAGTTTCTTTTTTATCAGTTCTTCACGGGTTCCCCGCCAGAGCGACTCATACTTCTTATTGATATTGACTATTGCCTTGTCCCGCTTGAGGATGGCGATCGCAAGCGGGTTGAACTTAATCATCGTGTCTGCACGGTGTTTCTTTTCTGCGATATCAGCAGTTTTTTCCATCAGCCGGTTGAACTGCATAATAAGCGGTTTTACTTCGGGGCTTGCCCGGTTCTCATCGGCACGGACGGTAAAATCTCCGTCAGCTGCTCTTTTGATAATCTGTTCAAAATCAATTATTTCCATGTTAACACCTCATCGGTGATCGTACGATATGCCTGTCCGGCACTACTTGCAGGAGCGACATGCGAGATTGGCATGCCGCGTTTCTGGGCGTCATAGATTTCCGGCGAATACGGTACCGTGAAAACAGCTGAAAACCGTGAGCGGATATCGGATAAGATCACTGACTGGCGTTCCCGCTCCTGTTCCTGTTCGAACCGTGCAAGTTCTTCTTCCGGTGAAATGACCTGCGTTGTGCCAAAGAGGTTTTTGAGCCGGGAGAAAAAGTCTGTTTTTTCCGGTTGCTTGTCTTTTAGTTCCGCCAGGCCTGCCTCATTCCACCGGGAGATGATCGCCATATCCATGTGAATATCTTTTTTGAGATCCTGGCGCATATCGTTAAAAATCGTCGTAAGCGTGGAGATACCGTTGAGTGCAAACGAGCCGGAATCGAGCGTGACAATGATATGATCTGCGGCAAAAAGTCCGTTGATGACAAACTGGCCCATGCTTGGCGGGGTGTCGATCAGGATCAGGTCATATGAATCATTCACCGGGTCAAGCGCTTCTTTTAAAACCGACGCACGGGAATCGATCTGGTACAGGTACGGTTCGGCGCCGACAAGGTCAAGATTTGAAGGTGCGAGGTCGATTCCCGAACTGGTTTTTACGATGATATCTTTCATCGTCACCTGCGGGAATCCTTCGGCCCGGCTCATGAAGATGTCGTAGATGTTCTGCCTGCATGAATCCGGGATCACACCAAGGCCGGTGGTTGCGTTTGCCTGGGGGTCGCAGTCTACAACCAGCACGCGCTTCCCGGACTTTTCGCAGAATCCGGCGATATTCAGGCAGGATGTTGTTTTCCCGGTACCGCCTTTATGATGGGAGAACGCGATTATGGTCATGTAATTACCTATGACAACGTTTTATCGATTAATAGTCAAATACGTTTGCTTTTTAGTTACAAGGTGAATTGTGGAGGTTTTTAATTTTCATGGGAAATTGTGGATTTGTTTAGACATCATGGGGTTTTTTATGGTATGGAAATGGTGTCATTGATGTGCGCTGGTCTGGTTCTTTGCAACAGACCCTGACCAATTGCGTGTTTTTCGTGAAAACAATTTTTTTTGGGCAAACGGGAATCGCAGCAAAGAAAAGAAAATTTTTTTCAATGAGTCGATCCATTTTTGCAGTTTTCTTCCCGGATGAATCTGAAATAAAAAATCTATTGACCCTCATCAATGAACGAAAAACAATTATTTCATCATATCAGAACGGCATGAAAGATTTTTTTTGCTCCCTGCGAGGAAGTTCATGTGTACCCTTTAATTCAGGTGCCATAAAAAATGATTATGATAAAAAAGCCCACTCATGGCTGCCGGTAAATGAATGCGGCAGGGTTTTATGGGTGCACAATTTTACATCTGGTATATGTCCGTACGAGCGCTGGGTATTTCGGCGGTTTGTATCATGCTCCTGCTTTTTTCTGCCGGGTGTACTTCCCTTGCCGTCAATACCGTCCGGTATGATCATGGCAACCTGTCGGTTTCCGTAACCAACAGCGGTAACCCGGTTGATGCCGGGGTACAGGTACGGATTTTTCAGGTTAACGGGCTCAGCCAGCAGGAGCGCGAGGTGACCGGGGCACCGGCGTATCTGCCAGCAGGTACCCATTTGATCGATATACCTGTACAGATGGAGCCCGGCTCGTACAAACTCTATGTCTATCTCACGATCAATGGCGAACGCCAGACGGCAGTCATCCGGGATATGGTGGTGTGAACGATGCCTGATAAAATGCTGGCGCGGATCATGGCAGCTCGCGGCATGACGCCGGCAGATACAGTGTACCGGCACGCAGACCTGTTCAACCCGTTCACCTGCGAATGGGAACTCTCTGATTTCGCTGTAAAAGATGGGATCATTGTCGGGATCGGTACAGAGTATCATGGGATCCGTGAACGGAACCTCAGCGGCGCGTATGTGATCCCGGGGCTGATCGATGCCCATGTGCATATTGAAAGTTCCCTGCTTGCCCCGCCGGAATATGCACGGCTGGTCGCACGCCACGGGACAACAACCGTGATTGCCGACCCGCACGAGATTGCAAATGTAGCCGGGGCAAAGGGTATCGACTACATGTTGGCCGGGCGTGCCGGCGCACCGGTGGACCTGCTGTTTATGCTGCCCTCCTGTGTACCGGCAACACCGGCCGATATCGGGGGTGCGACGCTTGCAGCCCCGGACCTTGCACCGTTTGTCGGGCGGGAAGGGGTCATCGGGCTTGGGGAAATGATGAATGTGCCCGGTGTGCTTGCCGGTGACCCGGGCATCCGGGACAAACTCGCCCTCATGCCAATCCGGGACGGGCATGCACCCCAACTGTCAGGGGCTGACCTGAACGCGTACGTGCTTGCGGGGCTCACAAGCGATCACGAGTGCACGAGCCGGGCGGAAGCCGAAGAAAAACTCCGGCGCGGGATGTATATCTTCATCCGCGAGGGGTCTACCGAGCAGAACATTCCAGCGCTCATCTCCCTTGTCACACCAGCAAACGTTTCCCGGTGCTGTTTTGCGACTGATGACTGCCATGCCGACCTGCTCGAAAGCGCCGGCCATATTGACCGGTGCATCAGGAGGGCAGTCGAATGCGGGCTGGATCTCGAACTGGCGCTCCGGATGGCAACGCTCTCTGCTGCAGACCGGTTCGGGCTCCACGACCGGGGAGCGCTTGCACCGGGGCGCCGGGCAGATTTCTGCATTGTCGACGATCTGGAAAAATTTGTTGTTAAACAGACATTTTCAAGGGGCAAACCGACCGATACTTTTATCCCGGCACAACTCCCCGCTTTCCCTCCCACGGTTGCCTGCACGGCGCCGTCACCTGATATGATCCGGCTTGATGGGTCGGGGACTGCCCGGGTGATTGGCATTGTGCCCCACCAGATCCTCACCGAATCGCTGCGCTATCCCATCGCTGCGACAGGAATTCCCGATACCGGGAGGGACATCCTCAAGGTGGTGGTCTGCAACCGGTACCACCCTACGGACACGTGCGGTGTTGGGCTCGTGCACGGGTTTGGGTTTATGCACGGGGCAATTGCGTCCAGTGTCTCTCACGATGCACACAATATTATTGCGGTTGGCTGCAGTGACCCCGAGATTCTCGCTGCGATGGGTGCAGTAACCGGGGCACAGGGGGGTATGGCTGCGGTGGATGCCGGGGAAGTAACGCTTCTCCCGCTGGACTACGCCGGGCTTATGTCCACGCTGCCATATGACAACGTTGTTGCCCGGCTCGAAAAACTGCATGCCGTTACCCGGCAGATGGGCGGCATTGCCGACCCGTTCATGTACCTGTCGTTCCTTGCGCTGACTGTTGTGCCGTCTCTGAGGATCACGGACCGGGGTGTTTTTGATTGCACGGCGTTTCATGATGTGCCCCTGTTTGAGACCTGATTTTTAAGTCTGTTACTGGTAGCTGGTCCGTGGCGACCCTACAGAAGAGGTAGATAGTTGAGATTATTCTGGTGCGGGACCGCCCTGTTCTGTGATCCATGCACCGGAAGTGATAACCCGCGAGAACCTCATTGCCTGCGTGATGAGGATTGCCCGGTGCAAATCCCCGGCCCTGCAATAATTTACCTGCAAACGTCAGCTTTTTTTATGCTGACTCCCCCGGGAGTTCTTTTGCGAGTTCCGATTTAACCCCCTTGTATATCCCCATTGCAAGGATTACGACCGGAACAATCTCCATTCTTCCCAGCCACATCAAAACGATAAATACTCCTTTGATCGCGACCGGGCTTGAGGCAGTCATCAATCCGACACTCATCCCGGTATTACTCAGTGCCGACACGATCTCAAAGACCACTTCGTCCAGATGAAACGAAGTAATATACAGGTGAAGACAGACAATGGTCGCACTAAAAATCGTGATCACGTACAGGGCAATAACAAGAAGGTTGCGGGAGATCTCCAGTTCCGAGATCTCTTTTGAGAGCTGTTTTCCCTCAAACCGGAACGGAACCATCACCCTGCTGCTCACAAAGAAACGCCGGAACCACCATTTAACCCCTTCGTATGCCAAAGCCACCCGGTTTACTTTGATTCCTCCGGCCGCGCTTCCCATCGCTCCGCCGATAAATATCATCATGGTGAGGATAGCCAAAGGAATTGTTGCCCAGATGTGGGGGTTGGAGTTCTGGAACCCGCAGGTGGACATGGCAGAAACGGCGCAGAATACACCTTCCCGGAATGCGGTCGTGAGCGTGACATCGCCGAAAATATAGAGATCAAGAGAGATAAAAATCGATCCCACGAGCATGAGGACTAACAGCAGCCTGACGATAGTATCATGAAACATATCGGGAAGTTTTCCACGGTACATCAGGAAAAAAATCTTGAACGGGAGTGCACCGGCAATCATCACCGGGATGAGCAGCATCTCGAGCAGCGGGTTATGGTAATAACTAATCCCGGCGCTGTGCAGGGTAAAACCTCCGGTGGAAATCCCGGTCATAACCAGGTTGATCGAATCCCACAAAGGTATGCCGGCGAGCATGATCAGCCCGGTAAAAGCCGCAGTAAGAAAAATATATATTTTCCACATCCTCCAGCTGGTGGATTGCGCATTGGACATCAAATCTTCAGGTTTTCCCTCAGACCGGAAAAGCCGGAAGAGTGAAAGACGGGTCTTGCGGCGCATCGAGATACCAAAAGCGATGATGCCTATGCCTCCAATCCACTGCATAAACGACCGCCAGAAAAGGAGAGTATTTGGTGTATCGTCAAGAGACGGGATCATGGTAAATGCTGTTCCCGTCCAGCCGGCCATCGCTTCAAAGATGCTGTCTAAATAGGACATATGCATCCCCAGCATGAAAGGCAGCGCACCGACAAGCGCAATCATGACCCATGAGATCGAAACTGCAATCAGTGTTGTCGAGAGCGGGGGATCGAAATCATTTTTCGGTATAAGCAGGATGAGACGCCACAGCACCAGAAAGGTTACCGGTACAGCCGCCATGGGGAGAATAAGATCCCATTCCTGGAATATCACAAGCACAATAAAGGGTACAAGGGTCACCAGCCCCAGAAACTTAAAGATATACCCCACATCGTGTGCAATCATGGCAAGGTGGTCGAAACGTTTCATCTGATAAACAAGATGGTTGGTTATTCTATATTGTTATGGGTTTTTGTGCCTGCGTTATCGTGCCGGACATTTTATGCTGCTTGCTTCACAGAACTGCCGGCGGGGAGGTGCATGTCATGAAAAAAAATCCCCCCGGGTCATCGCCATATCCTGGATGAAAAAAAATCGCTTCCTGCCGGGCGGGACAGGCCAGACATTCAATAAACAGGTTTTGCCGGGCGGAATGGAAACCGGGACAGAGTCAGCAGCATTCATCACGATCCATGCGGGGAAGACCGCTGCCGGGTTTTTATTACCTGCCCGGTGTGGTGGGAAATGTTCGCGCTCTTTTAAACCATGAGACGCCGCTGCCCGATATTTTCATACTGCCCCAGCACAACATATATTCATCCATGGCAAGATTCTCCGGGGAGATGTACCGGTTTCTCCTCATCGTGATCATCAGCCTTGCTGCACTTGTCGCATTCTGGTCCGTTATGGATATGGTGCTGCTGGGAGCATCCCTTGCCGTTGTCCTTATCCCGCTTCATCACACCCTCTCTGGAAAAACGAACCGGATTATTTCTGCATCTGTCGTGACAGCGGCGGTTTTCCTTATATTTGCCGGTTTTGCCTTTGTCACGATCAGCATTCTGCAGGCAAATACCGGGACACTCACCGGCCTGTTCACTACTATCGGTGCATGGCTTGGCAATCCTGCCTCGAATCCGACCGTATTTGGCCTTCCGCTCAACAAAGGAACTTTTGCTGCCCTATTTTATGAAGGGGATTCGTTGTTTCTCAATTATTGGACAACGATCACCGGCAATATCCCAACGATTGCATTTAAACTGTTCATCTTTTTCTTCTCGTTGTTCATGCTTCTCCTCCATGGAGAGGAACTCAAGGCAAGAATTATGGCGCGGTTACCCAGATCCGTCAGAGGCTATGCAGAGCAGCTTTCACCGGTTACCTTCGATATCCTGTATGCAATTTATATTGTCCAGATTGCAATTGCCGTCCTGACATTTTTTATTTCCCTGCCGGTATTTTATCTTCTCGGGTACGGGAACATCCTGTTTTATTCTTTCCTCGCGGCGTTTTGCGAGCTCATCCCAATCCTCGGGTCATCGGTTGCTTTCCTCCTGATCGGGGCGTACTCTTTCTCCATAAGCGATACGAGGGGGGTGATGATTCTTTTTGTCCTGGGATACCTGGTCGTTTCCTGTCTCCCCGAGATTTACATCCGTCCGGTGCTTGTGGGGAGACGAGTGAGGATCCATCCGGTCATCATGTTTATCGGCATTATTGGCGGAATCCTGACCATGGGACTGGCCGGTTTTGTGCTGGGCCCGCTCATTATCGTCATTCTTATGACAAGTTACCGGATCTGGATGAATGAAAGGAACATACCGGTCGATCAAGACGGGAGCAAGGCAGATAGTTACCCCTGACGACACGTTTTGGGGTTAAAAAAGGAAAACAATATACCCTATATCTTACCACGCGTAATCAGCAATGTTAAGGGATTATTTTGCGATGCCCGGAATCGTTAAATCGATGGGGCTCGTGTTTGGGGATATCGGGACCAGTCCAATCTATACGTTCACTGCCATTTTTCTCATAGTCTCTCCCACCCCACAAAATATCATGGGCATGCTTTCCCTGATTATCTGGACACTTACCATCCTTGTTACCGTTGAATATACGTTCCTTGCGATGCACCTCGGTAAAAAAGGTGAAGGGGGAACGATCGTGCTCAAAGAGATCCTGCTCCCCTTATTGAAATCCGGTAACCAGGTGGCGTTTATCTCTCTCCTGGCCATTGTGGGGATATCGCTTTTCATTGGGGATGGGGTGATCACCCCGGCTATCAGTATCCTCTCGGCTGTCGAAGGTATTCTCCTGATCCCGGGGTTTGAAAATACCACACAGGTCATCCTCATGCTGATCGCGGCGGCTATCGCAATCGGTCTTTTTGCAATCCAGGCACGAGGTTCAGAGCGGGTGGCCTGGGCATTTGGCCCGGTGATGGTCATATGGTTTGCAGTGCTCGCAGTTTCCGGTCTTTTCTCGCTTTTTTACGCACCACAGGTCATCTTTGCGGTGAACCCCATGTACGGAATTCACTACCTGACCTCGCATGGCATTGAGGGGTTTTTGATCCTCTCATCCGTTATCCTCTGCGCAACGGGCGGCGAGGCGCTGTATGCCGATATGGGGCATCTGGGCAGGGAGCCGATTATCCGTGCATGGTACCTGGTTTTTATTGCACTTGCGATTAATTATCTCGGGCAGGGCGCTTTTCTCATGGAGCATCCGGGTGCCCATAATATTCTTTTTGAGATGATATTTTCCGAAGCACAATTCCTGTATATCCCGTTCCTGCTCCTTAGTATTATCGCAACGATTATCGCATCACAGGCCATGATCTCCGGGATTTTCTCGATTATCTACCAGGGCATTACAACGCGGATCATGCCGCTGCTGCGGATAGAATACACCTCTGCCCTGCTGCGATCCCAGATTTATATCGATGTCGTAAACTGGATGCTTTTATGTGCCGTGCTTTTCATTATCATTGTCTTTAAGTCATCCAGCAACCTCACCCAGGCATACGGCCTTGCCGTAAGCGGCACGATGGCTCTTACAAGTATTATGATCGTATGGATCCTGGTTCGTCGTGGAGAGATCATCAGAACAATTATTGCATCGGGCGTCCTTCTGGTGACGTTTGTGTTTCTTATCGCAAATGTCCATAAGATACCCTATGGGGGATACTGGTCATTGATCATCGCCGCAATTCCGTTCGTGATCATTCTCATCTATGTAAACGGCCAGAAAACTCTGGGAAATGCACTCCGTCCGGTGCCTCTTGAGGAATTCCTCCCGAAATTCAATGAGGTGTATACCACTATGAACAGGATATCGGGATCGGCTCTCTTTTTTGCCCGGGATTTCCGCCGTATCCCGCAGTATATTCCCCGGACAATGTTCACGAACAATATCATTTATGAAGAGAATATCATCATCTCCATCATCCGTACGGAGCAGCCATTTGGCGTGACGTGGGGATTTACCCGGGAACTGACAAAGGGGCTTTCGATATTTGAAATTTATCTGGGGTATATGGAGATTGTCGATATCGGGGCTATCCTCAAAGAGGCCGATATCGAAGAGAAAACGATCTTCTACGGTATGGAAGATATTGTTACTACCCGTGTCTACTGGCGCATCTTTGGCGCGATCAAGCACCTGACCCCGTCTGTGGTGCAGTTCTACCGGTTGCCTGCCGATAAAATCCACGGTGTGGTTACCCGGGTGGAGCTGTAACCGACGTCCCTGTATCGATATCCCCGGTATGTCGATACGCTCATAATACACCCGGATAAATATAGCTGACACGCGAGGGTTGCCGAGCTTGGTCAAAGGCGCCGGATTTAGGGTCCGGTCTCGAAGGAGTTCTTGGGTTCGAATCCCATCCCTCGCATTTTCTGTTTTTGGGGTAGAGGGATCTTGTAAATTGTCGCCCCCGTGCATACCTCAATTATAACCCGCCCCCCATCCGGGCTCAATTTAAGCCCGGATAAGTGTCCGGAGCACTCAAAAGAAGCCCGATTTGGGCGTATTTTGCAAAAGTCCATAAATTATCGTTATTTTGGCAAACGGACGATTTTATCGAGCCCCGAAAGCTGGGTGAAATTTCGCGAATATCGTCGTGGGAATCCAAACGGTGCGGAGGGTTTGAGATCTGGCTGCAGAATGCGAATAATGGGCTTTTACGTTGATGCCGGATAAAAATTATGCGGGGCTTGATTTTGAAACGGGGGCTGGATTGGAGATTGTTTTACGACGAGGGGATTTTTTTAAATAATACATTGTTAACTGTGGAACTACACAAATGTAATGGGTTTTTGGAAAGGGAGTTTCAATTCAGATGTCGAACACTTTTCATTATAATTTTTAGGTGATTTTATAACGCGAATAATATATTTTTTTAATAAAACACATAAAGATAATGATATATATAATTAACAGCTAAAAAAAAAACGATCAAAATGGGAATACCGTATAAAACAAAAAAAGAAGCATGGGATAACTGTCGTATAGATGAAGTAACGATTATCGATAAGAGTACAAACAGATATTATAATATTAAAAAAAAGAAGTGTAAGAGCCTTAAAAGTTCTGGAAAGTTAACAGCTGATGACCTGGTCCCTTTTAAAGAAAAATGGGGCAGTAAATAATGAGATAATTCCATAGCATTTCTATAGAGGCATTTTTTTTCTTTCTGTATCGTTTTTGATGTGTTGCCTTTTGTTGCTGTGACTTATTCTATATGAGCCTAGCAAGAGGGCATTTAGAGTTACACCATTTACATGTTTAAGCGTCTCATTCCGAATTAGTCTATAGTAGCCGAGAGGGGCGGGCGCGCCCGCCCCTTGGGGGGATCGCTGCGGCGACCCCCGTCCTCGCTTTGCGAAGGTGACCCCCCTCCCCCCAGTGGGGGAGCAACGTGTTTTCTTGAATGCAGACGTTCCACTGAGGGGGCCCCATTAAGGGGCCTAACGCAAGTTTGCATCAATCTAAAAAAGTCACAGTTGACTATGTGTTTGTTTTAAAAAAAGAATCCCGGCATCGACCAACGGTAAAGGGATAATGTGGGGCACTTTTTTTTATGGCAACCCGTATCATCCCTTTTGAGTTCATTAAAAAGATCGTGGGGAAAAATCCGGTTCCAAGGAGAAAAACGGACGAACGTTATGAAACCGGAATTGTCTTGTGCAACAGGTTATCCCGCTTCATGGCGAGAATTTCATTCTGCGGGTTCTTCTCGATTGCCATCTGGATGATATTGAGTGCCGTATGGTAATTTTGTTTCTGCTCGAACAGCCGGATAAAATCCATCCAGAGTGAAATATTCTTCGGTTCGTAATTCAGGGCTTTTCCAAATACGGCCATTGCCTCCTTGTTCATACCAATCTTACCCAGGATCCGGCCCTTAGCCCCGAGGGCATAACCGGATCTCGCGTTCATTTCAATAGTGTGGTCCAGGATCCTGATCGCGTCCTCATTTTTTCCCATCTCATGCAGGATCACTCCTTTTTCTACAAGGAGAGTCAGGTTATCCCGGGTTATCCCAAGAGCGATCTCTATCACGGCCAGTGCATCGGCATGCCTGCCAGCACTGCAGAGGATCCGGCTTTTCTTACAGAGCGCGTATTCATTTGCCGGGTCGAGACGAAGGGCTGTGTCTATCGCCACGAGCGCCTCGCTTGTCCTTCCCATGTTCTGGAGAATATCCCCTTTTTCGGTCCAGATGGAGGCGTCATCAGGATCATGTTCCAGGATCTCGATAAAACACTGCAGCGCTGCCGGGTAATTGCCCCGGGACTGGTAATACAGCCCATGATCGTAGACCGATTTCAGCCCTTCCTGCCGTACGTGATTATAGGCCGGCATCACGTTTCCCGGCTGCGTGACCATTTGAGCGTTCGCATCCGGTCTGTTCACCCCGGCGTGCACAGGTTCCTGCTCCGGGGACTGTTCAGTCCGGAACCGGTAGTTCAAGAGCGCGATCTCAATATTGGAGATGAGGTCGTTTGATGAAAAGGGTTTGATGATAAAGCCATACGTGTTGGGGGTCTTGGCGCGTTCCAGAATCTTTTCGTTAAATTCTCCGGATACAAATATGATCGGGATCCTGTTCCGCGAACTGAGGATGCGGGCAATGGTTATGCCATCGGCATCTCCCTTAAGGCCAATATCCATCAGGATTATATCGCACGGTGTGACAGGGATTTTACCCAGCACTTCATCCCCGGATTCCGCAGTACCGGCGATGACGTAGCCTTTCATGGTGAGGAATTGCTGGATAAGGTGGGAAATGATTGGATCATCCTCGACAATGAAAACCCGGGTTGGCATCATTCACCTGTCCGCTTGTATCATGTTTCCGCTTTAAAAAATCCTGCCGGAACCTTCTATTATCTGATATGTTTTTCATGGGAATATAGTTTTCAGTTTGTATCTAGATTTGTTTAAAAAAATATAGATTACCTGGCGTGGATACACTCACCCATAATCTTCGTTGGCCCCGGAGATCCCCGTTGTGTACCTTTAAGCGGGAAGCGCTCTGGCGGACCCGGGAGAAGGTCAACCGTGATCTGCAAATCGACCCTGCTTCATCAGATGCCCATCCACGATAGACCAATCTCCGGGAAGACCTTAACCGTTCATTCTTTATTCTGGTATTGAGAATCTCCGAAAAATTGCGTGTACTGCTGCCTTTTTGGACCCTTTGAATCTCTCACGGAAAACCGGGATATCTGGAAACAGATCTCCACGTTAGTGAATATGATCAGGAGGGTGGTAATGTATTACAGGAAACGTGAGGCGGTGGATGATATGCATCACTTAAAAAACCGGTAAAAGGGACCAGTCCGGGACGCCCCACTTGGGGAAACCATCTTTGGAGTACATAAGTTGAATGGAGTCTGTTCTCCTCTCCTCTCACGATGTACTTCGCTCGTAGAGAAAAATGCGGGAAATCGACTTTTCATACGAGTAAGCTGATACCAAGGGCGATATATTGAATACCCTCACCTATAGCAATATACCTGACTATGAACCTGAATCCCTTCGTGGTGATCCCATCGAAGTTGGCAGGGATAGGCAGGAGAAAAAGATCTTCTATGCCTGTGTAGATAACTCACCTGCCTGTCCCGAGGATTCGCTCCACCGATTCGATCCAGACTTGTTTTGTTTTCCTGGCATCCTTGCCGAGAACGACTTCGGTGATGCGCAGCCCGATTGTGACCCCGAGAATAGCACGAGCTGCACTATCCAGATCAGTTGCCGGGTGGATCTGGTTCTCATCTTTCTTACGCGCAAGATATTCTGCGACCAAAAGAATATTCTCATCGAACATGCGGGAGAACTGGTCCCGGAAACGGCTGTCCTGGGGAAGCCGGGAAACGAACTGGATGAAGATAGAAGCGTACGGCCTTTGATCGTCGAAAATGAAACCGGCAATTTTTTCTAAGACGACATGAATGTCCTCATCTTTGTCAAAGACTGATGTAAAACCGTCACGGATCTTTCGGATCAACTCGACACTTACCTCACGCAACAGTGCCTCGCTGTTCTCAAAGTAGGCATAAAGTGCACCTTTGGTGACCCCCACTTTCTTGGCGATCGCTTCCATCGTCACCGCGTCCCAGCTCTTCTCGGCTGCGATCTCAAGGGCAGCAGCAATGATCTTCTTCTTCGCATCCTCGCGATATTCCGCATTGATCCGTGGCATCTGTACAACCATTTGGCGGGATTATATATTCACCTTGTGTTTGAAAAAATGAAACACCGTTCAATAACTAAACATAAGTTTAACAAATTGAACATTTGTACACTATAAATGGGACATGAAGTCCGCAGGACAGAAAAAATTCCGGAGGAGATGGAGATTTTGCAGGAAGAATCACGCGACAAAAAAGACGGGAAGCACAGGAAAAATCTCGGCAGCACCATGGATGGAATAATGGGGTGGATCCATGCGTTTCTGCTGCTCACAGTGATGGTATTCTTGGTAGTGCCGTCGGGAGCGATCGATAACGAGGGAAGCACGACAAATCCTACGGTCATTATCACCGGCTATCAAGTAACTCCCGCGGTACTCCTGCCCGGGGATATGGGAACGGTCACGCTCACCATTAAAAATACCGCAGAGAGCGCTTCGATGAAAGAAAACAGCGGTCCCACATCCGGTGGCGCCTTTGCCAGCACGAAAAGTACGGACATCAATGTCTTTATTGAGAATATACACCTCGAAGGCAACGGCATCGCTGTCCTGACAGAAGACTTCGACCGGCTCGGGGAGCTCGGCCCCGGGCAGGCCGTCCCGGTGACTTTTGTTATCCGTGCCCCTGCAAAGGACGGGATCTATTTCCCGGAGGCCTGGATTGATGTGAAAGACGGTAGGAGCACCCGGTACCCGGTTACGGTTAACGTCAATACCGACATCTCGACCCAGAAAAAACCGGCTCTCTTTGTCTCGCAGCAGCTGCCTGACCGGGTCGCACCCGGTGAGAATTGCATAGTAGCGATCAACATCACAAACGTCGGGCTGACCCGGGCGAGCGATATTGCAATGGATCTCAATTCAACGATAAAGTCTCTCGTCCTCACAACGGCCGGCCATTATTATATGGAACATCTCGATCCTGGCGAAGGGACGAACCTTACACTTCGTCTCGCGACCGACAAGAATACTCCTATCGGTATCGATCCGGTCACGCTCGCCATTACCTACCGGAACCCGGACGGGACCATGGAACATCAGGTCGAGACAATCGGTATACCGGTTAAGGGTAAGGCGGCTATCGCAGTCAAGTCCTTTTCCACTGATCCGGTCCGCCCGGTACCGGGCAATGCGTTTACGCTGGTTATCCGGGTAGAGAATACCGGCACCGATCAGGCTTCCTCCATCAAGGCCGCCCTCGAAAGCCCCTTTACCGGCACAAATGTCGCTTTTATCGGCTCAATCGACAAGAACAGCGATGCCCCGGCAATTTTCTACCTGCAAGCCACGACGGATGGAACAGTTCCTGCCAACCTGACGATCACGTACAATGACGACTTCGGCCCCCACGCGATCACGGAACAGGCAACGGTCACGACCCTCCCGGGATCCGGGATGTTGCCAGTTATCGTTGCAATCATGGTCGTCCTCATCATAGCGGGGGCCGGTTGCTGGTTCCTTTGCATCCGGCCGAGGCAGAGGAATGGAGAATAATGGCGGCGGGTGGCGGGTCTCGTTCTACCTTGCCGTGCGGGCGATCCGGCGCGGCAACCGGAGCACGCTCATCCTCACCATCCTGATCATTGCCCTCGTTGTGGTGCTGATGAATTTCCTCGGTATGATCATCGGCGGAGTCGTAACCCTCTATAACGACCAGATGATCGATTACCAGTACGGCCACGTGACCATCGAACCTAAAGACAAACAAACCGCTATCTCAGATGCCGACGGTCTAGTGAAGCGCCTCCAGCGGGTTCCCGGCATCACCGGTGTCACAGCCCACATCAGCACCGGGGTAACCATAACAAATACCAGGAACGGGAAGTTCCAGTCAAAATCTCTCCTGGCGTTCGACCCGGTAGACGAGCAGGGGGTCACTAAGTACCAGCTGGTGATAACAGATGGGGACTACCTTTCCAAAGGAGACACCGACCAGATCCTCTTAGGGGCACTCCTGGCCGGCAACGAGGACGAATCGCAGGACAAGCTGCCATCACTCGGCGGGGTCAAAGTCGGCGACCGGGTCGAGGTGGCCTACAGCAACGGCGCGGTGAAGACTTACCGGGTAAAAGGGATTTACGAGAGCCTGGGCGCCCTGATTGATTCCTCTGCATTTGTCACCCGGAACGAGATGGATTCGATCATGCATACCGAAAATACGGCCACAGAGATCCTGGTGCGGGGGACCTCGGCTGACGACGCGCCAGTGCTCAAGTATGCGATCATGGAATACGGCGTGGAGGAGAAGGTGAAGACCTGGGGCGAGAAGGGGAAGGGCATTCTGGGTGACGCCATCTCAAGTCTCAATCTCATAAACAACATCATGACCCTGGTCTCCCTTGTTGTGGCAAGCGTCGTGGTTTTCATCGTGACATATATCAACATCATCAACCGGAAAAAGCAGATCGGGATCCTCAAAGCGATTGGCATCCGGAAACAGATCATTGTCTGCAGTTACCTGCTCCAGGTGCTCTTCCAGTGCGCTTGTGGGATCGTCACTGGTATCCTGATGCTGAACGGGATAAGCTTCATCCTTGCTGTCAATAAGGTCCGGTTCCCGATGGGGTATCTAACGCCAGAGATCAATTATGAGTCTTTGGCGGTCAGTATTGTTCTTCTTTGTCTGGTATCCCTGATATCGGGTTACATCCCGGCCCGCCAGGTGGCAAACGAAGAAATCCTCGATGCGATGAGGGGATGAACATGATCGTGGTCACAAACCTTAAAAAGATCTACCAGATGGGCCTCGTTGAGGTTGCAGCGCTGAAAGGAGTCTCGATCCAAATCGACAAAGGGGAATTTGTCGGGATTATGGGTCCAAGCGGCAGCGGAAAGTCCACGCTCCTGCACCAGCTTGGGCTTCTGGATACGCCTTCTTCAGGTAGGATCCTTATCGATGGCGTGGATGTCACCCTGCTAAATGACGAGGCTCGTACCCGTTTCCGGCTTATGCATCTCGGTTATGTCTTTCAGGATTATGCGCTCGTCTCGGAACTGAACGTACAAGAGAATGTCGCGATCCCGGCAATCACGCAGGGCCGTCCCCTGCCTGATTGTTACGCTGCGGCAACGGAGATGCTGGAGAAGGTCGGGCTTGGAAAACGGCTCGATCATCTCGTGTACGAACTCTCGGGCGGCGAGCAGCAGCGGGTCTCGATCGCCCGGGCACTGGTGAACAAACCTGCGATCGTCTTTGCGGACGAACCGTGTGCAAATCTCGATACAGAGAATTCCCGGACCGTGCTCGAACTATTCCGGTCGGTTAACCGGGATCTCGGGCAGACGATTGTCATGGTCTCGCATGAGCCATGGCACCAGTCGTACTTTGACCGGATCATCTTTATCCGCGACGGGCTGCTGGACGAGGAAAGGATACAGGAGGAGGGACATGGGGCAGGTCCATGATCACTGCTCTTTACATCGACAATGATGCAGAGATGCGGAGTATTGTTCCCTATAACCGCGACAAGAAATGTCCAATAACGATGCATTTTGCACGATCATGATGCGAGGTGTTTTTATTCCTTGCCTCCCGACCAAGCGATGTTATTGTGTCCGAAGATAATTTTCCAGGACCGGGCGGGCTTGACTTCCTGAATACATTGAGACGGCGCAGGATTGAAATCCCGTTTATCTTTTTCACGGTAAAATAATTCCTCCAGTGATATGGCAGAGGCCCTGAAAAACGGAGCGTTTGCATACGTTATCTGGGTGGTGTTGAAACAAATCCGTTCAGCTATCTTATCCGTACGATGTTCGAAGCAGTTTCTTCATTTTGAATAGGTCCACAGGGTGAACTGAAATTATTTACGATAGTCCATGTTTCAGGCCAATAATTAAAGCAACAACACCCGCTGTTATCAGGAGTAATTTTTACAAAATGTTGTCCTAAAATTTACCGGTGTTCTTAATAACGGAATTGCGATTTTAAGATCACGTTCGGGAGGAATCATATTCTCACTTGTTATTATAGAATTGCTCACATATGCCCTGATTAATTTAATTTACCTTCACTGTATCGGTTTTCACCCCGTTTTTCTATACCGTTAAAAAATTGCCCGTAATACACTGCTTGTGGTTTGTAAACGAACCAAGGATCTACCCCAACTACAGCAGATTTTGTACAGAGTGCAAATGTGAAAAGCGCAATCCGAAAACTTGCAGGATCGATTACTGACGTTGCGATATTTAACTGGCTTGCCCAGTCGGCAACCCCATAAAACCCGGGTAATCAACCTGAGTGCTCATAAAAATCATTTCATACGGGTCAGGTCGCTGAAGACTGCTGTATTCTTATAAAAAAAGTATGGTGCATGGATCGAGGCAACCCGCATTATCCGTCACGGCAGGGTCAACAGGATCGCGACCGATCTCTTCTGCCCGGTTATATCTTGATCTTCCGGAAAAGGTATGCCCCGGCCACAGTCATGGCAAGCGCAAATCCCCCGATCACCGCAAAGCAGATCACCGGGTTGATCTGGGATACCCCGGTCAGGCCATACCGGATCCCTTCCACACCGTATGTCAGGGGATCGATCAGGATAATTGGCGTTATCCACGATGGCAGCGAGCTGATGGGGAAAAGTGCCCCGGACAGCCCGAATATCGGGAAGATGACAAAGTTCATAATCAGCTGGAACCCGGTCATATCATCCATTCTCGACGCAATCGCAATTCCAAAGGCAGTAAACGAGATGCCAATGAGCACCATGAATAGAAGCGCGACCAGAAACCCGATGATGTTTGAGACCTGGAGACCGATGAACAGGGAGAGGATAAGGATCATGAATCCCTGCAGGACTGCCGTTGATGCCCCGCCGGCAGTCTGGCCAAGCATAATCTCCAGCCGCGAGACCGGTGCAACGAGTGTCTCTTTTAAAAACCCGAACTGCTTGTCCCAGATGACCTGGATGCCGGAGAAGACGGAGGTGAACATGACGCTCATCGCCACCATGCCCGGGATCAGGAATACGATATAATTGCCGCCAAGATTTGGCAGCTGAACAACCGAGTTCAGGCCAAAGCCGAGGAAGAGCAAAAAGAACAGCGGCATGCTGATGCTGCCGATGATACGGCTTTTTGACCGGATGTACCGCTTCATGTTCCGGAGCCAGATGGTATAGATAATGTCCATGATCAGTGCCTCATCATTCGCTGGTGTGTTCGCATGGTTTCCTTATGGTCTGCTTCCTCTTCCCGGATGGTTGTCCCGGTAAAGGAGAGGAATACGTCCTCGAGGGTGGGCTTGTGGATCGAGATCGAGGAGATCGGGATCTGGCGGCTGGTCAGGAGCGTGACAATGCTGCTGACAAACTGGTCGGCATTTTTCAGGCTCACGATCACTTCATCGTTATGTGTTTCCACCCGTGAGATCCAGGGCTCTTTGAGAACTTGTGCCGCGCCAGCCGGATCAGAAGTCCTGATGGTTACAATGTCACCTCCAAGTCCGTTCTTGAGATTTTCCGGTGTATCGATGGCGATGATTTTGCCGTGATCGATAATGGCAATCCGGTTGCACAACCGGTCGGCTTCTTCCATGTAATGCGTGGTGAGGATGATCGTGATCCCTTTTTCTTCTGCGAGCGTGGCGATGTACGTCCAGAGGTGGTTGCGGGTCTGCGGGTCAAGGCCGAGCGTTGGTTCATCGAGGAAGAGGACGGATGGGTGGTGGAGTAGCCCGCGTGCGATCTCAAGGCGCCGCCGCATGCCCCCGGAAAATGTTTTCACGATATCGTCTTTGCGGTTTTCAAGCTCGACCAGCGTCAGGAGTTCCGTGATCCGCTGTTTGCGGGTTTCTGCCGGGATACGGTACAGCCGGCCATGGAAATCCATGTTCTCCCACGCGGTGAGTTCCTCGTCAAGGCTCTGGTCCTGGAAGACGATGCCAATCGATTTCCTGACCCCGTCCGGGTCCTGCGCAATATCGATGCCATTGACTGTTGCCGAACCTGAGGATGGCACGAGCATGGTGGCAAGCATCGAGAGGGTCGTGGTTTTCCCGGCGCCGTTTGGGCCAAGCAGGCCAAAAATTTCTCCCTTATCGATATCAAAGGATATATTGTCGACCGCGACCAGGTCGTTGAAACGCCGGGTCAGGTTCTGGATATGCAATGCGACCGTCATAATATTGTTTCCTGTTTTTCTCCAACCGGGAAGTTAAAGTTCATCGATGGCCTTGGCAGCTGCATTGATAGCTTCTGCGATTTTGCTGATTTGTTCCGGTGTTGCGCTTCCACGCGACATACGTGCCACCATAGCACCGTGCAAGTTTTTGAAGGCTTTCATTATTTCGGGTGATCGGCCGCGCTGGAAACTCCTTCCCGCCTCTTCGAGACGCTCAAATAACTCCGTTACCCGTTTCTCGTTGGTCTGGAGGTATTGCACTCCTTCGGGGGTTACCGAATAGACCTTCTTTGTGCCCTCTAATGATACAATGGCAAGCCCCTCTTCCTCCAGCATCGTCAGGGTTGGATAAATCACGCCGGGACTTGGCGCATAACCTCCGGCAAGGCGTTGCTCCATGGTCTTGATGAGCTGGTATCCGTAACTTGGCTGTTCCGAGAGTAGTTTGAGAACAACAAGCTTGACATCGCCGGCATCGAATAAACGTTCCCGCCCGCCACTAAAGCCAGCCAGGCCAATAAAACTGCGGGGATCTCTGCCAATAATACTACGGGGGTCTCTGCCACTAAAACCGCCATGATCTCTCTCTCCGAAACCATGGCATTCTCTGCCACTAAAACCGCCATACTCCCGGTCACAGAAATCCTGCTCATATCTCTCTTGAGGCCCTGGGTTGAAACCATCGTTTTCTCTAAAGCCGGGTCCTCGCTGGGCGCGACTTTCATCCATTCCAAAATTGTGTTCCATCATTGATTACTCTCCTTTAACTACGACATCTCTTACAATTAAGACATATCTCAAGATATATCTTAATATAATCTGTATTTATAGATTTCGAATCCGGGGGATTCTGGTACGTTTGACGGCTGATCGAGAGAGTTGTTGTTTTCCCGGCGCCGTTGTGGCCAGGCAGGCCAAAAATTTCTCCCTTATCGGTATCAAAGGATATATTATCGACCGCGACCAGATCGTTGAAACGCCGGGTCAGGTTCTGGATATGCAATGCGACCGTCATAAGATTATTTCCTGTTTTTCCCCCCTTGGGGAACGGTTTAGAACTTCTGCCATGTTCTTTTAATACGTTTTTTACCTAAAATGGACGGGAAGCATAAAAATTGGCGGGTGTTTTTGCAAAAATTGAGAGGAGAATACAGCGCCGGGAGAGAATAATCGCGGAGCCCGGTTTGCGATAGAACAAATCCTGACCGGGATATGATCAAAAAAAATTTACGGTCTGGTAACGGAAATCCGTGCGGCGAAAAAAATTTAATTCTGTTTCGTTATGTTCATGGCCGGACTGGCACGGACCGATCTTCCACGGGAATGTTATTCCTTTCGCGTCAAATCATCCGCAAGATTATTATTTTCGCTTACATTTTTTCGCTTACATTATAATCAGCCAGAAATAATCTATCAATGTTTATGGCTGCCTTATGGGTTTTGGAACCTGCCGTCCCTGACATAGTGAAACTAGAACAACGGGGGAATATCCCAAAATTAGTCCAACTTCTTGGTCACGGGGATTTTTCTGTACGTTCGCGGGCAGCGGGAGCACTCAGTACATCAGGAGATCGAGTCCTGCCCGCGATCGTTGCTGCGTTAGACTCCCCGTCAGTTTCCGTTCGTCTTGGCGCCATCGAATTTTTAAGTACGTGCAGGCTACCCCGTGTACTTTCGTATCTTACCGGTGTGCTTGAACATGAAAAAACCATGGAAGTGAGACTGGCGGCAGTGATTGCTTTGGGTACGATCGATGATCGGGAGGCAGTACCGGTGCTCGTCCATATGCTCAGGGATAAAAACCGGTATATCCGGTACGCTTCCGCACAGGCACTTACCCGGCTCAGGCAGGTACCGGATTCAGAACCGGATTACGTGTACTTCCTTATCGCATGCCAGGACTGGGACACCGTGCGTTCCCGTGGTTCTGCGGCAACAGGCCCGCTGATGAATATTTTTAAGGAAGATGACCCGGAAACACGCCGAGCTATCCTCTCTGTCATAGGGGAATTGGGGGATCAAAATGCCCGGCAGATCTGCCGGATGGCTCTTTTAGGGGGCGATGCCCGGACACGATGGAAAGCGGTCGGCGCATCGATGAATTGCGGGATCGCCCTGCACCGTATCCCTCTCATAGAGGCAGGGCACAAACGTACCGGTCCCGATCCCGCAGCTGCTGCACTCCTGAACTTCCTGTTTCTTGGCATTGGGTACAACTACCTGGGCAAATGGTGGGGTTTTCCGGTGTTTATGGCATATATGTCGATCATGGTCCTTGCACAACTCGCAACCGGGCCTTTCCTGCCGTACCTGGTTGCCTATCCGGTCACCGCCATCCTCGCTGTCCAGACGTACAAATGGGCAGATCAGATTTCTGACCGGGAGGTCTGACGGGAATGTTTCCCTACGATATCCTGGTAAAAAGCGATGATATCCCGGCGATGGCAGGGACCAGGGACGTCGCCGGGCTGGTACGGGCACTTGCTGTATCCGATCCAAACATCCAGACTGCTGCAATCCATGCCCTGGGTCAGCTGGGACCTGATGCTACAATTCAACTGCATGCGGTTCTCCGTAAAAAAAAGAACCGCCTCATCCGTTTGGGTGCCATCAATGCTCTGGCAGAAATAAAAGATCCCCGCTCGGTGCCTGTCCTCATCTGCATGCTCCATGACCGGTCAAGTGAAATTCGATGGCAGGTCACCCTTGCACTCGGGGAGATCGGAGATCCGGCTGCCATCGCGCCACTCACGCAGGCTCTCAAAGACCGGGACAAGTACGTCCGGTTTGGATCTGCCAGGGCACTCAGGAAAATCGGCTATTCACCTTCATGTGAAGAAGAATACGGATGGTATTGTGCAGGATTCCAGGACTGGAATGCATTAAAAAAGAGCGATCCCTCTCTGGTCCGGCCTCTTATTTTCCTTCTTGGTGATCGTGACCGGGAGATCCGGCTGAATGCAATAAAAATTCTTGGGCAACGGGGGGAAAAAGAGGCGGGGCCTGCACTTCTTACTGCTCTGGGCGATGAAGACCGTCAGGTACGGTGGGAAGCGATGCATGCGGCTGAACGATGCGGTGTATCGGACATGGAACTTCCGCGTGGACTGTATGCCCGGCCGCATTTTACTAAAAATCCCCTGATCGCCGGTTTTCTCAATTTCCTGCTGCCCGGTCTCGGGTACGGCTACCTGGGCAAATGGTGGGGGATCATGATCTTCCAGATTGATATAACCGCGACGGTATGGCTTTTTAAATTCCGGGGGGAGACTGACACGTACAGCCTGCTCTTTCCCCTCTATCTGCTTCTTGCGATTCATGCATGGTATATCACTAAGATTACGGCCGAGGAGACGCCGTGAGCTGTCTGGCCCCAGCGATGTAAAAAAAGCATCCGGGGTATGAGGGCAGACACTTGAACCAGTTTTTCTTTCATCCCGTCTGCCCGGAACGTAAAAAGAATTCACCGGTTCATGGGCAAAGATTCTCTGCTACGATATTATACGCGGGGCATTCCTGTCCTTTAAAAGCATTTTATCGTAAATCCAATATATGGATACTATTTTTAGAATAATTTAATAATATTTATAATAATTCCCGTGAAACTATTAAATAAACACAGGAGTTGTACGCCATGGTAAAAAAATCCGGGACCTTTACATACCGTAGCGAAGGGAGGACAACGGTGCCACAAAGACAAAATCTGGGAAAATGGCTGCATGTTGGTGATGCATGATGGCCTGCCCTGACAATCCGCCCCCGGCATACAAACCCATCTATCCCCCTATGGTATTTTATTCCGCTAATTTTACGCCAAAGATCTCAAAAACCCTGCCAAGCTGGCCCAATCCGGTTCAGGGGCAATGCCTGCCGGACTGCCCGTTTATCGCTGCACTTGCTTCCCTTGCCTGGGTCAACCGGAATTTTATCATCCAGAATATCTCCGGACCAGATGACGTGGGAAATTATACCTTCACTTTCTGGGACTATCCGGGAAAAACGGGGGTCTCGCTTTCAGGAAGCCTGACTTCAGGTATCCAGCTTAATACCCTGGACTGTAATGGCAATCCCGGGGGCATCCCAAGAAAAGTCACCGTGGGTTCCCAGGTGCTGCAGGACGGCAACCTGAAGACCTCTGATCCCAAGGGAATCTCTTACGGCGCCGGGTCAACAAATCCAAACGAGGTATGGCCGGCACTGTTTGAACGGGCCTATGCAAAATTCTGCATATATACGAACGGGCTTTCCCTGCTGGCGACTCCCGGAAAACCGATGTCGCTTAATGATCTTGCCGATACCACAAAAGATCCCACGTATGCCGATGTCATGACTATCAGCAAGCCCCAGTGGGGCGGGAATGCCGCGATTGCCCTGATGTATCTCACCGGCCTGAATTGTTTTGCATACACCACGACATCCAATACGTTCAATGCGATTGGCGGAATATCCGCAAGCGCCAAAGGATCTTCACTCTACACTTTTATTAACATGGGATTCTGTTTGGAAAAGACCAAGGTGTGGGGTGTAAACAAAACACGGTATCCTCTCGTGGCAATGACGTATGTATCAGAAGACCAGAGCCCTGCCGGCAGGTACGATCCGAACGGTAACCCCGGAGGCATCAAGTTCGACCCAAGGACCATCATGGCCGATCACTGCTACCCGGTTCTTGGCACTTTCGATGCACCGGACGGAGGACATTACATCGTACTCCGTACGACATTTGGCTTATGGGACCCGGATCCGGATTATCCCGTAAAGAATTTCCTGAAAATTGTGCGGAGCCCCAACAGTTCCTGGAGTTATCTTGATGCAGAGTTTATGTTGGGAAAAACACCCCAGTACCCGGCAAATGCTGTAACCAAGATTGCACTTACTCTTGATTTGTCAGATACAACCGATGCGATATTTGGCATCGAGCAGGGAGCGTTTATCAATTATTTCTCCACTATCGGCTGGGCACAGGGGTATTAACGGCAAATGAGGATGAGGTAGAACAAACCAGGTGCGGTAATGCGAAAAACCGGTTCAGGAAAATTTCTTGAAAAAATTATTTTCCTTTTTCTCTCAGCGGTTCTTATTGCCGCCCCTTCCATCGCAGCCGGAACAGAAACTCTCCTGACGGTACATTCCAACGGCCTTGACTATGGCGAACCCAGAATCTCTGGAGATCAGATCGTCTGGCACAATTTAAACCAGAATTTTGGAATTGTTTATCTTTACAACACTACCTCAGGTTCTGAGCGTGAGATTACCGATAATACAAGTTTTGCCACCCACCCGGCGATCTCCGGAAATCTCGTCGCATATACTGATTGTGCGGCAGATCCCCTGTGCACTAATTCTGCAATTTATATCAATAATATTATCACCGGAACAAGAACCCCGGTTTCATCAGGATCGAGCGTGGAGGATTTCCCGGCCATATACAACAACCGGGTTGTCTGGCACGATGACCGGAATGGAATTTTCGAGATCTATGGTAACGGTTCCTCACCTGGTCTTGAAAGTGAGGTTGGAGTCACCGGGGGCAACCAGATTTTTCCGGCACTTTATGAGAATTCTGTTGTCTGGCAGGACGACCTGTCCGGGGACTCTGAAATTTACCTGTCGGATATCGTAACCCATCTGCTGACCCGGATCACAAATGATCCCGGGGAGCAGACAAGTCCGGGTATCTACGGGAACAGGATCGTCTGGCAGGATAACCGGAACGGGAATGACGAGATATTCACGAACGGTACTGCCCCGGGCGATGAGTACAGCCTCACTCCCAACGAACCGGGTATCGATCACCAGTCACCGGCAATTTCCGGGGACTGGGTGGTGTGGAAACAGACCAATGCCACTCATCCTTCCAACTTTGACATCGTTGTAAACGATACGGGCATTCCCCAGAGTCTTCCCATTGCGCTCGACCGCGGCGGGGTAAATTTCCCGTCAATATCGTATTCTCCGGTACAATCGATCTACCGGATTGTCTGGGACGAACAGCCCGCCGGCGGGAATTATAATGTCCATCTTTACACCAGCAGCTCGCCCGGAGCCTGCCCGGTTGCCGGGTTCACGAACGACTTTGCCGGAGGAAGTGCCCCGGTAACCGTTCATTTCACCGATAGCTCTGTCCAGTCGCTGTCAAACCCGATCACCCACTGGTTCTGGGATTTCGGCGACGGGTCCAATTCGACGCTGGAGAACCCGGGTCATACCTTCGCCGCCAACCAGGCATACAATGTGTCCCTTATCGTGAGCAATCCTTACTGCCGGAACGCCATAACCGTCACGGGTAGTGTCGTCGCAGGAAGACCCGTAGCAGATTTTACAGCATCCCCAACAAGCGACGTAGTGCCCGCCACCATCACCGTTACCGACACCTCCCATGGAACCCCGACGCAGTGGAACTGGAGCTGGGGCGATGGGACATGGACAAACAAAACGATACAGAACCCAACGCATGAGTACCTGACTCCCGGTGTGTACACGGTCTCCCTTATCGTGTCCAATACGTTCGGTGCAGACACGAAAACCCGGACCGGCTATATCACCATGCTCGCCGGGGCTAATGAACGCGTAAATATGACCGTCGCCGGTATCGGTATCCAGGATCACAGCGGCCATCAATATCTGGTTTTTGACCGGACTACTCTTACTGACTGGACATTTAACCCGAACACTTCGGTGCTTGTTTTTACACCCCCGCCAGACCGGGGATTGGGGAATATCAGTATATTTACGACCGACCCGGGCGGGTTTGTGGTTTCTGGTACTACGATTAACGGCACTATCGGCAGTGTCCACTTCGAGACAAAGGATATCGTCCCGACAGGATTTTCCCTCTCTACCGGAAGCCCGTTTGTCAAGGTCAACTACTCCATAGATCTTTCGTCTTACCCCGAGAACGCGGTACTGAACACAAAAATCTGGGAAGGTGCAACAGGAACAGATGCGACGAATTTCAATTATATCGCCACGGGAAGTCATTATGCGGGAACAAATGGTACTGCCTATACCGTAAAAATCATTAAAACCAATTTCCCGGCCAGCGGGACCGCCCTCATGCACATGAGCCTGAACGCGACGCTGGTTGCTTCAAAACCCGGGGGACGCGATGAAGTGTTTATCGAGCGGATCAGCGATGACGGCCTGTCCGGGCAGGTGCTGAAAACACGGTTCCTGTACCATAATTCAACAGAAAATCTTGATTATTTTGAGGCCGAATCGTCCCAGGGCCTCTCAACGTTCGGTTTGTCTTTTCTGGAAGGCGCCGGCAACCCGCTCCAGCTCATCACCCTCTCTGTTGCCAGCTACATTAACGGGCAGGACAGTTCCGGCTCACTGGATTCCAGCCAAGCCGGTGGAACGGTATCGGGTACTGCACATGGACAACAAAACGCACCGGTACAGGAACCCAACCCGGCACCAGTCGATCCGGGTAAAACGGCATATCTCTATAATAATGCAAACGGGGTAATCACGCAGGCAACCATGCTCGCGTCGACCGATAACCATGCCACACTTTCTATTGGAAAGGGAATCGTGGCAAAAGACCGTGACGGTAACGTACTCTCTTCGGTGACCATAAAATCGAATCCTGCTGAATCCCTTTCAAACCTGCCGCAGGGTGAAACGTTCTCGTTTGATGGTATTGCCTATGAGCTTGGCCCTGACGGTGCAACATTCTCCCCGGATATCACACTCACTATTTCGTATCCGGACGCACAATGGGGCAAAGACTATTCCATTAAAAGCTACGATCACACGACCGGTACCTGGACCGATCTCCCTACGGTCTATTCACCGGAAACCAGTACGATTACGGCCAAAATTTCTCATTTTTGCTGCTTTGCACTGTTTAGTATGCCAAAAAATCTTCCGGTGACCCGTAAGGGCACAGCGGGGCAGAAGAGTAATAATCTTCCCGCACCGGTCCCACAGCCCCCGCCCACAACGGCTGTCAGTATTTTTATCGACATGATCATCTGGGCTTGTGAGCAGGCGGCAAAGAACATTATCGTCATCGCGGTTATTGCCGTTCTTGCCCTTCTTTTTTATGTCATGCGGAGGAAAAAACAAATGGACCGGATCCGGTATATGCTGTAATGCCCCGGACCGGATCGCGTTTTCCCGGTACTTCCCATTTTTTTGATCCTGTCGCCCGTCAAAGTGAGGGATCGATCTCAGGATCAGGCTTTTTCCGTAGGACTTACGCACAAGATCTAGAAAAAAATTAGAGCGTGTATTTTGGATGAGCCAGATAGTCCGCGATGGCAGCTTTTACAATCTCCCATTTTGCATTGTAGATCGTGACGTTATTGATGCGGTTA
>JBDKTL010000020.1:0-10684 GCA_039698055.1 Methanoregula sp. | reverse complement strand
GCACTCAAAGCCCGCAAATACCGACTTCAGATCAAGGAAATTAAAATCAAAATCATCCTCTACAATATCTCAAAATTGATCTCTTCTTTGTCATTCCTTATTTTCATTGAGGAATTCTACAGAGCCAGATTAACTAAGATTTATTATAACCAAAACCTATGGATAAAAAAGGAGTCTAATATGACAGATGATGGAATTGATGTTGAGGACGTAAATTCAGAAATGGAAGATTATACAAGTACTTTGCCCAATTATCGAATATTCACATATCCGGCAGATTTTACTCTGGAAGTTCTTAATAATAAACTCTCAAACAAAAAAATAATTGTTCCAGATTTTCAAAGAGGGTTTGTCTGGAAAAAAATCCAGGCAACAAGATTAATTGAATCATTTTTAGTTGGACTCCCCGTACCAGCAATTTTTCTTTATACTGAACCAGAAAGTCAGAATTCCTTAGTCATTGATGGACAACAAAGATTGAAATCAATTCACTACTTTATTAACGGATATTTTGGGGATGAAAAAGAGGGGAAAAGAGAAGTTTTTCGTCTTACTGAATTAAATCCAAAAAGTGAATATTTTGGCAAATCTTTTGCAGATTTGACAGATGCGGATAAAGAGAAATTCATTAACCGTATATTAAGAGCATTCATCGTTGAACAGCATGATCCAAAAGATGCGACGAGTATCTATCACATTTTTGAGAGATTAAATACAGGTGGAACCTCTCTCACAAATCAAGAGATAAGAAATAGTATTTATCATGGTTCCTTTAATGAATTGATGAAAAAATTAAATAATGATCCTCATTGGAGGCGCATCGTTGGGAAACCTGTTGTAGATGGAAGACAGAGAGATATCGAATTTATTCTTCGTTTTTTCGCGTTTTATTATGAGTATGATAATTATGAGAAACCGCTTAAAGAATTTATGAATACGTTCATGGCAAAACACCAGAACGCATCTCGTGATTTTATCGAAAATTCGGAAAAAATTTTTAGAGATACTTGCGAAAAAGTCGATACTATATTAGGTCCAAAACCATTTCATATTGTTTCTGGACTTAATCCAGGATTTTTTGACTCAGTAATGTACAATTTTGCTCATAATCTTAGTTCGATAAATCATGATATTAAAGACAAATATCAGAATCTAAAACAAGATACTATATTTTATGGATATTGCAGAAATGCAACAACGGATGTAAAAATTGTTCAGAGTAGATTTTCCGAAGCGAAAAAACAATTATTCACATGAACCATGAAAAATATTGAAATTGATAATGCAATAAAAGACTGTGGCAATCATCTAAAGAATACTAACACCTTCGGAACAAAAATTGAAAATTATCTTGTTTCTTATCTTCTAGTTTTGATAATCAATTGTTTTGAGAAGGAATTCAATAAAATTGCCAAAAAACATATAAATTGCAAAAATTGTCAAAATGTTGAAAATCAATATTTTCAATCATCTGTTGATAAATTTCTAAAAAGATATAAAACCTCGGATCTTGGAGATTTCATTAATTTTTTTGGTAAATGCCATCGAGAAAAATTCGATAAAATGAAAGAAAATAGGAAAATAGCGAGAATATTTCAAATATACAACAATCTACAAGAAAATCGTCAATTAGTCGCTCATGAAACTGGAGTAAATGTGACATTTCCAGAACTGATTAAATCGTACGAGGAGTGTCATTTAATTCTTGATCTTTTTGAATACCTAATAAAATATGACCCAAATTGTCCTGAAGAACAAAGAAAACGGATAAAAAATAATCAAAAAGAAATGCATATTAATTATAAGATCGTCATGATCAGGACATTTTTTTTAAATAACTATTAGTTAATCATGAGTTTGATAAGGACCGTTCTCTGAGAGTTGCATATTGTTCACTTTCATGCCCGGACTGAACTCCTTTAACTACCGGAGCTGATTCTCTGAGCACACCAGCATGAAAAACATCATCATCAAAGGTGCCCGCCAGCACAACCTGAAAAATATCAATGTGGAGATCCCCCGCGACAAGCTTGTCGTGATTACCGGGGTCTCCGGCTCCGGCAAATCGACGCTCGCGTTTGACACCCTGTATGCAGAAGGACAGCGACGGTATGTTGAATCACTTTCCACGTATGCCCGCCAGTTCCTCGGGCTGATGCACAAGCCGGATGTGGATTCCATCGAAGGGCTCAAGCTGGCCAGTGTTCTACGCTGAATATCCCTCTATCTCTTCCAGCATTTTCCCAAACGCCTCGTCAAAATCCGGGACCACTTTCATCTGGTGGCCTAAAGAACCCTGCCACAATGCTTTGAACTGCTCCCGTTTTCCGGCTAGTATCGCTGTGTCAACAACAACACCTTTTGTATCACATTTCTGTGAAAGAATTGATTTCACAACCGGCCGGTCCACCCGATCTGCCAGTTGCCCGATATCGTAGAGATCGCGTGAACGGGTTCTTTGGAAGAGCGAGCGAATCTTCTCCGCCATAATCTCTTCAAGAGAATACGAAGTCACGGATGCCGGGAGCCCGTCGGAATACGGATGGAAAACCGGGCGTTTGGTTACCGGCAGAAGGACATCCTCCTGGCCGGGGCTTGTCAAATCCAGATCGATCTTAACCGGGGATGCGGACCCCCGGTTCAGGATCCGGAACCGGGCCGTTGCCTTGAAACCGGTTTTGGTTTCCCGGAATCCGGGATCGTCTTCGAAAGGAATGCCGCTCTCTTCGCGGACCCGAACGATCGCATCGCTCACCGCTGCAAAAATTGCATCGGCACCGATCGGTTCAAGAAGAGTAAAATCGAGGTCATCGGAGAACCGGTAGTTTTCGATAAACACTTTCCGGATGCAGGTCCCTCCCTTGAATACCATGTTTACCGAACGAAGAGCAGACAGGAGCCAGTTCTGTGCATAGTCCCGCTCGATAGTCGAGGGTGGCACACCGGACTCACGGGCACGTTCCTTGATCTCAAGAGCCGGGATCATTCAGGTGACTCCGGCAGAATGGCATCCTGGTTAATCACGAGCCGCCATTTTGGATCGTTCTCCCCTTTAGCCGGCATCGTGGGGTCCAGCAACAGGTATTTGTTCGAGCGGGGCGGCGGGAGATTAATAGACACGCCTGCCTTTTCGCACAGGTATCCGAGCCTCCGGATCACAGCGAAATTGTCGATCCCGATGGCATATTCGCTGAGCTTGTCGTGATCCAGTGAACTGTTCATGAGAGCTTTTGCTACCTCAGTGATGCCCCCGGCGTAGTGGGGCTTATCGAGACAATCGATTACCGTCTTTTCTTTATCGGTGATGTTGATCGAAGTCTCCTCGATCCATTCCTTGCGGATCCCAAAAAACTTTTCCTCCTTCACCCGGACGATCTGGTAGTTCACCCCGAAAATGTCGAGCTGGCTCTTCTTCTTGCGTGCAGGTGTCTGGACAAAGACCGTGGTGGGGATCTGTTCGGTGAGTCCGTAGTGATGGAGGGCGCTCCAGTAGGAGATCGCGTAGGGTTCTACCAGGTACGAAGCAATGACGAATTCGTGGAGCGTGTATTTTCCTTTCTCGCTCCCGAGCGGGATGATCAGGTACTTGCCTTTCTCAATCCGCTCAATGAACCCTTTCTCTTCCATACGGGAGAGGATGACCCAGAGCATTTCTTTTTTGATGTGCGTCTTCTGGTACAGCTGAGCAAACGAAAAGATCTGGTTATCCTTTGCCATGGACTTCAGGATCTCAATTGTCATTGGTGTCTCCTCCCCTTTTCCCCCTTAGATACACCAACCTTAACATTTATGTTAATTTTGGTGTACGGGAGGGGGATTTTTTTGGGATTTGTCGGGAAATTTCTTCTTCACTTTCATGCCCCAAAGTGAACTCCTTTAAATCACAACGATGATTCAATGAGCACACAGCCATGAAAGATATCATCATCAAAGGTGCCCGCCAGCACAACCTCAAAAATATCAGCGTCACGATCCCCCGGGATAAGTTAGTAGTCATTACAGGAGTCTCCGGCTCCGGCAAATCGACATTAGCGTTCGATACGCTCTATGCCGAAGGCCAGCGCCGGTACATGGAATCGCTCTCCTCCTATGCCCGGCAGTTCCTGGGCATGATGCAGAAGCCCGACGTGGACCACATCGAAGGACTCTCGCCGGCCATTGCCATCGAGCAGAAGACCACCTCCAAGAATCCCCGGTCAACGGTCGGAACCACCACCGAGATCTACGATTACTTCCGTCTCCTCTATGCCCGCATCGGGACGCCGTTCTGCCCCGAGCACAATATCCCCATCGCAGCCCAGAGCCCGGACCGGATCGCGGACCAGATCCTTGCCGAGCATCCCGGCCAGGTCACCATCCTCTCGCCAATAGTCCGGCAGAAGAAGGGAACCTACCAGCAGCTCTTAAAAGATCTGGACAAGGAAGGCTATGCCCGGGTCCGGGTGAACGGAAAAATAATACGGACCGATGAGGAGATCACGCTCGACCGGTACAAGAAACACGACATCGAGATCGTGATCGACCGGCTGGAGACAAGCGACCGCTCACGGCTCACGGAAGCGATCGAGAATGCCCTGAAGAAATCCGAAGGGCTCATCATCGTGCTCGATGAACAGGAGACCGAGTCCACCTACTCCTCGCTCCTTGCCTGCCCGGTCTGCGGGATCGCATTCGAGGAACTCCAGCCAAGAATGTTCTCGTTCAACAGCCCGTTCGGCGCCTGCGAGGAGTGCCACGGTCTCGGGGTCAAGATGGAGTTCGACCCCGACCTCATCATCCCGGACAAGGACCGGTGCATCGCGGACGGTGCCGTTGCCCCGTACCGCAACCCGATGGACGGCTTCAGGGGCCAGTACCTTGCCACGGTTGCAAAACATTTCGGCTTCTCCGTCTTAACGCCCATCAAAGACCTGACCCGGGAGCAGTACAATGGCCTGATGTTCGGCTCGACCGAGAAGATGCACTTCTCGATGAGCGCAAAGAACGGCGATGCCCAGTGGTCGCACAACGGCGAGTGGGAGGGACTCCTCCCGCAGACCGCCCGGCTCTATGCCCAGACCAAGTCTGACTGGCGGAAGCGCGAGCTCGAAGGCTACATGCGGGTCTCCGACTGCCCGTCCTGCAAGGGAAAAAGGCTCAAGGACAAGATCCTCGCGGTCCGGATCAACGGCAAGTCCATCATCGATGTGACGGACCTCTCGGTCTCCGCGAGCCTGAAGTTCTTTGACGGCCTGAAGCTGACCGACAAGGAACGGGAGATCTCAAAACAGATCCTGAAGGAAATCCGGTCCCGGCTGGACTTTCTGGAGAAGGTCGGTCTCGGGTACCTCACGCTCTCCCGGAACGCGGGGTCGCTCTCGGGCGGGGAAGCGCAGAGAATCCGGCTCGCCACCCAGATCGGCTCGACCCTGATGGGCGTGCTCTATGTGCTGGACGAACCTTCCATCGGCCTGCACCAGCGCGACAACCGGAAGCTGATCGAGACCCTCCGGACGCTCCGCGATCTCGGCAACACGGTGCTTGTGGTGGAGCATGACGAGGACATGATCCGGTCCGCAGAGCACGTGATCGACATGGGGCCGGGCGCCGGCGTGCATGGCGGCTACGTTGTTGCGGAAGGCAACCCAAAGCAGATCGAGAAGAACAAAAAATCGCTCACGGGCCAGTATCTTTCCGGTGCAAAGAAGATCGAGATCCCCGAAACCCGCCGGAAACCCAAGCATTACATCACGGTCAAAGGGTGCCGGGAAAATAATCTGAAAAATATCAATGCGAAATTTCCCATCGGCCTTTTGACCGTGGTCACCGGTGTCTCCGGCTCCGGCAAGTCCACGCTGGTTGAGGAGACGCTGTACAAGGGCATGATGCAGATCCTCCATCACTCGCGTGACCAGGCAGGAAAGCACGACAAGATCGTCTTCGACTCCGATATCGACAAGGTGATCGTGATCGACCAGTCGCCGATTGGGAAGACCCCGCGGTCCAACCCGGCCACCTACACCAAGGTCTTCGATGAGATCCGCACGATCTTTGCCGAGACCAAGGAAGCGAAGATGCGGGGCTTCAAGCCGGGCCGGTTCTCGTTCAATATCCGGGGCGGGCGGTGCGAGGCCTGCGAAGGCGACGGCCTGATCCGGATCGAGATGAACTTCCTGCCCGATGTCTACATCGAATGCGAGGAGTGCAAGGGGAAACGCTACAACCGCGAGACGCTCGAAGTAACGTACAAGGGCAAGTCGATCGCCGATGTGTTGGACATGAGCGTGGAGGAGGCGCTGAAACTCTTCGAGAATATTCCCTCCATCAGCAGCAAACTGGAGACCTTGTCAAGGGTGGGCCTCGATTACATCAAGCTCGGCCAGAGTTCGACAACACTCTCGGGCGGCGAGGCACAGCGGATCAAGCTGACCCGCGAGCTGGCAAAAAGGGCAACGGGCCGGACCCTCTACCTGCTCGACGAGCCGACGACCGGTCTTCACTTTGACGATACCAAGAAACTGATCACCGTGCTTGACGATCTGGTGGAAAAGGGCAATACGGTGGTCGTGATTGAGCACAACCTTGACGTGATCAAATCGGCGGATTATCTTCTTGATATCGGGCCGGAAGGCGGGGATGCCGGCGGGGAGATCGTGGCAACCGGGACTCCTGAAGCCGTGGCAAATGTCGCCGCAAGTTTCACGGGGCAGTACCTGAAACCGATGCTGGCGGGAAGAGAATAGGATACTTTTTCCGGGCTTTTTTTTGGCATCCGGATGCTGATGATCGTGGGACGTGACCCTTACCCCATCCCTATTCCTTATGTTCCTTAACTCCGATATCCTACTCAAACGATGATCGATCCCGCCACGCTTCCCGAAAATCCCGGCTGCTACCTGTATGCGGATACCGGCGGCACCATCATTTACGTGGGGAAAGCGAAGAACCTCAAAAAGCGGGTATCGAGTTATTTTTCCAAAAAAGACCATGACCCAAAGACCCGGAGCCTTGTCGAACATATCGCATCCGTTGACGTCATGGTCACCAATACCGAGACCGAAGCGTTCCTGCTGGAAAATACACTGATAAAAAAACACCAGCCGAAATACAACATCGACCTAAAAGACGCAAAACGGTATGCATGGATCGAACTGACCTGCGAAGAATTTCCCCGGCTGGTGATTGCCCGGCAGACCAAGGGGGACGGGACGTTCTTTGGGCCGTTTGTGTCCGCTGCCGAACGCGATCATGTCCTCAAGGTGGTAAAAAAAGCATTTCACCTGCGGACCTGCAAAAAAATCCCGAAACGCCCCTGCCTCCGCCGTCACATGCAGTCCTGCAGTGCACCCTGCACCGGCACCCTCAGCCCGCAGGAGTACGACGGGAACGTGAAAAAGGCCGCCCTGCTGCTGAAGGGAAAGGGTGGCGAACTTCTGGAACGGCTCCGTCAGGAGATGGCCGAGCGATCCGCAGCAGAGGACTATGAACGCGCGCTTGAACTGAGAAACGAGATTGCTGCCATCGGGCACCTTGCCGACCGGCAGACGGTCGAGCGACGGCGGGAATACGACCAGGACGTAATCGCCTGCCGGGCGAGTGCCGGGCAGGTATACCTTGTCGTGTTCAATGTCGAACATGGGTCGCTCTCGAACAAACAGGAATATACCTTCGAAGCCGTTGAGGATTTTTTTGATGAATTCCTGGTGCAGTACTATTCGGAGCGCGAACCTCCGGCGGAATTGATCCTCGACCATGCAACAGATCCGGCGCTCGCCGGGTTCCTCTCGCAGAAAAAAGGCCGGCATGTCGATGTGATCTTCCCCCAGCGCGGCGAAAAGAAGCAGCTGCTCGACCTTGCGCTGAAAAATCTTGAGATTGCATTCTTCCGCGATGTCCTCAAAGGTGCCGATCTGGGTGCGGCACTCGGGCTTGTGCCCGCCCCTTCAGTCATCGAATGCTTTGATATCTCCCACCTGTCCGGCACGGCCATGGTCGGGTCCATGGTGCAGTTCCGTGACGGGAAACCGGACAAGAGCAACTACCGCCGGTTCCGGATAAAGACGGTTGAAGGGATCGACGATTTTGCTTCCATCGCAGAAGTCGTGAAGCGCCGGTACCAGCGGCTTGTTGACGAGCACGCAGCGCTGCCTGATCTTGTGATCATCGATGGCGGCAAAGGCCAGTTGTCATCGGCGACGGGGGTGTTGGGCACTCTGGGCATAGATATCCCGGTCATTGCAATTGCAAAACGCGAAGAAGAGATCTACGTGCCCGGCGCGGTACTCCCCCTGCGGCTTGACCGGAAGAGCAGTGCGCTCCGGTACGTTGAGGAGATTCGTGATGAAGCGCACCGGTTTGCGGTGTCCTATAACCGGCTGCTGCGGAAAAAGAAGGTACTGGGGGAGAATAAACGGCCGTCCCGTCCGGGAAAATAACAGGTGCACCCGGTGCTGCACCGGTGAGAGGAATTTTTTTGCCGGCAAAACCCGGCGATTATTAAAAAACCCGGCATATTCTGATTTCCCTTTGGGAAACCACCGCAATTTTGTGCTGTCACCATGTCAGGAATATTTATATTTTTAAGGTATACTATTGGCTAACAGGAGAATATTATGCCAGAATTTGTCAATCCTTTCAGTGGAGTAACACCGGACCGCAAGATGACGCACGAGGAACTTGTGCGGGCAGTCCGTCTTGATATTGCCGGAGAACTCGAAGCAATTCACCTTTATATGTCCCACGCCGATGCAACCGATAATCCTCTTGCAAAGGCTGTCCTTGTGGATATCGCCGATGAAGAGCGTGTCCACGTGGGAGAACTGATGCGGCTTATGGCAATTCTCACGGGTAACGAGGATGAATTCCTCAAGAAAGGAACCCTTGAAGTCGATACGATGGCGGCAAAGTTTGCCCCGGCAGCACAGGGCTCCGGACCGGTACAGCAGGAAACGACAATTGGATCATTGAAATAAATTCAGGAGATGTAAACCATGGAAAACAAATATCTCGGGCGCGGGGATGCGCCCATTACCGCGGAAACCTGGGCCCTGCTCGACAAGGTCATGGTGGAATCCGCAAAGAGCCAGCTTGTCGGCCGCAGGATACTCCCGATTGAAGGCCCGTACGGGCTGGGGCTCAAGTCCATTTCCCTTGGGGACTATGTAATCGATGACGGGATCGTGGGCAGTGCGTCTGTTCCGGTAACGATGATCCGGACCGATTTCAGCCTTGCCAAACGGGACCTTGCGGCATTTGAACGGGACCACCTGTTCCTCGATACCGCGCCGGTTGCCTGCGCTGCAATGGACTGCGCTGCAAAAGAAGACCAGGTCCTCCTTTCCGGTCTTCCCGGGATCCCGGGACTGATGAACGTCGCAGGTGCAGGTTCGTTCAGCCTGTCCAAGTGGGAGAAAGTCGGTACTGCCGCAGACCAGATCATCGATGCGGTAACAAAACTCGACGAGGCCGGGTTCCACGGTCCCTACAGCATGGCGTTAGCCCCGTCGCTCTTTAACCTTCTCCTGCGCCGGTATCCGCAGGGGGCAGGCACCGAGCTCGATCACATCCGCTCGATTGTCACCGATGGCGTCGTAAAAGCCCCCAACTTAAAGAAAGGCGGGGTCCTGCTGGCGTCAGGAAAACAGTACGTGTCGGTCGCGATTGGCCAGGACATGGTGCTCGGGTACAACGGGCCTGTCGGGGATCTCCTTGAGTTCCAGATCTACGAGAGCCTGGCGCTCATGGTTCATGCACCCCAGTCCATCTGCGTGCTCAAGTAAATCTTTCAATTTTTTTTCGTATTTTTAGTTTTTATCAAACCGGATAAAAAATCCAGATGCGTATTTTTAATCCTGCCCACATCCCATCATACCGTAAAGCAGTACCCGCATGGCACTACATTATTCTGATTCCCTCTCCTGTTCATGAGGCACGGTCGGGACCCGGATATTCCTGACGGTTCTTTTTTTTTACGGCTGGTTCTGGATTGAATATATATCGTGGTGTAAAGAAACGTGGTAGTCATGAAACTCTCTGCAGTGGCGGCACTCGTGCTGGTGGTTACCTTAGTCGCGTGTTGTGGTTGTGTGAACAATCCTGCGGTAATCGATCGTTCAGAAGGGACACTTCATGCCCATTACGCATATACCGATGAATGGTCCCCGGCTATGGGATGCTATGAACGCGTTACGGGCTATGTCTATAATGCCGGCAATATCTCTGCAGATACTGCCCGGTTGAATTTCAACCTGGTCAATACCAATACCGGAACGATCCGTGATTCCAAATCGATCTATCTCGGTTCTGTTGGAGCGGGATCGACGACCTCGTTTGAAACCGTGCTTGACGGTGAATGCATACGGGACTATCGCGTGGATTTTGCGTTTGAGAAATAACCCGGTTCCTTTTTTTCACGACAGAAAGATACCAATAATCTGTTTTTCACCGGCGTTATTTTTGAACCTCCACTCCCTCCCGGTATTACCTTCACGGTGCACGGATCAGGGTTTTTATAGGAATCTTGTCCACTATTCACCACGCAAATTCCCGTATTTAACGGTTTTTGAGGAATCCCATGCATTGTGGAATCCCGAATTAATTTTACACATATAACCATTTCTTCGCATAATCCAAAATCCTCTCCGGAGGCAATTTGTACCAGAAGACGTTACACGGTTCATCCCAGTTGAGACTCATGTGAGGCTTG
>JBDKTL010000019.1:0-46608 GCA_039698055.1 Methanoregula sp. | reverse complement strand
GCCCAGTGCCCCAAGAACTGCACTAATGGACAGGGGAGATTGTGTTGGTGCCGTTGTCGGGGTGGAAATGGGTGTGAGCGTCTTTATTGTTGTCTTTGGCATCGTTGTTGTCGGGATGGTGGTGAATGTCTGGACGGGTGCCGGTGAAGTCACGTGGAACGTAACAACGCCAATAAACCCGTTAGAATCCGTAAAGTATACATCATAATCATCCGGTTGAGATGTCGTCACTTTCTGGGAAAAGAGTCCCGCACCGGTCTTCATGTCATTTGTTGTGCGGACGTATTGTGGACCAAATATCCGCCCGATACTCTGGCCGCGAACTTCAACCTGCACACCGTTTGTCCCCTCTTTGACAATTGAACCATCGATATGCAGCGCGTCGTCCGTTGTCTGGGTAAGAGGAGAAGTCATGGTAATCTCGCCCGATCGGTCAGTCAGCGTGATAAGTTTTGACGTGACAGAGTCCGAACGAACCGAATCTGACGGTCCGATAAATTGGATCTCCATTTTGTATTGTCCGCCTTTTAACCCCCGGGTATCGAACAGTTTGTACTGGGTGGCGTGGTTCTCCTGAATGGTCAGGGACTGGCGATCAAGTTCCGTTGAGGTATATTGTGCCTGGTAAAATACCAGATCGAAACTTCTCCCTGAGGGAAAATCGGAATCAATGGAACATTTCAGGGTCTGGCCGGCCTGGATTTTATCCGGGCAGGAAAGATACAATCCATATGCAGAAGCTGCTCCTACAAGGAACAGGCAGAGTGCAAGGAAAACAAGGATGGCCTTTTTCATGTCTACATGGTCGAATTTCTGGTATTAAAAAGGTTCCTCCAAAAAACAAATCTCACCTTTCAGGAAGGTAGAGGCGTTATATCATCTGAATAAAATTTTTCAGGATCGTAAGACCGACCGCACCACTTTTTTCCGGGTGGAACTGAACCCCGTAACTATTGCCGTTAACCACTGATGACGCGAACGGGCAGATATACTCGGTCGTGGTCAGTGTATATTCCGGCAGGGTATCGGCATAGTAGGAATGAACAAAATACACCGATACATCGGACGAGAGTCCTTCAAAGAGGGGGTTATCCAGTTTCTCGAGATGGATGATGTTCCATCCCATGTGGGGAACCTTGTAACCGGGCACATGGGGAAAACGCCGGACCCGGCCCGGGATCAAATTCAGTCCTGCATGCTCGCCATGCTCCTCGCTTTTTTCCATCAGCATCTGCATGCCAAGGCAGATGCCCAGCAGCGGGACAGAACGGGTGGCATCGGTAACCGTATTTTTAAGGGCGCCCAGCTGCTCCATGCCCTCGTGGAATGCGCCGACGCCCGGGAGTACGATGCCATCGGCAGAAGCAATATCGGCAGGATTACCGGTGATAGTCGCGTGCGCACCGGCTTTTTCAATACCCCTGATAACGCTTCGCAGGTTACCCAGTCCATAATCGATGATGGCAATCGTTGTCGTCATGTATGATCCTCCCGCAGTCTCCAGTGACCGGCAGTAACCCATTCCGGTGGCAGGTGATGCGCCTCCTGCCACTGGGTAAGGCGTTGCTTCCATTCCTGCCAGAGGTCAGGGTAATCCTGTTCAATCATATGGATCAATGCCATATCACTGGATGGGCACATGAAACATCCGATCCGATCCAGCCGGTGTTCGTACAGGATATTGTAAGGCGCCTGCTCCCGGAAAAGATACAGCCAGACATGGAGGGCAGTCCAGTTCTGGATCGGGGCTGCAGAAACCTGTACACCGACTTTTGGATTTCTCCAGACGCGTTTGCTGTGCGCACGGGCAAGTGATTCATATTTCCGTTGCCCGATAAAGGACAGGCATTCCCCCCAGCGCTCCCGGATGGTTTCTGCAACCGGCACCAGTTTGCATACACCGCAGCACCACCGGGAATTAACCGCAGGTGGTCCCTGGCGGGCAAAGGCATCCGTGAACCGTTCCGAGGTATTTGTCCGGATGAGTTCAAGCCCGTACTTCTGTGCAACCGTATCCACGTTTGCATAGGTTTCGGGAAATTCAAAACCGGTATCTGCAAACAGGAGCGGTACCCGGCCAAGCGCTTTTGTCACGACGAGCAGGGTTACGAGACTGTCCTTACCCCCGGAATACGAGATCGTAACCGGCAGGGGATATGTGGCTGCCACTTCCCGGACAAATTCCACCGACGCGGTTTCAACCCGATCAATTTCGTTCGTGTTTGCCGTTACTGCCCCGGCCCACGTGGCTTCACCGGGAATTACCATGGACGCGATATTTCTCCGGGTTCTTACAATGGACCCTTTCTCCAGCGTGCGGGCGGTTGCTGCATCGACTTTTGCCCGGCCGACGCCGATGCACTCACCGGTTTCCGCGAGAATGAACACCTCGTCGCCGGCCCGGACTGAATCGTCGATATGCACAAGACCCGGACGAAGCACACTCATGCTCTTGTCACGGATGTAGGGGACAGTACTTGCATCCACCACAACATACCGTTTTTTCGGGGTGAACAGGGTACAGGCCCCGGGCCGGGGGATAGGTTCCCAGCACCGCTTTGCAGGGATATACCTGATATTACCGATAACCCCTCCACCAACAATAATTTCTTCCATCCGGTCATGATCCGGTACCTTGTTGAAGAGAACCAGATGATTTTCCGGTATCACCGGGGCACCGAAATGCTCCTCAAATATCCTGTTGACAAGGTGTATATCCTCGGGAAATCCCACGCGGGCATCGCAGGGAGGGGTAATGGGCACTTCACGGGTTGCCGCACCACAAAAACAATGTTCGGACAGAACCGGCGTGTGGCAGTGATCGCACCAGCGCAACAGATTTTTACCAAGATAGGAGGGGTGCATTCTTTGTATTCATTCACCCTGCAAAAATAAAAACACGTGGGAGAACAAACGACTTGTTATTGATTTTTCATATGATAGACCTGATCGATCTCTGCCATGTGCCTGCCGGGTTTGTATCAAGAGGTTTGATAAACATCAATTTTCTATTCAATAGTACAGGTTCGTAAACAGGGAATGCCGGAACGATGCAATAAAAAAACAAACCCTTACCGGTTTTTATGAGAATAAAATCCTGAAGATCCGGTAATGATGTGTTGGTTGGTTTTTGTACATCAGGAAAAAAGGTAAACGGGTGGTAACTATGCTTATTGACACATGGCTTTTTGCAGCAGGCTGTCTTTTCTTTCTTGCATTCTGTGCAGTTCTCCGCATCATCCCCGGGCCGTCATGGCTGGATCGTCTCGTTGCCATCAACGTGGCCATCACGATTGCGTGTTCGGGATTTATTGCACTTGCTTTTGCATGGGGGAACCTGATGATACTGGGAATTGCCATCGTTTTTGCCGTGATTGGTTTTTCCGGCACGATTGGATCAGCATATTTTCACGGGAGTGAACAACCATGAGCAGCCTGGTGCTTGACATTGTTCTCTATGTCCTCATCATCGTCAGTGCCGGGTTTGCCGGCACCAGCGTTATCGGACTGTTGTTGTTCCCGGATATACGGAGCAGGCAGTTTACCGGGACCCGGGCATCCATGCTCTCTTTTGGGGCAATCACGCTTGCAGGACTTTCTTTTGGATTGTATGCGTTCTCAATCGGCGGTGGGACTCAATATCTCGATCTCATCATCGTGCTGATTGTCCTGCTTGCCCTCCTTGTCATCCTGAATACCGTTGCAGCCCGGGTTATCCGGAGTAAAATAACAAAAGGGCCGGATTTACCGGTGAACGAATTGACCGGTGACGAGAAAAGCACATAAAATCACCGGGAACTTTTTTGGTAGTGGCGCTGTGTAAAACACGGCCATTCATGATGGGAAAAACCTGCAAGCACTCGTGCAAAAGTACGGGTGGTTTCCTGCATCGTAAACTGCCGTGTCGATCAGGAACCGCCAGGATTGTGATACTATTTCATCAATGTTTTATCGGAAAATATTGAATTATGATCTGACATGGACACATTGCAATTTCCGCATCCCTTCCGATTATGCCCGGATCTTTTTGAGCACTCTCTATCGGGATTGATTTGGATTTTGCAGGTATATGCTGAATGTCAGTACCTGTCACGACAAAAAAATTGACCGTGGAACTATTCGGGAGTCTTGTTGTCTTCTGCCGGTTCCAGGAAACAGAAAACTGCTGCCACGCCAAGGATGATAATGGCAGGGGAGTAGAGATATAACAGGGAGAATGTCCCGGCGATGGGGACGGAAAGCGTGATCCAGACCGATGAGGAGAGCAGCATCCACCCGGCAAAACGCGTTTCACTATTTGCAACCGCTGCCCCCATCAGTCCGAGGCTGGAGAAAAGGGCAGCCTGTACCCCCGACAGGGTCATGTCCGGGGATGTGGCAGACAAAATGACATATCCCGCGGAGCATATCCCGAAAAATCCACCCAGCACTCCTAAAATAAACTGCTTTCTCATTATATGTCGATAGGTGCGGGGGTGAATAAAGATTGCTTTTTTTGTGCGTAATTTTATGTTAAAATCCCGAAATGCACTAAAAAATGATTGTGCATGATGCAACTGCCGCGCAAGTCAGGTTTTCCCCGTATTTTTCCCTTTGCCAGGCCCAAAATGGAAATTTTTACTCAAAGATTTTTGGAGCAAACGAAAAACGGGGCATAATTTGCGTAATTGCGCATTTCGTAACAGATCGGCCTGAATTGTTGTGGATATCCGGTTATCGCCATTTATCATAGAATAAACCGCATGTTTGTATCGATTCTATGCGCCAAAACCGCGTTCCGACCAAAATATTTATTAATTCATACAATGACAAAAATATAACCCTTTACGGTAGGAGGTGGAATCCAGATGGCAGCAGTTACAAAAAAACCAGCCGCGAAGAAACCAGCCGCGAAGAAAACCGCCGCGAAAAAACCAGTCGCAAAGAAGGCGGTCACCAAGAAGAAATGATGCAACATTCACCTATCCCTTTTTTTAGTATTTTCAAAAAAACGTTCAATGAATCGGGAGGTTTCTGGTTTTTTGATCGGGATGTCCGCGAAGTTTTTTCCAGTATCCGGTTATTCGCATATCCACACGGGATATTTCACTGAATTTGCCGATGCGGAAAGGACCGGTTAAAGAATCATTGATCATAGGTCGAAAAATACAGGGATCACAAACTCGGTCTGGATTTTTTTTGAACAGAGCCGCTAACCTAGAGATGTCAAATCACTGAAAAACTACCTGATGAAATACATGACAAATAAGTTTGGTAATTGTGATGAGCCATTGACTGAAGGGGAACTTCTGTTTAACGCAATGGTGTAGGTTACTGGAACCCATATGGGGGGGCATCCAAAAAACTAACAGCGGTCATGCGTAGACCGGTTAAAGAATCAGATGTGAGATGGGATATGGTCGAACTACTTATACCGGGTGCGCAATTAGCGGTGTGGTCACGCAATGATGGAACGCCTTTCCCGAATCTCAATGAGGAACTTGACCCAGACGACTTGTATCCGGAAGGAGATGTGACAAAACAATTCTGGAAGAATCTGTATCGAGGTATTGAACAAATGCGGAGATTGTGATCCGACTCTCTTTAATTTTTACGTTTTTTCCGTACCTCATCGATCTTAGACGTGACAATTTTCCAAATATTACCCATATCTGTACGTAAATAAACCAAAAATTCGTTAAACAACGATTTACCCCGAATAGATTTCATTGATTTAATATTCTCTTTGCGTATTGCGACCCATAGAAACGGTTTTTTTATCGTTTCAAAAAAAATAAAGTCATCGGTTTCAGATAGCACACTTCGGTATGTGTCTTTCGTGTCTATAAAAGTAACCTCAATATAATTTTCATCGAATGACATTATAAACCGTCCAATCGAGAAAATTACGATATAAACAAACATGAAAATCACACTAATCCAAAAAAGTAGAGCTAAATATGCCGTAACCGTATCTTGACTTATTGAAAATTTACCTAAAGTAACTACAAATGCCAAGAAAAAAGGGGTTATAAAATCCGTTATAAAATTAGAACTTTGAGCATTTAGCATCATTATAAGAAAAATGAAAAAAATTACTAGAAAGAATATCGCGGTTGAAACATATTCAAGAAGTCGCTCATTATCGGTTTTGGGAATGGATGAGATTCCAAAGTACCTTCCCGTTCGAAAAATACTTGAAACGATAAACCCAAGAATCACCAAAAAAATAAAAATTACACTTGCATCTAAGATGCCTTCCAAAACCATATGTTTTCAATTACATTGTTCTTTACAAGTAATATAAATTTACAGAATATTTTCAATTCACTTGAGATATTGTTTTTTTGCGTCGATTATACTCTTTAAATATGGACCTAAAGATTTGAACCGTCGATGTAAATCTGCTGCTATGAAAAAATGGAGTAGAGAAAAACGCAAACGCCTCGACCATCAAGGCAATATGCGCCGACCGGGACTCGAACCCGGGTTTAGGCGTTGGCAACGCCTAGTGATAACCACTACACTATCGGCGCAGTGTGCTCTAAAGTGTGAGCATTCAAATGATTTAAGTATATCGAATTCTGGGCATATTCTGGTCGTTTCCCGGTACCGTTTACGGCATTATCATTCCTTTGGTGCTCATCGTGACATGCCGGCACCTGCTCTTGCAACCGTTTTTTTTCTGGCGGGTAATTTCCAGACTCGATTTTTTTTAAAACCCGGCCTGAACGTTGAATTGTTTTCCTGTACATCTCCCGGCACCTCCGGGTACTGAACGGATTTTGGGCCGGGAGATGATACCGTTTTTGGGATTCTTACGGTAAGAATAACATCAGCGCGAAAAAAAATATTGGGTCTTTTTTATTGGCAGAAATCCCGGAATATAACCATTCCAACATCTTTATGTAACGCAATCAGCCTATCTAATATCGGATGATCCCTCTCGTTATTGACTTCACCGGCAGACAGGTCGTAATCTTTGGGGGAGGCGAAGTTGCCGCACGAAAAGCCGGACGTTTTTGCCAGGAAGCCGATGTCCTGATTGTCAGCAGATCGATTGGTTATCACTGCGCTGCACTTCCAGTTCGCGTATGCAAAAAAGATATCGGGACGCTCTCCGATGCAGAGATCGAAGAATTAACGGCACCGGCATTTCTTGTAATCGGGGCGCTGCCGGACCCGGTTTTGAATGACCGTATCGGGCAGATCTGCAAAAAACAGGGAATCCTCTTCAATAATGCGGATGGCACTCCGGGGGATGTCATCATCCCGGCGGTTACCGGGGGAGATCACTACCTTATCGCGTTCAGTACCGGGGGAGACAGCCCGGCGGTATCGCGCTTTCTCCGGGAAGAAATCGAATCACGCTTTCCCTCGCTGGATGCGATGATCGAGCTCCAGCACCGCCTCCGCGATCACTTAAAAAACAGCGACATGCCGCAGGACCGGCGGAGTGCAGTCCTCCATGCCGTCCTGCGCGATACGGCGATATGGGACGATCTTGTAAAATCCCCGGAACACGTGTGGACGGAAGTGCAGCAGAGGTATCTCCATGACTGATGCCGCACCGGTGCCTGTCGCCATTGCCGGCGTGAGCCACCATACGGCAAAGGTTGACGCTCTTGAAGCATTCCGTTTTGGCGACGAATCTGCATTTCTCGAACAGGTAAAAGGACGGTTCCGGGGCGTCCTGCTCCTCCAGACCTGCAACCGGGTGGAAATCATTATCGAAGGCGACGGGCAACCGCTTCATGACTTTCTCGCAGAGCACGGGCGATCAGGGTATTTCCTGCTCGAAGGCACCGATGCGCTCCAGCACCTGTTCTCCCTCGCATCCGGCATTGAATCGATGATTGTAGGGGAAGACCAGATCATCGGCCAGCTCAAAAAAACCATTGCTGACGGTCAGGCCGCCGGCACATCGTCGGGCCTGCTTGAACACTGCATCAACAAGGCCGTCCATGTAGGAATCGAAGTCCGCAAACGCACCCAGATAAACCGGGGCGCCGTTTCCGTTGGTTCGGCAGCAGTCCTGCTCGCAGAATCCGAACTGGGGACACTTTCCGGGCGGCATATTCTCGTCATCGGCAGCGGTGAAATGGGGCTGCTGGTTGCCCAGGCACTTGCAGCAAAACACTTAACGGCGATGTACGTTGCCAACCGCACGTACGGGCGGGCAGTAAAGCTTGCAGAAAAGATCGGGGGTAAAGCAGTACGGCTCAACGACCTTTACCATTATATTACCCTTTCAGATGTGGTTATCTCCTGCACATCCGCGCCGCACCCGGTCATCCACGCGGCAGAGCTGAAAAAAGCGATGAGAGAGCGGTGCTGGCCGGTTGAGGGCCACCCGCGAAAACTCATCCTCATCGATATTGCCCAGCCACGGGATGTCGAGGAAGGAGCGGATGCAATTGACGGCGTCTGCCTCTTTACCATCGACAACCTGCGCCTTATCAACGAGCAGACGATGAGCTCGCGAAAAGCACAAGCCGAGCGGGCAAAGGAGTTTGTCGATGCCGAACTGGATCTTTTCCTCCGGCAACTCCAGCGCAAATCTGCGGACGATACCCTCTCATCGCTCCATACCTGGGCTGAAGGCATCCGCATCCGGGAACGGGATAAGGCGTTTGCCCGCCTGGGAACAACCGATGGACGGACACGAGAGATTGTTGACGATCTCAGCCGGGTTCTCACGAAAAAACTGCTGACCGATGCAACATCCTCTGTCCGTGCGAGTGCGGAATCCGGCAATCTTGCCGCCGCAGAAGCGCTGGTAAAAGCCATCACGCAGGGCGGGAATACCGTCGAAAAAGAACCTTAAATGACCATTTCACGCTTCTGGTTCATTTCATCAGCCGGTGCCGGCACCGTTCTGGAGGATTAACACCAATTATGGCAGGAAACAAGGACTCCCCAATAAAAATCCGGGCCTATCAGGACAATGATTTTTTACCGGTAACCGCTCTTGAGGATGCGGGCATCGGTTCACTGTACCGGTCTGGGGTTTTTGTCCGGCAGATGGGTGCATGCTGCCCGGATACCTTTCTTGTGGCCGTTGACGGAACAGAACCGGTCGGGTATCTGGTTGGCTCAAATGTCCAGGACACGACCGGGACGGCATGGATTCTCCGGGTGGGAGTCATGGAAAACTATCGCTGTAACGGTGTTGGCACCGCGCTCCTTTCTGCCATAATTGACGTGTTCAGGAACAAAGGAGTCCGGGAGATCTTCTTGACCGTTGCTCCCGAAAACCAACCGGCTCTTTGCATCTACCAGCGGCAGGGCTTTGTGCAGGTAAAGGAATGCCGGGCATATTTCGGGCCCGGGTACGACAGGCTGGTTCTGAAAAAACAGATAAAATAATCCAATCGGAAAAAAAAGAACCGGTGATGCCGGGGAATATGTCCAAAAATAATTTTTACGGGGGATAAAATTTCCCCGGCGTGCCGGGTAAAAATGGATTGGTACGAAAAAAATCAGAAGAAAATATCTTCCCGGGGAAATCTCCATTTGGGTGCAGGTGTATCAGCCGTATAGCCGATTGCACAGAGCACGGTTGGCACATACTCATCAGGAATATACAGCGTTTCAGAATAGGCTGCGGGATCAAAGCCTCCCATGGGGCACGAATCAAATCCCAGCGCCTTTGCCCCGTTCACGGCATTTGCCAGCGCGATAAATACCTGTTCCCGTGCAAACGAGAGCCTGCGCTCCGGGTTCATGGCACCGATATACTCCCGGATCATCCCGATATACTGGTTCCGCGCTTCATCCGGCATGCCACTGGATTCAAGTCTCTGTTCGACATGGTTGACCAGCAGTTCCAGTTCGGTATTGGCACACAGTACCAGAAGATGGGAGCAGGACATGATCTGGGGCTGGTTATTTGAATGGACTTTGAGTTTTTCCTTGATCTTTGCGGCAGTGATAATTTTGATCTTCCACGGCTGAAGATTAAATGCGGACGGTGCAAACCTGATGATATCCAGCAGCTGGAATAACTGCGGTTCAGAAATCATCGTGCCATCGAATTGTTTTGTTGCGTACCGGGCCATCACAATATCTTTAAAATCCATGATTCACCTGTAAGCCGGATATCCACATATTTTCAATTCAGATTGGTATTTTTAAGGTAAAAGGGATTTGTTCTGCAGATAAAAAAATAAATTTTGTTTATCGTATTTTCCGGTAAGCAATTTCTGACACATTGTCAAGGAGCCCGTCATCGGCATGTGTCCCGCTTATCCTTATCACTTCAAACACATCCCCTTTCGTGAAAAGGACTTCGGAAAAATCCTGCAGGGTTGGTGACGGTTCAACCGGTTTTTCATTGATACCGGCACGCAGGAACCCGGAAGGTGTCTCGTGTGCGGTGACATTTACCGTTCCGTGGAACGCCCGGGTATTTTCCCCGGTTGCCGGCAATGGCAGATCGTAAAATACCATGTCCCCGCGGGATTGATCCTGTGTACCGGCAAGGCTGACGATCCTCTGGATATTTTCTTGCCGGTAGCGTGCAATGGTCTGGCTGATTTCTGTCGAACTGCCATTGAGGGCACCGGTAGTGGCAGATCGCACAACATACCCGCTCTCCCAACCCAGATCCCGGGCGAGTGAACTTAGTTCATCCCGGGTCTTGGGCCGGCTCTCAACAATGGTAAACGATGAGGGAAGATCCGATGCCGTCAGTGCAAGGGGGACAAGGGAATTGGCATCTGCCGCGGAACCTGCGGGGGAAAGACTGTCCGTGGTGCCAGCCGGTGTGGTTTGTGCACATCCGGCAATGAGCAGCAGGGAACCGGCAAGAAAAATGAGGATAAGGGTGGTCACTTTGTGCATCGTTAGAGGTGTTCGTGACCGGTAAAAAAATGTTGTTATGGTCGAGGGTAATCGCGTGCCATCTCCCGTGAGGGGGAACGGGACTTCATGTTGCACCATGATAACCGGATAATGGATGTCCACATCGTGTATGCGCACGATTTTTTTTCGCGGATACAATTTTTGCGCGATTTTCCCGGAACCCGATATCGTCCTGTCATGTCCTGTCCTGTCCGGGAATCCCCGGCCATTAAAAATACTATACCATAAATACCATGCATCTTCAAACTGTAGTCAGTAACAAGGAGATTGTGGCGCGAAATGTTTCCCCAGCGACGAATGCGGCGAGCCCGGTCCCGCACGATCCAACCGCTCCTGATTGAGACCAGCATTACAAAAAACGATCTGATTGCACCGCTTTTTGTGGACGAAACTGCAAAAACCCCGGTGCCGATAGAGGCAATGCCCGGCCAGTTCCGGTACCCGGTGTGCGATATTGCCGGCGTTTGCCAGAAATTGTGGACGATTGGTATCCGTGCTGTTCTTTTATTCGGCATTCCGGAGCATAAGGATCCAAAAGGAACAAGTGCATACGATCCTGACGGCATCGTCCAGCAGGCTGTACGGAATATCAAATCCGCACTTCCCGGCATGGTGGTCATTACCGATGTCTGCGCCTGCGAATATACGACCCATGGCCACTGCGGGATCGTCGGGCCTTCCCGGTGTGGCGAAATGGATCTGTTGAACGATGAGTCGCTTGAACTCATCGACCTGATTGCAGTCAGCCATGCAAAAGCTGGCGCCGATATCATCGCGCCTTCGTGCATGCTCGACGGCATGGTTCGATCCCTGCGGATGGCACTTGATGCGGAAGGGTTAGAAGAAGTCCTCATCATGTCCTACTCAACCAAATTTGCATCGGCACTGTACGGGCCATTCCGCGAAGCCGCCGACTCGGGATATTCATTCGGGGACCGGTCTACCTACCAGCTCAACCCCGGCAATGGCCGGGAGGCATACCTTGAATCCCGCATGGATATGGATGAAGGTGCGGATATCCTGATGGTAAAACCGGCAGGATTCTATCTCGATATCCTTGCAGACATCGCGGCACTGGGTCTTCCTGTTGCCGCATACCAGGTCAGCGGGGAATATTCCATGATAAAAGCGGCCGCAGCCAACGGCTGGCTCCGGGAAAAAGAGACCGTGCTAGAAAGTCTTACCTGCATCAAGCGGGCGGGCGCAGATCTGATCATCACGTATTTTGCGGCAGATGTGTGCGGGTGGCTTGATGAAAAGTGAAGACCTGTTTCGTGAAGCGTCGCTCCTGATGCCCGGTGGCGTCAGCAGCCCGGTCCGGGCAATCAAACCGTACCCCTTTTACACGGCGCATGCCCGTGGTTCGCACCTCACCACCGTTGATGGCAAAATCCTTATTGACTGCTGTATGGCATATGGGCCATTGATTCTTGGCCATGCAAACCCGGTCATCCGGCAAGCTATCAGTTCCCAGCTTGAGAAGGGCTGGTTATATGGGACACCCACTCCCCTTGAACCGGAATTTGCCCGCATGATCGCAAACGATCACGATGGCATGGACATGGTCCGGTTTGTTTCCAGTGGTTCTGAAGCGACCATGGCGGCAATACGGCTTGCCCGGGGATATACCGGAAAAAAGGATATTATCAAGATTGAAGGCGGATTTCACGGGGCGCACGATGCGGTGCTCGTAAAAGCCGGCTCCGGTGCAACTACCATGGGCGTTCCTGACTCTGCCGGTGTTCTTGCCGATCTTGTTGCCCACACCCGGCAGGTTGCGTTCAATGATGCGGAGGCACTGGAATCGCTTCTGGCAAAAAATCCTGATGTCGCCGCGCTCATCATCGAGCCGGTGATGGGAAATATCGGGCCGGTGATCCCGGCAGAAAATTACCTTCAGGACGTGCGGGAAATTACCCGTGCTCACGATGTGCTTCTTATTTTCGATGAAGTGATCACCGGCTACCGGCTCGGCATTGGCGGGGCGCAAAAACGCTTTGGTGTCAAGCCCGACCTGACGACACTGGGGAAGATCATTGGTGGCGGGCTCCCCATCGGTGCATTCTGCGGAAAACGTGAAATCATGAACCGGGTGGCACCTGCCGGGCCGGTCTACCAGGCCGGGACATTCTCTGGTAACCCGCTGTCTCTCAGTGCCGGTATTGCCACAATCCGCTGGCTGCACGAAAACCCGGGACTGTATGACAAGATCGATTCAAATACCCGTGCGATTGAGGAATCCCTTGGCAGGAAGCAGAAGGGTTCGTTTGTCCGCATCGGTTCAATGTTCAAGTATTTCTTCAGGAGAAGCCCCCCGAAGAATTACCAGGAAGTAAAAGAATGCGACACTGCTGCGTTTGGGAAGTTCTGGAAATCCATGCTGGAAAAGGGAGTGTTCGTCCCGCCCTCACAGTTTGAAACCAATTTCTTATCCGCTGGTCACAGCGATGAGGACATCACGGCACTTAGCCAGGCGTACATATCATGTCTATCAGAGTAGGAACCCGGGGGAGCAAGCTTGCGCTTGCACAGGCAGAAACCGTTTGTGCGCAGCTATCTGCATTGGGGATAGATGTCACAAAAAAGATCATCACGACACAGGGAGACACAGTTACCGATGTTCCGCTCCACGAGATCGGCAGGCAGGGAGTTTTTGTCCGGGCGCTGGACGATGCAATTCTTGATGGGGAAATTGATTGCGCGGTTCACAGCATGAAAGATATCCCGGCAGTCCGCCCCTCCGGGCTTATTACCTCGGCAATCCTCGCCCGGGATTCCCCGGCAGATTTCCTTGCCTATACCGGCCCGATCGATCGCATAAAATCGATTGGGACCTCAAGCACCCGGCGACGGGCGCAACTCCTGCGCCACGATCCGGATATTATCATCAAAGACCTGCGGGGGAACGTGGATACCCGGATCCGGAAACTGAACGCGGGGGAATATGGGGCAATTGTGCTTGCAATGGCAGGACTGACCCGGCTCGGGCTACGTATCCCCGGCGAGATTCTCCCGCCGGAAAAATTTGTTCCTTCCCCCAACCAGGGTACGATTGCCGTTGTCAGCCGGTCAGATCCCTCGCTCATGGAAATGCTGTCTGCGATCGATCACACGCCGACCCGGACTGATGTCGCCATCGAGCGGGCGGTGATGGAGCAGGTGGGTGCGGGTTGTTTTACACCCATGGGCATCTATTGCCGGGCCGGGCACCTGATCGCCGAAGTGCTCTCGCTTGACGGCACCCGGACCGAGCGCATCGAAACCGACATCGTCTCCCTTGAGGAGGCTCGTCTCCAGGGGCGGGAACTGCGCACCCGTGCGCTGGATCTGATACAGGACGCGTACAGCAGGCTGGGGATATCCTATGAACAATAAAGTCTATCTGGTGGGATCGGGTCCTGGGGGTCTCGGGCTCCTGACCGTGCGGGCTTCAGAGATTATCGATGCCGCCGATGTCGTGCTCTACGATCAACTGCCCGGTGAGGAAATCCTTGCGGCACTCCCAGAAAAAGCAGAGAAGATCGATTGCGGGAAATATGGCGGCCGGCATACGCTGGAGCAAAAAGAGATCGAAGCCCTGATCATTGACCGGGCACAGCAGGGAAAATGTGTTGTCCGGCTTAAAGGGGGCGACCCGTTCCTGTTTGGCCGGGGCGGGGAAGAGATGGAAACCGTCCGCGCAGCCGGCATCGATATCGAACTGGTGCCGGGCATCACCAGTGCCCTTGCCGTGCCGGCGTCGGTAGGAATTCCGGTCACGCACCGGAAGTTTGCATCGCAGGTAACCATCCTGACCGGGCACGAAGATCCGACAAAACCCGAACCTGCGCTGGACTGGAAACTTCTGGCTCAGAGCCGGGGCACGATCGTTATCCTGATGGGTGTAGCGAATCTTGGGAAGATTGCCTCTGCCCTGATGGAGAATGGCAAATCCGGGGCGACACCGGTTGCACTCATCGAACGCGGGCTGCGTAAGGACCGGCGCGTCACGACCGGCACGCTCAAAACGATTGGCGAAATCGCAAAACAAACCGGTGTGAGACCCCCGGCAGTGATTGTTATTGGCGACGTGGTAAGCCTGTACGACCCGGAAAAACCGGATTTGATCCCGGTGGAGGAAGACGATGCTGATTAAATTCGTGGAAAAATTTGAACGATATATCTATGGCGCGCTCATCGGTCTGCTGATGATCGTGATGATCTTTGCACTTATCGAACTGGTCTGGTTTATTGTCGTCAGTGTAACCAATCTCCCTGTCGGTATTCTTGAAAATCACGAGCTCGTGAACGTGCTTGGCGTGTTCCTGCTGGTGCTCATTGGCGTAGAACTGCTGGATACGATGCTTGAGTACTTCAAGAATAACGCAATCCACGTTGAGATTGTCGTTCTCCTTGCCATCATCGCCATCGCCCGGAAAGTGATCCTGCTTGAACCTTCGACATCAAACGGGTTTGAACTCATTGGGATCGGTATCATTATTGTCGGCCTCGCCGCTGCCTACTACCTGCTCAAAAAAGCCGGCATTACAATTGGACCGGGAAAAGAATCCCCTCCCCCGTCATAAAGGGTTTTGTCCCATCGTATCCTTTGAGGGTCCGGAGGCATACCGGCAGCACCGGTGTGATCCCGGGTTCCTGCAGGAAAGACCATAATTTCCTTTTTTTTTAGTTAAGGACGGATACAGCCATTGAAGGGAGATCGGCTGTCCAAACGCTTGTATTAGCGTACATTTTCCAGCTCGCACCACATCTCTTTCACCTCAAAACCGGCCAAACTGCGGTTTTTTAAAAATCGTGTGCCGGAATTCGGCGTTTTTTGTACCGGAATGGATCAAATCCAGCCAAACCGGGTTCATTCCAGGCCCGGATTAGGGGATATCCCGGTGAGTTCTTCATGCTGGTGCAGGGTCTTACGGATTATGATCCGGCTTCAGGCACGCTCATGAGTCCTGAACAGTAAAACAAGAGTTAATACAGTGTCACAACAAAATTTGAGAAGATGGCCCAGACAAAGCCGGCCGGTGGTCCGACACAGGACGAAATCATGGCGATTTCCCTCTTTAAAATGGGATTACAGAGCGGAGATGTCATGCTCGATCTGGGCTGCGGAACCGGGAAAGTTTCTCGTGCCGCTGCCCGGGTGGCAAAAAAAGTGTACGCGGTTGACCGGCGCCCCGAGGCGATCCGGTACGCACAGGAACAGGCCGCGCAGGCCGGTCTTACCAACATTGAATTTTTCTGCGGTGAAGCAATGGATTTTCTTAAAGCCGACCTGACCTTTGACTGCGCATTTCTTGGCGGTTCACAACAGATCGGGATGTTCCTGCCGGCACTTTCAAAAAAAGTACGGCGGACGATTGTTGTCAATGCGGTGATGGTCAGTACGCTTGCATCCGTTATCGACGTCATGCAGCAGACCGGTATCTTTACAGAAGCGATCCAGGTGCAGGTCTCCCGGTCATACGGCATTGCCGGGAGTATCATGTTCAAGCCCATCGATCCGGTCTATATCATCGTTGGGGGTGGTGCCGCATGCTGACGGGTCTTGGCCTTGGCCCGGGGAACCCGGAACTCCTCACGCTGCGGGCAGTGCGACTCCTCAAAGAGGCAGATGTGGTTTTTGTGCCCGGCAGGATTGCACAGGACCTTGTCGCACCGTACCGTGATTCGGTGATGCTTGACTTCCCGATGACCAACGACGAGGAACAGATCCGAAAATGTCTTGAAAACAATGCGGAAAAGATCGCTCCTGCCGCACGGGACGGCAATGCTGTTTTTGGCATCCTTGGCGATCCAAATTTCTTCTCCACCTTCTCCCGGCTCTGCGGGATCATCGCGGAAAAATACCCGGGAATATCCTGCCGGACCGAACCGGGCATCAGCTCCATCACCGCGTTTGCCGCAGCAGCCGGTGTATCGCTGGCCGGGGGATTTGTCGTATCGGATGGCGCAGAACCGTATGCCCGCATCCTGCTCAAAGTCCGTAAACCCAGAAAAAAGGCACAACAGTTACGTACTGAGGGCTACTGCCAGTTTGTGCTGGTCGAGCGGATGTACTTCCCGGATATGAAAGTGTATCATGACGATAACCTGCCCGAGGAGAGCGATTACCTCAGCGTGATGTACGCGAGGCGCTGATATGGCACCAACCGTCTGGTTCGTAGGCGCCGGCCCGGGCAATCCCGAACTGATCACGGTCAAAGGTCTCCGGCTCCTCAAAGAAGCCGATGTCCTGATCTATGCCGGGTCGCTGGTGAATCCCGAACTGGTCGCCCAGTCCCCGGCGGCTGTCAAGCTGGACAGCTGGGGCATGCACCTGCCCGAACTCGTAGAGGCAATGGTGGTACCTGCAAAAGCCAGAAAAACGGTCGTGCGCCTCCATTCGGGCGACCCTTCGCTCTATGGCGCCATTGTCGAGCAGATCCGGGAACTGGAGCAGCAGGGCATCGCAGTCGAGATCGTGCCCGGCGTCTCGTCCCTCTTTGCGGTTGCGGCGGCACTCAGGACCCAGCTGACCCTGCGAGGGGTTTCGGACTCACTGATCGTGACCCGTCCGGCCGGGAAGACACTCGAACATGACCAGATTGAAGAGTTCTCCCGGCTCGGCACGACCATGGTCATCTTCCTTGGCACGGAAAAACTTGAAGCGATCACGGGCAAGCTCGCCTGTCCCGCCGATACCCCGGCTGCCGTTGTCTTCCATGCGTCGTGGCCGGACCAGAAGATTGTCCGCGGGACCGTTGCCACGATCGCCGGTCTTGCCCGTGCAGCAGGTATCGAACACACGGCGCTCCTTGTCATCGGCGGCGTGGCGGAATCCGGGATTCCGGCTTACACCAACTCGTACCTCTATTCATGACCGGCACCATTGTCATTGCGCTTCCCCGGTTTGCCGGTGACGCGAAACGGATCGCAAAGTTCCTTGATGCAGAATTCCGGGAATATTCCCCCACGGTTTTTGCAGAAGTTTTCCCAACGGCGAAACGAATCGTTGCGCTGATGTCGATGGGAATCGTGATGCGCAGCATCGCGCCGCTGCTCCACGACAAATGGAACGACCCGGCGGTTGTTGTCGTCAGCCCGGATCTCGCGTGGGCGATTCCTCTTGTCGGGGGACATCACGGGGCAAACGATCTCGCAAAAGAGTTGTCCGGACTTGGCATCCAGCCGGTCATCACGACTGCAACCGAAGCCACCGGCCGGGATTCGGTCGAGGGCATTGCAAAGCGTACCAGCTGCGGAATTCTCAACCATGATTCCACCCGGAAAGTGAACGCGGCGATTCTAGATGGGAACGTGAAGATCCACTCCGTATCCGGCCCATCCATCGTAATTGCCGGCCCCGATGTCTCGTTACTTGTCCGCAAAGGCGAATATGCCGTTGGCATTGGGTGCCGGAAGGATGCAGGGAAAGATACGATCCTCGCCGCCATCAAAACTGCCCTTGATGAAGCGGGCATCGATCCCGGCCAGGTAATGATCTATGCAACCACGGCAAAAAAATGCCATGAGGCCGGCCTTATCGATGCAATTGCTGCCCTCTCTGCCAATTTAATATTCCTTGACGATGACACTATTAACGCACAAACAGTTGTGTCATCCTCGCAGGCAAAAAAGATCGGCCTTCTGGGGGTAGCCGAACCGTGTGCGCTTGCTGTCGCAGAGCATAAGGAGATGGTCATGAACAAACACGTGTACGGGAGTGTCACCATTGCCATTGCCCGGTGAAATAAAAAACGGCCTTGCCATTGTCGGCATCGGCCCGGGGCGGCGTGAATATATGACCGGCCGGGCCTTAAAAGTGATAGCCGGCGCAGAATATATCATCGGCAATGACTCGTACCTCGGCCCGCTTGAGCCGCTGCTCGTGGGAAAACAGGTAGTCCGGAGCTCGATGGGTAAAGAGGTGGAGCGGGCAAAGATGGCGATCGATCTTGCCCGTTCGCACAAAGTCGCCATCGTGTCCGGCGGCGATGCCGGGGTGTACGGCATGGCCGGCATCGTGCTTGAAGTGCTCGAACATTCGGGTGCCGATATTCCGGTGGAAATCGTGCCGGGGGTAACGGCGGCAAATGCTGCGGCGTCGGTCGTGGGTTCTCCGCTGTCCGGGGATTTTTCGGTCATCAGCCTCTCGGACCTGCTCACACCGCTCGAGCAGATCGAACGCCGGCTCGACGCAGTCTTTTCAGTCGGGATCCCGGTCGTTCTCTATAACCCAAAAAGCCAGGGACGGCCACATAATTTTGCCATCGCGATCGAACATGCACGGAAATATCTGGCGCCAAAAACTCCCATTGCCATCGTAAAAAATGCGCTGCGAGACGGTGACAACGATATGATAATTACCACGCTTGGCGATATTGAAACAGTCTGGGATGCCGTTGATATGCACACAACGGTGATTATCGGCGGCAGTGAGAGCAGGATCTGGAGGCGGGGCGAACATGTCAAAGGAATCATCACACCACGGGGATACCACCATAAATACGTATATTGATCCGGGCGCAACGACCAAAGAAGCGTACGAGATCTCAAAGACTTCCCGGACGCTGGCACGGACCATGGTCGGCAACGATACCGTTGAGGACCGGGTACGGCAGCGGTGTTCGGTAGCTGTCGGCGATTTTGCCATGGCTGACCTGATGCGGTTTTTGGGTAATCCCGTGCCGGCCGCAATTTCGGCACTTAAAGCCGGCTCGCCCATCATCACCGATATTCGCATGGTGCAGGTGGGAATCCAGAAAAAAGGGCACACATGCGATGTGATCTGTGCGCTGGATTATGGTGATGAGATCGCAAAAGAACAGGGCATCACCAGGAGTTCTGCCGGGTTTATTGCGCTGCAAAAAAAAATTCCCGGTGCCATTATTGTCATCGGCAACGCCCCGTCCGCACTCCTGTCGATCTGTGCAATGATACGTGAAGGCGTCCGCCCGGCCGTTGTAATCGGGGCACCGGTGGGTTTTGTCAATGCAGCGGAATCAAAGGCGCTGCTCCGCACCCTTGACATCCCGTCAATATCGACTGAAGGAACACGCGGGGGCACACCGGTTGCCGTTGCCGCTCTTAATGAATGTATCACGATCCTGATCGAGGGATATATTCCATGAGGGACCCGGTCACCGGTTTTGAATATCCTGCGCTCTGGACAAAGAATTGCAAAGACCCGCGTGACCTTGAGAGAATAGAGAAAGGACTGGCGGTCCTGACCGCTTCCGGGACGGTTCTTGCCCGGGGTTACACTACCGGAACCACTGCGACAGCTGCATGCAAAGCCGCAATTCTCTCGCTGCAAACAGATCAGCATGCGGTCACGGTCCAAATCCCCTGCGGGCTTATTGTTGATGTGCCAGTTGAGGCCCGCAAGGGTCATGCATCCTGTAGAAAATTTGCCGGCGATTATCCCTCAGATGTGACCGCCGGCATTGAATTTATCGCACATGCCACGCAGACGCCGGAAGGTGTCCGGTTGATCCCGGGAACAGGCATCGGGCATTTTGCACGGGACACCCCCCGCTATAAAAAAGGCGAACCGGCAATCAGCGCCGCACCGCTTGCCTGCATTCTTGCGGCGATGGACGAAGCGCTTGCCGTCACCGGCATACCCGGCGTTGAAGTATCCCTGTCTGCCCCCCGGGGCGAGGAGATCGCAGAAAAAACCCTGAACTCCCGGGTGGGAGTGACTGGAGGGATCTCGGTTCTTGGCACAACCGGTCTTGTCGAACCCTGGGACGACCACCTGACCGAATCCATGGAAGCGAGGATATCTGCGTCCCGTCATCCCGTTCTCACGACCGGGCGGGTTGGCCTGAAATTTTCCCGGTTGCTGTTTCCCGGTAACGAGGTGATCCTCATCGGCGGGAAGATTCATGAAGCGCTCGCTGTGGCAAAGGATTCCGTGATCCTCTGCGGGCTTCCCGCGCTTATCCTCCGGTATATCAATCCCCAGATCCTCAGGGGAACCGGGTACGCAACGGTTGAGGAACTCTCGGCCTCCCCGCACTTCGACCGGCTTGTGGAGCACACCCTTGTGGAATTCCAGAAGATACAACCCCGGGTCCGGGTTGTCCTGCTGAACCGTGACGGTTTCATTGTGGGTGAAAGTCCATGAAGATAATTGGTGTGGGGTGCGGCCCGGGAATGCTCACCGATCAGGCAATCCGTGAAATCGGGAATGCGAAGTTTGTCTTTGGTTCAGAGCGTGCAATCGGTCTTGCCCGTGCGTACCTTGCGGACGGCTGCACCGTGAAATCTATAGAAAATTACCGGAACCTCTCCATCCTCCCCCATGAATCGGTCATCCTCTCCACTGGCGATCCCATGCTTGCCGGGCTTGGCTACCTGGAAGGTGAAATTGTTCCCGGTATTTCATCGCTGCAGGTTGCGGCGGCCCGGCTCCATCTCTCGCTTGCCCGGGTTTCTGTTGTCATTGCCCATGGCAGGGGTCACGAGAAAGCGATGCAGGAAACCCTCGAAGAAGTCCGGCACGGGAAGATCGTGTTCCTTCTTGCCGATCCAAAGTTCGATGTGGAAGAACTGTACCGCCGGTTATCCGCGATGGGGCTTGAAACCCCGGTGAAGATTGCCGTCTGCGAAGAACTGGGCTATCCGGACGAACGGATCGCCACCGGCGATCTGGTCGCGCCGCCGTTACCGGAATCTGACCTGTATTCCCTCGTCATCGGCAATTTTTAACTTAACGACACAAGCATTTTTTGTTACTTCCTGTTCGGACGGACAACAAAGTTTTTTCTGTACCACTCTGATATATCATCACAGGGATTATCTCATGGACAAAGCCACAAAAACGCAGTTCAGCCTTGGTTTTTTTGCCGCAGGCATCATCATGCTTTTTATTCCGGATCTTAAACACCTTGATGCCATTCCGATCGGCATCTCCCAGTACTTCAGTATCATGTTTTACCTGGGACTTCTCTGTGTGGTCATCGGGTATTACCTGAAATAAGGAACCGGGTTCATCCCGGATTTATAGCAGGACCGGTCAGCGATGAAATATTTTCTGGCTGGGTACGGAACTGTTCTCTTAGGATCCGGATAAAACACGGTGCATGGCACAGGGGTGCCAGATAAACACGGCAAATTTTTTTAACATTTTTTGCCGTAAAAATAAAATAAAATTTCGGCCAGACAGTTACAATTTATTTTTCTTTTGTTTCCGGGGGATTTGGCTGTATTTTAATTTCGCACTGCCGATCTCTTGTGCAGATCGTCCGGACATACCGGGCAGAGTAATTTTTGTTCAGCAGCGGAACTGCAGTCAGCGTGAGCGTCATGCACCGGGAAAAGAATTGTTCTCCCGGGATCCCCGCATGGCACCCGTGTTCAAGAAAGGGGCACCGTTTGACAAGGATGACAGACCGGTCATCGGCGACATCCAACACTTCGCCACGATATTCCGGGCCAAAAAGGATTACCGTGACGGTCTGCATGGTCATCGCCAGATCGTGGGCATTATGGGTTGGAAGAACGAGATCCCGGGCGATATCGGGCACCATACGGGCAAGTTCCATCCAGATCTCCTGCTCGAGCACATCGTATCGCTCACCAACTTCTGCACGGAATACGCGATCGTACAGTGCAGGGATCATTGATGCACAGCGGGAAGCAAGACGCCATTTTGTAGAATCGGGGATCTCCTTGTAATCCGGCATACGTTGTTTCTCGTACAATGTGATGTGAAAAAATTATATCAATCCTGTGATACCGGCAACCGGACTCGTGCATCTGAAAACAACATCAGGAAAATAACTTCAGAGCCGTTTTGGTTCCCGCTCTTTTAAAATTTTTATCAGGTTATTTTTTTTATTTTTTTTAATTATCCGTACGTGGCGAACAACACTACAGAAACTGGAAAAAATGAATATCCGGGGAATCACTCCACGGGAATATACCTGCCATCATGGAATTTTATGAAACCCTCTGCTTCAAGATCCTGCATTATTTTACGGATCCGCTGAGGATCTTCATGGAACAAACCGGCAACCTCATCTTCCACCAGGTACCGGTCTTTGAGCAGCATCTTCAGGAGCCTGCCCCGGATTTTCCGGTTGGAACCTTCAAAAGGAGCCTGTCTGGTGTAGTGGGCGCTTCGTCGGTTCGGATTTACGACCGTTTTTTTAAGCGACGTTCCCAGATCCATCAGCGCCCAGTACCATACCCGGGGATTTTCCTCGTACAGGGTCATTTTTACCAGCGGCAGGATATCCTTGTCAGGAACATTTTCCCTGTCCGAAAAGAAGAAATGAATGAATACCCGGCGGATATTGGTCTCAATAAATACGACCGGCAGGTTGAATGCAAATGCGCAGATGGATGCAGCGGTGGCAGGACCGATGCCGGGAAGTGTTGCGAGCACTTCGGGGTCACGGGGAAGTATTCCGTGACAGGTGCTGACGACCTGTTCTGCGCATTTTTTTAACGCGATTGCCCGGCGGTTGTAACCCATTCCCTGCCAGACCGCAATAATATCCGGGAGCGGGGCACTGGCTAATGCGGCAAAATCCGGGAATGCCCTGATAAACTCCGGGAATTTTATCGCGACCCGCTCCACTTGGGTCTGCTGGAGCATAATTTCCGAGACAAGGATGTGATAGGGATCGGTCGTATGGCGCCATTGCATATCGTGACGACCCTCCAACCGGTATTGTACAAGGACCCGCTGACGGAATGCATCAATCTCCGTACCAGCCAGATTTTCCCGGGAGAATTCCGGGGCACCTGCACAAGTAAGCGTAGTCTGTTTATTTTTCATGATGACCAGCCACGGTCTCGTTTTGTATCGTTTTGTGACGCAGAACTTTATCCCTGGTACTATTAATCGTTGGGTTACCTGCAAAGAATTCCATGAGGCCCGTCCCACCGACTTTGCCTGCCTTTGAACGGGAATAAAAAATTCAGAACGGTTATGTCCGCTTGAACATTTCATCCAGCTGCGCCCGGGAAAATCGTATGACGGTGGGTCTGCCATGCGGGCAGGTGAACGGGCTCCGGGTCAGGCGGAGCTGGTCGATAATCCTCTGGCACTGCTCCTGTGTGCAGACCGTACCGGCCTTGATGGCTCCCCGGCAGGCAATGATCCGGGTGATCCGTTCCCGGTCGCTTACGGTCCGGGTCGTGTCGGGGCTCACCAGATCGCTTATCATCTCGTCGATGAACCCGGTGCCTTCCTGTTTACCAAGGATAACCGGAATGGCGCGGATGATGAAGGTGTCTGTCCCAAACTCCTCGATATGGACGCCCTCCAGTGCCAGTGCCGGTATCAGGTTCCTTAAGACTGCTGCCTCCCGCGGTGTCCGGTGCAGGACTGCCGGGACGATCAGCTCCTGTGCCCGTGGTTTTTCCCGGGTTTTCCCGGCGACCTGTTCGTAGAGGATGCGCTCGTGGGCTGCATGCTGGTCGACGATCATCAGTTCCCCCGAAGGTGTGGTGGCAAGAATATAGATGCCCCCGAACTGGCCAATCACTTCCATCTCCGGTACAAGTGTCGTCACCGGCAGGACGCCCGTGGCAAGTTCAGTCTGGCGGAGCTGGCGATCGGTTGCAATGGTTCCGGTGTGCGTGGGTTCAGCGATCCCGGCAGGCAGATCCCCGGTATGGTTATAGAAAAAATCCTGTCCGGTTTCTGGTACACTTCCGGTCAAAGGGTTGCATCCGGTTTCACGGGAGGGTGCCGGCATTGCGGCATCCGGGATCAGATCGCTTTGCAGCAGGGCGTTGCTGATGGTTTCGCGGATTGCACGGGCAATCTCTTTTTCATGCGAGAGCCGGACCTGTTTTTTTGTCGGGTGCACGTTTACATCGACCAGTTCCGTATCAATCGAAAAGGAAAGTACCGCTACCGGGAACCGGTCGCGGGGAAGCAGTGTGCCATAGCCTTCCCTGACCGCGCCGGTGATAAGGGGGGATGAAACGAACCGGTGGTTAATGGCAACATATAACCGGGTCGTATCTTTGCGGGAGAGGGATGGGTGCGAAATATACCCGGATATTTCCATGAACGGGACGGTTGCCCGAACAGGGATCAGGGATTCTGCAACCGGACTGCCAAAGAGCCGTGCAATGGTATCGGTTACCTGCATGGTGCGATCGGTAACCAGCTGTTCCCGGTTATTATGGGTGAGCCGGAACGCGATATCCGGGTGCGCAAGACAGATCCCCTCCATGATCGCGTGGATGTGGGCGATCTCGGTATTCTGGTTTTTTAAGAATTTTTTCCGGGCTGGCGTATTGAAGAAGAGATCTTCGACAATAACGGTCGTGCCTTCCCGTGCACCAGTTTCCGTGGTATCGGTAAGAACCCCGCCGGTTACGATGAGCCGTGTTCCGGAGAGGGAATTGCCATTCCGGGCTTTTGTGACAAGCGTAACCTTAGCGACTGCTGCAATGCTTGCAAGGGCTTCACCCCGGAATCCCATCGTGTGGATGTGGTGAAGGTCACCGATGACGGCGATCTTGCTTGTCGCATGAGGGGTAAATGCGAGTTTTGCGTCGTCCGGTGACATACCGCACCCGTTATCGGTCACCCGAATGATTGTGATCGTGCCTGCAGCAGATGCCAGATTGACGTGGATGGCGGTGGAACCTGCATCGATTGCATTTTCAACAAGTTCCTTGACAACCGATGCCGGGCGCTCCACGACTTCGCCGGCGGCAATCTGGTTGACCGTGCCCGGGTCAAGCACATGGATCGTCCGCACACCGGGATCCGGTTTCATGGCGTATCGCCTTTTGTGCCGGCGAGGTTTTTGAGTTCTGCGATCTTTGCGAGTGCCTGCAACGGTGTCATCTCGTCAGGATTGATCCGGCGCAGTGCATCCAGCGCGGGATTTTGTTGTAGGACGGCGTCATCTCCGCTGTTGTCTATAAGCAGGAGCTGGGTGTACCGCTGGGGCCGGGTGCCGGCCGGGACGGCACCGTTCATTGTCTCCGTGAGGAGAACTTCTGCCCGTTCGGTCACTTTTTTGGGAATCCCGGCAAGGCGGGCGACATGGATCCCGTAACTCTTATCGGTTGCCCCGGGAATGAGCTTGCGCAGGAATATCACGTCCCTGTCAGTCTCTTTTACGGCAAAATGGTAATTATGCACGCGCCGCAGTTTTTCTTCCACGCTGATAAGCTCGTGGAAGTGGGTGGCAAACAGGGTCTTTGGACCGGATGATCCCCTGCCATGCAGGTATTCAAGCACCGCTTTTGCAATGGAGCACCCGTCCGCAGTGCTCGTCCCGCGCCCGATTTCATCAAGGATGACAAGGCTCTTTGCGGTCATGTTGTTGAGGATATTGGCAAGTTCGAGCATCTCGACAAAAAATGTGCTCTGCCCGCTTGCAAGATCGTCAAATGCGCCGACCCGGGTAAAAATCCTGTCAAGGACACCAATCCGGGCAAACCGTGCGGGAACAAAACTTCCGGCCTGAGCCATGATACAGATCAGAGCAACCGACCGCATGTACGTGGATTTTCCCGCCATATTTGCCCCGGTAATTATCATGATCTGGGTATTGGAACTCCCCAGTTCTGCATCGTTTGGCACAAACCCGGCAGCAAGTCCCCGCTCAACGACCGGGTGCCGCCCGTCGCGGATGACAATTTCATCCCCGGCGTCCAGCTGGGGGCGGACATAATCGTATCCCTGTGCGCAGTCGGCAAGGGCACAGGCTACATCGAGCATCGCGATACCGGCAGCAACCTGCTGGAGGGTAGTAATGATTGTCCGGAGCCGGTCTATCAGGCCGATAAACAGGTCGCGCTCCAGCGCAAGCACCCGTTCATCGGCGTTGGTGATAAGCGCTTCTTTCTCCTTTAATTCGGGAAGGATGTACCGCTCACCGGTCGCCGTTGTCTGGCGCCGCTCGTAATGCGCCGGCACAAGTGGAAGGTTGGGCCTGGTGATGTCGATATAATAGCCGAAAATTTTGTTATAGCCGATCTTGAGGGATTTTATGCCGGTTTTCTCGCGCTCCTGCTGCTGGAGTTCTACAATCCAGTTTTTCCCCGAGTGCAGCACGCCGTTGATCTCGTCAAGTTCTTTTGAATACCCGGGCCGGATGACACCGCCATTGCGGGCTATTGCCGGGGGATTATCGATGATGGCCTCCCGGATGAGCCCGATAATTTCGGGAAGATCGCAGAGCATATCGCGTGCCCGGCTGACAAGTTCCGGCACCCTGTCAGTTGTGCATCCGGCAAGACTTTTCTTAATCGCCGGAAGTGTGGCAAGCGTTTCTGCCAGTGCAACCAGATCGCGCGGCCCGGCATTCCCGTACGCGATCCGGGCCGTGATCCGTTCAATGTCGCTCTCAAGACCGAGAAGGTCCCGCACGGACAGCCGGAGTGCCGTATGCCCGGCAAAAAATTCCACCGCATCCAGCCGCTGGTTGATCTGCCCGATGTCGGTCAGCGGCCGGGTAATGTGGCGCAGGAGGAGCCGGCTTCCCATGGGGGTTTTTGTCCGGTCAAGACAGCCAAAAAGGGTAGGACTTTTTGCGGTTCCCCGGATACTCTCGTGCACTTCGAGATTTCGCAGCGTTACCGCGTCCAGCATCATGCTGTCGGCAGGAGTTTTTACAAAGAGCGTGCTTACCTGCGCAAGCGGCGATTGCTGCGTCGTCTTTGCATACGCAAGTGCTGCACCGGCTGCACAGAGAGCCGCCGGTACCCGATCGCACCCGAACCCTGCAAGGGATTTGACATTGAAATGGCAAAGCAGGGTATTTTCTGCCGGCGACTGCCGGAAATCCTCGTCATTGCCGGCAGTGACGATCACGCCCTGTTCCCGGATAAATTCCCGGATATCCTCATTAACCGCAGAGGGAACGATGCATTCTGCGGGGCGGTAACGGGCAATCTCGGACCGTATATTTTCGCGGTACGCATCGTGCGCGAGCGCCGCAACAAAAAATTCCCCGGTCGAAATGTCGAGAAACGCGATACCATCGTCATTTCCTTTTGTCCCGGGGGCGAGCGCCATCAGGTATGTGGCTGCCGTTGTCGGGAGCATCGCAGAATCGATGACCGTGCCCGGCGTGATAACCCGGACGACTTCCCGTTTCACCAGCCCTTTTGCTTTCTTTGGGTCTTCCACCTGTTCGCAGATCGCAACCTTGTAGCCCTTGCCGACCAGTTTTGCAATGTATCCTTCACCCGCATGATACGGGACACCGGCAAGCGGGATCCGGGTGTCGCCGTTTTTTGACCGGGACGTGAGAACAATATCCAGTTCGCGGGATATGAGTTCCGCGTCCGATTCAAATGTCTCAAAAAAATCCCCGATATGGAAAAACAGGATTGTGTCCGGGTATTTTTCCTTGCTTTCACGATATTGCCGCATGACCGGTGTAAGCGCCCGCCCGGTCTCTTTATCAGGCCCAGTATCGTCGGGGATCTCATTAGTCATTGGATAACAGTATGTATCTTGCGGCAAGGAATTAATACCGATCTGATCTGAAAAAAAATTAAAAAATACTGTCACCGGCATCCGCCTAGCGATGCAGCGCTGCGAGCGGCAGCGAGACAATAAGCGCGATCAGTTCAAACCCCAGCCCGATAAACAAGCCCGTCGAAATCAGGAGCAGGAATTCCACCAGCAGCCCGGTAGTGGCAGGGATGTCGATAAGAATAATCGCAAACCCCAGCCCGGTGAGGACAAGAAGCCCGGCAGCAGCATTTTTCAGGTCCTGCGTGCTTGGCGCGAGCGACAGTACAAGACTGACCGTGAGATAGAGGTAGAGCAGGAACCACCCGTTGAAATGTGCGATAAGGTTCTGGTAAAGGATAAAAAACGGGGTTGTAACCAGAAGGAAGAATGCATCGGGCGTTGTAAGCGAAACAGATGTTACCGGGAGAATGCAGCCGCCGTACTGCATAAAAATCCCGGTAATTACCGCAAGAACCAGCGGAATGAAAAAAAGGGGAGCGGTGCCGATGATCAGGTTTCCCAGCCACGGAACGGGTGGCGCCAGATATGTGACCGATCCGCCTTTCTCTGAAAAAAATACTACTTTTTTGATCTTTGCACCCGTCAGCAGGCAACCCGCAATATGAGCACTTTCATGGACAACGACCCCGGGTGCACTCACCAGGTAATAGAACAGGGGCATGGGAAACGACCGGGCCCAGACCCGGTCAAGGATTCTTGAAATCGCCATCGCCGCGACCACCATGACAATAACCGTAATAAACGTGACAAGAGCCGGGGACGGGGAAAAATCCATGATGTACAAAGAAAAATCGGTCCGTGAGGTAAAAAGGATCTGCCTGCGGCACGGGTGCCTGTTGTGATAGGATGATATGGCCGGGTGAAGATGAACTTGGTATGCAACCGGAGAATTCACCACCTTCCCGGCAGGGCACGCCGCACCAGGACTGGCAATTGCCGAACCGGTTGATTCACGAAGCCAGCCCTTACCTGTTACAGCATGCGCGCAATCCGGTAGACTGGTACCCGTGGGGAGAAGACGCATTTGTCCGCGCCGCACAGGAACACAAGCCAATTTTTCTTTCCATCGGATATTCGACCTGTCACTGGTGTCATGTGATGGCGCATGAATCCTTTGAAGACCGAAAAATTGCAGCGCAATTAAACGAAACCTGTGTCTGCATCAAAGTGGACCGGGAAGAACGCCCCGATATCGATGCGGTGTATATGTCCATCTGCCAGCAAATGACGGGCCAGGGCGGCTGGCCGCTCACCATCATCATGACCCCGGATAAAAAACCTTTTTTTGCCGGGACCTATTTTCCACCGGTACGCCGGATGGGAATGGCCGGGCTTTCCGATATTCTCACGCAGGTACAGACACTCTGGCGAGATAAAAATGAAGATCTCAAGCAGTCAGCAGAACAGGTTGCCCGTTCGGGCGAGACCGAACCGCTGGTAACAGGATCTGCCCGGCCCGCCGAAACCACGCTCCTGACACAAGGCTACGAAGAATTGTCCGTGCGCTTTGATCCGGTGTACGGCGGGTTTGGCACCGCACCAAAATTTCCCACTCCCCATGCACTCATTTTTCTCATCCGGTACTGGCATCGCACCGGTGATCCCCATGCCCTGCTGATGGCAGAAAAAACCCTTCTTGAGATCCGCAAAGGAGGAATTTTTGACCATATCGGCTATGGGATACACCGGTATTCGACCGACAGCCGCTGGCGTGTGCCGCATTTTGAAAAGATGCTCTACGACCAGGCGCTGATGGTCATGGCATGCACGGAGGCGTACGCGGCCACAAAAAATCCTGATCACCGTACGATTGCCGGGGAAATTATTGACTATGTGACAAGGGACCTGCTGTCACCGGAAGCTGCATTTTTTTCAGCAGAAGATGCAGACAGCCCCGAAGGTGAAGGTGCGTTTTATCTCTGGACATATGACGAATTCAAAGAAATTCTTGGCGATGATGACGCTGCATATGCTGCAAAAATATTCCACATTCCCACAAACGATACTTCCGGCACCGGGGAAACCGGCCCGGACAGGAATATCCTTTACCTTACCGGTCCGGGTGCGATGCCCCACAAAGACTCCGTCACACTTCCATCGTTCCGCGATGAAAAATCAGGATCGGTCCGGGCCCGGCTGTTTGCGGCCCGGAACCTGCGGACCCGGCCCGCACGTGACGATAAGATCCTTACTGACTGGAACGCCCTGTTCTGCGCCGCCCTTGCACGGGCCGGCACGGTGTTTGAGGAAAAAGCGTATACCGGTGCAGCCTGCCGGGCGATGGAATTTATTCTTACCCGCATGCGTTCAGGCGATGGCGGGCTCCTGCACCGGTACCGGAAGGGGCAGGCAGGAATCGGCGGATTTGCCGATGATTACGCATTTACCATTTATGCGCTGCTCTGCCTCTACGATGCGACATTCGATGCCCGGTATTTCGCTGTTGCGCTTGAACTCGACAAATATTTCACTGCGCATTTCTGGGACCCGGACAATGGCGGTTATTTCACCATCTCCGACCGGGCAGAGCAACTCATTACCCGAAAAAAGGAGACCTATGACGGCGCAGTTCCTTCCTGCAATTCCGTGGCGCTCGAAAACCTGCTCCGGCTCTCGCGCATGACCGGGCAGGACGGTTTTGAAACCCGCACATCGCTGCAGGTGCAGTTCTGCACAGGGAATATCGCGTCCCAACCGTCAGCGTCAGCATGGTTCCTGTCCGCGCTCGATCTTGCAACGGGGCCAAAACCAGACGTCGTCATTGCCGGTGAACCGGGACATGCAGATACCGAAGCGATGCTCTCTGTCCTGCGATCAGAATACCGGCCTTCCCTGATCACCCTTCTTCGTTCAGGAGGAACAGCGGGCGAACAGCTTGCCACCCTCGCCCCGTTTACACGCCCGATGGCGATGCTGGAAGGTACAGCAACCGCATATGTCTGCCGGGATTATTCCTGCCTGGCACCGGTGACCGATCCTTTTGTTATGCGTGAATTGCTCAGGTAAAAACAGCGAACAAGAGAAAACTAACGGCATGCCCGTCCCATCCGCTGCCGGATCCGGTCGGGCAATTAAAAATATCTTTGGGTTCATACAGCATGGCTGTCTCTTTATTTAGTAAATCCGGATGGCTGGGTGAATATTAAAAAAATGAACCAAGGGATTAGCCCGGCCAAAAAAACGAATTTATATGTTTTTTAGCGCGACAAGATCCTGGACACCGACCAGTTTCCAGACAAGGGATCGCTCTTCCTTTGCAATTGCCGACGGAGGATCTGTGGGGGAGTGCCCGAGCGCCGCAAGGATATTGCCGGAGAGTTTACGTTCCACGATCAGGTCGACAAACTTTTCCCGGATGATCTTTTTCTCGATCGAGTCCTGCACTTCGTCAAGATATCCCTGGAGCGTGACAAAAGTATAGGACGAAAGATCTTTTGTGTATTTTTCGATCTCTACCGAGACATGGGGGCTTTTTCGGAAATATTCCAGTTTCTTCCCGTATTTTGTGGAAAGGAAATACAAAAACGAGCCATCGAAAACATAGAGAAATGGTGCGATATAGGGGTATTTTTCACCCTGGAATGCAATCCGGCAGATATAACCTTTCTCAATTAACTGGTCATATTCCTTTTTTTCCATCCTGGGGATCTTTATGATGTCCATAATCTCACACCATCCAGATTCCGGACATGACATGATAAATCTTTTTAAATCAATGGATGCCCTGCACCAATAATTAAAAGAATATTATTTTTCTATCCTGAATCCTGCCTGCTTCCATGCCGTCATTCCGCCAAGGACATTTGTTATGTCCCGGTACTGGTTCCGGGACAGGATACTTGCCGCAAGGCTTCCCTTGTACCCGGAATCGCAGTAGATGACAACCGGTTCATTTTTCGGGATCTCATCAAGGTGCGCGGGAAGTTCGCCGACATAGATATGGTGCGCCCCGCGTATGTGGCCGACTCTCGTCCAGTTCTTCTCGTCCCGCACGTCGAGCAGGTAGGGTGTCGTATGCTCCACGTGGATTTTAAGCTCCTGCACGGTGAGTGTCTTGTGGGTGTTAATTTCCTGCGCTGCCCGGAACCATGCCGGAAACCCTCCGGCCAGACAACCGGCAATCGTATCGTACCCGAGCCGGACGAACTGGCGCAGAACCGGATCGAGACTGACATTGAAATCATCGATAATGACAATGGGGTGGGTATAATCGACAAACCAGCCGATGAAAGCGGAGATGCCGTCGCGCCAGATGGAGATGCTGCCCGGGATATGGCCGGCCGCAAAACTGGTGGGAGCGCGGATATCGACGATCTGGCAACCGGTAAGAATATATTTTTTAAGTTCGGCAATGGAGAGCGGTTGCAGGCGCGGTGCAGGGCGGGGGAGCCGGGTCCCGTTCAGGTTGTTTGTCTCCATCTGCCGGAAGTACGGCGGGACATAGGGGGCCTCTGTCATCCGCTGGCGGATAAATGCGTCCCTGCCAAGCGCCAGCAGGGGATTGGTGCGTTTTTCATAGCCGCATGTCGTGAACGGGTGATCGGCGATCTCTTCCCCGCAGATTGACCCGGCACCATGAGCCGGACAGAGAATCACTCCATCACCCAGGCTCAGGATTTTTGTCGTGATGCTGTCATAGATCGCTGCCGCCATTTCCGCATTGCGCTCCTTCCCGTAAAAATCGGTCCGGGCAATATCACCGGCAAAAATCGTGTCGCCGCAGAAGACCATGTACGGTTCCGGGGATACATCCGTATCCGTGAGGACAAGCGTTATGCTCTCGTTTGTGTGACCCGGTGTTTCAAGGACACGGAGTTCAAGCGTGCCAAGGGTGAACCTGTCCCCGTCTTTCACCGGTTGCCCGTAGGCAAAGGACATCGCGTGCCCATGGTAAATACCGGCACCGCACCGGTCGGCAAGTTCAATCGATCCGATAGTGAAATCCTCGTTCCGGTGCGTTTCAAAGATATGGGTAATCTCCAGACCGTTTTGATCTGCATGTTCAAGGTATATTCCACAATCCCGCCGGGGATCGATGACCGCGGCTTTCCCCCCCGATCCAATCAGGTAGGAGTTTGCCGCAATACCTTCCGATACAATTTTTTCAAACAGCATAGATACGGCACCACTACGTGGAAACTGTGCCGCACGGTCGTAAATACGTTATGGATGAGGATCGGCCGGTGTCATAACGACTGCGGGCGATGGTGAAAAAACGGAGGGATACCGGAGGAAGATGGGAGTCAGGTTGCCGTCAGATTCGCGGGCTTTGATGATCCGGACCAGTTCTCCCAGGCTTACCGGGGAATATCCCACCACTTCTGCGCTGACATTTATTCGTTTTTTGGAGAAACAGATGAACGGGTAACGCCGGAGATCATTGTTGTGATGATGCCCGTGTATCACCCAGCTGTCAAATGCCGGTGGAGCATCGGCAGGATCGTGGACGAGAAGGAACCGGTAGCCTTCGTAGTCGATTATTTCAGACGGGCTAGCCCCAAGGTCATGTTCATCATGATTTCCCCTGATAAAGGTGATGTGGCCTTTGAGTTTTTTCTTATAGTGCCCGTCCGGCAGTTCGTGGCGGCCATATCGCAAATCGCCAAGATAGTATACCGTGTCCTGTGCGGATACCGTGTAATTCCAGTTTTTGATGAGGACATGATCCATCTCGTCCGGATCAAAAAACACGAATGGCCGTGAGCAGTAATGGATAATATTTGCATGGCCAAGATGCAGGTCGGCAATGAGGAAGCAGTTTTTTTGGGGCGACAGCACCGGGTCGGTATATTCAAAACCCGCAGACCGCCGGTACAGCTCCATGGACTGCTGCCATGACCGCTCGTCACGAATTTCTTTATCCGGGAGCCACCGTTTCTGGAGAAGGTCATATTCTCCGAGGATCCCATCGCCATTCATGATGGTGATCCGCAGCCCTGCATCGTCAAGAAGCACGGGAGAAACCGGGGATTCTTTTCTCCAGAACCGCACCTGCCGGAGAAGATCGTGTACCCGGGCATGGATTCCCGTGGCCGGTTTTTCACGGGCCGGCACATCTGCTGTACGGGAGAGCCCGGTAAAAATTTCTTCAGCTTTTTTCTTTTTTAGGAAATTTGCCACCGTGATGTGGAACCATTTTTCATCCGGTTGCCCGTCCCACGCATTCATGCTGGTGGATAAAGGGATGCATGCACCGGCGATCTCGTGGGTAATTTTCTTCAACGCTTCGGACGGGGTGACGGAATATGCGATAACGCTGCCATGCATACCCTCCCGTTTCTCCCAACTACCGATAGAAAACAACAGGGGATCGTAGTTACCGGCAATTTCCCCGATATGGTCAAGGATTTGGACGGGGGAAATACCTTCATTGAGGGAAAATGGCCCATAGAGCGTGATATGGGGGTGGCGCTCCATGAAATGCAGGACATTGTACGTCCGTGCGATCAGAGAATTATTTTTTTTAATCGTCCACCGTGTCCGGGCCAGCCGGACCTCAATAAGATAGGTATCTTCCATGGATGGCTAACCGTCTTGTTTTCTGATATGTTAATAACGGTTAAATCTTTGATGGATAGTGTTTTTTAGGAACTTCCCAAGCCACGGAAGAAAATCCGGTAAAAATTTTTTCCGGACAGGTAAAAAAGCAGGTATGAGATTACCCGATCCAAAAAAAATTACCGGGAACCCCACATTCACCCGTTGATCCATAAAATTCTGTCAGCAGACAAACTATCCGGGGATCAGGTGTCAGGTTGACTGAAAGATTATTCTCTGATTTCCCTTGGCATCGTACAGGTACAGATCGTTAGAGCGAATCCGGATGCTGGTCGAATTTTCCAGATCGGCAATATATGCTGATTCCTGATCCATGACACCTGCAGAAAGACAATACATCTCCGTGGTCGCCAGTGATGTGACGACGAGTGAATAATCCTTTACGGTATATAACGCTGCATAGGAATTACAGCCGGATGTACCGGTCACTTTCCCGTGGGAATCGAACCGTGCGGTGATGGATGATCCGTTTTTCACGCTGACAAGGGTGCCCGAGGAATCTGCATACGACTGCACCGTCCAGTCTGACCGGGTAAGCGTTGTTGCAGCAGAGGCTTTCGTACCCGGGATATTGAGAAACAGGATCAAAATAACCAGGATGGCGATCAATGCCATCACCAGGTAAAAATTCCGGCCCATAGGTGTGGGTTTTGGGATTTCTTCGGGTAACTCGAGGGTGTCGTCCGGTTGTATTTCTGGCTGGTCATCCATCGTGCCCACTCTCCGGTTTTTACGTATAATTGAATGCGGTCAGGGTATTAAACAGCTTTTTATGAATGGTTGCGGCACATCAGATTCCCGGGTGGAAATAGTCCGGTGCGGCGTTGGTAAAAAAATAATCGGCCGGGCTTATGGCGGGAGAATCACCGGCAATACTCTTCGATCATCTGCTCCAGCTGCGGTTTTAAGACCTGGAGATAATCTGTTGCCACCGACCACACTTTCACCGGATCCGTGCCAAGGTTCCCATGATTCACAGCCTGCCGAAGCCCGGAGATCTCGTTCCAGGGAATCAGGGAGTACCGGACCCGCACGATGGTAGGGACATCTTTTCCCGCAGCGGATATTTTTTCAATCATTTCAATGGTGGCAAGGTACGTTTCGTCATCTTCCAGGAATTTTTCGTACGTAATTTTTTTGGTAATGGTCTCGATCCGTACAATATTATCGATAATCTCCTGCAGTAAGGTAAGAATCTTATTCCCCGTCATACAATGACCTGTTTTGTCTGAAACATATTCCCCTGTTCATATCGATTCATGGTTGCGCAACCATGACGGATACTGTTTGATCTGCGCCCTGTCTTCTCGGAATGATCGTGTGATATGCATGGCGGCGTATTATACTTTTTTCTTAAAAATAAAAATACGCTGCATCATGGTGTGCCCGGCGATTGCTGGATTTTTCCCGGAAATCTGGTTCAGATCCCCTTTTTTTCCCGGTATCGCGATCGCATGCCAGAAAAATATTAAAATGGTGCGGAATTCCCGGGTGAGATTATTCCGGACGGAATTTTAACAGTATCTTTTTGTTGCTGTCCAGGAGTTTCATCTCGCCGGCAGCCTGCTGGATGGATGTGGCTTTGGGGAGATTTGCAAGATAGGCATTTTCCTGTTGCATAATGCCCGGTTGCGTGCAGGACATCTTGGTTGAAATCGGGGGCGTTATGGCAACCAGGTTTCCCTTCACAAGGTATGCCGCAACGTACCGGTTGCAGCCGGATGTTCCGGTGATATTTGCATCGCTGCCAAACCTGACGGTGATGTTTGTGCCCGTTATTACCGGGACAAGGATTCCCGTGGCATCGGCATAGGATTCAAGAACCCATCCGGAACCGGAGGTTACGGGTGATGTGTTATGGGTAATGGTTCCAAGAAATATGATCAAAAGACTGGCACAGATAACCAGTGAAATCCCGACAAGGATCGCGATGAATCGGCTCAATGGCAGTCCATGGAGGATTTCAATGTCCATCTTCACGTACTATTCCGGTTCATGCAATAATGGTTTCGTTATTGTCGCTGGAACAAAAAAAGCCTGGATTGCCAACGTGGATTATGAAAAATGGTCATGGCAAAAAATGGACATAACCGCCCGGGCCGGGTCATCGCATGTTTGTTCCAATACCGTGATGAAAAGAGGAATGGGGAAAAAAATATTCAGTTATGCTGGAATATCAGTCGTACTGCCGCCAGGTATGATCGCATTTTGTGCACCGGAAGAACCGGACTTCGCTTTCATCTGCGGCGCGAAGCTGGCGAAGCCACCAGATGGCAAGGTTATTGCCGCATTTCGGGCACTTGATCTGGATCGTGGGCATTGTTTTAATGTTCTCATCCTCATCATCGACAATCGTGATCTCGTTTTCCGTGCGCTTTTTCTCGCGCGTCATCCCTGCCTGGTCTGTACTGTCGATTTTTCTGATATATCCGCACTTACGGCATTTTAACTGACCTGCCGAGGAGATCAGCATACTTCTGCATTCAGGACAAAACATCGTATAGTATGGATTATGAGAGAAGATTAAATCTTTTATCAAATCGGGACAATCTGGCGGTTATTTGTTTCCGGATTGAATTATTACGGTTTTTATTCATTGGGCCGCAAAAACGGTACCAGGAGAATCCTTTTATTGGTTTCAGGTGGATAAATCTATAATGATCGAGTATCTTGTGCTGATTTCCTGTATTGGATTTCTTGCGTCCCTCATACCCGGTCACCATCGGAAATATGCCGCGATTACCGGCTGGATTTTTATCGTCCTGTTCCTGTTTGCCGAGCTGCCCTATTACTTCTCCATCAATAATTTCATGTACCCGCTCATGGCAGCCCTGTCGGTGCCGTTTTTATATATTACCATCAAACACCTGCTCGCCGACGATGAACGCGTCCTGCACCTTTCGCGGGCAGCTGCGGTTGCATTCCTGCTGTATGCCCCGTTCGAATACGTGCCGATGATTGGGGACTGGCTCATCGGTGTGGTTGTAGGACAGGTTGTCTGGCTGCTGGGCATTTTAGGCTATTCCACGTCACTTGTCTGCGTCAACCCGGTAACCTCACAGGTCATGGACGCTGTCGCATGCAATGGTCTCATGTTAAACGCCATTACCCGCAATGGATTCAGCGTCGAGATCATCCTTGGCTGCACCGGTATCCAGAGCATTGCCATCATGCTCGGTGTCGCCGCGGCAGTGCCGACAACGTACCGCCAGAAACTATTAGCGGGTTTGCTGATTGCGCCGACAATCTATATTCTCAACCTGATTAGGAATGTCTTTGTCATCATTGCCTATACCGGCCAATGGTTTCCCTACATGCCTGAGATCGCAAGTAACGGCGAGATCGGGTACGAGAGTTTCTTCTGGGCGCACAACGTGATCGCGGAACTGCTGGCGCTTGTTGTCCTGATCGTTCTTGCGTATGGCCTCTTTACGATCATCCCCCGTCTGGGAAATTTTGCCGACAACCTGTTCCAGCTCTACTATGGGGAAATACGATCTGAGTTCGGGCGCAAGCCGTAAAAATACTCCAGTACATTTTTTGGCCCCACCGTTTTTGTCCCGTCATCGTATTCCCATTTTTTATTCCGTTACTTCCTCAATTCCGTGTCAGGTTCACGGGCATTTTTCCTTCCAATGGTGTTGAGACAAAAAGTTCTCTTGCTCTGGGAGGGCAATGAGGTCGCGTAAATAATCCTGTAAGGGGTAAATAAATTTTAAAAAATCGCCATTTGTCTCCATCAATTGAAGAAGATTTATTATTTTTATCGCAGGTGTTTTTGTGAATATTGATTGGTGATGGATTCATTACAAATTAAATTTAAAAAAATCAGGACAGGGTTTTGTACAAGTAGATGATCCGCTGGATTGCCGAGAGGTTCGTGCAGACAGCAATAATGATAATCGATACCCAGATAAACCCGGTCACGCCGCCAAGGATCAGGACCAGGAATGTCTCCGGCCTGCCAAAAAAGCCGACTCCTTCAAGCGGGTCGTTAATTTTTCCTTCAACTTTTGCCTCATAACCGATCTCTGCATAGACCACGGGTTTGATGAACGTATTCATCAGGGAGCCGATAATGGCAAATGCAACGATGGCAAAATCTGTAAACGGGGGAACGGCGACAAACTGGCTGACGATCGCCGTGCCGCCAAGACCGACGCCAAGCAGGACCAGCGCGTCCACGTATTTATCCACAATCCAGTCAAAAACCGCACCGAATTTTGTGTGCGTATTGGTCATGCGTGCCACGCTCCCGTCAACAAGGTCGAGGAGGGCGGAGAGAAGCAGGGCAACGCTTCCCCACAGGAACTGGTGCTCAAAGAACAGGATCGCACAACCGATCCCGGCGACAAGCGAAAGCACCGAGATCTCGTTTGGCGTAATCCTGCACTTCACAAAGAAGCCTGCGACCGGCTCGAGATACCTGATAAACCGTGGCCGGAGGGCAGTAATGTTCATAGCTCAATTCATAGGAATCTTAACCATTAATAGTTGCTGTGGTTTACCGGTGTATGCCCTTATTGAAGATGGCCGTATCCATACCATCACCATATTCTTAATACCCCGCGCCCAATCTCTCTACCAAGGGTGGAATGTTAATGGCAGATACAATAATCCGTCCGCACGTGCTGATGATGTCCGAGATTACTGCGGATGGCAAGCTCACCCTGAAAAAGGGCGCTTCAAGCAAAATCCTCATGAAGCACATGGCGCACGAGACCGAGATCCTGCTCCATGAAACACGGGCGGCATATGACGCGATCATGGTTGGTGCAAATACGATCCGCATCGACAATTCATTTTTAACCGTGCGGCTGGTACCGGGAAAAAGCCCGATACGGGTGATCCCGTGCAGCATGGCAGACCTCCCGCTCGATGCACATGTACTGGGCGCTGATGCACCTACGGTCATTGCTGTCTGCGAAGCGGCGCCCAAAGACCGGGTGGATGCACTGCGGGCAAAAGGCGTAAACGTTGTCGTCGCCGGAAAAGACCATGTCGAACTGCCGCTCCTGCTGCATATCCTTGCGGAAAAATTCAAGGTGAAAAAACTGATGATTGAAGGAGGACCGACCCTGAACTGGCATATGCTGCACGACAAACTCGTCGATGAGATCCGGCTGATCCACCTGCCGTTTATTGTCGGCGGGTCCGATACCCCCTCCCTTGTCGGGGGGATGCATATCAATACCGAGGATGAAATGATCCGGCTGAACCTGAAAAAATTTTACCTGTGCGGCAGCAATCTCGTATCCGAGTTTGATGTCCTGTATGCACAGGAGATCCCGTTATGATAATGCCGTATGAACACCAGGGGAGTCCTGTTCCCCACCGTCCGAACACAGGATTGAGATGGTTTATCGTTATTGTCGTTTTCATGATCGTCGTTACCGGGGTTTTCATTGCGGCATTTTATCTCAACCATTCCGCCACCACGCAGGGTGTTACGGTCGTGCGGATGGAAGGGACGATGAGCACCGGGGATTTTTCTGACGACCAATCCGTCGGCAGCGAACTGGTGGGCCGGGAACTCCGGGACGCAGCTGACGATCCGATGGCCGAAGCGATCGTGCTGCGGGTCAACAGCCCCGGTGGCACACCGGCCGCTGCGCAGGAGATCATCCGCGACCTCGACTATGCCAAGACCAAAAAACCCGTGGTTGTTTCCATGGGCGACATGGCAACCTCAGCGGCATATTATGTCAGCGCCCACGCGGACAAGATCTATGCGGATCCGGATACGTTTACCGCCGGGGTCGGGGTCATCTGGACGTTTTCCGATATCAGCGAGTGGATGAACAAAGAGGGATACAATGTCTCGGTTGTCAAGTCCGGCAGCAAGAAGGACATGGGCTCGACCTCCCGACCGATAAACATGGATGAGCGTGAGTATGCCCAGAAAATTGTCAACGACAGTTTCGATCTGTTCATCAACGATGTGACCACGCAGCGGGTGATCTCCCGGTCTGATATTGACGATGGCCGGGTCATACGCGGTGCCGATGCCGTGAAGATCAATGTCGTTGACGAACTCGGGAACATCAACGACGCAATCGAGGGTGCAAAAGCGCTTGCACAGGCCCGGGGATAATCCCTTTTTTTTAAATCATTTGTAAGGGATCCGATTTCATAAATTCCCGGCAGACGGTCGTTGCATAGTGGCCCGGTGGCAGGGTGAAGCAGAGCCGGACGTCGGGCCCGTTTACTTCCGACGTGATGATTGTTTTTAGGGATATTGGGCGCCACGCCCCGTCATATTTTGTTTTGACAAATTTTGAGGCCTGCTCAAAGTCCCGGGCAGTAATACCACGGTTGGTGAGAAGTTCCCTGATGGCAGGATCGACCGGGAGCGCGTCTGAAACTTCTTTTCCCGGCATAAAGAGTGCTATGGTGCAGCGCCCGCGTTTGATATGCAGGGAAACCGCGTGAATATTTTGTGCGGTAGCGACATCGGTGCGGCCATTGGCAAAGACCAGCCGGTCACCGGGAACCGGGTCCGTGAGCGTGTTGCCGTGTTCAAACCGCATGGAAAGGGCACAGTTAAAGAGCCATGACTGGTACGCGGATACAAACATTGACAGGAGTTTTGGCGGAAGCTGCTGGAGCGCCCCGGGATAATCGCCGGGGTGGGCAGAGAGATGGTGGAGCATTGACCGCTCAAACGCCATGTACGTCGGGAGCATGCGCAATGCTTCTGCGGGATCGCCGGATGCGGCAAATGCAGACCTGATGGCCTGGATATCTTCGGGTTCATGGGGAAATGCCCTGCCGACATATTCCTTTATCGCGTTTTCATAGTCCCGCACAAGGATCAACTCACCGATCCGGTGCGTCAGCGGGCGGATGACGCCAAAACGCTGGAGCCCGAAATAATTGGGAAGGGCTTCTGAAGCAGTTGCAGAAATGCCCGTTACCATTTTTTCCAGGTCCGCGTGTTCCGTGCCGCGTATCAAAATATCAAACCGGTTTCCCTTCAAATCCCCCAGTGACAACTGTTCGTTTGCCTGCCCGATTACGTCGAGGGTAATATCCTTAAGCCGGACTTCGGCAATGGCTTCCCTTGTCACGTTATACAGCGAGATAAACTGGGATGTGACCGCGTTTTTGTCCTTGGTTCCTGCCCAGCCGATACGGCGGTGGCTTATGCCAAGCCGGCGCGAGAGTTCTTTTATCGCGTGCTGGAGTTCCCAGTTGGTCTTTGTCAGCCGGCAGATGAGATACGGCCCCGATGTCGTAGTATACTCTTTTTTGGGAATTTCTTTTACAACAAAATCTTCCGGGACACACCGGAGTTTTCCGCCAATACCTTCGGTATCCGTGGCATAATACCGCATGCCAAGATCGCGTTCGAGCGGGAAGGTGCTCTCTTTCATAGGAGGGATAGGTTTCCGGTGATCTTGTCGAGGTCTTCAGACTTTGCCGGGCCAAGGCCAAGTGCCGTGATGGTTCCGGGCGGGATCTCGGTCATGCCGGCATCCTGGATAAGCGATGTTGAAATCCCGGAGCGTTCGGCAATTACCTTGAGCTCAAAAAGTGTCCGCTCGTCGTTTGCTTTGAGGACGACTTTCTTCTGGCCCTCGGATTGCCAAGCTCTCCTGAGCGTCTTGTCCGCGTTCTCAAACGCCCCGATGGACGCGTGCGCTGCCTGTGCACACCGCTTGCCGCAGCTCATCTTAACGTCGTTCCTGATGATGAGGCACTGTTTGTATCGGAATTCCGGCTCTGCTGCCATTGCACTAGTCTTCGTGCCGGCATGACAAATAGGTATAGCTGAAAATAAGAAAAATCCTGCAATCGTTATCCGTAAAAAATGGAGGCCTCACCAATGGATGCCCGCCAGTGTCCTTTCGAGGTAACGAGCGAGGGTTAAAAATCCTGCCCGGATCTGACCTGCCCTTTCCTCCCGCAAATGTCCTGTATCAAAGGATTAATGTGATTTTAAGGCATGAATCAACATGTAAAAACCCATGAAACCTGAAAGCCGGATCATCATCAGCGTCAAAAATCTCGAATACCGATATGGTGATTTTACCGCAGTGGACGGGATCAGTTTTAGCGTAAAAGAAGGCGAGATATTCTCGTTCCTCGGCCCGAACGGAGCAGGGAAAAGTACCGCAATCAACGTGCTCATCACGCTGCTGGCGCTCCAGAAAGGCGAGGTCTGTATTGCCGGGTATGATGTGACACGCGATCCCCAGAACGTCCGCGAATCGATTGGCATTGTCTTCCAGGAGATCACGCTTGACCGGGATATGACGGTCTGGGAGATCCTTGAATTTCACGGGAAACTCTATTCGATGCCGCGCATTGAGCGCAGGGAACGGATCGAGGAACTTCTCGCGCTTGTTGAACTCGAATCAAAGCGGAACACCCGTACCAAAAAGTTAAGCGGAGGGATGAAACGCCGGCTTGAGATTGCACGGGGGCTGATGACCCGGCCAAAGATTCTCTTTTTGGATGAACCGACTATCGGGCTTGACCCCCAGACACGGATGCGGATGTGGGATTATATCCGGAATGTCAACAAGGAGGGGACGACCATCTTTCTTACCACGCATTACATGGATGAGGCAGACCTGCTCTCGGACCGGATCAGTATCATCGACCACGGCAAAATCATTATTTCGGGCACATCGTGGGAGCTCAAGAACACGCTGGGCCGGGATATTATTTACCTGGAAACTTCCGACAATGCAGCGGCGATAAAACTCCTTAACGAATTACCCGTGGTAAAAACGATCAACCAGAAATTAAAAGGGATTCTTGTCATGATCACCGAGGACGGGACAAAAACCCTCCCGGTGCTCATGGATGTCATAAGGAATGCCGGCATCACCATCAGCACGGTAAATATCAAAAAACCGTCCATGGACGATGTGTTTGTCTATTATACCGGAAAAGAGATCCGTGACGAAACGGCAGGAAAATCTTCCACGATTTCCCGGAACCGGAGGGGGCATTAGCGGTGAATTACGGTTTTTTGAATATTTACTGGCGCGACATGATCCGGTTCTTCCGGTTTCGGACAATGCTGCTCTCGTCCCTCCTGCAACCGGCACTCTGGCTTGCGTTTTTTGGTATTGCGATGTCGAGCAGTTTCGATCAGCTGATGTCGGGCGTACCGGTGCCTGCGGGAGTGCATGCGGTGGGGTACCTTACCTTTATGGCAGCCGGGATCATCGCGATGACCTCCCTGTTTACCAGCCTGTTTGGGGGGATGATCATTCTTTTTGACAAGAACTGGGGGCTGATGCGGGAGATCATGGCAAGTCCCATGCCACGGGACCACGTCATCATCGGTATCGGTCTTTCGGGCACGACAAAAGCATTTATCCAGGCGCTTATCATTATGGGATTTGGCATCCTGATTGGTGCCGGTTTCTTTGTCGGCTACGATCCGTTACGGGTCATGCTTTCAATTCTTGGAATCCTGTTATTTGTCGGGGTTTTTTCGCTTGGCTTCCTCTTTTTGTCAGCGGGTATTGCTGTCACGATGGAAACTCCTGAAGGAATGCAGGGGATCATGACGCTCTTGACCATGCCGATCTTCTTTGCCAGCAACGCGCTCTACCCGGTCGATTCTTTCCCGGCTGTTTTAAAAATATTTTCCCAGTACAACCCGATGACTCTCCTGATTGACGGGATCCGGTACTTTGCAATCGGTCCGGATTTCCTGGCGCTGGGCAAACACTATGTCTACACAACCGGCGATATCCTGCTGGCATTTTTGGGACTCCTTGTGTTTACGGCAATCATGTTTGCATTTGCCCGGTGGCGGTTCATGAAAGCAGTTGTGACGTAAAAATCCGGTGCGCACGAAATCTGTAAATTTTATTTTGGTGCGGGAAAAAATAAAAAAAAATTCCCGGGAAAACTTGTGGAACTCACTTGATGAAACCGGAACATTGCCAACGCTAAAAATTCCGGAAATGAAACTGGTTATTTAAAAAACCTGCATTCTCCGGCGTGAACGCATTGCAGGCCCACAGAGGGTGTTTTACAGGCCGTTTACAGGCCGCGACCTCATAATCTACGTACCGAAAAAACATACCCGCTAAAAGCCCGCTAAATTGGCCGGTTTTTTCCTGATTAAAACGGTTATTTTGCGAAAATAACGAATTATGGGGGGATACTTGTCGGGCGTCAACATCATTTCCACTGGAGAGTTCCGGATGAGTTGCCAGCCATTAGGGTCTTACGTCGGAGAATCGATCGTGGGAAGGCTCGTGTCTCATGGGGGAATAGTGGCGGATAGGGGAGGGTGCGAAAGTCCGATTTCTCCGACGTGAATCCATGGTCGGGCCACAGGCACTGTTTTCAGGCCGTTTATCGCTCGCGACCTCATAATCCATGGGTCCAAAAAAGCGCCTCTAAAAAAGCCCTCTGTATTGCAGGTTCAAATCCTGATATAATCAGGTATTCTGGCAAATAAACCCATTAAAACCGACTTTTTTTATGAGGTGGACGCCCGGTGCCTCACAACCAGAAAACAGGTGCCGGTTCATGGCAATCCGGGCAAGGATTGGGGCCGGAAGAGGGGATCTCCCGGGCACTCATCGTCCACACCGGGAACTCATCATCGTACGGTCGCGGGAGCAGGTATCCCTCGGGTATATCGCCGGTAATTTAAAAATAATCAGGATTCAGCTGGTATACCCCATGTACCGGACAAACATGAATGCAGGTACCATGGCTATGACCAGGAGTATCGCCCGGCTGTTTATCGTATCGACAAATGTTTCACGGTCAGCCTGAACCTTCATTGCCCGGTACAAGGGATGCACAAGAAAAATCCCGAACGGTATAAACGGAAGAAGCCATAAATAGCCCGGCTGGATGACGGCAAATATGGCGATGATCGCAAATGCAAAAACCAGCAGGCCGATGGTCAGGAAAAATGACGGGCGTTCATCAAGCAGGGCAACCGTATTTTTCCGGACGTGCCGGTCTTTTTCACGGTCCCGGATTTCATTGCCCATCTCGCCGATGGCACCAAATATTCCAAGGAGCACCGTGAACACGAGGCCGGTCAGGTCAAATGAATGGTAGAGGACATAGCCAAGGAGCCCGTAGAGCGCAGGGAACAGGGCATGATAGATTAAGTCCAGTCCGGCAATATTCTTGGTCTCGATGAAAAACGAATACGTGATAAACACGAAAAGGATTGCAAACTCTATTGCAAGGAGCGATAGCGGCAGCAATGCCATGCAGGCAAGCGAGACGGCAAGAAAAATTCCGCTGACGACCCATGCGACCCGGCAGGAGAGTGAGCCATCGGCAAGAGGATTCCGGGGTTTTTCCAGACGTGCATCAAGCGCTACGTCCGAGATATCGTTGATGATGAACCCGAATGCCGATGATGCCGCAATAAAGATCAGGAGAATTACCAGCAACGGATTGAACGGTGCGCCGGTCAGGAGCACGCCAAACAGCCCGGCAAACATAAAAAGTATGCCATATGCCTCGAACCGGATAAGTCTTCGTAAAGGATGGTACAGGGTAATCTCTCCAGGCACAGATGATAAAATCACTACCTAATTCGTCCGGAAAGAATTTATGGGTATTGACGATCCAAAAAAAATTTGATTTTTTATTTCCGGGTTTTCCAGTTTTTGTTTTTTTTGCTCTGTAGAAAACCTCAACGATGAGAGAAAGTAAGAACCTATGAATGTTACAGACACTCATTTTGTTAGCGATTTCTTTCATCTGAATCAGGAATCTTCTCGCTTTGAGATCCCCGTTGAACT
>JBDKTL010000018.1:0-29310 GCA_039698055.1 Methanoregula sp. | reverse complement strand
TTGGAAATGTACGCTAATAGCGGCTTTTGGTGGGCGGATCTCCTTTGAGGTGACCTGAAGTGGGGGTGAATGGAGAAAAGGGGGTGTTTTGGGGGTAAGATCCGATGGTCTTCACGTCGGGTGTCGGCGGGAATTTTGGTGTAGGGGATTGAGGCATGATACAACAATTGAAGAAGTGAATTTTCTCTTTCACCCTCCGCTCATCTGCCTTTTATATTTCATAAAAAAAATGTTTGAATCAGGAGTCTCACATGCATTTACTCATTGATACCAACATTTTCATTTATCGTGAGGATGATCGTGTCGTCTCACAAAATGTGGGGGATCTTTTCGGACTCCTGCAAAAGATACCGGTAGAGGTATTTATTCATCCTGCATCTTTGACCGATATTCAGCGGGATACAGATGAGCGTAGAAGAAATGTCATGCTCTCAAAAATCGGGATATACCGGCAATTGCCAAGTCCCCCCTCCTCGGCAGGAGATGCAGATTTTATCAGGATGGTCGGAAGCCCACATTCACCGCAAGACTGCGTGGACAATGAAATCCTTTATTCGGTCTACCGTGGGGCAATCGATTTTCTCCTGACTGAAGACGTAGGGATTCATCGTAAATCTTTTGCCGCGGGCGTCGATGATCGTGTTCTCCATATTGATGATGCGATCCAATTTTTTCGGCAGTTCATCCCTAAAAAAGAAAGAATCTCCTCCCCTCCGGGACTCAAAGAAGATTTCATGTACAATCTGAAACTTAACGATCCAATCTTTGACTCTCTCAAACACGATTATCCGGAGTTTTCCGAATGGTTCAGGAAAAAATCTCTTGAGCACCGGAAATGTTACGTCAGTTATCGTGGTGATGGGAGCATCGGGGCCCTTCTCATTTATAAATTTGAGGATGATGTAATTGAGATCACACCGCCATTGCCGCAGAAGAAACGGATGAAGATAGCGACACTCAAAGTTACGCATGTCGGGAATAAAATCGGCGAACTTCTCCTGAAGATCTCCATCGATCTTACCATACAAAACGGTTGCGATGAGATTTTCCTTACCCATTTTACCGAAGAGAACGATCGACTGGTTGAGCTCATAAGTGAATATGGTTTTGTAAAAGCCGGAGTTAATTTTCGGGGTGAAGAGATCTACCTGAAGAAACTGGTTCCTGAATCGCGTGATATTATTGGATTACCGCTGACCGAGATCTTCAAAAAGTATTATCCTTCTTACTATGACGGTACTGCAGTGAAGAAATGGATCGTTCCGATATACCCGGAGTTCCACACCCGGCTTTTTACCGATTATCGTGATCGGCAGACGATACTTTTGGAACATGCCAATGAGTTCATCGTGGAAGGGAATGCCATTAAGAAAGCGTATCTCAGTCATTCCCGGATTAAGCAGCTCAAGCCTGGCGATATTCCTCTCTTTTACCGGTCGAAGGACGACCAGTCCATTACGTCAATCGGGGTTATCGAAGAAGTCAACGTTGGCATGACAGAGACCGATGAGATCATCCGGTTTGTCGGCAAGCGGACGGTTTATACCCGGGACGAGATCGAAACAAGTCCAAAACCCCTCACAGTCATACTCTTCCGGCACCATTTCCATTTAAAGAATCCATTAAAACTGACCGCCTTATTGGCATCCGGGATTTTTAACGGCCCCCCGCAATCCATAATGCAGATAAGCGATGAGAAATATAACGTGATTAAGAGCCTCGGAGGCATCGATGGACGTTTTACTGTCAATTAAACCGAAATACGTAAAGTCCATTATTGAGGGCGACAAACGGTACGAGTTCCGGAAGACCATTTTCAAAAACCGTGAGATTAACCGGATCTACATCTATTCATCATCACCGGTGAAAAAAATCGTGGGGGCGTTTGAGATCGGGGGAATCCTGGAAGACCATCCGGTTGATCTCTGGGATACGGTGAAGGAATTCGCCGGTATCGATAACCGGGATTTCTTTGCATACTTTGAGGGAAAGTCACGGGCATTTGCAATTGAGATCCAGAACCTGCAGGAATTTAACGATCCCATCAATCCATATGAAACAGTGCCGGGGTTTGTGCCGCCGCAGTCGTATTGCTATATGGATGGGGAAAAATGTTTAGCAGCCCCCCTATGATGCATCAACCGCCACCAAAACAATGCTACACTATCGGCTACGGGAATTACCCGTTCGACCGGTTCATCACTTTTTTACAGGATCTCAGCATCGATGCGATCATCGATGTCCGGAGTTCCCCATACAGCCGGTTCAATCCGCATTTTAACCGGGAAAATCTTGAAAAATCCTTAAACCGGAGTGACATCGGTTACCGGTATATGGGCGATAAGATTGGAGGAAGGTATACCGATCCCGGGCTGCTCTTTCCTGACGGAATTGTCAATTACCGGAAAGTTCAGAATACGGAAAAATTCCAGGAAGGCATCAACGAAGTACTATCGATAATTTCCAGCGGGAAGAAGATCGCGCTGATGTGCGCCGAGAAGGAACCGGAGCGATGTCACCGGTTTGCTTTGATCTCGCCGGTTCTCCAATTAAAAGGCATTTCTGTAATTCATATTTGTCCGGATATGAAATTGCAGGCAAACGAGGATCTGGAGCGGGAGCTGGTCGATTCTTTTTTCGATATTTCTCAGGTCAGCATTACCGGTGAGCCGGTGGATTTTGTTGCGTTGATGTACGAGAGGGTGGGACGGGGCTTGGGGTAAACAGAAAGAACATCTTACATGGTATGCGGAAAAAGTCGACAGTAAATACTAAAGTGTGGCAGGAGGCGAGGTCTTGAAGCGAGATATGGATCTGGTAAGAAATATTTTGTTGGCAATGGAAGCAGAGCCCAGCGGGGACTTCAATGGCAGGCTCTGTTTTGAGGGATACACTTCTGATCAAATAGGGTTTCATGTAATAATTATGATGCAGGCTGGATTGATCGAGGGATCTGACGTTACAACGTACGACTCTTTCGGGCCTGAAGCGATTCCGACACAAATGACATGGGCGGGTTACGATTTCCTCGACGCTTGTCGGGATGAGGCCCGTTGGACAAAGGCCAAAGAAATTTTCAATAAAGCAGGGGGAGTGACATTCGATGTGGCAAAGGAAGTACTCACGAGCCTTATGATAAAAGGGGTAACCCAGATACTTACTCCCGGATAACACACCGATAAATTATCTTTTATTTTTGGTGTTCCGGGTTCGTTTTTTTATGAAAATCTCAATAAAGAAAAGTATTTTCACAACTTCCCATCTGAACGCCTTCCCCAGCACCGCCTGGGTCAACCGCTCGCATCGCCGGCCCGCCGCCGCACGCCGGATATGAGTGAAACATGGTGGATGACCGGGCTGCCCGGAATGGGGAGTGGGGGGTAGTTGAGTGAGTGAAATCTCTCTTTCACCCCCCGCACTTGATCCTTTATCACCAGAAAAACTGGGGATTATATTGGAGAGCGATAATGGCAAAGATCCACGTGCTGGATAACGAAATTTCCATTTATACACTCAATGATGAGGATTATATCTGCATTACTGACATTGCACGATATAAAGATCCGGACAGGACTGATTATATTATTCAGAACTGGTTACGGAACAGAAATACCATAGAATTCTTAGGAATATGGGAGCGTCTCAACAATCCGGATTTTAATCCCATCGAATTCGATGGGTTTAGGAAACTTTCAGGGCTCAACAGTTTTATCCTCACTCCCAAACAATGGATCGAGAAGACTGCTGCCATTGGTCTCATCTCAAAACCGGGACGGTATGGAGGAACGTACGCTCACAAAGATATCGCGTATGAATTCGCGTCCTGGATCTCAGTCGAATTCAAACTCTATCTTATCAAAGAATTCCAGCGGCTCAAAGATGAAGAACGCAAACAGCTTGGCTGGGATATCCGGCGCAATCTGGCAAAGATCAATTACCGGATCCATACGGATGCTATCAAAGAGAACCTGATACCGGCTGAACTTACCCGTCAGCAGATTACTACGATTTACGCATCCGAAGCGGATGTGCTCAACATGGCATTATTCGGTATCACTGCAAAGGAATGGCAGGAGGCGAACGCTGACAAGACCGGAAATATTCGGGATTATGCTGACATCTCGCAACTCGTGTGTCTCTCTAATCTGGAAAACTTAAATGCCCTGTTTATCAACGAGACTCTTTCCCAGCAGGAACGGCTCGTGAAGCTGAACAGCATAGCGATTCACCAGATGAAACTATTGACGGATGATGCAGAAATCAGGAAGATCGGGAGGGTGTAACAACCGCTCGCACCGCCGGCCCGCCACCGCAACGCTCAATCGCAACCACCTCAACCCAGAGACCCGCACAAACCCCCGCGAGAAACCGGTGTCCGATAATTTCCTCACAGCGACCGGTGCAATAATCCAGCAAAAACAAAGATGCCCTCACCCACGCGGGCGATCTTTTTCAATATGGTCAAGCCCCGGGCCTGCACCCCGGTACCCGGAGCCCTGATCCCCCACAACCCATTTTCTCTATCGGAGATCCCTCCGCTGGATAATGATATCTTTATGGTATTTCTCAGAAAGAAACTAATTATTATAAAAAAACACAAATATCTCATATGCGGCTGCCCTCCCTCTCAATAAAAAACACAAAACACAATTCCCGCACGCTTCCATTCTCCCTTGGATCAGCCAACCCGGCAATTCCCAAAAAAAGCCGCACGATCGGCCGGTACGGGGATCGCAATTAAAAAAAAGGAAACCTGTGTATGACAAAAAAACCTCTCTGGCTCTATGACGAGATGAAATGCTCCGGCGTTGATTTTTCCTCTGTGGAGGAAGTGGCTGCATATGACTCCATGCACCAGAAGCTTCGCGATTATGCCCGGACAAGCGAAGCCATCATCCGCCGTTTATCCCTGGATTCTACAAGCACGGTCATCGATCTCGGGTGTGGCACGGGAGCATTTGCCCTTCACGCTGCAAACAAATGCCGCACCATATACGCCGTTGATATTTCTGAAGCAATGCTTGATTACTGTAAAAAACAGGCAGAACACAAAGGCATCAGCAACATCGTGTATTGCCACAGCGGCCTGCTCACGTACGAGCACACTGGCGAACCGGCAGATGCCGCTGTCTGCGTTGCCGTGCTCCACCATCTTCCGGACTTCTGGAAACAGGTTGCACTCACCAGAGTTTGTGGCATGCTCAAACCCGGAGGCCGATTCATGGTATTCGATATCGTGTTTCCCTCGGGGACGGATTCCATAGACGGGGTAATCGATGCGTGGATCAATTCTGTCGGGACAATGGTTAATGACCGGCTGGCACAGGAAGGCATTATTCATGTCAGGAATGAGTTCAGCACCTATGACTGGATTATGGAAGGATTGATCAAACAAAGCGGATTTGATATCAGTTCCGCAGAATACAGCAATGGTGTTCAGGCAACCTACGTATGCACAAAGAGATAATAACGACTTTTTTTGTTAAACGAGACTACAGGAGAATCATCCCGGATCTTTCTCTCTCCCCCAAATTTCCCTGCCGGATGGCCGTGACCCAAAATACCTGCCCATACTACCAAAAAAAAGATAAAACGATAAATACACTTGCGCTATACTACTGCCCATGAGTGAAGAAAAATCCCGCGTGCGGGATATCCTGCGCCGGCGCAAGGACGCGATGATACCAGAAGACCGGCTCAGTAAAAGCCAGAGTATCTGTCGTCACCTTATGGGACGTATCAGGAAAGGCGAGACCGTCATGGTCTTTACGTCCAAGGAAAAAGAGGTCAATACCCGGCCATTAATCATGGCACTCTTTGAGCAGGGAAATCCGGTCGTTGTCCCGATTATCGTGCAGGAAGACGTAAGCCTGCGCCTGTCGTACCTGCGGGATTTCTCCGCACTTGTCCCCAGCACGTTTGGCGTTCCTGAACCCATCGGCAGCGAAATCCCGGCGCTCCCTGAGGATCTTGACACGATCATCCTCCCGATGCTCGGGTTTGACCGGACGGGAGGAAGAATCGGGTACGGTGCCGGCTACTATGACCGGTTCCTCTCGCAAAACCGGAAACTGCACACGATCGGGATTGCATTTGCCTGCCAGGAATTCAAGAACCTGCCCGTGGATGAAAACGATATCCGGATGGACTGTATTATCACCGAGGATGGTAGTGTGTATCCACCCGGAGGGGTGCGCAGTGGAGATCAACGGCGCAAGAATACTTGACACGTTTGCCGAGGCATTCCCGGTCTGGCTGTCCCGGGTCATCATCACGGCAGCGACAAGAGACTGGGCGTATCGGGCAGCAGTTGAAGCGACCGGTTTTGCGACTTCGAAAATCGGCTGTCCCTGCGAGGCCGGGATCGAACGCGACCTCCTGCCGGAAGAGACCCCGGATGGCCGGGCCGGGATCGCGATCCTTGTCTGTGCCGATAAGAAGAACATGCGGTCCAATGTTGCCGCGAGGATCTCCCAGTGCATTCTCCCGGCACCGACCGCATCTGCCTTTGACGGTTTTCCCGGTGCCGCGTCCCGGTTTTATACCCGGATGCACTATTTCGGGGACCGGTATGAAGAGCCGTGCATGGTCGGCGGCCGGAGGTGCTGGAAGATCCCGGTGATGGCAGGCGGGTACGTGGGAGAGGAACGGTTTGGGACCGTGAAGGGCATTGCCGGCGGCAACTTCCTCATCATGGGTAAAGACCAGCAGTCGGCGCTTGCCGGTGCTGAAGCGGCCCGGGACAAAATAACCGGGATGCCGGGCGTCATCAGCAGTTTTCCCGGGGGTATTGTTGCGAGCGGTTCCAAGGTCGGGTGCACCAATTACCGTTTCCCGATGCCGGCAAGCACCAGTCATCGCTGGTGCCCGACCTTAAAGCACCGCATCCCCGATTCGCTGGTCCCGGAAGGGGTGGCATCGGTGTACGAGATTGTCTTAAACGGCATCGATGAGCCATCCATCCGGCAGGCAATGAAAACCGGCATCGAGGCTGCCACAGAAACCGGGGCCGTGATGTACATCGGGGCATCGCATTTTGACGGGAAACTCGGGCAGTACCGGTTCAATCTCCATGACCTTTTCCGGTAATCCGTTTGCCCGGCCCGATCGCATTTATCCACCCTGATGCTGATAAGGATCGACTCCCTGGTGAGACAGGCAACAGGTCATACGAGAAAAAAGACGCGGGGGCTGTCTCACGCCCGTGCTCATTTCCGAAGGGATACCGGAGTTCTCCGGTACTACCCCTTGACGTTGCTTCCGGTCATAATCTTATATCTGGCCGGCTTGCGTGCGTTTTTATATTCCGTTGCCTGCGGGGGAGGGGCGGACAGGAAAAAAGAGACGAATGCAGGATCCCGGAACCGGTGTTCACGAACAAAGCGTCGGCGTTCTGCAAAAAAATTGCGGGTGAAAATATTTTTTATACCACGCTTTCAAGCTTCTTTTCGAGGACATCAAGTCCCTTCCTGACATCTTCAAGGGTTTTACCCCCCGTGAGAATGATCTTCCCGGACGAGAAAATCAGGACAACAATCTTCGGGTCAGCGATACGGAATACCAGCCCGGGGAACTGTTCTGGTTCGTACTCGACATTTTCGACGTTGAGCGTGACGGTCAGCTTGTTGAGATTGATGTACCTGCCCAGGTTGTACGAGCAGACCATGTTGGTGATCGCAATCCGGGGCTCTTTGAGGGGCTCAATTCCCACTTCCTTTAATTTCTTTTTGAGAATTGCTATTCCTTTTGCAAGCGCCGCATCGGTACGGAGTCCCGTGATCACGACTTTACCCGACGAGAAGATCAGGCACGCAATCTTTGGGTCCGCAATATGATATACGGCACCGGGAAATCGTTTCTTATTGAGATCGCAGTTCTCGACCTTACTTGATAGTTCAGCAAGATCGATGGATTCTGCGATGGTACCGGATGCAACGATATTCTCAATTTTCAATGATTCGTATTTTTTATCCGTCATCTTCCTTTGTATGTCGTTCATGGAAGCATAAGACTAATGGATAACCTTTATGAGATGTCTTTTTTAAGATGTCAAAATAAAAAAAAATTTTATGGTTTTTGATCCGGGGGCTGGCCGGTACCGTGAAGTCCGGAGAAAAAGGAGCACAAAAGACCGGGCCCGCCGCATGCCCGTGAAAAAGAAAATTTTTGTCTTATCCTTGTGTTACCGTAACCTTCCAGTTTTCGGCGAAAAGGATTGCCGGATTATCGGCGCAGGTATCGCAGACCGCATCAGGGAACTGGATAACATTGCGGGTCAGTACTACCGCATCGCCGGGGCCGGGAGTGAGCGGGATGTCGGTATCCTTCTGGATGATGTAGCGGTACGGGTCGAGGCTGCCAAAGAAATATTCTTTGTACTGGTGCCGCTGGTTTTCGGTGGCATTATACGACCAGTCGGCGCCTTCTGCGACGGTAACGTCAACCGGGATCCAGCCATACCCTTCAAGGTAATACTCTGCCCAGACATGGGTGCCTCCTGTTCCCTCGATCATCTGGTAGCCGGCAGGTACCCGTGCGGGAATACCCAGCGAGCGGCAGAGGGCGGCAAAGTACTGGCTCTGGGCACCACAGTCGCCGATACCGGTCGAAAGGACATAGGAAGACTCCGGCGTATTGGTCATTTCAAGCAGGAGATGGGGGGGATGACTGTAGGGGAGAGTATCCACGATATACCCGTAAATCTTCTGTGCCTGGAGATACGGGTTTGTCTCGTTTCCCACAATCTCCTGCGCCTTCTTCTTCATTTCCGGCGTGATGGCGGTATTTTTCCCGGGCGCCGTGTACTTCCGGTACTCGACAAAACCCGTGGTGTAGGGCTGCACCTTCGCGGGATCGATGCTGTAGTGCTCTTCGTGCTGGACGAAACTGAATTTTGCCGTGACATTGAGGAACGGGTCCTTAATCTCGTCAAGCGGGATCTCGAAGTATGCAAGGCCAAGGTCTGCACGGGTGCCGGTCATGGATTTGACGTACCGGGCCGGTTCCACCGAGAGGATGGTCACGTTTGTCTGGGGACCGCTCTCGATGGGCAGGGGTATCCAGAGTTTCAGCGTGCCGTTTTCCGGGAGGTTCTCGCGGGGGACCGAGAGTACTTCAAGCCCTTCCCATGTGACCGGCTCGCTGTAGGGACCAGCCCCGCTCTTCGGTGTTGCAAACGCCAATGGGGCAAGTTTGTCGTAGAACGGGGTAGAGTGCATCGCGGCATTTACCGTGCGCATCAGGGTCATGTTGTGCCAGAAAATATTTGATACGGTGTCATCGTGATACCACACTTCCCCGTCGCTTCGGAGAGTTACCGTCCCGTTACCGTCCAGCCAGCCGGCTCTCTCTGTGGCCGAGGAAGAGGGAATGATGGCGGCAATTTTCTGGTCCATGACAGTGCGGTTGCTTGAGAATTCAAAGGTCATCATCCGTGCCGTCATCGCCCTGTCCCGGGCGGTTAAGGCAGCAGCAGTATCACCGGCTGCGGTATAGTTCTCCTGCGCAAGTCTGAAGATATGTTCGGCAGCGTGCAGGTTGTTGTCCTGGAACTCTTTTTCTGCCTGGGAAAAAAGAGTGTCTCCCGGTGATTTCGGTGCAGGTGCCGGTGCGGTTGTACAGCCTGCAGCGAGGATCGCGGTTACACAGATAAGGAGGATCGTAAGGGTCAGGATTTTTTTCATGATGCACCTGGTGTGTGGGATACATACATCACAGGAGTATTCCCTGATTAAGATTGGGAAGTGATTTTTTACAAATGACGTTCCAGATCTTCACTTCAGGGGACGAGTGGGCTCCGGAACAGGTAGTTTACCGGGAATTTTCGTGCGAGTGAGCGGTATCAGGAGGCTTTGAGATATTCCGGAGCCGGATGTGGAGCCCGGATATACGCACAAATCCAAAAGGGAATATATAATACAACCGGATATAACAACCAAATGGGAACATAAAAAGGGGAACCGGATGAACGAAGGGTACAGACAATGCACAGGAAGGAATGCGAGCCTTTTCTGTCTCTTTTTTCTCATTGTTATCGCGCTGATCTTTACGGGTGGCTGCACTTCCAGTCAGGATATCCCCAAAAACCAGTCATCGGTCCAGGCTGCCAGTGTAAATGAGATAGCTGGCAATAATACGACCATCAGTCCCACCGTCCCTGCCCTGTCGGCAAGCCCGTACGATTACCGGGCCGGGCTGCCAGAACTGCCGGAGATCAGGAGCGGGAATATGGACCCGGCAACGGCTGACCGGTACAGGGATCTTATCGATACGCTCAATACAAAAGACCCGGGCGCTGCACAGTGGGCAGTCGGCATGGGCCTCTTTGCGGAGGACCGGAAGATCTCCGGTGCGGAAAATAAGTTTGTGGATGCGGTTGTGAAAAAAGATGATCCCATGCGCATCCTTGTGACAAAATGGGCAATGGACGGGGTTGGCGACAGTGAAGCCGGGTGGGCAGCAGATGCCTCGTTTCCCGCCGGGGATTATGGCTACCTTACCGATGACATGCAGGTAATCGAATCGGCAAAAGGCCCGGTTGACCCAAAGGCAAAGGAGGCATTAAAGTCTATCATCAGCACATCAGCCGGCGACTACGAGCTGAGGAAGGGGCTTTACCTTATTGATGAGTACGGCGTTCCCGACAAGACCCGTTTTACTTATCCCGTCCCCGCGTACAACACCCAGCTCAGTGTCCTTTTGGATCTCCTGAACACATCAGATGTCTCACCCGGATACTACCGGGTTGCCCTTGCTGCCGGCATCGATTACGGGGCCGTGGAGACAATCGGCAATCCGGACGTCCGGGCATACCTTCCGGGCTACGTGAAAGATCAGGTCGCCTATACGGTTGAGACTGACCGGCTGCTCAAAGAAAAGGGGGTCAACTGGCAGGCTGCGGATTATCCTCTTGAAGCAGATATGATTCTCCTGTGGGGAGCGGCAGGGACGATGCGCCCCTATCCTTACACAAGGAACGATGAGAAGTACCCGCCGGATTACCAGCCATGGAAACATCCCTCGTGGGAGAGCGAGTTCTATCACAGCCCGATGGAGATCGCGGATTTCGAGTGGAGTTTTGTCTCCCTCACGACCTTACGGGAGATGCGGGACGAGATGGTGCAACATGGCATCCTCCCAACCCTGACAGAGTATATCGCTGCCGGGTACAAGGGCAAGTACAATGAATACCGGGATGTAAAAACCAATTTCCGTTCCATTCTCAATACCACGGCCGGCACTCAAATCTATTCACGGGACAGGACAAATGTCAACCTCGACTGGGAGAATTACCAGAAAACCGGGGTATTTGATTCGGCCTGTTACTCGGGTGACCTGTTCTTCCATGGGGTTGATGAGAACGCCTGCTACGATAAGCCCCTCGACGAGAAGACCCTGTCCCGGAGCGTGAATGTCGCCGCACTTTTAGGTGCTGCGGTCAAAGACCGCGAGGACGGTGTGACCATAACGATGTTCACGCATATCCCGGTTCTCTTCACCTTCGACTCAAACGGTAGTGTACTGAGCGCTTATCCTGGAGAAAAGAGTGTTGTTGACAAATATAACCGGGCAATATCCCATCACACGCACATTGCGTCCGAATCAAACCGCCTCGTCCTGGAAAACATCTATTATGCCTTTGTCCAGATCCCCTGGTCAAATTATGCGGACCGGGACCTGTTCTCCAAAGTCTACATGGACGGCATTTCACCCACGATCTATCCCAACACCGCCAAAGGGGGTTTCATCCCCGCGACGGACGCACTGTACCGTCTCCCCTCCGGCTATCTCTTCAGGAATCCGATTGCAAGCGTTATCGATTACGAGAAGGTCTGAAAAAACCGCCCTCCTTTTTTCCCTGCCGGGTCGTACAACCGCAGGCCACCGTGACCGGCAGCGGAGACCGGCTTAAAAGATCATTCTCCCGGGCGGGCACTACGGGAAGGCTTGTCCGCTCTGGTGGTTGGTAACCCTGCAACTATGGACGGAGTGCCGGGACCCGGCTTGCGGACGTGCACATGCAGGTGTTTTTTTGAGAGTGAGTGAGAGGAAAAAAGATGCTTTCCTATTAAGGGAAATGATTATTGTGAGGCACACCAGATAGGAACAGGATAATGATAATGACAACCCGTGATGAGATTCTCGATTTGCTCAGGTCCTTGCAAAGTGATCTTACCGCACGGTATAAAGTCCGCCGGATTGGAGTGTTCGGCTCGTTTGCCCGCAAAGATGCACGGGATGACAGCGATGTGGACATCCTTGTCGATTTTAATGAAGGTGCAGATCTCCTCGATCTCATTGATCTTTCGCAGTATCTTGAAGAAAAAATTGGAAGACACGTCGATCTTGCGACCCCACGGGCGCTCCGGCCCGAAATCCGTGACGGAATTTATCGGGATGTTGTGTACGCATGAGGGAGTATCTCCTGCTCCTGCAGGATATCTTACTGGCTGCAAAAGATATCCGGGAATTTACCCAAGGGATGTCCCGGGAAGTTTTCGTTGCTGATGATAAGACACGTTCCGCGGTGCTGTACAAGTTTGCGGTTATGGGCGAGGCCACAAAACTTTTACCGGAACAGGTACGTGCAGAGTATCCGGATATTCCCTGGCGGAGCATTGCTGGCCTGCGGGACAAAGTGATCCATGGGTATATCGGTGTGGATTATGAGCTCCTGTGGGAGACCATTATCAAGAAAATCCCTCTTGTCATTGATGGACTGCATATTATTCTTGATGATGCAGACTGAAGATTGGGGATAATTCTCCCCCCTTTGAGATTAAAATCCTCTTTCGGGCAGCTTTTTGGGAGGTGCCCGGGCAGAGTCCCATCCCTCCTTACTGGAGTCAAATGGCTGGCCGGTTCCCGCATAGAGGTACAGTCGTGGGCTGGGTTCGTTGGGCCAGGGCTCGGGGAATGAGTGCGGAGCGGGAATCCGGGCCGGGTGGTGGACCAGCAGGAAGATAACGAGTGGCCCGGTCGGTTTTTGGCACACTTAAAAAAAACCCAAGTAAAAAAACCTATTATCCATCATCGCAAACCTGATGAAAGCATGATTAATTCTGACAAGCCTGTTGTAGAGAACACCGAAGAGAACCGGCAGATCTGCCGGAAGTACTGTCTGAACTGCCAGAACTACAAGCATCATTCCCTTGAAAAACACGAGCCAAAAGAACTTTTCTGCGGCTGCGGAACATCCTCGGCTACATCCATGAAAATCATCGGCTGCTTCTGCCCGGCCTGCGAGCTCTTCACCAGGCACCATCTCCGTGGCGGGTATTTCTGCGTCCGGCGCTAGACTTTTTTTTACTACTCCCCAAAATGCTTGGGGTAAAGATGAAAAAACACCGTGGACCCGCAACCACATTCCCTGTACCTTATCATCACATCGTCGAAAGGCACGGTCGTTACCGGAATCCGGGTCATGATGTAATCCCTGTTGTGAATCCTCATTATTTTCCTGTACCGCCGGTCGTTTTTTAAAACCGGATGAAAACATTTACCTCAGGGTCAGTACATCTCACAAACCTGTGTCGTTTCAACCCGCTCTTCTTTTCCCGGGCCCAATATTAAAAAAAAATCCGGGATACGAAAAAACCAAAATCCAAATAATTAATGTTTTAGTCCCTGAAATGAATGGTAACTACAAAAATGAGGTGAACCATCTCCGGTTGTGTATACCGGGCATGGGAAGATGAGCTCAGTCTTATTACCGGAATACCGTGAGGAAGCCTTTGTCTGGGCAGAAACGTCTGCGATGAGCCATGCGACCTCGGGACGCCAACGGGAACTCTTAAAGAGAGCCTTTACCGGGGCACGGGCCAAAGACCCGGATTTTCCCCTGTTCATTCACTTCCCGCGTCTCGTGTATGGTCTTTTTTGCGATGATATCCGGCCTGCTGTCCCCATGACGGGAGTGACTACGCTTTTTTTCATGGGAATCGATCTCTTCGATGATGTCGCTGACGGGGACCTGCCACAGGAGGTATGGGAAGGTGCAGGGGATGAGGAAGTCAGTCTTGCTGCGGCGACCCTGTTTTTCAGTCTTCCCCTGCGTGCAGTCGGGGACCTGAAGACAAAAGAGATCACAAAATCGAAGATGCAGGCTGTACTTGCGAATGGTTTTTTCGCGATGGCATCCGGCCAGCACACTGACCTGTTTTACACCGGAGCGGCAACCGTGTCGCCAAAAACGGTCGAGGAGTCCGTGATGTTGAAAACCGGTGAAGAACTTGCGACGTTTGCACGACTTGCCGCCCTGTATGCCGATGCGCCGGATGAATCAGTGGATCGCTGTGCAGCTCTTGGGAAATCTTTTGGAACCGCGATGCAACTTGTTTCCGATGCTATTGATATATTTGTGGCTCCCTGGAGCAGGGACCTGGCAAAGGGCACCCGCACCCTGCCCGTCGCTCTTTACCTGGATTCCCTCGATGAAGCAGGGCGGGAGGACGTATTGAAGATCCTGGCGCTGGCACGAACCGACCGTCGTATGCAGGAAGTCGTTCGCGGGCGCCTGATTGAGGGGGGTGTCCTGCAAAAAATGGCATGCATCACGGAAATGTATTGCGGGGAGGCCCTTATGCACCTCGATATGCTGGGCTCTGCCCGTCCTTCCGCTGGTGAATTGCGATCACTGATCACGAGACATTCGTTCTTTTCCACAAACCATGACTGACACTATCAGATACTATTTCCCCCGCTACCTTTTTGCATATCGAGCAGCTTTTCTATGAGTTTTTGATCCGCTCCTGCCGGGTTGACATCCTTAACTCCGCCGCCGCCCCCGATTTCTCCACCTCCGCCGCCGCCAACATCGCCTCCTTCTCCACCGTCACCCCCGTTACCGCCATCTCCACCCTCTCCTCCGTCTCCTCCACCGTTATCTCCCCCACCGTCATCGCCTCCATTACCCCCGTCTCCACTATCTCCTCCGTCGTCTCCTCCCCCATCGTCTCCGCCGTCCCCACCATCGCCGCCATCATCCCCGCCGCCATCATCTCCTCCATCTCCACCGCCATCGTCTCCTCCTTCTCCACCGCCATCATCTCCTCCCCCGTCGTCTCCCCCATCTTCCATTTTTTTCTGGTTTAACCCGCTCCAGTTGATCTTTTTTATGATGCCTTTTTCTTCATCACCAAATTTGAGACCGAGATTTTCTAAGGTTCCGATGGGATCGGTACCCATGCCCTGACTGAATGACCCGTTGGTCATCCAGAGATTGATCAGGGCGTCACGCGCCTCGGGAAGCGTGAGACCGGACAGCGACCCGCCAAGGCCGCCAAATCCACCGCCATCCCCGGGTCCGATACCCCCCGGCCCGGAGAAACCGGTTCCGTCATCAGGCCCACTACCACCCGGCGTGGTGAAACCTCCGCCATCTCCGGGTCCAATACCTCCTGGTCCAGAGAATCCACCACCGTGTCCTATGCCACTGCCCCCCGGTCCGGAGAAATCTCCGCCATCTCCGGGTCCGACACCTCCCGGTCCCGAGAATCCACCACCGTGTCCTATGCCACTCCCCCCCGGTCCCGAGAAGTCCCCGCCATCTCCCAGACCTTTACCTCCCGGTCCCGAGAATCCACCCCCATGTCCCATTCCATTGCCACCCGGTCCTGAGAAATCTCCGTCGCCATCGCCAAATTCTTTACCGGCAGGATCTATGTCTCCTCCACTGGCGGGATCGATAAACCCGGCCTTGCCCTTGAGTTCTCCGGGTTTTTTTGTGAGTCCATGGTATGCGAGTCCTCCGATGATACCAAGGCCAAGCAGACCCCCGACAACCAGGTAAACACCGGGGAGTCCTCCCTGGTCTGGCTGTGCCTGCCCCGGACCAGCAGGTCCCTGTGCAGAACTGTTTGTCCCGTTACTCGCCAAAGGAGTCACTCCTGCCGGGACTGCTGCCGGGACAACACCCGGTGCCGTTGTCTTCACCGGCTGGGCGGGAGTTTGTGTTACTGTAGCGATCGTTCGGGCAGGCAGTGTAGTGAGCGTGGTAAGTACAGGAACCGTTGTTGTGACGTTTGTCGGCTCCGTTGTCGTAACGGCCGGTGCGATCAGGCCGGAGCCTGCGGTCGTCTGCGTTGTCCTTGGCACTATCCTCAAAGGGACGGTAGTCGTGACCACGGTTGCCACCGGGGCATAGCAGTACTGGGCGGTACGGGCACCGGTGGGATCGGTGAGGTAACCGCACACATCGCGGGATGTAAGGACATAATTTCCGGCGCCGAACTGCTCTGCCGCCTGCTGCGGGGTGAGGCATCTGGCGGGGGAGGTGCAGACCACCGCTCCGGATACCGGAACGGCGATTATCAGCAGGATCAACAAAACGGCAGGAACGAGAGTAACACACGATTTCATCAGGTTCACCACGGGCCGGAACACAAGGAAAAAGATCCGATCCAAACTGCCATTTGTATATTATTCCCAATATGGGTATCGTTTTGTTGCGGACCGGGAATTTCAGCTGCTCTTGGGGAAATGTGAGGGCTCGATACAGAGGCCTCACTTGTTCCTGCGAAGCGAGGGAGGGTTAGAGGGTTGGCACGGTCAGGGGAAAAACGGGGGGCCGGATTGAGCTTTGTTTTTGAAATTCGGGGCAATTGTGCCCCGATTGGCTGGATTCGGAGGTTTTTGGGCTCTGATGATGGACGCTAATAGATGTTATTGGGGGGAGGATCGGGTTGGGGATGGGGTGATTGTAGGGAATAGTAAGTAGATGGGGGATTTGACTGGTAAGTACAAAGACGAGCTATAAAGGTTCATACCCGTATCGACGCTTTTAAAAGTGTAACGATTATAATTATGAATCAGTCGCTGTCCAGCAGTTCCTTTACTTCACGGCTGAGCACGGGCAGGTTGGTTTCCAATACACCCCATACAACGCTGTCTGAAATTGTTGCGTACCCGTGAATCAGCCGGTTACGGAAAGAACTAATCCGCGATGAATTGCTGATCAATTCTGCAACAGAGGGGTCGTATTGTATTGCCTGGTTGAGCGCCTCGCCCATGATTTCAAACTGGCGCTCGACACCCGATCGAAGTAATGGATCGTTCTGGTAATCAGCCAGAGTTTTACCGGAGGTAAACTGCGCAATCAGATCGCATGCTTCCGCGATATCGAAAAAATATTTTTTTATTTCATGCGGCTGCATAAATTTCAACCTGCGTTTCTTCAAAGGACTTTCGGAAATACGGATTACGGACTCCTCCCGGCTCGACAAGATCAACTGGCCGGTTGAGCAGCTGTTCGAGATCCTCGGTAAGCCCGAAGTACTGATCTGCATGCTCCGCGGGTTGCATATCCTCAAACTCTACGAGCAGATCAAGATCGCTTCTGTCGGGATCAAACCGGTCATCAGTTGCAGAACCGAATGCTGCGAGACGACGGACCCTGCGGTGAGTGCATATCCTGATAATGTCGTTTAGGTTCTGTTCGATGATGCGGTGCATGAGATGATCCGTTCCCGATGAATTACGTTTCTTAGTAATGTGGTGATCGTTCTCACTGATAGCGCTTGCGATGACAATGCCTCGGATCAATCGGATCTGATATTGGGATCTCCATGCGGGGCTGTCTGTGCCTGCTCCGTATTTCCCGGGATTTGATGCGATAAGGCCTGGTCTGCCCGGACAATTACCAAAAAAAATTACCGGATCGTTTTTAGGGATTTCTGAACTTTTTAAAAAACCCGTTAATAACAACATATATGCCCACGATGATGAATACAGCCCCCAGCAATCCCGTGATAACCATCGGCAATGCAAAATAGATCCCGGCACCGAATAATACGATTAAAATGCCCTCGATAATTGTCACGATCTCTATCCGGTTTACGTTCGTCATCTGTACCTCCCTGTCCTGATTTTATTCTCGAATAGTATTTTCTTTCGTGTCACAAAATTCTCCACGCTGACGATACCTGGACAGCCTGCATGACATGACTGCCAGGTACCTGAAGACCCAAAAAGTCTGGATGCTTTTTAGCGTTTCCCGCGGTAATAAACCTCTCCGCAGGCTTCTGCTGTCCCGCTTGGGGCTCCATTTCTTTTTTTTTAAGATCTGCATTCACTGTTCATCTATAAAGGTTTACGGGGGTAATGCAAAATCCGCAAGGTCATTGCCCGGGATGCAGTTGAATCGGGCCGGCCTGAAAACTCACGGTTATTCCCGATCCAGGAAAAATAAAAATCTCCTGTACGATATTCCCGCCGACCCTGACAGGGTTACACAATTTATCGGGATCAAGGTTTTTTTTCAAAAGTAAAAATTTGCAAAATACCCGCGATTTTATTATATCAGCAATTGTACGGTAGCAGAAAGGTTGGTTCCCATGCAGGAGAAGATCGTTTTGAGATCGCCCGAAAGAAAATTACCCTCGATGGATGACCTGTTTGGGGAATTTATCTCAGACCATCGCTGGGTGTTCTGGACATCGTATTACGGTTCTTTTATCATTGCAGCATTTATCTGCGCATTTGTTTTTGCAACGTACCTTAACCCGAATCATACAACAATAGACGGGGCAAGGTTCCTGATCAGTGCGCTCATCCAGAGTGAAGCAACCATCATCGCTCTTGTTATCACGTTAACGCTGGTCGCAGTCCAGCTGGCGGCATCTTCCTACACTCCACGAGTGGCAAACATTTTTGTCAACAGTCCTCACATGTACCTGCTCCTTGGGATCTATCTCATCTCGATCGCGTATAGCGCAATCCTTCTCCAGCTGGTGAGCGGGATTGACGGGTTTGTCCCCCATACGATGGAGGTATTTATCGCCGGTGCATACTGGCTGACCATTTTTCTTGGCATTGCACTGATCCCCTATATTTTTTATATCTTTGATTCGATGAATCCGGAGACGTTTATCAAAAGAGTGTCTCTTCACCTGAACAAAGATGCGATTCTCCAGCAGAAGAAAAATGATATCCTGAACCTTGTCTTCGATGTCACGCACAATTCTGTCATGAAGTACGATATCTCCACGATCCGCTATGGTCTTGACCTGGTAACTACCCGGGTGAGCGATCAGGTATCGGTACAAAATGCCCCGAATGAAAACAGTGATATGGTTGCGGTGTACTGTGCTCATCTTGAACGGTCTGCCCGCCAGGCAATTTACCTGCACGATGAAGTGATGCTTGGCATCATCCTCGACCAGTTTGAAAACCTCGGGATCCATTGCGCCACGAACGGGCTGGATAATCCGACCCTGCAGATCATCACGGTCATCAGTGAAGTTGAGAAATTTGTTGCTGAAAGACATTTCCCGGGTTCTCTTAACCGGGTGCGGGCGTTGATCCGGTCCATCGGGCAAATTTCCATTGAGAAAAAATTCCAGGAAACCCCGCGAAGGATCATGTTCTGCCAGGATACGATTGCAAAGCATGCCATCGATGAAATCACTCCGCTTGACAGCCATTCGGTATATTCGATGATCCTGGAACACTCGATAGATTCCTTAACCGAATTTATCGGTCTTGGAATAACTACCGGGCAGCCCGGCATTGTGGATGATTCACTGGTATATCTCAAATCGATTGGGGAATACAGTCTTAAGCAGGACATCATATTTCCCCTGTATTACATTGCCGACAAAGTATTCGACCTGTGGCAGAGAGCCCTTCCGGTTCTCCCTTCCACATCGACATTTTTGGAATTGTCCGGTCTTGTCTGTACCGCCAAAAAAGATACGATAGAAAAAGGATCGGTGGAGAAAAGCATATTCGAACGAAAAATACTGGAGATTGGTATGCTCTCCATGGAACAAAGTTCAGAACCCGAACAGCGGGGCATTGCACAGCTGCTGGCGGACCTGAGGATCATCGATGACACGGATTTCCAGGATGAAGTCCTGCACAGTACTGCCAGTCTTCCGGCACACCAGATGGAAGTGTTTTCCCGGTTCCTGGCATTACAGGAGACAATCTACCAGGAAATCTTGCAGAAACAAGCCGATTGATTGCAGGTTTTTTTTCCTTTGACAGAGGGGCGCTAAAAAAAAAATCACGTTTCCCAGTGCAGCACGTTCCGCCACGGTGGTCGTCATCCCGGCACCAGAGCCAACCACTCGCATCAACTTTTTACTTTTTCCGTCATTGTAAATCATGTACCCGTACGTTGCCACGCCACCCGGGTTGTGGACCTGCATACCCCGGCACAACCGAGAGAGATTATGGTTTTTAACACCCGTCTCCGGAAAAAGTCGGGCACTCTGTGACACAGAGGCTGCACCGGATCGTTGCCGTCCGGGCGATCCACGGCGCAAGGGGGGCGATGCATTTCAATAATAACGTTCGTTTGAGCATCCACTTCACTGCCGGAACAAGGACGGGGTGAACCCAGGTACTCACGGTCCGGCAGCGGAACACATCGACGCCGTGTGGCCCCAGTGCTCCCCCGGGGCATACGCTGATGCAGCGTCCGCATCCGGTGCAGGTCGGGGCTTTTTGTTCTCCGGTACTACTTTTCGTGTGCCCTGATTCCCGGGCACGGCGCCCGGTCACAACACCGCTCAGCAAAAGCCGCGGACCGAACCGGGGATTAAGAAGGACGGTATTTTTGCCTTGTGACCCGAGCCCCCCGGCCACGGCGACATGCTTTAACCGGACAACCCCCTGCACGTTGCCCCCGGCAATTCTGACGGGCAGGTACAGCGGAACCGCCCGGGCCGGGAACTGCTCTTTTTCCAGGCGACTGGCGAGCCGGGCTGCGGTGGTGTCCAGCGCCTCTGCAATCCGGAGCATTCCCCTGGTTTTTTCCTTTGGAGCCATACGGTATACCAGGACCGGAACTTCCCTGCCAAAAACGATCACGGATTGGGCGGCCGGGAAAAATTGCACTATGGAGGCTCTGTCTTCATCGGAAAGGTTGTCAAGACGGACTTCGGCAAAGACGTCGATTCCCTGTTCCTGGAAAAACGATATGAGATCCAATCCCATGCACCATTCCTATCCGGATTATCCTTATCGATGAGTCAAATAGTACATGGGGATTGCCTTGATATAATTCCGTTTCTTTGCGGATGTTCAAGCTGGATGGTTACCCGACCGTATTTTTAATTATGCCCATAAAACGCTTTTTTCGGCCCCCCTCTTCGGGTAATTTCTCCAGGAGTTGTCTATCTGGTATCGGGGGATCTTCACAGGACCGGGGGGGTTTTGGGTTTTGTTGTGGTACTTTTGAGGGGGCGGAGGCCGTGATGTTGGCGGATGGTTGGGGTGACAAGATCATGGGATTTTTTTTTAGGAAATCATTGGAAATTTTTCCCGTAAGTCCTGCTCAAATTTTTTTTTGGGTAAAGTACCAATCCAGCCCCTAACAATTTTCCAACAAGAGTAAGATTCTCTGCATCTTAATCTTATCAGAATCGTTGCGATGATTGTATCTCCAGATGTATTCAGCGAGATAAAGTGGAAGTTTCTGTTTGGTTATCCCACCTTTCGAAGCGAGTTTTCGTTTGAGAAATCCCCAGAATCCCTCCAGACCATTGATATGATTTCCTTTTCCATCCGAGTATTGTCGTTCACCGTGATTGACGAGGCGATGGACATATCCTCTGGCAGCGATTCCGGTATAAGCTTTCCAGGTATCAGAGCAGACGGTAGATCCAGTTGATACTTTTCTTGAGATAAGTGGTTGAAGCGTGTCAGCTTCAACGTCATCAACGACTTCGGCCCAGACCTGACCATTCCGACAAAGGATTCCAAATACCGGTTGTTTCTTAGTACCTCGGCCTCGTTTTGTACCGTGATCACGAATCGACTTTCGTTTGTTTTTCCATTGACCCCCGACATATGTTTCATCAACTTCTACTGTGCCGGAAAAAATCTTAGGTACATCTGTGGCCAAGACAATTCGGATCTTGGTTAATGCCCTGAATACACGACGTCTCTCGAACCGAGTTCGTTCAATAATAGAGTTGGAATTCTGTTCCATGAGGAATAAATGAATGATCTGTTTCCATTCTTCCCTCGTTAATCTCAAGGGTAAATTGTGAGGAATGAAGTCATACTTGCATTCAGAGCAGCGTCTTTTTCCACTACTCATTTTGTATAACTTTTTTGAATTGCATTTTGGGCATGCAATTTTTACCATTTTTCACTCCGTAAATCCTTCTTGGATTTAGGGGCTAAAATAGTACATTACCCTTTTTTTTAGAAAAAACCGGTGATAAATTTCATGCAAAAAACCGTACACTTTTATACACTTTAAAAAAAAGTCTCATTTTACATAGGATTTACTCCAATCGGAGCATTTTGCGGGGCACCGTCAAACGCTATTGTATGCTCTTTACCTGGTGGAGCAGGGCCTCCTGTCTGGCCAAGTGGATGGGCAGGGTTTTTACCCCGGCAGACAATACCTTTTATTCTCTCTTCATCCTATATCCCGTTTTTAAAGGGATCCACATCCTATAATGAAATGTATAAAAAACTCAGAACAGAATCTGCACAATTGTTGTGTGCTGCACCTCAACCCGTAACGTCATTATCCACCGAAAATGAGTATCCTCTGGAAGTACTTAAAGCCGCAGAAATGGCTCATTGTTGTCGCACTCATCCTTGCAGGCATCAGCGAGCTCTTAAACCTTGTCGATCCGCTCATTTTCGGGAAGATTATTGACGATTATGCCTTAAACCCGGCAAACAGCCCCGAAGAACTCCTGATTAAGGGGGTGCTGTTCTGGCTGGCAATAGCGGTCTCTGTTGCCGTGCTGGCCCAGGTGACAACAGCGTTCCAGGACTATTTCTCACGACTGGCAGTAAAAAAATTTGGCATGCAGATCTTCAATGACGGGCTGCAGCAGACGCTTCGTTTAACCTACGATGAGTACGAGAAGCAGCGGAGCGGCGAGACGCTATCGGTACTGCAGAATGTGCGAGCCGATACCCAGGTATTCATCAACCTGTTTATCAACGTCGTCTTCTCTTCAATCGTCGGGATCTGTTTTCTTATCGTGTATTCGGTTACCAAGAACTGGCTGCTGATCCCGGTTTTTGTGGTAGGTATTGTCGTGCTCGGGACGCTCACCGGGCTGTTAAGCAAGCAGATCAAGGTGACGCAGCGGTCGATCAATCTTGAAACCTATAAAATATCGGGGGCGATTACCGAATCCCTCCGGAACATCGAGCTTGTCAAAAGCCTTGGCCTGACGTATCCCGAGATACGCAGAATCTGGGACAACAACCTGAAAATTTTCAACTTAGAGATGATAAAAGTAAAGAGGATCCGCCTGCTGACATTCCTGCAGGGAACGACGCTTGCGATCCTCAAGCAGTCGATATTGTTCATCCTCCTGTGGCTGATTTTCAGGAAATTCTTAACAACCGGGGAATTGATCTCGATGCAGTTCATCTCGACGATCATTTTCGGGCCGTTGCAGGACCTTGGCAGTATCATTATCAGCTATAATGAGGTCGAAGCGTCCGTGACATATTTCGACGAGCTGATGCAGAAGCCCATTGAACAGAACGTGGAAAACCCCATTGAGATCATTGAGCTCTCGGAAATCCGTTTTGAAAATGTCGTGTTCCATCACAAGACTGCACATTTCAATGCCGTTGACGGGATTTCGTTTCGGGTAAAAACCGGTGAGACGATCGCGTTTGTGGGGCCTTCGGGGGCGGGCAAGTCCACGCTTGTCAAGCTCCTGCTGGGATTATACAGCCCGGTGAGCGGGGAGATTTATTTCAATGGCCATCCCTCTTCCCAGATACGGTATAACCCGTTGCGGCGGCAGATCGGTTTTGTGGCTCAGGACCCCCAGTTGTTTGCCGGTACCATCAGGGAAAATCTCCTGTTCGTCCAGCCGGACGCAACCGACGAGCAGATCATGGATGCGCTGCACAAGGCTGCATGCGATAACCTGCTCGCCGGTTCTGCCCATGGTATCGATACGATTATCGGCGAGGGCGGTATGAATCTGTCGGGCGGCGAGAAGCAGCGGATTTCCATTGCAAGGGCCCTTTTGCGTCATCCCCGCCTGTTGATCTTTGATGAGGCGACGTCTGCACTGGACTCGTTGACCGAGGAGGATATCACCAATACCATCAGGAATATTTCGATGAGCAAGGACCAGATCTCCCTGTTGATCGCTCACCGGTTGTCGACAATTATGCATGCGGATGTCATCTACGTGCTGGAGCAGGGAAAGATTATCGAGACTGGTTCCCATGCGAGTCTTCTTGAGCAGAAGGGCCTGTATTACGCAATGTGGCGCCAGCAGGTCGGCGAGCGCAGGCAGCCGGCGAACCGGGGGTAATTGCCCGGGAAGAGTGGTTAACTCCGGATAAAAAGAGATCGGGACTGGGGCTTACCGGGACCTGCATTCGCCCGGTCCATATTCTCCTTCGTATCTCCTTAAGGTTGGGGGATTTGCAGCTAATGGCGTAAAGGTGCAACAGAAGGCCATTTGCGCCCCGGCTAAAAAAAAAATCACGTTTACCAGTGCAGCACGTTTCGCACCACGGACCAGCGGGGTTCGACCGATCCCGGAATTTTACCCAGCACCCAGTAATCGTACTTCTTATCAAGCATCCCGTAGTCCTTCTCCATCCTGATCCAGTAGTTGAGCGCGAGGAGGTAGGAATCGCTGCTGTCCTTTGCTATCGGGTACCCGTACGTCATCTGGTAGGAATCGTACGGCTTGATGATGGCCACATCGAAGAACGGGTACTGCAGGGTCAGGGTATACCCTTCCTCGGCGGGGATCATGAGGATATCCGCCTTCCTCTCTTCAAAGAACTCTTCCTTTGCATCGATCGGGACGATCGTCGCGCCGGGGAGCAGCTGCTGTGCCACCGGGACAAGCGCCGTGTTGTTGTACACCGCAACCCTCAGTCCGTCCATCTTTTTCACGTCAGAAAGCTGCGTGAACTCATCCTTTTTCCCATCCGGGACAACAAACGCAAGGTGGACGGTAACGGTCGGGTCGGTGAATTTCATCGCGTCGAGCCTGTCCGCATTCACCACGACCGCAGACATGACGATGTCGCAGTAACCGCTGTCAAGGGATTTAGCAAGGGTGATTCCCGTGATGGGAACAAACTCGATCCGGGAGATATTGAGGGTCCGGGCAAGATCGTAGGCCATCTCCACGTCGTACCCCACCAGTTCGCCGTTGCCGTTGAAGAATACGAACGGGACATTGTTCTGGTTATACCCGACGCGGAGGACGCCCCTCTCCCGGATCTGCCGGATCTCATCCTGCGGGCCGGGTGGCGGGGGGGCGACCGCCGGTACATCCTCCTTGTGCAGGCAGACCGTTGTGTTCACGACCGTGTCGAGTCGCCGTCCTTCCTGATCAAGGGGCAGCTCGATTTTGGCAATCTGGTCAGCCCCGTGATACGTACCGGTCAGCATCTGGGCAAAGCCGGCATGCAGCCCGGCAATCAGGAGTGCGGCGAGAACGACGACAGTAATGACCGACAGGACCGCCCTCTTCCACCGGAACTTGGCCCGGTTCGTGGTGAGGGCGATGGTGATGGCAGAGAACGAGAAGATCGATATCACGCTCAAGGGGGCAACAAACGCCTGCCGCAGGATCCCCGAGCTGAGGTACAGGTTGTACGCATCTTCGGGAAGGTGCATCAGGTCAAGGAGCGATATCACCGAGAGCTTGGACGAGCCAAAGAAACTGGGGATACCAACGACGACGAGCTGGACCTGTTCCATGAGATCCAGCGGGTTCTTGTAGAGCCATGCCACGAAGAGAATAAAAAGAAAGGGGACGAGTCCGCCAAGCAGCGGGAAGGTATAGGCGACCGGGACCAGGATCTCGCTGTACGACCGGACGTCTTTTCTGCCCGGGTCATTTTTACGGTCATCTGCCTCGTCGTCGCTCACGCTGTGGGTATCGGGGTTCCAGTCCCTGCCACGGAATAGTTTCTCCACACCTTCGGAGATAAGCGGCAGGGTGATGAATTCGGTGCCGGTCGAGAATGCAAGGAGCATCGCCCTTGAGGCGGCGGCAAGGATGTCCCGGTAGCGAAACGTGGTAAAACACGTGATTAAAAGCGGCATGACGACAAGACCGAGCAGGACTGCAGCAGCCGCAAGGGTAATGAGGAATACCTGGAGATCCAAAAACCCCTCGAAGGTCAGGGTCCCGGCCGTGACGGCAGTGATGACAAAGATGCCGACCGGAAAGGTCATTGCGATGATGTGCGTCATGCGGTCGAGCGCCTGCAAAAGGGTCCGGAGGATGTTTACGATTGGCCCGCTCCCGTCGTCAAGCATCAGGGCAAAGCCAAGAAACAGGCAGAAGAGGACGGTGGCAGGGATAATCCCGTCCGCGAGCGACAGGAAGGGATTTGCCGGTATGAACTGGTCGATGAGGTTGACGGGTGTTGTTGCGGCCAGCTGCTGGGTACTGAAGAACGAGGCTTCTACCCGGGGGGGAAATGCCATCTGGAACGAGAAATACCCGATCACACAGATTATCCAGAACAAAAGGAGGATCAGGAATGCCTTGAGCGCGATTGCTTTTGCCGTGTCCCGTCTGAGGCTCCCGATACCGACAATAAGGGAGAGCGCGACAGACGGCAGGATCGTGATCTGCCAGATCTTGATGAATGCCTCGCTTGCGGGTTTCATGACCGAGCAGAGATCGCCAAAGACCAGCCCGGTGATAATCCCGAGGCTGAACCCCAGCAGTATCCAGATTGTGAGGTTCAGGCGGGGCAGTTTCATGGTAATTTTTTTCTCCGCGATCAAGAGCCGGCGTCTTGTTGCAGGCCGGGCTTCCGGCGTAAACGAATATTGCCGTTTACATTATTTAACCGTGATTATCCGGTTGCCACAGGCTCCGGAAAAAAAGGCCTCTCCCTCTCTGTCCACGTCGTCATGGCCGCTTTTATTGACAGGGATTTTTTTAACGGGTAATTATTGCACCCCTTTTTGGCTTCATCAACTCCTTTTATCGCAAATCCACCTTCCGAGCCGGATTTCCAAAAAGGTTAAGGCAGTAGCCATGGCAGAGACCTCTTGCCTCGCGCCGGACGATATGGTTCTCATCTACAACGGCCTGATTTTTTAAAGTTTAAAAAAAATTATGCGCCGGGGAACGACTGTCCCGCAGACTGCCCGCCAAAGGGCATTGAGAAATGCAGCTGTTCGATGATCCACCGGTTTCCGGTGTCTGCAAGCACCATGGTCGACCTGCCGTGCAGCGTCTGCTTCTCCTTCCCGTCGACCGTGAACGTGATCGCGCTCTTTGAGGTTGCCCATGCGACCCTGCCTTCGCCGAAGATCTTCTGTTCGGTGAACGCGACCGAAAGGATCGTTGCCTGGCTCATGTCGCGCCTGATCTGGCGGATGAAGTCCTTATGGTTCCCGATAACCTCATCAGGTCCGCTCCCGAAGCCGGTGATATTATGAGAGAATATCGCCGATAATGTCCGGATATCCTTTTTCTGGTATGCCCCGGCATACGCATCCATCGTCTTTTTTACTTCCTCAATCCTTGCTTCTGAAAGCGTCATAAAAGTATGTTACCGGTACCGGGCGATTATCTTTTGTATTTGTTGCCGGGGAAAAGCGAGGGGCCGGTTCTGCCATACTGCGGACTGGGCTGCCGGACATTTTTACCGTTTCAAAAATGATAGTGCCCCCTCATCAGCAAAACTTTTAGGAGGTGCTTTTTTGCCGGTGGCGGCAATGCAACCGGTTACCCGGTTTTCCCGTCCCCTTATGGTACGTGAAGGATCGGCTGTCCCTGCGCACCCTCAGGTAGCCGGGTTGTGCAGCGGGATACCCCACGGCCGGACGGCAAAGGATATCGCCATAGGGTCTGGTATTTTCAGGACATTTCTGACATCGACAACTGTTCAAACTTTTCCTTAATAAAGTCCGGTGACGGGTATGTCGTGATGTTCCCGAGCTAAGTCAAGGACATGCCGGTTATCGACAACAGGTATCTTAAAAATTCTGCATGTTGTGGGCAGTCGGTGCCCACCGGCCCGCTTCTATGATCTTCTTTATGTCGCGAACGGGCACTTTTTTCTTTGGATCAAAGAGTGCCCTTGCCGAATGCCGGGCCCTGATAATCTTCAGGAGATCGTCCATAGGTAGTTCCTCACATTTTTTGTATAATGCTGAACTGTACGGTCTGCACGTAAAAGATATATCGTTGGCCTACCGCTAGTTTTTAAATTGCTTTGTTTCCCTGTGGTTTAAAAAAAGGTGAGATAATTATGGTCTCTTTGGAGGAATGGCGAGCAGGTCGTCGTCCTTCCCCGGTTCCCGCTTCTCCATTGACCACCCGATAAAAGAAACCACCATGGCGGTGATCATCACCATCGCCAAAAGAATGGTTTTCGTGGTGGTATCTGGCATGATAAAGGTGAGTATGAAGAAAACCGGGATGAGCCCGATTGCAATCATTTTCAGTTGTAGCTGGGTAACCTTCATTGATAATTCACTCCCGAACCTCTCTTTTTGATGAAAACAGTATGTTGTTCGCCGCAGGGCCTCATATGAGTTTTGGGAGTGCAGGAAAAAGTATCGCAACAACCAGCACGTGTCGACTCACCCGGATTTTTATTGTCAAAACCGGCATGAACGTCAAAGAACCATTACGGTTTTCTTGTCGATGGCCAAAAAAAGCGGGATAACGGGGAAAAAAGGGCTGTTTTTGGGGTAAGATCTGAATAGTTTTCACATCAATTGCCGGCGGGAATCATGGCAGGGGGCCGGGTGTGAGGGGAGATTTTTTTCGTCGGGATGAATGAGACGTCTTATAAATTGGCGTGGGAGATATTGCGATGTCCGACACGACCGGCATCGAACCGGAAGCAGGCACGATTACTTCATCTCATACAGCATATATTATTATAATGATTTGATTTCTGTAACCGGAACCGATCAGTATTTTATCTTGTATCAGGACGCCGTATGAAAAACACTACTATGCAAGCAATTACCTTTGAAACGCCTGAAGTTTTTGTGCCGACCCCTACCCAGCTTGACATCCTCCGGGCTGTCGCAGACCACCAGAGCTGCCACATCAACCAGGTTGTCCAGAACCTGTACCCGGGCCACAGCGAGAGCAGTGTCCGGTCCGGTGTCCGGGTCCTCCTCTCCAGGCGATATCTTGACGGGGGAAAGTCCACGAGCGAGATCCTGCTCAGGCTCAATTCAGCGGGGCGCATCCTTCTCCAACCGGCACCCGCCCGTTGAATTCTTTTTTGTAGTATCCCGAAATCATTTGACATCGAATCTAAATATCGATGTGAGTAAGTTATCAGATCGAGACATTGCGAGAATGATCAAGCAATGGCTGAGGGGAAAGCCGGTTGCCGAGATATCTCGTG
>JBDKTL010000017.1:0-86520 GCA_039698055.1 Methanoregula sp. | reverse complement strand
ACCGCATCAATAACGTCACGATCTACAATGCAAAATGGGAGATTGTAAAAGCTGCCATCGCGGACTATCTGGCTCATCCAAAATACACGCTCTAATTTTTTTCTAGATCTTGTGCGTAAGTCCTATATCAGTACATTTGTCAGCCCGCAGTAATTACTAAAAAAAGTATGGAGACTCACTTACACTTTTTTCCGGCGGCCGCTGGCATCGCGTGTGTAATTTCCAAATTCGCTGTTTTTTACCACTTCGCCATTAAAAACCGGGCCATCGCGGCAGACCCGTAATCCGGTGGGGTCGATGCAGCAGGAGCCGCAGATGCCCACACCGCATTTCATATACCGGTGAAGGGAAAATTCGGTCTGCGCGGCTAGTCCTTTTTCATCAACCTTTGTAAGGATCGACCGCATCATAAGTTCAGGTCCACAGACTGCAATCCGGTCATACACCCCAAGGTTCAGGTCATCCATGAGCGTAATAACAAATCCCTTCTGCCCCATCGAACCATCGTCAGTGGCAATTATTACGTCCGTGCATTCATCCAGCTGATCGACAAAGAGCAGTTCTGATTCAGTCCGGGCCCCCAGAAGAAGTGTCATCACACAATCAGCCCGTGCAAGAGGAAGAATGGGTGCTGCCCCGACGCCACCGGCGATTGCAAGCATTTTTTCTCCTTTGGTAAAACCATTTCCAAATGGCCCCCGTATCCCAATCCGGTCACCGATTTTCATATCAAAGAGGGCAGCTGTCGCATCGCCCACCTTCTGGACCGTGATGCTGTTTTCTGCAGAGAGAGCCATGGGTATTTCATCGATACCCGGAACCCAGACCATCACAAACTGCCCGGGCACAAAGGCAAACGGCGGTTCAAAGAAAAATGATTTTGTTGTCGGGGTTTCAGTCCGGATCTGGACGATGGAAACGGGAGTTGGCAGTTGTTCAGTCATGGGCACACCCGATAATTTCTTCCGGTGAACATCCCTTCTTCGCGTACAGATCTTTTTTAATGGTCTCAAAGATCGTGACATCGTTCCCTGCAGCACTTCCGATCTCCACACCGGATGCACCGGCCATCATCATCTCTATCACGTTATCCGCGGTTGTAACCCCGCCGCACCCTATGATCGGGATTTTACAGGATTCATAGAGCTCGTAGACGCAGCGGACTGCGATGGGAAATATTGCGTTTCCCGAGAGCCCGCCGTACCGGTTGCCAAGCACCGGCCGTTTGAGACCAGTTGAAATGCGCATTGCTTTTACGGTATTTATCGCGACGATCGCACTTGCCCCACCACGTTCCGCCGCTTTTCCGATAGCGGTGATATCTGTAACGTTTGGCGTCAGTTTCACCCATGTGGGCATGCCAAGCGTGCTTACTGCACGGGTACAGGCTTCGACAAGCACCGGATCGGTTCCGATCGCCGCCCCGTATCCTTCCGCATGCGGACACGACAGGTTAAGCTCAAACCCTGATGCATACCCTTTGAACCAACCGGCTACACGTGCAAATTCTGCCGGGGTTCCCCCGAATATGCTGACAATAACCGGTTTTTTCTCAAGCAGTTCCAGTTCTCCAAGAAACTCCTTTGAGGGATTGGGTAAACCCATAGCGTTCAGGATGCCATCGCTGAGCACGGCAACGCACGGTCCATGATGACCATCCTTTGGTTCCGGACCGATCGATTTGGTGACAACCCCGCCAGCGCCCAGCTGGAGCATCCGTGACAGGGATGCCCCGGTAGTTCCAAGGATGCCAGCCGCAAGCAGGAGATGATTGTCAAGCGTGACACCTCCCACGGTCACCGGCCCCGGTCTGATCACAACCATTCATCAGGAAATAGTCGTTATTTATTATTAAGAGCACCTTTTTATGAAGGCGGATCATTTTTTTAGTTAAACCATGATTCGCGCTCCTGATTCCAACGGGTCTGGCAGCTGCAATCAGAGATATTTTTTTGATTGAATCTTTAAATCAACCGGGTGAATTATCGGCAGATACGTGAAAATGCAGGAGACTTCAAACCTGAACGGAAGAAAAATACTCGTACGGATCAATTCGACCAGAAAACTTTTGGGCGTTCAGCATTTTCGTGAGGGGATTTTTTTTAGAAAATAAAGGTATCCGGGATGTTAAAAAATTTCCTTTTATTGTTTTATCCACGTTGCTATTGTCGATCAAAGGCCTGGAAGCAATTTTCCTGCACAAGGTTTCATACCTGTGCATCTACGTCAATGACCTGATCCACAAATGTCGTAAGCTGGATAAGCAGGTCCGGGTCAAGCCCCTTTTCCACGGCAAGAAAAACCCCGGCAAAATTCATCAGCCTCAGTTTATTTGTCACAAAGTGAATGAACCGGGTAATATTCTGGGACGAGATGTAGATCAGCATCGCATTGACCGAATCAAAGAGCAGGGTGATCTTTTTCTCCTTGTGATTGCTTAAGAGTTCTGTAATGGCAATCCCCAGATCCGTAAGATCTGACGGGTTGCTGACGAACCGGCAGTTTGGCACCGGCTCGTGATCGCGCCCAATCGCATATTTGGTAACGGTATCGACAACAAATATCTTATCCATCGGGATCCCTTCCCGTTCATAGTTCTTTTTTAAGATATCGTAAGGTTGGTTTGCCGTTACCACGAGCACATAATAATCCTGTGTTAAAAGCATCCGGATCAAATCGATATTTGCCTCCCGCATCCGTGCAGCTGAGGACATGATAAGATACAGGGCCTCATTTTTTATTTCAATGGGGGAAATTACCATGCACAATCACCCTATTCTGTTAAAAATTTCCTGGATGCATCCGAGATCTCTCCCGAACGATCGACAATTGCCTTATTCAGCTCGATGATGTTATTCCTTATCTGCTCCAGATTCTTTATCTGGAGATGGAGCTGGAGGGTAATGTCCGGGCTGATCATTTCGCCCCGGTCAATATCGCCAATTACCGATCCAAGGTTTCCTTCCACCACTTCAAGAGGATTTTTCAGACGCATGGAGGCTTCCTTGATAAAGGTGAGGAAACCTTCCTCGCTCTCCTTCAACGCCTCTTCTGCCAGTTTACGCTCGGTGATGTCGAGCGTAAATCCCATGATCGTATCATTGGGAAGTTTTACTACGCTCAGGATAACCGGACATGCAATTCCGTCCTTCTTTTTTAAGTTTATTTCAAAACTGACAGAAGGTTCTGTTTTTAATTTCTCCAGTATACCGGTGAACTGGTCCAGTCTTTGTTGTCTTTCTTCTGGAGCCGCAAGATCGAGGATGTTCATGGAGAGCATCTCTTCACGGGAATACCCGAGAAGTATACACGCGGCACGGTTGACATCAAGGTAATGTCCTGTCTCATCCACAACGAAGAGTCCCTGCGGGGAGTTATCGATATAGGAGTGATAGGTCCGTTCGGAAAGGATGAGCGCCTCTTCTGCCTGTTTGCGCTCGGTAATATCCTGGTTTGCTCCATGAGACCGCAATATGCGACCCGTTTCGTCCCGGGTCGTACGGACAAAGGAACGGATATACCGGATCTTGCCGTCCCTGCGGATAATCCGGTGCTCCAGTTCAGAGATCGTTCCCGAACCCTCGTTTGCCATGGATTCTGACAGTTTTGACTGAATAATCCCGGCATCATCAGGGTGGACAAATTTTTTGACATAATCCTGCGCCGGTATCCGATATCCACCTTCATGTTCCGCTGTCGTGCCGTAGAGTGAATAGAACCGATCGTTTAAGACCAGCATCCCGGCCGTAACATCGAGATCCCAGTATGCCATATGTGCCAGTTCCATCGAATCTTCCATCAGGGACCTGTTTGCTTCAAGGGCCTCCTCGGCACGCACACGATCGGTCACATCGATAAATGTTTCAACCGCCCCAAGAAGGGTACCCTTCTCGTCCCGTACCGGTGAAGCGGTCAGGTAGAACCAACTTCCATCTTTTCCGATATTGGGGAAAAAATCGACCACTTCATAGGATCCATCCATAATCTTTGATTTGGTAATTTTGCCCTTGTAATACGCAGGAAGTTGTTCAACCTTCCCATCAACAAGAAGATCGGCAAGAGTCGGACGTTCTCCACCATATAATGCATACCATGGATGTGTGCTGCCCATAACATCTGACCCTTTGATTCCGGTTGAGATCTCAAGAGCCCGGTTCCAGAGAATAACCCGGTGATCGGCATCGATCACAAACTGCGGGGCCGGGGAGCCATTCATGAGTGTGTCCAGCCGGGATTCCGCATTATGGAGAGACCGTATCGGAAAAGACGCGATGAACACTGCACTGGCACTCACCACAATGATCGTGAGAACTGATACCTGCCCAATCCCCACATAAGGAAGGAAAATATCCCGGAAAAGTTCAAACACGCTGACTATGACAAACATACCCACAAAGATAAAAATCAGTACGGTGCGGGGATTAAACCCCGTACGTTTTTTCCCTATACTTTTGCTGCCCATCATACAACTCCCTTTGTACCACAGAAACAGCCATCGCAAAAAAATTTTTTTTTAAAAATCATGGTCTGCCCGACAAATTCCGATAGTACTGTGATAGGATTTGAACTACGGTATATTATAAAAAGTTATAGTTGAATTCTGGCGAGTGAATCTCATGTTTTTCAATCGGTATTCCGGACGTAAAAGATATCCCTGTTTTTTCCTGCGATTTCATTGCCGGTTCGCAGCAAAGGGAATAATATACCTGAATTTTTTATTTCTTTTCACCGGCTCCCCGGGTCATTTTTATTACTAGCATACCCATATTGGTACCAGATGGTGCGCCTTGCAGTTATGGGAGTCGGGAGGATCGGCGGCGAAGTCGCGTACCTTGCAGCATCGATGGGCATTGCCGATGAACTGGTGCTCTATGACAATGCCACAGAACTCCTCATGGCGCAGGTGCTCGATCTCATACACACAGGTCTCGATGTAGCAATCAGCACGGATGAAAAGGATATCCGCGATGCCGATATCTGCATATTTTCTGCAGGGATGCCCCGCAATCCCACGGTCAGAACCCGTGCCGATCTGCTTTCAGCTAACCTGAAGGCAAACCACGAATGTGCCGGGCTGCTGAAGAATTTTTCCGGGGTCCTGATCACGGTCACGAACCCCATGGATATCAACAATTATATTCTTTACACAAAATCTGGCATCCCCCGCGAGCGGTGCATCGGGTTTGGCGGGCAGCTGGACAGTGCCCGGTTTGGTCTTGCCCTCAAAAAACGGGGGATTACCGGCACTCCTTTTGTACTTGGCGAGCATGGCGAGCACCAGGTACCCATCTTCTCCACGTTATCCCGGAACATTGATACAACGACACGGGAAGAAATTTTGCACGAACTCCGTAACGCGAGCATGGAAGTAATCAGGGGAAAAGGCGGCACGGTTTTTGGTCCGGCGTTCCATCTTATCCATCTTATCCGGATCATCCTTTCAGACACGCCGGAACTTTTAGTCTGCTCCACGATTCCTGACGGGGAATACGGTCTACACGGATGTTCGCTTGGCATGCCTGTGCGCATTGACCGGGAAGGCATTCGCGAAATTCAGGAATGGCCGCTTGATACCTGGGAGCATGAAAAAATGTCAGAGGCAGGCCGGTTTGTTGCGGAGCTGACCCATAAGAGCGGGGCCCTGATATGACGACGCAGGCACTTCTCACCAACAATTGTATGATTAAACCCTGCACGCAGGAGGATACAAACGATATTGCCGTTGCGATTAACCAGGTGGAGTACAGTAATTCTCCCGGCGGCCCGGTTATCCATATCTTTGGGAGGACTGCAAAAGGCGATGCGCTCCGGATCGATGTAACCGGTTTCCGGCCATACTTCTATGTTCCGGCAGACCAGGCCATGGGAACTACCCCTCCTTCGCAGGTAACTATCGAACCCGGTACGATATACCGCTCGATACGGGGCGATCCGCTCAGCCGCCTGTACACCGAACGCCCGGGCGATGTGCGGGATGTGCGGGACCGGTACCGGCATTTTGAAGCCGATATCCCGTTTGCGACACGGTTCATGATCGATACCGGGCTTACCGGGGCAGTATCGATGCCTGCAACAACCGTCGATTATCACGCGCTGGTGCCTACTGAAGTGGATGCACCTGCACGGGTGTGCATGGTCGATATCGAATGCGAGGATGAACGGGGTTTTCCCGATACCGGGCGGGATGCAATCATCTGTATCACCAGCTGGGATTCATTTGAAAACGATTATATGACGTTCCTGCTTGGCGGCACAGAGACACCGGCAGATATCAGGACACAGGAGAAAAACGGCGGGCTCGTGAACGGTTGTTTCCAAAAAGGCACCCATACGATCTGTACGTATGCAGACGAGACCGCGATGCTCAGGGCCTTTGCCGCATATATCGCCGCTAGGGACCCGGATGTTCTCTCCGGCTGGAACTTTATCGATTTCGATATCCCCTATATCACCGGCAGGATGGACAAACTCGGCATATCCCCGGTCATTCTTGCACGGCTGCCGGGAATGACCGAACGCAGTGCCCTGCGGGGACGAGCGGTTTTTGATCTGTTGTCTGCCTACAAAAAGATGCATTCCTCGTTAAAAGAGTCGTACCGGCTTGATGCGATTGCCGAAGAGGAACTTGGCGAGCGCAAGGTGCGGTACACGGGAACGATCTCGGATCTCTGGAAAAAACAGCCCGCCCTTCTTGTCGAGTACAACTTCAAGGATGTGGAACTCTGCGTTGGCATCAATAAAAAAGACAACATTATCGAATTTTACCGGGAAATTGCCCGCTATGTTGGCTGCCCGCTCGATAAAACGCTCAATTCCTCCAGTATTGTCGATGTCTACATCCTCAGGAAAGCCCATGGGAAATATGTCCTCCCGTCAAAAGGGTTTGCAAACGCAGAGGAGTTTGAAGGCGCAACGGTCTTTGAGCCAAGCAAGGGTGTCCGCGAGAACGTGATTGTACTCGACCTCAAATCCCTCTACCCGATGGCGATGATGACCATCAATGCCTCACCTGAAACAAAGGATCCAAACGGGGAACTGGTCGCGCCAAACGGTATCCGGTTCAGGAAACAACCGGATGGGCTGACACGGAGCATCTTATCCGAGCTCTTAAAAGAACGCGACGAGAAGAAAGCGTTGCGGAATTCGTTCCCGTTCGGTTCGCCGCAATATGTCACCTACGATATGCAACAGAACGTGCTCAAGGTGATTATGAACACCTACTATGGTGTATCGGGATACACCCGGTTCCGGCTGTTTGACCGGGAGATCGGGGCAGCAGTAACGTCTGTAGGAAGAGCGATCATTGAGCATACCCGTAAGATCATCGAACAGCAGGGGTATACTGTAATTTACGGCGATACGGATTCCTGCATGGTTCATCTCCCGCCGCTCTCGATTGAAAAGACAATTGAAACAGCCCGGGCGATTGAAAAAAAACTGAACGGGAGTTACCAGGAATTTGCCAAGCGTGAGCTCAATGCCGACACGCACTTCTTCTCCATCAAGTTTGAAAAAATTTATGCACGGTTTTTCCAGGCCGGGAAAAAGAAACGGTATGCCGGTCAGCTCGTCTGGAAAGAGGGTAAAGAGGTCAACCAGATCGATATTGTCGGGTTTGAGATCCGCCGGTCAGATACCCCGCAGATCACAAAAGTCGTGCAGACACGGGTTATGGAAATGATCCTTGCCGGAACAGGCTACCCGGAAATTAAGGCGTACCTTGGCGATATCATCACAAAATACCGGGCGGGTAAATACACGCTTGACGAAATCGGTATTCCGGGCGGCATTGGAAAATCTCTTGATGATTACGAGACGGATGATGCACAGGTGCGGGGCGCACGGTACGCAAACCAGCACCTGCACACGGAATTTGGCAAGGGAAGCAAGCCAAAACGCATCTACATCAAGACCGTAACCTCGAAATATCCCAAGACCGATGTGCTCTGTTTTGAGTATGGCGACCAGGTGCCAAAAGAATTTATCGTGGACTGGGAACTGATGCTTGAAAAGACCATCGAACAGCCCATCTCCCGCATTATCGAAGCGCTCGGCTGGACATGGACCGATATCGATCCCTCTCACACGACACTGGCACAGTGGGGATTTGGATAATATTACCTGTTTTCCGGTAAAAAAAGGCGGTCACGGTTTTTATTTTTGTGCCCGTCCGCAGAATGGTCATAGGAAGATATCACAAAAAAGGTTTGAAACATTTAAACAGCAAAAAGACAGGTTCAGAAACCTGCGTCATAAAACCTAATTTTTTTTAATGCCGTCAGGGATTTATGAACTATTTTTTTTCATCAATCGCTGATGTCTGAAAGCGTTGGATTTTTTTTAATATCCCACCCTTGATAGGGTCACCTGATCAGTCGCGTCAACCCCTCGCTGGGCGGGACGGTTTTTCATATACAACAGGATTGAGGATGTTCTTCTCATAGAGCGACCGTTCAGGTTAAACCCCCCCGCGGAGGCATCCCTTCGGAAGCGGCGGGACTCAATGTAACCGGGGTATGGGGGGAGTTTGTCCCCATCAATGACATCAGTTATGAAGTAGAATATCTTGTAAAAAAACCATCGAGACGTCAGGAAATTTTCATCGCACAGGACCCTGGACTCAGCAGTTGCAAGCAGTTTTTTTTAGCGCTTAAAAAAAACAAATTTCCGGTAAAACCAACCATTTCCACCAGGCATTTATCACAATTTTTTTTAACTCAATTCACGCCCGGTTTTAAATTCTGAACCATACTGGACAATTTACAGCAGATTAAAAAACATACGGACAATCGCTTAACCACACGAACAGTAACGACCCTTATTTCCCAAAAACATCCACGCTCATACCAGAAGCAATTGATCTAAAAGGAGTTTTTGAGAAAAATGATTCACAGAAAAATCCGGTTGGCCGTATTCCTTTTCATGAGCCTGATCATGGTTGTCGGGCTTTGTGCAGCGTCAGATGAAAATATACCCGGTGAAAACACGACCGCAACGGTGACGATAGTTGTTCCGGCAGATGCTGCAGGAGATGATACCATCCTCATTGCACCTCAACCGGTCTTTGGCACCATGAACATAAACGGCAATCTTACCCCTTATGACGGCCCAAACGGTCCCGGCAGTGCGATGTACGGGTTTGAGATCGCCATGGAAAATCTTGATGAGACCTTTACCTTTAACCAGACCGAGCGGTTGAACAAGCAGATGGATCATGCTCAGCTGCGCATTCGGGAGACAATTCGTGAACTCGCACTGAACCGATCGGACAGGGCAGATGAGGCACTCGATCTCTACTGGCAGAAACTCGACCAGACACAGGAAACCCTCGCTCCCTTTGACGCAAACCCGACTGATCTTCTCCGTGCGCAGGAAATGATCGTTCAACACCAGACCGTGCTTGCCGGTCTCAAGCTATCGCACCCGAATAATACGGGACTGATACGCGCATATAATAACAGCCGGCTCCTGGAACAGAAATTCGAGGAAAAGACTCTCATGAATACCCTGCGGAATATGGACCGGAACGAAAAGACCACAATAAATACCATCCGGCAGGAAACTGAGTACCAGAACCGTGATGGTACCGGTGCTGGTAATCAGACTGAAATCAAGGAGCAGACCCGGCAGAACGTGCAGGTACAGGGTAACCAAACACAACGTATACCTCAGGGGCATGGCGAAATAACAAAACAGACACAGGATCAGGAACAAAAAAATGATATAACGGTTTCACCGCAACAAACACAGAAATTATCGGATTCCAGTGGCAACCAGAACAGGAATAATATGAACCAGGACAATCCGAAGGGAAACGACAATGGTAAAAGCCGCAATACATAATCAATAATTCGTGAACGATCGTGAAACGGAAACTATTAACCTTGTTATTTTTATAATCGGACAAAAAACAGTCACCAGGAAGGCGTACAACAATGAAGATAAAAACCACGGGTATTCTCCTCATTTTCACCGGTATCCTTCTCTGCATCATAGCTGCCCCCGTTACTGCTACACCCGACCCAGCCTACACCATCACGTACACCATTTCGCTGCAGGATGACGGTTCGGCCTCATGGCAGGTCGATTACCGGACCCTTCTTGTCACTGATGAAGATATCACCACATTCAATGAATACACGCGCCAGATCGATACGGTGTACCTCCCACAGTTACAGGAGATCATGGAACATTCCGCTTCACAGGCAGCGGCAGCCACAACACGGTATATGGCAATCAATAATTTTTCCGGCACTGGCAATATCCAGACAGCTCCGACGGGAAGATATGGGATTATCCGGTATACCTTCACCTGGATGGGATTTGCCCGGCCCGGTTCTGATATCTTGGTAGGGGATGCATTTGCCGGGGGAATGTACCTGCCAAAAGAGGCGACCCTGATTATCCATGCCCCTGAGGGTTACATGGTGAAAACTGTCCAACCGGAACCTGACCAGACCTATAACGGGCTCACCTGGTACGGTCTTCGATCCTTTAGCGCCGGTGAACCCGGTATCGTTTTTGAGCGCACATCCATACCGGTATCATGGATATTTGCTGTTATTCTGGTCATTGCCGCTGGTGCAGTTTCAGCAGGGATCATGTATCGTATCCGTAAAAATCATATACCGGAAATTGCCCCGGCTCCTGATGCACCATCACTCTCGGAAGCGGAAATACTCAGCATTAACGAGAAGATACTTCAGATTGTCAGGTCACATGGCGGCGAGATGTACCAGTCCGGGATAGTAAAAGATCTGGGATTGCCCAAGTCAAGCATAAGTGCGGCGCTTAACAATCTTCACGCACGGGGACTCATCCAGAAGATAAAAAAAGGCAGGGAGAATCTCATCCGGCTGTTGTGAGGCAGAAAATAAAATAAAAAATTTCAGGGTCCGGGCCGACAATGGATTGCAGCTCATATTTTTCCTGACCATTTGGTTAAAGGTACACTTTTACCGGTATCAGCCCATACCGGATTTAGTCCTGCATGCTACCCGTAAATGACGTGCTGATGGTTTGAACGCCAGGAAATGTGGACAGGTAAATATTTGCTCTTGTGGTATGCATGAGAAAATACAATCGCTCCTGTCATTTTGTCGGAACTCTAAAAGAATAGCAATTTTTTATTCCTCAAAATAAAAAACAAAGTAAAATTTTTTTTCGGATATTTATAAAACCATGGTGAAACATTGAGCAATCCTGTTTAAAGGGCATCGACGCTAACCGGGTTTTTAAAAACAGGTATTCAGGAATTTATTACAATAAAAATACATGACAAATTATCGTTCGCGAAAAAAAGAGATACGTTAGTTAAAAAATTTCAATGGGTAATGGCGGCACATACCGGCAGTATGTGTGTTTTTTGTCAAGATCTCTGCAACTTAAGCCGGCACCAACAAATAATTGAGCATTTTAGTTTATCTCCCAATATCAGGCCGTATCTTTAATTTTTTTAAAGGGAGAGAAACAAAAACTATTAATAAGGATTTGTACAATTAAGTTTCATACACGAAGAGGACACACGCGTCTGCCTCGTGCCGGTTTACCAATCGTTTCGATTAAAGAGGCAACGGGATGGAAAAAGGCAGATTATTCTCCGATCTGGAAGAAAGTTTTGTTGATTTCTGGCTTTTTATTGTCGTTAATACCACAATTCTTGCCCTCCTTATCAATATCCTCAGTCTCCATTACGGCACCAATGCTGTCGCACCCCACCTCCTGTATATCCCCATCGTCATCGCTGCATACTGGTATCCCCACCGGGGAATCCTGTACGCAGGCATCGTATCGTCCATCTATATCATTCTGGTATACCTCATCACCGGTGGAGTGATGGACCAGCTCGCAGCGGCATGCATTACCTGTTTTGTGCTGCTTGGCGTCGCCGCTGTTGTATCCAGCCTTGCATCCCATATGCGTAAAAGTGAGATCAAATACCGGGGCATCTTCAAACATTCTGAAGCAGGCATCGGCCTTGTAAGTCTCTTGGATCTTTCAATAAAGGAAGTGAACACCCGGTTTGCCGGTATCCTCGAATACCTGCCGGTGGAAATCTCTTCGATTCCATTCTCGGAAATATGGGTCGAACCCACGGATAAGGACCGGTTTTTTCGGGAACTCCGAACACAGGGAAATGTAGAAAATGTTGAAACCCGGTTCCGGGCAAAATCCGGAGCATACCGGTGGGTTCTTCTCTCAGCAGGGATGCTGCCGGAAAACCAGTTCGTCTGTACTATCGTTGACATTACCGACCGTAAAAAAGCAGAGGAATCCCTGCTGATCAGGGATCATGCGATCAGTTCCTCCATCAATGCGATCTGCATTTTCAATCTCGATTTCAATATAACGTATGTAAACCACTCTCTTGTGGGAATGATGGGTTTTGCTGACGAGCAGGGATTAATCGGAAAGAATATACGACCGTTCATTGCCGTACAGAATGGTATAGATATCATCCGCAAAGAACTGGAGGCAAACGGAAGCTGGTTTGGGGAGAGCATCTTAAAAAAATCAGACCTGTCGACGTTTCCCGTCCTGCTCTGGGTAAACCTTGTCAGGGACGAAAAAGGAAAATCCATCTGTATTATGGCATCATTCATCGACATCACCGATCGCAAACAGATGGAAGTCGTGAAACGAAATGCACTGGAGCAGATCGAGAAGAATATCGAACAGTTCGCCATTCTTGGCGATCATATACGAAATCCGCTTGCGGTGATTGTCGGCCTTTCAAGCCTTGCACCAGGCGACATCACCGATAAGATCATCCTGCAGGCCCGTGAAATTGACCGGATCGTTACCCAGCTTGACATGGGATGGATCGAGTCAGAAAAAGTCCGGGAGTTTATCAAGCGCTATTACATGGTCAGCACTATCGATCCCGCCGGCAACGAGCCCGGCAAAGGAGAGGCCAAATAAAACTGGCTGCCTCTCATTCATGAGGGGATACGGGATTTTTGAGATTTTTCAGCCGTTCGTTGAGTTTTTTTATCTGGTCGCGAAGTGCAATCGCCCGCTCGAAATCGAGATTCTCTGCCGCGTCACGCATCTGTTTTTCCAGTTCGATAGCCACATTGGGAATCTCGTTTTTCGGGATATGCCTGATATCTTTTATATCAACTTCCTTTTCCTTGACCGGCTTGATGATGGTCTGCGGGGTGATGTGGTGCTCTGCATTGTAGGCAAGCTGCATTGTGCGCCGGCGCTTTGTCTCGGATATTGCTGATTTCATCGAGTTGGTCATGGAATCTGCGTAGAGCACAACCCGGGCATTGATATTGCGTGCAGCCCGCCCGATAATCTGGATGAGGCTTCTGGCATCGCGGAGGAATCCTTCCTTATCTGCATCGAGAATCCCGATAAACCCGACTTCGGGGATATCGAGACCTTCCCGCAGCAGGTTGATCCCGACAAGGACATCAAAGGTCCCAAGCCGGAGTTCGCGGATGATCTCGGTGCGTTCGAGCGTCTGGATCTCTGAGTGAAGATACCGGGTCTTGATCCCGCGATCGGCAAGGTATTCAGACAGTTCCTCGGCAAGTTTTTTGGTGAGCGTGGTCACCAGCACCCGGTCCCCGCGGGCAATGGTTTTCTGGACCTCACGGATCACATCCAGTGTCTGTCCTTCAATGGGCCGGACTTCAACCAGCGGATCGACAAGACCGGTCGGGCGGATAATTTGTTCAACCAACTGGCTTGAGTGTTCAAGCTCGTATGGCCCCGGTGTGGCGGACACAAAGATAGTCTGTGTCATGTACTGTTCAAACTCGTTGAATTTCAGGGGACGGTTATCGCGTGCGCTCGGCAGCCGGAACCCGTAGTCCACGAGCGTCTGCTTGCGGGAACGGTCGCCGTTATACATGCCATGCAGCTGCGGTATGGTCTGGTGGCTCTCGTCGATGATCATCAGAAAATCGTCCGGGAAATAATCAAGCAGGCAGTACGGCTTCTCACCGGCTTTGCGGCCATCGAAATGCCGTGAGTAGTTCTCAATCCCCTTGCAGGATCCGGTTTCCCGTATCATCTCCAGATCGAAATTTGTCCGCTGCCGGAGACGGTGGGCTTCAATCATGTCAAGGGTGGGGAGAACCTCGTCAAGTTCCTGCTGGATCGACGCCATCGCTGCAATTCGTGCAGATTCCGGGGTAACAAAATGCCGGGCAGGATAGACATAGAAATATTTCAGATCCTCTGTTTTTGCACCGGTGTTTTTGTCCACTTCCGCGATACGCTCAATCTCATCTCCGAACAGCTCGACCCGGATGATGTTGTTGAAATACCCGGGCACGATATCGATCGTGTCGCCCTTTACCCGGAACCGGCCCGGAGAGAGATCGATATCATTTCGCTCGAACTGGATGTCCAGCAGCCGGCTCATCAGGTCGTTTCTCCCCATCTTCTGGCCAACCGTGAGATCAAACCCCATATTACGGAAATTCTCAGGGTTGCCTAACCCGAAGATACAGGAAACTGATGCCACGACAATAACATCGCGGCGAAACGAGAGCGATGCGGTAGCAGAGAGCCGAAGCATCTCAATCTTGGGGTTGATAGCAGAGTCTTTCTCGATATACTGGTCTTTTGACGGAATGTAGGACTCGGGCTGGTAGTAATCATAGTACGAGACAAAGTATTCCACCCGGTTGTTTGGGAAGAAGTCACAGAATTCCTGGTACAGCTGGGCGGCAAGGGTTTTGTTGTGGGCGATGACCAGCGTTGGTCTCTGCGCTGCTGCTATCACATTTGCCATCGTGAAGGTTTTACCGGAGCCGGTGACGCCAAGAAGAGTCTGGAACCGGGCATTGTCCGCAAGCCCGGACACAAGTTTCTGGATCGCCTCCGGTTGGGAACCGCCGGGTGGAAACGGGGAAACAAGCTGGAATCCGGTCATGATGCGTACTACTTTTCAAGAATGGTTTATAAGATAGCAGGTTTGCGGCGGGAATATGGGAACACGGGAAACCATATACCAGATTCCCCGTTATACTCCAATTCCATGTCATTTGCCAAAGGGTATCAACGGCACTCTATTCCGGGGGCTAATTTAAACATCCACTGACCGGAAAATCATGATTATTTAAAAATTCTTCCTGAAAAACCGTCATGGAAGGTGTAAAAACCCGGTTCATCGGGGTTTTTCACGATCTCTTCAGCAGGGTGCTCACCCATGCACGGTTTGCCCAGAGTGCACAACCACCCTGTGTTTCTGTCAGCAGGTCATGATGCCGGCGTACCTGTTCAAGGAAACGGGACTGCAAGGCATCGCGCAGGGAGGCGTTTGTCAGGTTTGCATCCGAGAACGGGGCGGCCGGGCAAGGTTCAACATTCCCATCAGGACTGATATGGATAAAACCCCTGCCGGCGGCTAGACATCCCCCATAAAGCGTCTCATCCCCGGGAAACCCGATAAAAAGTGCCGGGAATTCACCGGAAAAATCGGTAATGGCTTTGTTGAGTAGTTTCTGCTGTTCCCGGGAAAGCACGAGCGATTCTGTGCCAGGTTTTACCGGCACGTACTCAACAAAGACAAAAACCCGTGCCCCGGCGCTGACCATCTGCCGGATAAAATCCCGGTCGGTTACCTGGGGATGGTTCTGGCTTGTGACCGTCACCGAGCACCCGAAGAATACATGGAGTTTTGCGAGCCGGGCACAGGAAGCACGCAGATGGTCATAAACCCCGGTTCCCCGTCGGGCATCGGTTTCCGGTTTAAGCCCTTCAAAACTGATGACCGGTACGATATTTCTGATACCGGAAATTTCCTGTGCGGTCTTATCATCAATCAGGAGACCATTGGTGAAAACCGGAAACAGGATGTGAGGGAACGAGCGGGCGAGAGAAAAGATTTCCTCCTTTCTCAAAAGGGGTTCCCCGCCGGCGATTACGATGACCGAGATTCCCAGCTCGGCTGCCTGTTCCGCGACCGAACGCAGCTGTTCCGCACGCATGTCCGGAGCCGGTACTGCCAAAGTCTGCCGGTGCATGTAACAGCCCCGACAGGCAAGGTTGCACTGTGAGGTAATGCTGACCATCATTACCGGGGGAACAAGAAGTCCCTGCTGCTCGTACTCACGACGCCTGCCAGCTGCCTTTTTCTGGTGCACGAGTATACCCAAACCCGCCATTACCACTGCCGGATCGGCAGCCGCGATCTTTAATGCCCGGAGTAATGTATCCGAAATGCACGCATCAAGCACTTCACGGTACCGAAGATCGCCCTCATGGAATTCTGGATTTTCACAAGCATGCGGCATAGTCAGTGTTCTCCCCGGGCAGTACAGGAAACCATCGGGAACCGGATATACGGGTGGTGTATCATAGTCTTCCCGGAGATACCACGACAGATTGTACCCGTCATGTGAAAAACACCGGGATCATTAAGAAAGATAAGGAATCCGGTATAAAAGAATCTTGTCGGATTGTGAGTGACTGCGCCATACTACACAAATCATCCCTGTGATTAAATTTCAGGGTGAATAGGATCATCATCATTAAATTATATCGTAAACGTTCACTATGTGTGTGATTTGGTATGGATGAGGCACCCCAGAAGACTTCAAAGGGGTTAAGCACATCAAAATCAAACTTAATTTTGTATCTGATCCACACAAAATATCAATATACAAAAAATAAAAATTTAAAATTAAGGTAAATTTTCATAGATTATCGTAGAGACCCACAGATTTTGAAGTTTGATTGTTTTAGAGTTTAAAAATAAGATATGAGAATAACCTCCCTCACTTGGGCTTGTAATATCCCCACTTGTCAAGTGCACGCATGAGTTCTTTTGCCTTTTTTGCCTTTTCATCGAGACTGATGCCTTCCTGCCACGCCTCGATTGCCTGCATGGTCGCCCGTGCACCGGCGCGTGTGCCATCAGGGTGGCCGTGAATGCCTCCGCTGACAAGCAGCACCATATCACAGCCATAGATGTCAAGCACATCCGGAACTAGGCCGGGGTGAAGACCTCCCGAACAGACCGGGAATGCGGTCTTTATCTTTCCCCAGTCCTGGTCGAGGAGCATCCCCCTGACTGCGGTGTTCTTATTCTCCCGGAGGATATCGGCAAGGACCCTCACCTCTTTTTTTGTACCGGTAAGTTTTCCTACCGCAGTACCGGTATGGATCTGGGAAACACCGATAAGGCGCATGAGTTTTGCAAGGAACTGCATCGTAACGCCATGTTTTTTGTTCCGGTCAAATGCAGCATGCATCGCCCGGTGCGCATGGATAGCAAGCCCGAGATCGGTGCAGTAATCCCTCATGGTCATGACACTGGCCGTCCCGGCGACAACGACATCGATCATTGCGTAATTCCACCCGTACTCCGCGAGAAGGTCAGCCCTTTTCTTCATCGTTTCCACATCTGCGGAAATATTGAGGAATGCGGATTTTTTCTCGCCGGTTTCCTTCTCGGCCTTGTCCCGGAGTTTTGACATATATTTTACCCGGTCCTCGAACCGGTTAAATGGGGTGGACGTCAGGTTCTCATCATCCTTGACAAAATCAAATCCACCCATCCAGGTTTCATAACCAACCTCGGCATGTTCTTTTGCCGAAAAACCAATCTTGGGTTTTGGAACAGCCCCGGTAAGTGGCCGGCCATTGACGTTCATCATCTTCCGGATTCCGCCCATCCCAAACGCCGGACCCTTGAAGTGTTTCAGGTATGCCGGGGGGAGCGAGACATCTATCAGCCGCAGGTTTTTGAGCGCTTTCATGCCAAAAATATTACCAGCGATCCCGCTCATGAGCTGGACGGCATTTCCCTCCTCCCAGAGTTCAAGCGGGTAGGCAATCCTGACAAGATTTTTGTCAAACTCAAACGCCTTTGCTTCAAGGGCCTTCATCCTTGGCGGAAGCGTGTGAAGCGTCGTCCAGGTACCAGTCGAACTCTCCGACGCGATACGCCCCGCTGCCTCTTCTTTTGTTACCCCTTCCGCGGGCTCGTAGTAATAGAGACAGACAAGGTCGTCCCGTGCAGGTTCGTAGGTTGTGTCAACGAATTCTTTGTACCAGTCAATTGCCATTGATGCACCTGTACCAACCAAGGAGGGCTGGGGTAAAAAATGTTCAGGTACGGGACACGTGGGGAAATGAGAGCAGTGAGATTACACGAATAACCCGGAACCGTACCTGGAATATCAAAAAGAATCTGAAAAAAATGTGTTCACAAGAAAATGGATACAATGTTTTTTTACACGATTTTTTTTATTCAATTTTGATGATAAGAATGAATTCCCCCTATTCATGGTTACGATGGATCCAGCCGCATTTGAAGGGATGCATCCGTAGCTATTCGAAATGAAAGTAAATGAAACCTAAAAAATCCCTGTTTAAAAAAAAAAAGAAACCGTCATTACCAACAAGGCGGTAAAAATGACCGGATATGAAGAAATCCATAAAAAAATCCTACCCCCGTTATACCGTATCAAGGTAGGGAAGACCTACATTCTTTCTTCCACTATTCCTATGCCTTGTCCATCAGGCTCAGGCCAAATGATATATCGTCGGTCAGCTCCTGCAGAAGTGCAATTTCACGGTCATTAAAAAAATCGCACTCCGCAGAATAAAACCGCATCGCACCCACGATCGCTTCCCCGTTTTTCAACGGGATTCCGGCAGATGAACGGTAACCGCGCTTTTCCGCATCCTCACGGTACCTGGCCATTCTCGGGTCAGACTGGATATTATTGCTGATCGTCGGGCGCCCTTCACGTATCGCAGTGCCGGTCAGGCCCAAACCCTGCGGGACATCGTCAAGAGTTATTGAAAGGTTTTTCAGGTATCCGTCATCGTACCCGCAGGCAGCAACCGGAAGTACCCTGCGGGTTGCCGGATCAGTCATGCCGATCCATGCCATCACGAATTTGCCTTCATCGACCGCTATCCTGCACGCTTCGTCGAGAAGTTCCTGCCGGTTCCGGATATGAATCACGGCCTTGTTCGTTCTTGACAACACAGAATAAAGCCGGTTTAAGTGCAGGATTGTTTCCTGGGCACGCCGCCGCTCTACAGCTTGCGTAATGAGGTGGATCAGTTCAGCAAACTGGGATTTTGGATCGCCGCCTTTCTGGAGATACGCGTCCGCCCCCTGGTTCAGCGCCTCGATGACCACGGCCTCCCGGCCCCGCCCGGTAAAAAGGATAACCGGCAGCGAGGGATATGCAGAACGGATTGATTTGAGCATCTCGATACCGTTCATGACCGGCATCTCATAATCGGAGATGACCGCGTCGTACGAGGACTCCTGAATTTTTTTAAGCGCATCCGGCACGGACGTATCGGTATCGACATGCATCAGGCCGGATCGTTCAAGGAACAGTTTTCCAATATCAAGCAGTGCGGGCTCATCGTCAACGTAGAGGACTGAAATCATGGCAGGCGGGTCTCTGGATATGCAAGGTGCGCTTTTCTAGGTGGTTGGTATGGGTATATTCTTATCGTTTTACGCTAAAAATCCAGCGTTTTTAATCAGCCTGAAAGAGATCAGACCCGTCAGAATTTTTTTTTAGTATCTTCAGAATAATTTTTTCTTCCACATCAGGATACCCATCAGGACCGAGATGAAAACCGAGATGCCAAAAATAAACTCAAACCCGAACGGCGGCGTGGCCAGCGGGATATTTGAGACATTCATCCCGTAAAAACTTGCAATCATGGTCGGCACCGCTAGCATAATCGTCACGGAGGCGAGGAATTTCATAACGATGTTGAGATTGTTTGAAATGATCGTGGCAAACGTTTCGGTCATGCCGTTTAGGATGTGCAGGTAGATCTGCGACATCTCCATTGCCTGCTTGTTCTCGATAATGACATCCTCGAGCAGTTCGGCATCCTCTTCGTACATCTTCAGGGGTTTTGTCCGCAGGATCCGCTCAAGCACCGCCTCATTGCTCTTGAGCGATGTGGAGAAATAGATCAGGCTCTTTTCAAGGCCCATCATCTGGAAAAGCTCCTCGTTTTTCATCGACCGGTGAAGTTCAATTTCAATCCGGGAAATCGATCGCTCAATCTGGCGGAGATGGGTAAGATAATGGGTTGAATTCCGGTAAAAGATCTGGAACAGGAACCGTGTTTTTTTAAAGGTCTGGAAGTTCCTTACCTTACCCGAGATAAAATCCTGGAGTACCGGTGATTCGATGTTGCAGACCGTGACGAGATATTTCGGGGTCATGATGATCCCAAGCGGGAGTGTGGTCAGGTTCTGGATACTATCGGTTTCGGCCATTACCGGAATGTCCATAACAACGAGCGCTACATCATCTTCAACGTCAATGCGGGGCCTTTCTTCTTCATCGAGAGCGGCTTTCAAAAAATCCGGGGGAATCGCACATTTTTCTGCAATTTCTGCCAGTTCTGATTCAGTCGGCGCAGACAGCCGTATCCATGCACCTTCACAGATGGCATCCGCCTGCACGGTTACAGTCGGTTCCGGCTCTTTTTTTGTGTTGAAGATCTGTATCATGGCCCTGATACCCCGCACTTTTTTTGTATTTTGGTGGGTTCTCACGTTAAAAAAAATGACGAATGAACCATCCTTACACAATGTATATCCTCAAACTATAAATAGAAAATTTTTATCCGTTTTGTTTATGGACATCCTCATCCAATATAACCGGAAATGGATCCGTTCTTTTCCTTAATCGATCTGGTGCTTCACTTTGACAAATACCTGCCCGGGATGATCCAGACCTATGGGTTCTGGACGTACCTTATCCTGTTCCTGATCATCTTCTGTGAAACCGGGCTGGTCGTCATGCCGTACCTGCCGGGGGACTCGCTGCTTTTTATTGCGGGCGCACTTGCCGGAACCGGTTACCTGAACATTGAACTGCTCATTCTTGTTTTTTTTATTGCGGCGGTAATCGGCGATACGGTCAACTACTGGATTGGGCACACCGTGGGAATGAAACTGCTCGAAAGAAAATACTGCATTGTCAAGCGCGATCACCTTGAAATGACACAGGATTATTTCAACCGCTATGGGGGCGTGACGATTGTGATCGCCCGGTTTGTCCCGTTCATCCGCACCTTTGCGCCGTTTCTGGCAGGTGTGGGAAAGATGTCCTATCGCTGGTTTATTACCTACAACGTGGTTGGTGCTGCCATGTGGGTACTTGCGTTTACCCTTGCCGGCTATTTCTTCGGGACGATTCCCGTTGTCCAGCAGAATTTTAACCTGATAATCTACGCCATCATCGGTGTTTCGCTGTTTGCGGTCGGTTCCATCATCTTTGGCATCGTCAGGTCGGTTCGCTCCTGTCCGGCAGATGCCCCGGAGATCCCGGAAAAAAAGGAATGATTATTTCCCTTTTTTTTAGTAGTGTAATCTTTTTAGGATTTTTTTAACCGGTAATAATCATTTTCCATTGACAATCTGGCAGGGTAAAAAATCAAGACGAAATGCCTATCATCTCATTGAACGAATATTGGAAAATATTTTTTAATTGGTGAGATAAATCGATGATACTTCAGGAGTCCCCATTTTTTATTCCCCTTCTCATTGCTGCTCTCATCAATGGATCTCTTGCATATTTTGGCTGGAAGAACCGGGATAAAATCATCGGGCTTCCTTTTGCTCTGCTTATGGGCGCATGCACGATCTGGACAATCGGGTATGCAGTCGAACTAGTCTTTGCAGATTTTCCCACCGGCATGTTCCTGACGGTTGTCCAGTACCTGGGCATCGCCACGGTCCCGGTCGCGTGGCTCCTTGTGGTGCTCGTGTACACCGGGCGGGATCACTTTCTCACAAAAAGAAACCTGGCGCTTCTCTTTGCCATTCCGGCCCTTGTCGTACTCCTGGTTGCCACAAACCCGTACCATCACCTGTATTATTCGCTGATCGCACCGGAACTCATCGGCAATTCGATAGTCTGGGTATTTTACCGGGGACCATTATTCTGGCTGCATACGACCTATTCCTACGCCCTCATGATCATCTCGGTCGTATTCCTCTCTTTGCGGTATTTCGATGCTCCCCGCATTTATAAAAAACAGGTTCTCCTTCTGATTATTGCAGCGATGATCCCGCTGCTGGCAAATGCGATGTATATCGTCGGGTACGACCCGGTCAGGGGCCTTGACCTGACTCCCTTTACCTTTACGATATCCGGTTTGATTATTGCCATCGGCATTTTCCGGTTTGAACTTTTTTCCCAGGTTCCGGTCACATATCCCCTTGTATTTACCTCGATGAGCGACGGGATTATCGTTGTCGATACGAAAAACCGGATTATGGATCTTAATCCGGCCGCACAATCGATTATCGGAAACCTGCCCTCCTCACCTGTCGGGTGTCTGCTTGCAGATATCCTTCCCGGGGTAATGCCGTTACTTGCCGACGAGCAGATGTGTATCCTTGAGGTCCACAAGGAGATTTCTCTTAGCCGTCATGGACGCTTGTATGTGTACGACGGTGTATGCAGGCCGGTCCGCGCTCTCAACCGGGCGCCTCAGGGCTACCTCATCATCCTTCGGGACATTACCGAGAGCAGGAATGCCCAGGAGGAACTCAAACAAAATGAAGCGAAGTTCCGGCTCATCTCGGAAAACAGCCAGGATATTATCTGCCTTCATTGCCCGGACACCCGGTTTGTGTATATTTCACCTGCCGTAAAAGATATTCTCGGCTATAACCCGGAGGAACTGGTGGGGACATATCCTTCCGGGATTATTCATCCGGACGATGCGAACAACTTCACGTACACAAATCCCCATCCACCCCATAACGGTGCTACGGGTAACACAGCCGAGTTCCGGGTCCGTACAAAGGACGGTGACTGGCGCTGTCTTGAATCGACAATTAAACCGGTTGTTGCAAAAGACGGGAGTATTTCCGGCATCCAGTCGAGTTCCCGTGATATTACCGATCGTAAAAAGACAGAGCAGGCTCTGCATACCAGCGAAGAGCGGTTCCGCTCCCTTGTTGAGACGACCAGCGACATCATCTGGGAAGTGGATACTCAACTGCGGTATACCTACGTGAGTCCGAAGATCAAAACGATCCTCGGGTACGAGCCGTCCGAAGTAACAGGAAAAACACCGTTTGATTTTATGCCACCGGATGAAGCAACGAAAGTCCGTTTTGTGCTGGAAAAGACCGTGAGCACCCAGACACCCTTTGCCGGAATGGTCAATGTTAATCTCCACAGGGACGGGCATCTCGTGGTGATCGAAACAAACGGGGAGCCCTTCTTTGACGATACCGGCGGTTTTAAGGGTTTTCGCGGGGTTAACCGCGATATTGTCGATCGCCAGAAAATACAGCATGCCCTTGAAGTTGCCAACAAAAAACTCTACCTGCTCTCCAGCGTTACCCGGCACGATATCCGCAACAAGCTCACCGCGCTTTCCGGGTATATCGAACTTGCAAAAGAGGAGTGCGATCCCGGGCGATTCCATGCCACCCTGCCAAAAATGGAACAGATCCTCACCTTCATTGACGATGGCCTGAAATTTACGTACGATTACCAGGAGATGGGAATGAAGGCCCCGGTATGGCAGAATGTCCTCGATCTTGTCATCATCGCACGCGGGCAGGTGGACGTGAAAGGCGCGATGGTGATGAACAATCTGGACGGGCTGGAAGTGTTCGCCGACCCGCTGTTGAATAAAGTGATCTACAATCTCATGGAAAACGCGGCACGGCACGGCGAACACGTGACCACGATCCGGTTCTCCGCAGAACCGAGGGGCGAGATGCTGGCGCTTATCTGTGCCGACGACGGTGTCGGGATTTCCGATACGGATAAACCAAAACTGTTCAGGCGTGGGTTTGGGAAACATACCGGTCTTGGCTTGTTCCTGATCCGGGAAATTCTCGCCATTACCGGCATTACCATCACCGAGAATGGTACACCCGGGGACGGGGCACGGTTTGAGATACTCATACCACAGGGCATGTTCCGGTATATATGAGAATTTTTTTGCCGGGAATGTACCCGGTTTTTTCTGATCCCCAGCCCTTATGGGGAGGGCCGGATTATTTTTGTTAACGGGAACAGGGCCTGGCCCATTTACGGCTCTTATGGAACAAAAGATACCGACTACGTATCTTAGTTTCATGGTTTTTATTAAGAAACCGGCAATATACATAGAGACCAGTGAAAATTTTTTATGACGGATACCACTATTTCACAGTTTAAAAACGAATTGAACAGTTTCTTTTGGCTCGTGCTCCTGAACATGGTATTTGGCGCACTGGCAATGGCATTTGGAATACAGTTTGTAATCTCGGCTGTTATGGGACTGCCATTGGAGCCGACGATGCCGGGACTCCGGGTGCTTGCCGGGGCGATTGCCATGGCAGGCTTTGGGCTCGGGTTATCGTGGGTTCTTTCCAGTGCAAAGGTTTTTTTGGGGATTAATGGAATCCGCAGGGAATTCCGGAAACGGACACTACCGGTCCCCGACGATATGCTCACCAGCGGAATTGTCCGGATGCTGGCGCATTACCGGGAGAACCAGAAGATCCTCCTGCGGATGATCACGATCTGCCGGTTGGGAGGCTGTGTCTTTATCGCGCTCGGGTTGGCAAATATTGTCTGGGCATTGTCTTTTGGATCGGTGTCAGGGACGACAAGAACAGTTTTTGCCTTAGGGACCGGGATAGTTTTTGCATTGCCATTTGTCGATGCAGCGATCAACCTGACGATAGGGACTGTCACCATCGCCATTTCCATCGGATTCCACCAGTATTCTCTGGTCTGGGACCGGCGCCTTGAAAAAAACGCAGAAAATGAAACGACCCTCAAAGAGACGATGGAGCAGTAACCATGGCGGAACGACGAACCCAGTACGAGATATACTGGGAGATACTCGTTTTTTGCAAAGACCCACCCCGAACGTTCACGTCCATCATCAACCGGTGCGATCTGAATTCAAAAACCGGGCAGGACTATATCGGGTTTCTCTGCGCCAAAGGGTATTTATCCCAGATAAAAGACGGGGAAAAATTCTTGTATGTCGCTACGGATCGTGCCCGGGAATATATTGCACTTTTCACCGAGCTGTACCGGAACCTCTTCGATGCGATCCCGGGGTACAGGTTATAGGTAAAACATGTAATTGCCGGACGGGTGGAAGATGCACGATTGTTCAGGGAAAAAAACAGTAAACAATCAACCGTTGTTCACGAAGAACTCATGAGTTTCCTTCAGGGCCGGATCTAAAAAATCTAAATTTTCCCCGGCTCCGGGAACAATTCCTTTTTTCCGGGGATATACAGCGCCGCTGAATACTCTTCGATAAAATCCGTATCCACCAGCAGATCGATATAGACCATCTTCTGTGCCACGGTTTCTGCAACCGTACGATAATTGCAGGATACAAGGGTGGCATATGCGCCGGAGAGTGACCCGTTACCAATCGGATGGAATTCCGCGTGGGGAAACGCCGGTATAATGCCGAACCGGACCGCATTTCCCATATCCGTGTATGCCCCGAATGCGCCGGCAAGGTATACATGACGGATGTCGGCAATCGTGAGTTTGTATTTCTTTAACAGGACACCGATAGCACCGCAGGCAGCGGCTTTTGAGTCCATAAGATAATCGATATCCCTCTGGGTAATGACCAGATCGTGACCGGTTGCGGTCCTGTCTGCCGGGACAAGCAGGTATTCCCTGCCTTCTGTCCCCAAACGGACATGGGGGTGATCCCTGTTCAGTTTCCCGGCAAAATCAAGAATGCCCGCCGCAACCATTCCCGCCCCGGCATCGATTATACCGGACCCGCAGATCCCCCGGGGCAGGTCGCTCCCGATGATGGCAAGTGTCACTTCTGATGTTGATGGATCGATGCGGACATGTTCAATCGCACCTCTGCTCGCCCGCATGCCGCAGGTAATTCCCGCCCCTTCAAACGCCGGCCCGGATGCACAGGAAACTGACGCCATCCAGTCCCGGTTCCCAAGGATAATTTCGCCGTTTGTGCCAAGATCGACAAGGAGAGAAAGTTCCGGCGATGCGTGCATGCCGGAGGCTAATATATCACCAATCGCATCACCACCGACAAACCGGCTGACACTGGGGAGGCTGTACACCCGTGCATCCGGGTGGAGGGGAAAACCCGCAACCTGTGCGCTTTTATTTGAAGGGATTCGGGAGATATCGGCGTTTGCCATCTCAAGGTAATGCGGGTCAATACCCCAGAACAGGTGATGCATCACGGTGTTCCCGGCAATGCACATATCCACAATATCGGTTTTCTGGATGCCAGCGCGGGTGATAATATCGGAAATAACGGAATCGATACTGTCAATGGCTGCCTGGCGGAGTGTTGCCAGTGTGCCGGGGGAATCCGCATAGCCGATGCGGGTGATCAGTTCTTCTCCGTACGTAATCTGGCGGTTGAGCGTCGATCCGGTTTCCCGGATCATACCGGTATCAAGATCCACAAGGCAGCCGACAACCGTTGTTGTCCCAAGATCGATGGCAACACCGTACACCGGGCGGGCAGCAGACACGGGTTCAACGGCAATAATCTCGGGAGGCGTCTGAACCGATGAGAGCGTCGCTACGAGAGGTTCAGCAGATACATGAAAGGTCCGGTACAGGGAATCCCGGACTCGTGGTCGTGCGCCGGTATATCCTGCAAGCCGGATGGAGAACGACGCACCCGGTAATCCATCGGTGGGCAGGATATCGACACGGTACCTGCGGACACACGGAGAGATAGGTTCGATCTTCATATCCGCAGCGAGCAGGATCCGCGGTGAATCGATCCGGCTTTCAATCGGAATCGTGAATTCTGCGTCGGCAGTAAGTGTGACCTGGCAGGCGCAATAGTATCCCTGTGCCACTTCCTCCGGGGTGAGGTGCGACGCTTCCATCTGGGGCAGGGAGGCACAGGTACCTTTGGTGAGAATAACCCTGCACTTGCGGCACAGCCCTTTCCCGCCGCAGACACTTTCAATTGCAACACCTGCCGTACGGAGTGCATCCAGAAGCGGGGTGCCAGACGGTACGGTCAGCACCTTGTTCATGGGCTGGAAAATTACCCGGAGGGAATGTTTTGGCATAGAAAATATCTCGTATACCCCGCAGCGTTGAAGGGGTTTAGTCTTCCGGCATCATTTACAGGGATTTTTATCGGGTTGGTGGCTTATCGCTCTTTTGGCGGCCAGTAATTTTTCAAGAACCCGGCAAGGCCGGATGAATCCTTCGGGCCGACCATCACCCGCCAGCCACTTGCTTCCTCGGTCTCACCACTCAGACGGGCGGCAAGCCCCGGGATGATGAGGCAGCGGTGATCGACAAGATCGGCAACATGGTTGTCTTTTAATGCGGCCGCCATGGAATCGGCGGTCAGGTACCGCCCGGCAACCGCACTCTCCACGCTGTTTCCCCCGGTATCCACGACTATCAGGAAACAGTCGATATTTGCCGATTTGATATCGCTTTCGACCGTGAAGTAGGTGAGCGCATAGTTGGTGGTGATAAGGACCGGGGCATTTTTATTAGGCGTTCCAAACGTCCGGACACCGGTATCGACCGAGACCGGTTTCCTTGGGTCGGTGTAGGTGTTAAACCGCCAGATCAGCTGGGGCAGGAGCACCCACCCTTCCATGCTGTGCAGGATCAGGAGATCGGCATACCGTGAGATCAGCATCGAAGTGATGCAGGCTTCCTTCCACTGGATCAGTTCGCGGGAAAGTTCCGGGGAAAGCCACGCAGTAATGGGTGTCCCAAGCAGCGGGTATCCCAGCAGTTCGTCGTGCTGCTGGAAGACCGCCCGGCGGATCTGGGAAAAATTGTGGATTGTTCCGGCAAGGTCTGGTTCGACCGACGTCCCCGGGTCGAGCACGAGATCGGTGAGCCCGTATTCGTTTAATGTTTTTGTCAGCGAGCGCAGCCCGGAGATATCATAGGGAGCCGACACGACGAGCGGACAGCAATACCGCAGGGCAAGCTCGGCCATGTCCTTCCAGTTGTCTTTTGTGGCGGCATACAACAGGGGGCGCCTGTCCTTGATATGGGCAAGTCCTGCTGCCATGATTGCTGCATCGTAGGTGCAGAGAATGAGCGGAAGATCTGTCCGTGCGGCAACCGCATTTACCGCAGAAGCAAAGGTTGCCGGATCATGCTGGGTCGACCGGATGGCAATCGCATCCAGCCGGAGTTCCCGTCCGATATAATTGTAAGCGAAATTCCCGATAGCCTGCACCCGCTCGTCCCTTTCGGCATCGGACAGGTCATCAGACACATCCAGTGCGATGGGGGTCGGGTTATGGTAGGTGAATTCGTGGCGGTACAGAACATATTTTCCCCCGATCTTCATCGCCCGATCGCCCGTGCCGACAGTCACGGTTTTAACCGGTGGCGCCATGAGCCGGAGCAGTTTCTCGTAACTGGCCCGGTATTCCTCTTTTGCCACCGGCGGGCAGTTGTCCACGCCCAGTTCGCCGTTCACCACCCGGGTAGCAAACGCCATGCAGTTTGCCTCGCCGCATTCACGGCAGTTTGTCTTGGGGAGGAGTTTGTAGACATCGATCGGGCTGATCTCCTTGATGTTCTTTTTTGGTTCCCGTTCTGACATGTGTGCTCCTCCTGGTTTAGATCTTCATCGTTGCCCAGTGCAGCAGCTGGTCTGGCACCGTAGTCTCGCTTTGAGTCAGCATCGTAACGGTATCTTTGCAGGTTCTGATGGCGGCAGGGTGCATCATCATAAAAATATCCACCCCGGCAAGCAGCAGCGTAAGTGCGTTGATCGTCTCCCAGAGGGGTCCCCGGAGCTCCCGTGGGCCGTACTTTTCGTCCATCTGCATCCATGCTTCACGTGCCGCCCATGCATTGGTGGACGCCGATATCGTCGGGTGCTGGAGTTCCTGGTCACCCATGAGCGCCGCATACCGGGCACGTTCATGGATGGTAAACGAATATTCAAGCCCATAGCCGAGTGCAACCGTCGTGAGATCCATGACGATATCTTCCGGCGGCAGGTATTCGTACAGTCGCCGGTTCAGCTCCTTTGCCTTGTTCAGTTCAAGGCCGGTGAACCCGAGCACCGCATGGCCATGCTCCTTTGCGGCTACGGTTACGGTTTCAAGGGTCTTTGCCTCGGTCATATCCAGCGTCACGGAATTCAGCAACAGCCGCTCACCGTCGGCGATCTCTGCAACTTCCTTAAACACCAGCGCGTCCTTGTGCGGATCGCCGCATCCCCCGATGATGAGCGGGACATCAACTGCCTGTAAAACGGCTTCAACCGTGCGTGCTGCATCCCGGGGGGAGGCATCCTTGATCAAAGGATCGGTGGACATGAGATGAACGGTGACCATGTCGGCACCATACTTTTTGACATTCATCCGCGCCCATTCTGCCGGATCGCCCATCACGTCTTTTACATTGGATTTCAGGACTTTTGGGAGTGCGACTTCCATGTCAAACACGTCGAGCGCAAACACCGGCGGGTGTTTGGGTGGCTTGTCCGCATAGACAAATGGCGGTGAATCCGCACCCCCGATAACCAGTGACCTTCCCCGGCTTCCCCCCTCGCCCCGTGTTGCTCCAAGCCGGACTTCATGAATCCGGCCCGGGAACTCTTCTTTCGGCAGGGAAAACGGTGCGGGTATCAACGAGCTGGGTTTGATTTTTTCAAGCGCCGGCAAAACGGCTGATACCGGCGACGAGCCGGTGGGAATCCAGAGCTCGAGATCCCCAATCTCCATGGTGAACCGCTCAAGTTCCACTTTCTCAACGCCGGAGAGCAGCGATAAAAGACGGGGAATTGATTCCCGGGCGACATCTGCACCTTTCCGGTTATTGTTCTCGTCTGCCATGGATTACTCGCCCGCCCCCGGTTTTTTTGGCTGGACCGGCTGGATGATGACCTTGTCCGCATAAATCCGTGCGTTTTTGAATATGATCTTGAATCCCCCCGCTGTCAGCGGGAAATCCCCACCGGCAAACACCTGCACTGCACCGGCATGGTCCCCGGCAGTCGTGTCGTCCTCCGTTTTCCACCGTTCAATGACCGGATGGGCATTTTTAGCCAGGAAATCACGCAGCTCGCTGACCGTTTTCACCTCTTTTTCCGTCGCAATTTTATCGACAAGTGACGGGGGGATGAACGATTTTACCTGTTCTTTTAAGTCGGATGGCATCCACGCGATCCGGGCATACCCCCCATCGGCTGACAAAAATTTTGGCGACCGCATGTATTCGAGCGAAATGCCATGAAACCCGTCAACCTGCCTTCCCCCGGCAGTGGAATCCGCCATCGTCGAGAATGCCAGTCCGTTAACCGTACTCTCCCGGTACCCCCGCATTACAATGCCAAAACCTTCCACCTCAGGGATATAGAACGCGATGCCTTCAAAACACCCGCAGGACGTATGGGGATAGGTAAACGCACTGTAAAGATATACCCGGCTCACTTCGCCAAGCGAACGTTTTTTGGCGCTCTCGTTGATGCCGACAAATTCGCCTTTCACCGGGTCAAGGCATTCCCCTTTTTCAATCGGGAAGATGGGACCTTTTGGATCAATCCGTGCAGCTGCCCGCCCGTCAAACCAGCTGATCGCCCCGCAGTTTGCATACCGCTGAGGTGTAACCACGCAGACATGACTGGGGGCAAACGACTGGCACAGGGCGCACCCGTAGAATACATCCACGTCATCATCCGTCAGACCGCGTGCCCGGGCGTCCCGGGTTTCATACGATTGTTTTGCCTCTGCGTAGACCGGCGAAATTTTCTCTGCATCGGTATAGAAGGTGATCTGCATCCGCTCGATGATCGGCAGCTCATTTTTCAGGAGGTGCTCGAGCACCATGCCGACATATTTCAGAGTCGTAAATCCCCGGTTGTATGCTTTTTTTGAGATTCTCACCCAGATGTCGTAGCGCTGGTTGAGGTGCATGAACCCTTCGATATAATTGGTATACTCATGGATCCGGCGTTCAATTACCCCTTCAATATCCTCTTCAAGATCTTTTCCCGCAATTTCTATAAGGATACCAAGAGGGTATTTTTTACCGGGGTCCATGTCCGCAAGATCCGGGCCGACAATAATGATTTCCCCGTCGTGAACCTGTTCAGGCGGACGTACTTTGACCAGCTCAAATTTTTCTTTGATCTCCGGGCCGCCAAGCTCGACATACATGTCATTTTTCCGGATGCGCTCCCCCACATGCACAAGCCCGACTTCACAGGGAATATTTTCAAACATGGCAGATCTTTTAGTCCTCCACATGCCCGATGATGGCCCGCAGGTTCTCAAGCCATTCCTTGACTGAAATATTGCCAAATGACCAGCTTGCGTTGGGCTGGTAGACATTGTCAAGGGTCATGGTCTTTACAGGGGGTGCGAAATGCTTGAGCCCGGATAAGATCGTCCACTCCATGTAATACGGGAGCCCGGCAAAGATGGCAAGGTCATAGGGCTCTTTTCCATCGATTCCTTTCCACGTGGGATCAGTCAGCCGCTGCCCGATGGCAACTGCCGGCATAATTGTGGCCTTTTTATACCCCCTTTTCAGGAGATCGCGGTTTGTATGGCCGGTGGCAATGATAGGGATATTGCCTGATCGCGCGAGTTCCAGCAGGCAATCGATCATTTTCTTATCGTCAAGGTCAATCTCTGCAGCGAGATGTCCGATGATCAGCACCGGGTTTTTTGCCCGTTTGATCATCGCATCGGCGACTTCGGGTTTGCTGATGACCGATGCTTTTTTTGGCCCGCATACTTCTGCAGTCTGCCATGGTTCAGTGAGTGGCATTTTGGATCACCGCTCCTTTTTTCTGACCTGTTGCGCAAGGAGTGTCGGATCGGGAATCGTATTTTCTTTCCAGCCCCAGGAATCAAGGATTTTCACAATCTCCTCTTTCATGGTGATGGGAACGTCAGTAAGCGTGCGCACGTAGAGCGGGATATCGTCGGGGATTGTACCAAACTGTCGTTTGTGGAGATCAATATAATGAGTGAGTTTGATTGCCCTGCCTTTGCTCGTATCATTTGGCCGCATGCAGAGTTTTGCCACCATCACCATCGCTTCCTCCTTTGTTTCCGCCGCAAAGAACAAATGTTCCGGCACCGGGCCGACATAGACCTGTTCCCCGGTACGCCGGTCATGCACATACCAGTCCTCATCATGGTCAGCCCGCCCAAGCAGCATCCGCCTGTATTTGGTGCCATGCGGTCCGACAACAACGGGAATCCCTAATCGCCAGAACCCACTCGCAATCGCTGCCGCCTTCTGCGACATCGCACCCCATGCAACCCCGACTGCCCCAACGCGGTTGTACACATAATCGGCAATCTCTTCGTAATTGCCTCTCAGGTTGCGCTTGGCAAAAACACTGGCAATCTTGATTGCCGCCCCGGCGATATGTGCGTTGGAAACACATGAGCCGACATTGACAATCCCGCCGGCGTCAAAACTCCCCGGGAACTGCTCGTACGGCGTTTTTCCCTCCTCGTCCTTGTACATGCCAACCGACATCGCGGCGCAGCCCGACGTGCAGACAATATACCGGCGCTTGGCAAACTCCACGGCCATTTCAGCAACTTCTTTTCCACCTTTGGGATAATTTGCGCAGCCGACAAACGCGACGACACCCGGGATCTCGCCCAGCACGAGCGGTCCGCCGACTTTGCGGATCTCCACATCCTGGATTGCGCCCCGCCCGGCCCGCATCCTGAACGTCTCATCTTTGGTGGCTTTTGACGCAGAGGATACAATCATCGTATGGATCGGGATATCCTGCGGGCAGGCTTCTTCGCACCGGGCACAGCTGACGCAGTCATCATAAATGCCGGCAAGCATCGCAAGGCTCCCTTTGCCGGCGGCTTTCATGCAGTCCGGGATATGGATATCGTTGGGGCAGGCACGGCGGCAGAGCTTGCACTGGGTGCATTCCTTTGCCCGCTCAATGATTTGTTCCGGTGTGAGCAGCCGGCCTTGTTTCTTCCGGAGCGGTGCTATCTCCCGAGCAACCCTGACTGCCACTTCACCGACCATATCGGGGTTCAGCAGGAGCACTCCCCTTGTTTTCCCGGATACCAGATCCCGGACAATCGTGTCGATGGAATCGTAAGTGCGGTCCGGCAGGCCGAGGCAGTTCTTCTCTGAAGTGGCGATAAACGGCGCGTGAATGAGTTCGGACTCGTCAAGCACATCGGTGCGGATGCACTGCTCGTCAACAACAATCACATCCGGAATCCCGCTCCGGATATAGCGGAGCTGCCATGACATCGGCCCGATGATTTTTGCTTTTGCCGTGTACCGGGTTATGTCAATTGAGGTGCAGCAGATACCGGTTACTTCCACCTTTTCGCTCAGCTGGTTGCTGTTCAGGTAATCGACGATGCTAATCGCCGGCGGCACGTTGTGCCCGATCACCAGAATGACCGGTTTTGTCGTGTCGACGGTGCCCATGCCAAGGTCGACAAGGTGGGCGTCAGGATCGGCTTTGGGATAATCAAACGCGGAGATCTGGGCGAGATCGGCAACTTCCATGCCGACCTGGTCCATCATCCCGGCATGCAGGACTTTTGATTCAAAATCAAGGTGATTGCCTTCCTGCCCGGTATGGGCAGCAGAGAGCAGCACGGTGATCTGGCTCTCAAGATATTCGAGCACGGGTTCAAGATCGCCCAGTTTTTCCGGTTTTAATCCGCACACGAGACGGATGACCGGGGCTTCCACTTCAATGGCAAGACCGCCGGGATTTAAGGGGAACTCCCGACCCTTCTCTTTAATCGTGTGCGTGACCAGTTCGCGGGCATGGCTGATATGAGTCGCGGCACCGATACATGCCGCCAGCAACACGATGCGGGACTGCTGTGCCGGCATCTGGATCCCGCATGCGCCTTTTTTTGTCCCGGTAAGATCGCATTTCCCGTAGGTGCACAGGCAGCAGAGATCGCAGAAAGGAAGATAAAACGGCTGGTATCGCGCGAGAAGGCGTTTATCCCATTCCCGGAGGGAGGTGATCGTGGGAAACGGCGTCGGCCCCTGCGGCTCGTCCCAGTCTTCCCGGGAAATGTTGCCGATTGAAATCTCCAGATCCTTGATAAATCCGATATCGGACTGCAATTCTTTGATCCTGAGATTGATGCCCTTATCCGTCACGTTACCCACACTCAAAAGCACCCTGATGTAGTATGCTGTTCTTAGTAGTACAAAATCCTTTTATAACATTACCTTATGCCTGTTAAATCCCACGGTTTATCCCGGCAGTGGCCGGTCATTTCCGGTATCCTGCCCGGACAAGAAGGTTTTTGACCGAGCAGTATGCAGGAGAATCATCCGGACCGTCAAGGAGGGATCGCCCGGCAATGACCATTTCCTGCACCTGAGGATCAAAACTGATCTTTCCAAGATACGGCTGCCCGGTCTTTTCCTGCACTACCGGCTCCAGCTCTTCCGGAAACAGGCAGCCGCCGACCGCATAAAAATTGTCGTACGCGATGCCGACCTCGCGGGTTATCCGGTGCGCCCGCTTGACGTGGTCAAAGGATTTGTGCGATGGGCCCATGATATCAAAGATATCATCGACACGATTCGTGATCTTACGGTTGAGGTGTTCGAGCCCGGCCGGGGAATCGATCAGCACGTACCGGTAATTTTTCGTGAGCGTGGCAAGGGCTCCTTTAAGCGCCGCATCCGGAAGGCAGTAGCATCCCTCGATCCACTTGGTCCCAACTGCAATCAGGTCAAATGCGTCGCCCTCGTATAATCCCCGCTCAAGCACGGTGGACTCGATCCGTTTTGACGGCGGTATCCCCATCGTTGTCCCACCTTTTTTGATGAACGTCTCGGTGACCAGTTCCGCAATGGTATTGACGCCCTCCCGTTCCAGGTCCACGCCGACCATCTCGGCAAGGTTCTGGTCCGGGTCGACATCAACGAGCAGGAGAGGGGCATCCCCCTGCGAAGTAAAAAATTTCGTCATCATCGCGACAAAACTTGTCTTGCCGGTGCCCCCCCGTCCCATCGTGACCAGTGTTTTCATCGGTATTCCTGCCTGTCCCTGCTCTTACACAATTTTTATTTTAGAACTACTGCCCATAATCTTCCAGCCAATCGCTTCGATTGCGCAGAATGCCGGTGTTCCTTCGAGCGCCATGACCGGGCTGCCCTCAATACCCGCCCGTACAACCGCAGGATCGAAGGGAACGATCCCAAGAACCGCCAGCTGGTGCTCCAAAGCAAAAGCCCGCACAAGGGATTCCTCACCGGGATTTTCGATCCGGTTTGCGACCAGTTCCACCCGGGGAATGCCGGCATCCTGCGCCATCCGGGCAATCGTTGCGGCGATAGCAAGGGATTTTTTATTGGCATCGCTTGCGACAATCATCACGTCTACCTGTTCTGCCGTACCCCGCCCCAGATGTTCGATGCCGGCTTCCATATCCAGCACGACCACATCGCTCTGATCGACGACAAGGTGGCGGATCAGTGCCCGGGTCACGCTGTTTGCCGGGCAGGTGCACCCCGAGCCCATGGATTTCACGGTTCCCATCACGAGCAGGTGGACGCCCGATGGCGTGGAAACAGAGAAGTCCCGTATGATATCATCGACCGAAAAGTTCAGGTTGTAGACCCCGGGAAAACTGGTCCCGGTCTTTTTTTTGATAAGCGCTTCATTTTCCGATATGGGAACAATTGCGCTGGTCTCTTTGGCAGAAAGCCCTAACGAGAGTGCAAGGTTGGGGGACGGATCGGCATCGATAGCGATGGTTGTTAATCCCGCACGGGAAAACGACCATGCCAGTCCGCTCGCGATCAGGGTTTTTCCAACGCCCCCTTTTCCCGCGACAGCGATCTTCATATCCCCACCATCATCCTGCATGAAATGAGGGTGCCATTGTATTTAAGCTGGGTGACAATGGGCAAACGAAATAATGGGGAGCCATGAGAAATTTTGTACAATATCCGGACTCCCCAATACAATTAAAAAATAGTCCCGATTTTTGCCGGCACACTTCTTTTGCAATGTGGTAACAATAAAAAATCCAAAAAAAAAAGTGCGGCAAAAAGATTACTCCGGCACCTATGGCAGCTCTTTCTTTTTCTGGAAATATGATGAGACGAGTCCACCTACGAGTGCAACAATGGTGACCAGCGAAACGAGCAGGACAAGCAGGATAAGGACATTCATGTTGTCCTGGACAATGGGAAGAGTGCCCAAATAATACCCGGCAAGGACGACAACAAGCGTCCACGATATTGCGCCAATCACATTGTACAGTAAGAATCGCCGGTAATGCATCGCCCCGACACCGGCCAGGAACGGGGCAAAGGTGCGGACAACCGGCACGAACTGGGCAACAAAAATGGTCAGGCCGCCGTACTTCTCATAGAACCCGTACGTCCGATCGATATATTCTTTTTTCACGAGCGTGGGGAACCGTTCCTGGAATACGTGCAGGCCGACATAATTCCCGATCCAGTAATTTGCCGTATCGCCAAGGATGGCCCCGAGAATGAACGCTGCGATGAGCAGGTGGAGGTCCATTATTCCGCCGGCAGCGGCAGCACCGGCAACAAAGAGCAGGGAATCGCCGGGAAGAAACGGTGTGACAACAAATCCCGTCTCAAAAAAGATAATAAAAAACAGGAGGAGGTACGTCCAGATGCCATAGTCGTGCACCACCGTGCCGAGATGCTCATCGAGATGGAGGAGGATCATCAGGACAGTTTCGATCATGTCAGATAGGACTCTGCCGGTATGCTATATCAACCTGATTTATCCCCCGGGTTCTCTTGCGATGTAATCCCCGGCAGGCAAAAATTGCAGGAACCAGACCTGTTACATTAATGAGTGATAAAACAGAGTGTCTATTAAATCCGGTTCAGATTTTAAAAAAAAAAGGCTGGTCACATGATGAACGATACGTATCCCTCCATAAAACATTTTGTCTGTGCGGTATGCGTGCTTGCCATTCTTGTTGCGCCGGCATATGCTTTTACGGCACAGTCCCTTGATATCACCGTTGATAAAAACGGGGACGCTATTGCAGATTTCAGGTTTGCCCTTGAAGGCGCACTGGAAAATGCCATTCCGCAATCAATGCTTGAAGATGAACTCAAAAAAGGGCTGACAACCAATTCCGATCCACCGGTCATTCTCTCGTTTGACAGGTCAGGGGTATCCATGCTGATGAAAAATTTCGCCATGGTAACTGATGTCCCCACCGGCACGGAATACCAGACCGCATCGATGGATTTTAAAAAAGCGGAAATTGCACTGCAAAATTCCGCGGTCAGTTCGGTAATATCCGCTGATTTTTCACCGCAGTCGATTGTGATCACCTTCCCGGACGGGTATTCCCGGACGTTTACCGATTCGTCGGTTCTGCCGTCACTCAGGCATATCATTATCGATCCGGACAAAAAGGTTCCGGTGACCGATACATCCATGCAGGGATCCCTCTCGATTTCATCGTCCCCTGATAATGCGCTGGTCTATGTCGACTCCGTTTATGCCGGAAACACGCCCTTTGTAGTTTCCGGCATTGCGCCGGGGGATCATGAAATTCGACTGGAGCTGGACGGGTTTGTCACGCTGACCAAAACGGTCACGATAACGCCCGGGAACGTGACGACCGATGTTGAAGTGCTCTCCTATGTTCCAAAAACACCGGAACAAAACGGATGGGGATGGACGGGTATCCTTGTAGTTATCGGGCTTGTGGTAATTGTCGTTGCCGGGTGCAGCATTATTATGATGTGCCAAAAACCCATAAAAAAATAAAACTTTTTTTTTTTGGATCTTTTTTCTAATTTCTGAAATGGGAATATTTTTATTTTTTTTTTATCATGAACATTGCCCGTAAAAATCGGACTGCACAGGTTGTCGACAAAAAATGAGATCGTCTACGTGACGACTAAAAAAAATAAAAAAATGGTGAGTTCGTGTTACCCGCGCCGGTGGATAAGGATCAGCCCGGCAATGATACCGGCAATGCCGATAACATACAGGGGCATACCGGATTTTTGTGTGGGCTGTGTCGATGGATTGAGAACGGTATTTACTGTATTGGTCGCGCCGGCATTCACCTGTACGGTCTCGACATAAGCCTGGTAGCCGGACATCTGGACCTGGACGGCGTGGGCCCCTGCGGACAGGCCGGTAAGCGTCAGGGGAGTTACTCCGCGAAGATTGTTATCCACATAGACATTTGCACCAGACGGCGTTGACGAGATACTCAGTATGCCGGTTGATGAACCCTGGCCAGATGGCACAAGAACTGCATCGACCTGGGAGACTGCCGCCGGCTGGACATTGACACTTGTCGTGTAATCCTGGTACCCATCCAGTTTCACCATAATTGTGTGATCCCCCGCAGTCACAGCGTTGAGATTCAGCGTGCCGCTGGCAGGGGTCGTGCCGGCTGTTCCACCGTCAAGAAAAACCGCTGCTCCACCCGGGTTTGATGTGACATAGATCCAGCCAGCCGTACTTGCGGGTATCGGACTCAAGGGTGCAGTCACCGTCATTGTTCCACCCACGGGTACACTGACTGTAGATTTCCAGTCGTAATAACCCGCAAGATCGCATTCGACAATGTGTGATCCGGTTGCGATATTATTCAGCGAGAGCGGCGTCCTGCCACGGTAATTGCCGTCAAGATAAACCATCGATCCGGAGGGCACTGAGGTTACGTAGAGAGCCCCTGACGATACAATCCGGGAGAGCGTGCAGTACACATTCGATTGCAGTCCCGCCGAAACAGAGATTGTCGTGGTATAGGGATTGTATCCATCAAGTTCCGCCCCTACCGTATAGCTCCCCTGCGCGACATTGTGAATGGTCAACGGGGCAACCCCGCGATAATTCCCGTTCAGGTAAATCGCCGCGCCCGAAGGGGATGAATCCACAACGATCGAACCATATGCCGGAGTCGGGGTGGGTATTGGTTGCAGGGTTGCGTAATATGTCTGGGTGTCCCCGGCGGCTGGCATTACAATCCCGCCACTTGCCGAATAGTAACCGCTTTTTTCAACCGTATACGAACTGAAGGGTGATGCTGTCGTATAGACAGGAACGGTCAGCTGACCACCGCTGATCTCACCTTTATACTGCCCGTCAAAACTGACCGATGCCCCGTTGACATTGCAGAAGATCTGGATCCATCCCTCATCCCCGCCAAGTCCGCTCACAACAGGAATTGCAGCAAAGAGGCAGAGAACAAAACATATGCAAAACAGCAATTTTTTCATAGGGGTTTCCCTCTCCATGAGAATTAGTCCTCTCGTTAAAATAGATTTCCCCGTTCTGGGAAAAAAATTTAAGACAGCCGGCATTTTTCTTAAAAAAATGGCGTAGGAATGGTGAACCGGCACCAGCAGGATACCGACGTTCCTGGTCTGGCAACAGGAGTGCATGCGGGGGCTGGCAAAAATCCGGGTAATGGGAAAAATAACAGGATAATTCACGGCAGGAGTCGTGCCCACCAGGTGCCATGAGATTTTTTTATGCCGTCCGATAACCGGCTTATTCCTGAACCGAAATACCGGAGATTCGGTGAAATACTTTTACCGGGACTGCATGCAAGGCTGAAAAACCGGATGGCTGTTGATAAAAAAAATTGAAGAGAAAAAGTTAGCGCCGTGATCTCAGCGCAAGGATGCCGACAATACCGAATGCGGCAAGAGCCACGACCGGCGCACTCGCGGATTTCGTGGGTGACGGGGTTGCTGCACTGGTGGCCTGTCCGGTGCTTTCAACGGTCGCATTAACACCGGCATCTGCTGGTGTGGAGACGGCGGTCTGGGGGGCAGTGCTGTTTATCTCGGCAGAAACTGTCGTAACGGGAGCGAGAGGAACCAGCGTGACGTTCATGGTTACGGTCTCGCCCTTTGCCGGGACCTCAGTAATATTGGCCGTATAGACTGCATAGCCGGTCTTTTCAACCGTCATGACACGGTAAGGAGTGCCGGTCGTATAGACTTCAACGAGAAGCTGCCCGTTGGTGATAACGCCCACGGGATCGCTGTCGAAGGTGACATTTGCGCCATCGACATTTGCCGTGACAAGGTAGGTTCCCTTGTCGCCGCCAATCATCTGGGGCGTTACAGTTTCTGCCGTGACACTGAGTGCAGACACGCATCCGACAAAGGCGATACTGATAAGGAATGCAATAAGTAACAGTTTTTTCATGAAATCATCTCTGATTGCGAGAATAGTTAACGCACGCGGTTCATTTAATAATTGCCAATTGTTCTGCGTTTATTTTAATTCAGGTCGCTTTTAAAGGTTTCACAAAAATACCGGCAACTTCAGCCCGCTGCAGCCGTTCTCCCCGCACGGTCATCGTCCAGCGGTGCGTGGAAAGACAGGAGCGCGTAAACCGTGAGAATAATTCCCCGGTTTCCGGTTCGGTGAAATAATGCGTGAGAATACCCTCGTTGCGCTCGAATGTGCCAGGTTCCACCGTCCGGCCCTTCCCCGCCCGGAAATCCTCATCTGAGAACTCCCGGAAAAACAGGGTTCCCTTCTCCCGGAGGACACGCCATGATTCTTGGGCACAACAGTAACGATCCTGGATTCTCATATGACCGATGACATGGAATGCAATCACCGCATCGAACGTGTTTGCAGCAAAGGGAAGTGCACGTGCATCTGCGATCAGCACGTGCCCCTGATCGCCGGCGCCTGCTGAACGGTGACTCAAACCAGCCGCATGATGGGAAAAATCAATCCCGACGATATCATATCCCCGGGCCTGCATCGCGCAAAATGTCTTTCCGGTGCCGCAGCCCAGTTCGAGGACTCGGGAACCCACGGGCAGATCCGGCAGATTAAAAACAGCGCCGCCCCAGAGCCGTCCACGGCGAAGATAATCAGCATTCCACGGGGCGGCATCATTACCGTGGGTCGGGGGATCAGGCATCACGCAAGAATACCGTTTGTGGGAGCAGGAAGATAATGCCATGCCATCGTGGCGCATACATCCTGAATTCCCGGTTTTGACGATAAACCCACAAACCAAAGAGGTATTATAACAGAAAAAGGGATATTTTATAGCGATGACGCAATCATCCCGGTTTGGCAGTTTCCGTGTGCATGCCGCGTATTTTTCCTGCAGGGTCGTGGAAACCTGATGACAATTATTCTCAGCCACACCGTAACGGATACTGACCGGGATCACCGCATACATACCTATCTTGTCGACCTTGGGTATGAGATCGACATTCACCAAGTCATGGAATACCGGCACGACGTATTCGAGAGTATCGTGCTTGGTCCGCCCTATGCCGCAACCCGGTTTTTTGAGATCAGCATTACCGAATCAAAAAAACGAGGAGGATCCGGTATCCGGGACCTCGAAGTGTACCCGGTGACAGCAAAGAAAAACCCGGACTTCCGGATCTGGGGCTTCTGCATCCGTCCCGGGAAATGGACGATAACCGGGAGATTGTTCCGGCGAGGGGCGACCACCTCGATCCAGTGGATCTATACCGACGATTTCAACATCTTTGCCATCACGCAGGACCAGGACGACCCGAAAATTGTTGCCGAACAGGTGATTGAGAAGATTGAAGAGATTGCCCGGTCGATCAAGATCCAGTCCCCGATCCTGTCCCATACCGAGAGCCAGCAGAGGAACCGGGAAACATTCAACCGTGTCCTTGAAAAACAACGGGTGCTCGACAGCCTGACATCCCCGGTCCCGGGCGATGAAGACAACGATACCGGCACGCACTGGCAGATGCAGGAAGATATTCTCAGGGATTTTGTCGCACGCGGTCCCCGGCCTGATTCCTTTGGGGGCCCTGCCACCTGCAAGGCAAACATCACGATTCCAAAAAATGCCGATATCTCCAGCCGGATGGAGGGCATGGACGATCTTGACGATATCAGCTGGCTCTTTGAAGAGGATTCGTAGCAGGGGTTCCCCGTATAATAACGATATTTTTTTCCTGCACGAAAACAGGAGAAAGGGAATAAAAGATACATAATGCACGGCAATATCACTATCACGAAATAGCAAAAAAATACGGAAGGGTAAATTATGCTTGATATCAGGTTTGTACGGGCAAATCCGGATGCGGTAAAAGCCGATCTCAAAAAACGCAACGATCTTCTCAAGCTCCCGTGGGTGGACGAGATTTTACAAAAAGACGCCCGGTCCCGGGAACTCAAAGGCCTGACTGACGAATTACGCCGCCGCCGTAATGTCATTTCCCGCGAGATCAATGAAGCGCGAAAAGCCGGCAAAGATACGGCGCCGCTGATGATCGAAGCCGCTAACCTTCCGCAGAAAATTAAGGAAAACGATGCAGAACAAGAAGAGATCAGCACAACGATTCACGCGTACCTGATGCGGCTCCCCAATATCCTGCACGAGAGTGTCCCGCAGGGAAAGGACGATACCGAAAACGTGGAGTTCAAACGCGTCGGGACGCCCCGCACATTTGATTTCGAACTTAAAAACCACGGGCAGCTTGCCGCTGACAAGGGATGGGCCGATTTTGAGCGGGCTGCAAAAATTTCCGGCGCAGGGTTCTATTTCCTGAAAGGCAACCTCGTGCTGCTTGACCTTGCACTGCAGCGGTTTACCATCGACCTGCTGGCAAAAAAAGGGTTCACACCGGTCATTCCCCCGTTCATGATCAACCGGTCATCGTACGAAGGGGTGACCGATCTCGACGACTTTGAAAAAGTCATGTACAAGATCGATGGTGACGACACGTACCTGATAGCGACGAGCGAACACCCGATCGGCGCGATGTTCCAGGACGAAATATTTGAAGAAAAAGATCTTCCGCTCCGGCTTGCGGGCGTTTCACCCTGTTTCCGGCGGGAGATCGGGTCGCACGGGCTGGACACCAAGGGCCTTTTCCGGGTCCACCAGTTCAGCAAAGTGGAACAGTTTGTCTTCTGCACACCGGAAGATTCGTGGAAGATCCACGAGGAACTGCTGGCAAATGCCGAAGAAGTCTTCCAGGGCCTTGGTCTTCCCTACCATGTCGTGAATATCTGTACCGGGGATATCGGTACCGTGGCCGCGAAAAAATACGATATCGAGGTGTGGATGCCCCGCGAGAACGCGTACAGGGAAGTCGTGTCCTGCTCCAACTGCACCAGCTACCAGTCGGCCAGTCTCAATATCCGGGTGCGGGACACGGAGAATTTTGAGTCCAAGCACTATCTCCATACCCTGAATTCGACCGCGATCGCGACATCCCGGGCGATACGGGCCATTCTTGAAAATAACCAGCAAAAAGACGGGTCCGTTGAAATCCCCGTCGTGCTCCGGCCGTACATGAACGATCTGGAATATCTCTGAACCTTTTTTTGGCACGTTCTTAAAACAAATACTTATTTGGAGAGGATAGCGCACAACTATAGTAAAGAATGTGGTACTATGGGCTATACCGATCTCTACAGTGATGAGTCAATCATCCTGGAAACAAAAAATGTCAAAGTTAAATCCATTCCCTTTGACGCAATACTGACAACCAAGCGGCTGCTTCTTGTCGATAACAAGAAAAATGTCATCCCCCAGCAGAATATCCAGCTTGCGACTATCCAGAAAGTCGAAACCGGTGAGAATGCAATACGCGATTCAATCCTCACCCTCTCAATCGGGACTGAAACCGGCAAGACCCGTCAGATGATTCTCACGTTCTCGCGCCAGACCGGGGAGCGAAAACGCGAATGCGATGACTTTGCCGCGCTGCTCAAAGAGCGCATCGCACTGATGCAGCCAAAAGAAGAAAAACCGGCAGAGCCGGCACCGGAAGTTGCATCTGCGCAGAAGTACGGGACACCCGCCCCGTCATCGATTGGTGTCGCAAGCACTTCAGGAAAAAAGAAGATCGAGATTTCCCGGCCCATCAAGAAGATCATTGAGAAAAGCCCGGTCTATCCCCAGCCCATAGAAACCACATCCCTGCCACAAGGGTCATTCTGTCCACGGTGCGGCAACCGTATTCCTCCGGAATCGACATTCTGCAACCGGTGCGGGACCAGGGTTCCGGCACAAAGCACAAAACCCGCCGAGCCGGAAAAGGTTCTCGGGACTATCAGGGACCCGGTTCCGGCGATGAGCGCTCCGGTGTTCGAACGCAAGGAGCGTCCCATTGAACAGATCATCCATTCCATCGAACCGCTTATTGAAGATTCGGTCCCCCGGGCGGGATCCCGGCCTATCGTACCGGAGCCGGTCCGCGAGCCGCTCCCGTTCGTGCCAGTCCCGGAGACATCGCCGGTTCCTGATGGGCAGCAGGAAACGATCTCGCCGTCTGCGATTGAACTGGCAGCTGCGTCAATCATAAACGCCGCAAATGAAGGATCCGTAACGCCGGCGGAACCAGCACCGGCTGCACAACCCGGAACCCCGCCACAAACCCCCCTGCCACCGGTTCCGTCACCACCGTCCACCAGAAAACCACGGCGCATGGCGATTATCGGCATTGCCATCGTCATTCTCCTGGTCATTGGCGGTATCGTTATCTATTCCCAGTCTCTGCAGAAACATCCGGATTCTACAAATGTGACGATCGTTCCGACCGGCACAACCGTTGCAACCACCATTCCCACGCCAACACCGCATCCGACACAGGCAACGATTACTACCACCGTGGCGACGGCGCAACCGACCTTGCTTATTCCCCAGTCCGGCATCTGGATCAAAATCAGTTACCCGCAGACATTTACCGGGACGTACGGTACACCGGGAGCGCAGACACCGGTAACAGAAACCGGTGAACATTTCTACCAGATTCCCACCGTGAACGGGCCGGTCGACGCATCCATCAAAAAGACGGACGGGTCCGGGGATGAACTTGTTATTGAACTGTACAAGGACGGCGTCCTGATCAAGCGCGATTCAACTGTTGTCCCCAAAGGAAGCATTGAATTCGAAGCGGTGCTGAAAACACCCACACCGACACCGGTTCCGACAACAAAAGCTACAACCGTCATCACAACAGAACCCCCCGCAACAAATACCACAGTCACGGCGACACCGACCGTATCCCCATAAAACCGGGGACATTTTTTTTATTTTTTTTTCGTAAATCTTACATTGGTTTAAAAAAAATCGGGTGAACACGGACAGGATCCCGGAGTGCCATAGAGCCGAACCATAAAAACAGGGGTTTCTTTGGTTTCCCCCTGCTCCAGCCCGTTAATCCTTGAGATCGGCCGTCCAAAAGGGTCTGTTAGGGTTCTTTTTCGGACGATTACCTGCCGTATTTTCGTTTGAATTCTTCAAAATGGGCGTTGTCTGGAAATGACGATAGATAATTCGCCATTTTTTACATTAAATTCAGAACCACGATCAGCCGGTTGTCGTCACGGCACGGGAATCACCGTCGGAGCATTGATCCGCAGGGAATCGACGATCGTACCTGTCAGTGAGGGTATGATCGATCCTGGAACAATGCGTACCCGGATAAAATTCACGTCGGTGTCCGACGAGACGACCCCGGAACATTGCCTCAAAACAGGCCTTCTTTTCATTGTGCTCCACGTACCTTCAACCCGGCATGCGATCGGCCGTCCAAAAGGGTCTGTTAGGGTTCTTTTTCAGGCAATCATCTGCCGTATTTTCGCCTGGATTCCCCAAAATGGGCGTTGTCTGGAAATGACGATCGATAATTCGCCCTTTTGTGCGATCCAATCGTTCCTGCGAGCCCGAAGGGACCGTCCGGTTGTCACAATCTACGACGGGGATAGTGTTTGCCGGGGAACTGGATTACCGCTATTCGATCTCACAGCCGATTACGGGCCTGTTTGCGGGTCCTTAAACAGCCGCCCGTAATTCTAAAAAAGAACCAATAAATCGTAGAGTATTTTCCCTATCTGATATGAGATAATCAAATTTCGGATGATTTGCGTTTTGGCAATAAATAATATGGATTATCTTTTGTATACACGGGAACGCTTGTCGATATTCACGATAAGAAGAACGTGCTTATTTTCCTCAAGTGAATAGAGAATCCGGTGCGTTCCAACTCATATCCTGAAAACCCCTTCCTCGCTGAGAACTTTTTTGGCACCACGAGGCTGGGGATTAACCGCCAGTTCCCTGATTTTTTTGATCAGCCGATCAAAAATCTGTTGGTTTACACTCAGCAAAAAACGGTCTGCCTTAGGCCCGATGGCAATCTCAAGCACCATTTCGTGCTCTCATCACATCATCGAGAGACCGGGTTTTCCCCGCATGGAGTTCCTGACGGCTTTTGTCAAGAAGCGCTTTATCTTCAGGAGAAAGAATCATATCCTGGTCAACCATATGGGCCCGGATATATTTGAGATCCTGCCGGATTAACCGCAGCTCTTTGAAAACGTCACTTTCCATATAAAATCCCTACAGATATGTACTCTCGTTCCAGCATATATGCATTTTAGTTCAATTAAAAAATGTTAATCGCATATGAAAAAAAACTTAAGATTCAAATCCTTTCGCAGTCACGTCAGCAATTCCTGATAATCCGGGCTGTCCCGGGCCATGACTAACGACAGATATCGGGGTTTCACGATTATGAACTGGATGTGGAAGATGAATGCATTTAAAAGAGATGACTTTTGCAGTGGATTTGGACAAACTGTCAGTATGACTAATGTCAACAAAAATTGTATGGTTTTTTCTTATCGGGATTACGACGTGAAATATATGGAGAGATACGGTCGATACCAGATCAAAATCTTACGCATATTCAACTGTCCATTAGATCACGGTTATTTATAAGGTCCAAATCGCCAATTTTATCCCGCCATTGACAATGATCTCACACTTGAAGGAAATGTGACAAAAGAGTTTTGGAAAATGCAATATTAGAAGTCATCTTTTAGCAAAATATGTTGATGAACTATCATATTTTTCTTGAAAGATCTAATGATACCAGATATTATATCCCTAAAAAATTATTTAATTCGTATGCCAATTGAAGAAATCCTATTAAGTGGATGTTCTGTATTCATTACTGTAGTGTTGGTAATAGTTACATATGGTTACCTTATTGAAACCAAAAAAATCAGACTTCTAAATGAAGACTCTCTAAAAATGTTAGAGAAGCAATATAATGAAACAAGAAAATCTGCGATTAAACCGGTTTTATCTGTTCAAAGTGATGATTACCCTCGTACAGGAGGTAAAACTTTATATTTATCCAATTATGGTCCAGTTGCAACAAGAGTTACTATCAAAACTCGTTCTGATGGATCTCCGGAATCATCGTTTTACTTATACACATTAGGCACAAATGAACGAATTTCTGTCTGTGGGGAATGGACCTCAATAGAAAGACGAAGAGGCAAACTTGAAGTAGAGATTCAATATTGTGATGCTGAGAATAATTCCTACTCCCAGAAAATAGTGCTTGATTATTCAACAGATCTTTCAATACCCATATTCATACCCGTTCCACAACCTGTCAGAGTTGACTGCTATCAACAAAATAGATCAGGTTAAGCGAGTATGTTTCATTGTGAGTTGTAGACAATTGCTTATGAAAGTGATAAGGCAATCACACAAAAGAGCATTGAACCATCAGTGTTAAAATGCTGCTATGGAGCGATTTTTTTCAGAACCAGAATCCCTCTGATTCTGGTCATTTTTCATAAATGTGAACCTCCTTAGGCTCAGATTACCATCAGCTTGCGATCATATTAACTCTTTTGACATCTGCTTTTTTTCTGAACCTATACTCGGAATGGAGAAAACCGTATTGCTCCGTATATTTTTTTTGTGATTTCCTTAGAACCATAGTAAATGCAGGTAAAAGTGCATGAAATTTTTATGTGATCACTCTGACGTGAGAGATACGGAGAGATACGGTCAATAAAAAACCAAAATCGTATAGGTATTCAACTGTTCATTAGGTCAGGTCTATTTCTCATATCTTGATCGCCAATTTTATCGTATCATTGAAAATACTATACTTCAGAAACAGGTTGATAAACAGAATGCCAAGATCGAAGAGCAAGGCAGTTAGATTAACCAGATATTTCGGTTCTTAAGATGAAAATGAATGGTGTGTTATGGGCATTTTAAATTGGTTTCGGGGAATTACAACTGAACAAAATACTGATGGATCTCAAGATACTCGGAATAACCCAAAAAAGATCTCCGACATTGAATTTACCGCGATTGGTAATACTGAACCAATATGCCCGTATTGTGATTTTAAATTTGATAAAATGCCCTTAAAAAAGAAACAATGTCCAAACTGCCATAATTTTATCCGAAGTAAAACACGGCCCCTTGATAATAGGAAAGTTTTGATAAAAGAGGACCAGATGGACGAATTAGAGAGACAATGGTTTGTAAAAAATGGAAATTCTCATGGCAGTATCAGATTAGGGGCCACTCCGGAAGTAAAACAACAACTCTCTGAGAAACTTGCGAATCAAATTGAAGGCAATTCAAACCAACTAAAAGGACTGTCTATTGAATCCGAAAAAAAAGTAAAAAAAATTGTTGCCGATGGCATCCGGTTCGAAAAAAATCTGGGCCAAATTAGTCATGAGATTGTCGAACAAGTCGATGGTGTGAACCTCGAACGTGCGAGATCATTAATTAACACGATAACGATGAAGTCTATTAATTCAGAGGCAAGAGATCGGTACAAAAAAACTGGGATTAAAAAATTGGAACGTTTGGTGGCTCGTGATGAGAAGACCTGTGATAAGTGTGCAGCATTAGACGGAAAAATTTTCACTCTTGAGGAAGCTGCAAAAATAGATGCAGAAGCCCATGAAGGATGCCGCTGTACTTGGATTGCAGTAACTGATTTGGATTAAATTAGTTTTTAAATTGTTATTTCACTAGTAGTGGAATCAATGCCCTCACCACCCCCGGGGAACTGCCCCCGACCCGAAATGTACCTATCGGCGGCATTAATTTCCGGTTAAACGCCAAAAACAAGAGCGTTTCCAATTACAAGAAATATTGCTCATACAAAAACACAATATTAATCGTAATATAAGTCTTTTTCTCAAATAGAACTATTGGGGTGGCTGTTAATGAAAATCCAAAATATCGCAGTTTTAAGCATTTCTTTAATATTAATTGTCTTCGTAGCTGGTTGCAGCGATAATTCATCATCTACTAGTCTATCGACTGAAGATACAACACCATCACTGGCTTTAACAGACACGGAGATTTCAGGATCAATCCTTAAAGTTACGGTTAAGGATCTTTCGTCTGTAGAGGGTCAGTTTGCGGTTATGGTTGATTTCTATGATAAAAATAATGTCAAAGTCTCTACACAAACGTTAAGGACACCCTATATAACAAAAGGACAGAGTGGTGCGGTAAAATTTTTCATACCTAATGACGCCAAAACATTCGATGTTGTCGCAATGGCAACAATTATTGATGATACTTCTTATAAAGTACATTTCATAGATGAACGTGTTATTCCCACACCCACGCCAGAACCGACATATATCCCAGTAAAAACTGACCCGATAATTGGTACATGGTTGGCTTCTGCCTCAGGTACTGATGTGAAGGTTCGGTTTGATGCGAATGGGACACAATCTTGGATTATGCACACTCCTGATAAAGGGACATGGGAAGGTTATGGGACTTGGCATGCACAAGGAGGTAATTCGTATATAACCACTGAACTTAACGGGGGGCATTATAATTACACATACATACCGGAGAAAAATACGATTTTTACTGATGATTTCCCAACATTCCTATACTATCCATATCAGGATGATATGGCGGCAGCTTCAACGGTGATAGAGTCCAATCCAAAGCCAACTACGATAACCACCATTAGTGGGGAGAAGGCCGCACTTGATAAAATGTCTGAGATGAATACTTGGATGTCCCCAACTGTGAGAATTATTGGAGATTCTTTAACGAATGGAGATTACCTAAAAGCAGGTCTTAATGCAGTATTATTGCGGAATTATATTGACCAAAACCTCCCAGAAATGAAGCAATTGACCAATGGAGCAGGAACAAAAAAAGCAGCCGCACAAGAATACATATTATATCTCAATGACGTGCGAAGTGCGGCAGATAAAGTCGTCCTATCTGTGGACAAATACAATGCTGGAGATCATGACGGTAGTACAAGCCTCAGTTATTCTGGAATAACGGACCTGAATAATGCTCAGGTTCACTTAAGCAGGTCAACGGCACTTTTGTAATAAGTCTATTCTATATTTTAATATTTTTCACAGTCAACAGTGTGTTATATAAAAAATCAATTAATGCGCTCCCACTAACAAGAGTGTAAAAAGACATAGTTTGCCAACTTTTAATTTGAATTTCTTTAAAAAAAAAAGAATGGATCTTCTCCCGGAGTGAGTCCATGATCTCTGTGAGTTCTGCAGCGTCACGGTAATCCTCTGACAAGTACTCTTTCAAAAGAAGAAGAATGAGTAACTTGTGATGGGTATATGTTTTTCTCGAAAACTTCGACGAGAACAGGGGAATCCGTGAATCAAGGATCAGTCAAGAGGATAATTCAACAAACCTCATATACCAGTTTGCTGACATTATTTTGTCTCCTTATGTCGTGTTGCATAACAATGGAAGGAGGCACTGTACCTTAGAACTTATGGTCACTGGTTTACGTCAGTAAACTTAGCATTTCTACATAGCCGTAATAATTTCAGTTCATTGTAATTTCCATCAATTTAGAAATAAGTTCAATCACATACTGTTTTGCTTTCGTAACATGATTGATCATAGAAAAAGTAAGATCGTGATTTAAATCGTTGAGATGGTTATTATAATATTCTTTATTAACAACTTTTTGACGGAACTCTTCTAAAACGAAAAGCTCGCGTTCAAGACGATTCAAAAGAGATATTGTCTCTAAATCTAGTAGAGACATATTTGGAAGAACTGTTTCGACACGTGTAAAAAATGGATTTTCTGTATTAAAATTATTCAGCGATATAATCGTTGGGATATGTCTTAACCTCTCATCTATTGACTTGACCTTCAATAGCAGACTATGAGCAACTTGATTTCTGGTTTTCGTTTCAGATCTTTTTGTGATATGGTCTGTTAAATATACCGTGATTATCGCGCCAATAGCAGCACCCAATAAGGTAACAAGAGCGTTGAGTATAATTGAAAATGTTGAGTCGCCGCAAGACAACGATGCAGAAAAAAATGACAAGGTATCGTAAGACAAAAAATCCCTCGGGAATCAATTGTTTCTCTATTCTCTTCATAAATATAAAAAAATGTCTCGTGTCATTGCAAACTATTGTCTAATGAAAGAATATTGATCATTAGTGGAAATATGTAGTTTTTGTCCTACAAACATTACTGTGGTTATTCTAATGATCTCAGTCTCTTTGGTATAGCCAAGGGGACTGATGAATCGGGACGCGTGAACCTCAACCATCAGGATAATTTTCCCTGTGCGTAGAGCATCATTAGAAATACAATGGTGAAGAGCGCAGCTAGTACAATAATGATGACTGTAATGTTCTTCCAGAAATCCTTATCGAATGTACAGGGTACACTTGGAGTCTGCGAAATCATCCTTGCTTGAGAAGCATCGGCATCAATCGCGGCCTTGAGTTCTGCTTCAGTGTCCTTCAACCGTTGGTATGCCTGAGATCGCGATGCAACACGGTAGAACGCCCAGATGATTCCAATTATAACGAGTATACTTAAGTATATTTCGAGAATGGCAAGGAGCAAACCACAGATAATACAAATGAGTGGTCCAACCAGACTCATTGATGTATCATAATTCTCCTTCGCTAGGTTGTATTCGCTCTTTGCCAGAACTTTACGGTTATATGATCTCTGTTGTTCCTGGGTGAGGGAGTCAAAAATCGCGTCAGATATCTCAGGTAATCTGTATTTTTCAAGTGGTTCGTGGTTTGTCTGCGGTGATGGCAAAGAACCTGATGTACCTATGGCCGTGCCACACTTACTGCAAAAAGTCGCATCGTTTTTATTTTCGGCCCCGCATTTGTAGCAGAACATAATCCTGAATTGGGCCAGCGAATGATAATTGTTATGAATTAAATTGGACAAATATATAAAGACTATAAGCAATAAACATACAGCGAGAGATTAAGAAACTCTCTCTATTATCATATAATCCAAAAATATGTTTTGATTGTTGCCCATTCCCATTATCCTTGTATCCTGCGAACCATTGCATTTTTAGGATTATCATCCCCTCGCTCGGTAGCTAACTGTGGTGTTGTAGCTTCGGCTTGAATTGGGGTGGGATCAAGATATGCAACGCCCTCCTTCTTCAACTCCTGAATCGCAGCATCCAGAGCAGCCCGCCGGGCTTCCAGTTCTGCAATTACCGAGGCATTCACGTCAGAAATCCCCTCGTTTCCCGGCATTTCAACCTCCGGGATGTTCTCCGTTGCCTGTTCGCTTGGATTCTCCAGTATCGGAGACTTAACGGCCTCCTCATCAAGGAGTTCCATTGTACCTACCCGGTCAACGACTCCAAAGATTGGCCCGTCCTCTCCCACGCCAACGACGTTCATTAGAACGAGATCGTTGACTTGTAGTTTTAGTTTGTTTTTGCTGTCTTCCATAATTACCACCTTTACGCGCTTGTCATATGTCGATCCAACGTATCGTCAATTGGCCACTCATTTCATGATATCACCTCCGGCTTTGAAAAAAACTCAACGGCTTCGAGGATCTGTTCGACAAATGCTTCGGCATGTAGTATAGCGCGTTTGGAGCGGCGAGGGACGGAGAGTTTGATCTCCGGTTCGCACTCCACGTCCTCGGGCAGGTTGTACCCGATAATTGATCTGATGGCAGCCTCGCTCAGTTTCCATTTGGACGGCCGCCCCTGGACTTTTTTGGTGATCAACCCGTCGTAATACAGAGACATGTACGTCTTTCTGTCGAACCCGGGAAGCTTGGCCGCTGCTGCGTAGGTAAATTCCGCAGTTTCAAACGCATAGTAGACCTCCTTCAGCAAGTCCCACTTGTACCATCCGTACCCGCGCAATCCTGTTCCCATCGGTTCACCTCGTTGAGATGGGGATTGCATCAAGATCGGATGCTTTTTCATCGGCGTCCAAGACCAGTTGCCATGATCCCTTCCAGATCAACTGTTCGCAGACGAGCCGATGGAGTTCAGGCAGATGCTGTAATTGTTTCAGAGTAATTTTTGGCATGTGACTCAACAATTACCCATTAACCCTTATCCCAAATAAGGCTCATTTAGGGCATATTTTCCCATTTTGAGTCTGATATGCGGATTATTTAGATCGCAATTTTTTCTGAGAAATGGCTGTATCGACCCTTCATTGGATCACAATTTGCAATAATTTTAGGGCGATCCTTTCGAAGATCTCCGGCGTAAGTTAATTTTTCTATTACTACACAAGGTTTATCCATATTGTGGAGTAATGGAGAGACGTGAGCATATGAGTGAAAATACAAAGGGCAAGGAACCAAGAAGAGATATCAAGAAGTTGATTGTCGCGTGTTTGCTTGATAATGATGTGGCAAACACCGGCGGGATTGCCGACTATTGCGGTTTTAGCGGGACAACCGATAACAAGTACCGGTATGTCAGCAGGCAGCTGGATACGCTCGTGGAAGAGGGAGTTATCGAGGCGATTGAGGATTATCGTCCGGAAGGATCACGGTGGCGAAAAGGAACCGGCTATCGATTATTCCGGGATTTTGATCACCTTGGAACGGTATGCTATGGTATGGATTATTACAAGGAACTCCGCCCAAAATTCCGGGAAAGTGCATGGCTCCGTGAACTGATTATTGATGAGCGGATTCTCGCAGGTGAGGAGAAGAATAAGGAACTCCTGCACCTTCTGTTACAAGCCTCCCCCACGTTCTTCAAATTCTGCATCCTGAACCCTGTTACCCAAGATACGCTCTATTCGTGGGATACTCCATCAAGTAATATCCAATGGGTGTGTCGAAGATTATCTCTTACTCCCGATTCCGACAAGGCAGTAAGTACGTATAACCGTCTTTTAGAAGTGTTCAGATTTTGTTTATTTCAGGATTGGATGGAAACCAAACCGAACGGAGTTGTATCAAGGGATCTTCGGATGTTTCTCTTTATGATGATGGGAAACGAGACGACTGAAAACAACCGGATTCTGGATTCTATTATGGGGATGGGTACAACAACCCGGACTCAACCGGATAAACTCCATGCCCTATTAAAACGCTATATAAAAAAAGAAAATTCATCCGGCAACTGAAATATTGTGCCGGATTATTTCCATAATTTTTGCGAATTCCGGGGTCTTCTCAATCTCTCGTTTGATCTCTTCCATTGACAGGTCAATTTCCGCAGTAAGGGGTTTGGCACAGGTGCGGCAGTATTCATCGGTTGGGGCATTCACGGTCGAACAGTGAGGACACTGGCGAGCCTCCATAGCCCGCTGCTTCTTCTCGTTCTTTCTCCTGATGCCCTGCTTGGAAAGGACTTCATCGTCAACATCAGTATCTGTCAGATGGCAGTACGTCTCGAACATCCCCGTCCGGATGTTTCCCCACATCATTTTTTTGATAATCGTCTCGTTATATCCCTGCTGAACCATCGACGTGATTTTTGAATGCCGGAATAAATGCGGCGTGATCCGCTTCTTAACACCGGCGCGCGCTCCAATCTTTTTCAACTGAAGTGCGATCCCCTCGTAACGCAACGGCAGGCGTTTATGGGACGTGAAGACCAACCCCTCGGCAGCGATGGCATATGGGTAATCGTTCCGCCACGTTGCGAAATAGGGTGTAGCAGCTACGAGCCGGACGTACCGGGGCTTTTCGGTTTTCTTGTTGGTATTGATGATCATGCCATAATCATCGATTTTGATCTGGCCCCATGTCAATGTCCCAATCTCTTCGATACGAAAGCCGCCCTCATACAGCATTGCGATAAGTGCCCGGTCACGTGAGTTCATACACGCATCGATCATTTTATGGACTTCATCTTCGCTCAGCATCATCTCAGCGGTTTTAGTCATTGTGTCTGTACGGGGCACTTTGATCTCCCGTATATCGTCCTTCATAAGCGGGGAATACCGGTGCTTGATCATCCAGAGGTAAAAGCGTTTGATGAAGTTCAGGAAATCCCTCTGGGTGTTCTGCTTGTAGGGCCGGCCCTGAACTCTCGTATCTTTCATGTTGTTGATGCCCTGGTAGATGTCGGTAATGCTGTTTGTCGTGTAGGGCGGAAGAAATCGTCTCCACGTAATGAGCGTGAAAATGATTTTGTTCGCCCTTCCGGTGCTGATCCCCTTGGTAGCTTTCAGTTCCGAGATGAATGCCCTGATCAATTGGGCATCTTCCGGTGTGAGGCGATCTGTCGCTATGGCATTGTCGATAGAATGATCTGCATACTCCGCTTTCTGACAGTGGAAAGCCCGGTCTCGGCTGGTCGGTGCAGGATCAATCCCTTTTCTCATTGCACCGGCGAAATCCGTGTGCATATGGATTAAGCTGACGCTGGGAGAATGCGTTGGAAAACCCTTGGGGATTCTGGTCTGAAAAGAAGATGCTGCTATGGGGATTCGAACCCCAGTCGCGGGCGTGAAAGGCCCGCATGATTGGCCGGACTACACTATAGCAGCGCGTTGCTTTAACTAATTTTACCCCTCGTCATAAATAGGTTATGGAACAAGACCATGGGCGTGAAATCGCACGTACGGAAAAATAAATTCCCCGGATTTACCGGTATTAAAAAAATAATTATTCCATAAAAGAGGGGGAAATTATTTTTTGTAAATGGGATAACCTTCATTCTCGGTGACGGTCCTGAACCCGGCCATCAGCTGCCGTGTAACCGGGCCGGGTTTTCCGGTGCCGACAACCCGGCCATCGATCCAGGTAATCGGTGCCAGCTCCGCCGCAGTACCTGAACAGATCAGTTCGTCAGCCGTGTACAGGTCAAAATACCCGAGGTTCTGTTCTTTTACGGTAATGCCAAGCGATTCTGCAATCTCAAGGGCGACCATCCTTGTGATTCCCCGGAGATTGTTGATGGTATGAGGCGTGAGAATCTCGCCGTTCTTAACGACATAGAGGTTGTCTCCGGAACCCTCGGCAACATAACCGTTGGTATCAAAGAAGATCGCTTCGTCGCCGCCTTTGTAATTTGCTTCGATCTTCGCAAGAATATTATTCAGGTAATTCAGGCTCTTGACATTAGGCGGCAGCGATTCCGCCGGATTTCTCCGCACGGAAACCGTAATGGCTTTGAGGCCTTTCTCGTACAGGTCGCCGTACATCGCGCCCCAGGTCACACAGATCACGATGACCGAAGGCTTCGGGCACTTGCGGGGATCAAGCCCGAGGTCACCGATGCCACGGGTGATAATCGGACGGATATAGGCATCCTTGAGATTATTCCTGCGAAGGGTCTCGCATATTGCCTCGGTCATCTCTTCTTTTGAGATCGGAGGTTGAATATCGATGGTTTTTGCCGAATCATAGAGCCGGTCCATATGCTCCTTTAAGCGGAAAATCCTGCCATTGTACGCCCGGATCCCTTCAAAAACCCCGTCACCGTACAGGAGACCATGATCGAACACAGAGACTTTTGCCTGGTCCTCGGGCACGTACTTCCCATCAAGATAAATAATCATAGATTGTGATGGGGCGTTGTTGGTTTTGTAGTTTTTTCTTTTGTATCTGCCGGGCAACAAATACCCTGAACAGGAAAAAATCCCTCCAGCCATAACGGATCATAAGGTATGAATTGTTGGATACCGTCCAGTTTTATTCCGGCTATCGGGATTAGGAAATTGACAAGCGGTTTTCATTCAATAAACGAAGATTTTTGTTTAATTTCTGCCCGATCTCAAAAAAAAAACAGGCCCGTGCCGGGCGGGAGAAATCATCCCGCAGTATCATGAACCTGTCAACCTTACGGAGGGGACTGGCACAGTTCCACGAAATGCCGGAACATATCCCTGCTAGCCACCGGGTGCAGGTGGGTGTAACTGCCAAGTGTATTGTGGACTACGGCGCCGTCACGCTGGTCCCGGATGCCAATGCCCCGCGAGAGCCGGTAGGCAAACTGCGTGTCCGGCGCAAGCGATACATCCGAATAATGGAATTCGTGACCACGGAAATGTGCCGCACCCATCGGGCCTGTACTCATGCTCTCCCCTTCCACATAACTCACGACACGCCGGGCGGGCATAATTGTTTCACCGGAAAAAACGCCGCACATCTGGTAAGACTGATCGCGTTCTGCATCCTGCCAGCCTTTCTTTAACGTCATCTTGTCGGTCAGGTACATGAGCCCGCCGCACTCAGCGTAGATGGGACTCCCCGCCTTTGACACGTCCCGGATTGCTTCCCGCATCCGGTCATTTGCTTCGAGCTCCGCAACGAACAGCTCCGGGTAGCCGCCGCCGATAATATACCCGTCCGCATCCGGCAGCCGGTCATGCACCGGGCTGAAACGGACAACATCGGCGCCAAGCGATCGCAGGATATCGAACAGGTCCGCATAATAAAAATTGAATGCCTCGTCATAAGCGACACCGATACGAACGGTGGGTGGCGACACCTGATCGAAGAGCGTTGTTTTCTGTGCCGTGGGCGGGATCTCTTTTGCGAGCCCGGTGAACGTATCGAGATCGACATACTTCCCGATAAGCCCGGTGATTGCCTCAATCCGGGCATCGAAATCGCCCTGGCCGGTTCCCTCGCGGTACGGGACGAGCCCGAGGTGGCGCATCGCAAGGCGCATCTCCTCCATGCGGGGAATCGCTCCGATCACCGGCACGCCGCAATAATGTTCGATGGCGGTGGTCGCTTTTGTGGTGTGGCTGCCCCCTTTCACGTTGTTCAGGATAATACCGGCAACGTGAACGTTTTCGTCAAATGCCTGGAACCCTTTGACGATTGCTGCCGCACTCCGGGTGATGCTCTGCGCAGATACGACCAGCACAACCGGGATGTCAAGTGCTTTTGCAATCGCTGCGGTGCTGCCAGTATCGTCGAGCGCTTCAGCGCCTTCATACAAACCCCGGACCCCTTCAACAAGCGCAAAATCAGCTCCCCGGCACCCGTAAGAGAAAATATCCTGCACCTGGGCCGGGTTCAGAGTAAAACTGTCAAGATTCCTGCACGGCCGGCCAGAGACTGCGGCAAGGTAGGAGGGATCGATATAATCCATTCCCACTTTGAATGTCTGGACGGTTTCTTTTTTTGAGAGCAGCGCGGAAAGCGCAAGGGTGATGCTCGTCTTTCCGCTGCCGGAACGGTCACCGGTGACAAGCAGCGCCTTCATGCCAGGCTCCGCAGGATGGCGCCAAATTCACTTTCCACAATATTTTTTACGCCAAGAGTCTTTGGATGCAGATCGACTTCCACCATCACGTGCTGGTGCCCGATCGCCCGGAGGGGTTCCACCTGACGGGGCCCGTTCGTGACAGAAAAACATTCGATACCTTCGGTGTATTCCGGCGGGATTGCATGCGGCACACCAACTATCAGCGCAAACGAGGGGGCAAGTTCCCTGATACGTTTTCCAAGTGCATCGCCGTTTGCGCCGTACTCGTCCAGTGCCCCGATACACTCAAAGGTCACTCCCCGCTGTTTCATCTCGGTGCTGATCCGCTCTGCATCCGCACGGACTTTGGGCAGTCCCCGGTTTTCAAGATTGGCAATGTAGGTAATATCCGTGTCCGGACAGGCATCGTGAAGGGCGAGGAGTTCATCGGCAAACATGTAGGCAGTCTCTTTCTTTGCATTCAGGATCGCGACCCCTTTTTTTCCGCTGCGTGCGCATTCGATCAAGCGCTGTGCGGCGATGTGCTTGAGATCGCCCCGGGACGGTTCGATGTAGGCCTGCGATGCCGCTCCGCGCAACCGCTCCACCTCGTTTGCTTTTTCCATAAGCGTATGCTGGCGGACGAGTTCCTCTTCTGTAATCCAGCCGGCAGCTTCTGCCGCATCCAGTGTTGCAAGGACACCGGCAATATTTTCCGGGAACCCGGCATGGATATCCACCGCGATCGTGGGTGTTGAAATGCCGGAAATTTCGATAGCGGACTCGAGATCCTCGCCGATGATCATGGAGACGCAGGTCCCGATGACGGCCATGCGGTGCACAGGAAAATGTTCTTGTGCATAGGTCAGGACATCCACGAGCGGCTTTTCCCCGCCGAAAATAAATTCGTTGTCGGCAAGCGATGTGGTAAGAACCCGCATCCCGTCTTCCTCCAGCAGCCGGGCGTGTTTGAAGGAACAGCCCGAAGGGCCGTGCAGGATTGCCACATCGACCTCAAGGTCCCGGGCAGTATAGAGCGCGGCGACAATCGAACTTGGGCGGGGGTGCATATATTTCATTGACATATTTGTTATCTCCAAGTCTTGACGGAAAGGACAATAGAACCTTGCTTTGTTATCCTCATCGCAGTCTTTTTCGCATCCGCGAGCGTTGAACAGACGGCATCAGGAGTCCACGGTTTTTGGGGAGTGTTGAGATGAAGATGGTGTGGTGGATCGCCCACCCATACGACAGTAGCCGGCTGTACCTGCTCAATTGCGGCAACAATCTGCGCATCGGGAAATCCTTCACAGACTGCACCATCCCCTTTGACCGTGCCAATAACAAGGGTGAGACCGGGAACACCGGCGCACGTGCGGGCATACCGTGCCGCTTCAACCGTGGTCATGACATTCGTGCCGCTGTTTGCGTTATCGATGATAACGATCCCCTGTTCTTGTGTCATCGACATCCGTCCGGCCATGGCGTGGAATGTGCCAAGCGGCGCAGGATCGATGCCCAGCATGGCGGCGGCAGTACCGGCAAGCATAAGCGGAGTCCGGTACCCGGATAATTCCAGCAGCGGACTGGTAAACCGGAAGGTCTGCCCCTCAAGGGCAATACAGCATTCCTGCCCGCGACAACAGGCAACGGACTCAAGCCGGGTGACTGTATCCTGACCGGGCACCCTGATCCCCTCAGCGACGAGCAGGCGTTTGCAGTTTTTTGCCGATTCAAGTTTCACTGCAAGCGCACTTTTTTTACCGGCAGCACAGCGATAATCTTCAGCTGAGGTAATGATCGCGAGGTTACCGGCCCCGGTCACTCCCAGTGACTCCTCCGCGATCAGCCACCCGTTGATATGCTGCGCATATCCTGCTGCTGCAAGCACGGATGCAGGCGTGATGCTCTTTTTACAGAGCAGGAGGTGCCCCGGGCATTCATATGTCCCGGCTGAAGTATGCAGGATGCCGTTTTTGGGGAGCAGGTGCGCGAGAGCATGGGCGGTCGTCGTCTTCCCCCTTGACCCGGTAATCTCCACCATCAGGGCCGGCATATTATTGCCTAACAGGGATCGCACCGCTTCATGATGAGTGACAATCGGGCACGTCCGGTGTGCGAGCAGCGGATGTACCGGGTCCATGTGAACCGGTGCAACGATCATATCATACGACCGTATCCGGGCATGGGACTCTTCATCCGGCGTCGTTTTCCGGTAAATATCCACTGCGTCAACGGAATGCCCGGCACGTTCATAGGCAGCAGCAATATCAGCACCACCGTGAATCGTGTCCAGGACAAGAATATTCATAAAAAAAATCAGATAAGGGTCAGCGCTTTCTGCGCATTTTTAACCATCAGGTTTGCGAGCAGCGGATCACTTCCGATGGGGTCGGCGTAGACGAGGGGAATGGATTTCCCGTTAAGGGCAAATGTTCCCTTTTTGACGCCTTCTGCAAGACCGATAACCGAGGGAATGTCCTTTTCAATGTGAACGCCTTTTGCAAGAAAGAGCGGGACAACGACCAGGACATCGATGTTTTCTTTTTTGAATTCTGCCAGCGCATCCTCAATAGAGGGTTTGTTCATATTCATAAAAGCACATTTGACAATGAACTCGGTTGTCTGCGCCGCAACCATTTTTCCGGTCGATTCTACCAGTTCTTTATTGTACGGCATGGTGCTGCCATGGCCGACAAGTAGCATTCCCTTCAATACCATATAACAAATTGTGATACGTTAATTGATAAAAATTGTTACTAATTGGATTTTTCATCCGTTCACGGTCCCGGCGGACAGGGTGAACCAGAATACAAAATTCGGGTGAATATACCCTGTTTGGGCACCCCCGGGAAAATCTGGTTCCCCAAATCGGTTTTTCGGATCCGGCCGGGGAATCTGCCTTTTTTCCATAAGGACATGCGAAAGTAATTTCTTTTTCAACTATTAACTGATATGAACTTATGATGAATGCATTTGAGCGATTCGGCCTTGTAATAAACGATCATATTGTCCGTACACCGGTCGCTCTTGCATCTATGGCCGGTATCGTTGATGCGGCATACGTGCTCGAACGTAAAGATCATATTGGTCTCGCATTCATCGGCGGATATTCCATTGACGGGCCGACAATGGATGCCGCAAAAGAAATCGCCTCTGCCGGTGATCGCAGGGAATTTTTATACGACAATCCTGTCGCCGAACTCGCAAAACAGATCGCACTGCTCAAAGGAACCGACGTTGTGCTGGGAATTAACCTGCGCGGAAGTTCCCCGGAAGCATTTTGTGCGCTGGCAGAGACGTTCGGCGATTCGGTTGTGTACGAGATCGATGCCCATTGCCGACAGGAGCCGATGGTAAACGCCGGTGCCGGGGAATATTACCTGAAAAATCCCAAGGCCCTGGTTGCCACAGTCAGGGCGCTCAAGGCCCTTGAGGTTACCGTGTCGGTGAAAATGCGGGTCGGCGTTGCAGGAGATGACCGGGCGCTCGCCCGGGCGCTCTGGAGTGCGGGGGCAGATATCCTCCACATCGATCTCATGGATACCGGCATCGCAAAACTGCGGCAGATCCGGAACAGCTGCCCGTTGACAATAATCGCCAACAACTCCATCAACACCTTTGACCGGCTGCGGGAGGTGCTCTCCCACGGCGCGGACATGGTATCGCTTGCCCGGCATGCCGATGAACGCACGCTGGCAGGACTCGACGCTGCGATCACCCGGTACGCCGATGAAGAGGGATGGTATAATTCGCCAAAACAACTCTGCCGTGGCGGGGACCTGCGGGCACTCACCTTCTGCTGCATGCCGGTAAAAGAGTGCCCGCTCATACCCGCCCTGTCAAGGATCGGCATTCCAAAAGACGAATATATCCAGCTTAAACTGGGATCGGCGAAAGGCACGCCTCTTGAAGGCGGGAACAATACCTGTTTTGGGAGTCTTGCATGGTGCTGCAAAACCTCCTCACCCTGCATGTTCCGCGATATGACGCTCCAGCAGGAGGGGCTCACAAAGAAAGAATATATGCGCCTGAAACACGAGCTTTCAGATAACCTGATGAGCAGGGTGTTCCATGACGTCCCTTCCGATGAGATCTGTTGAGCGGGCCCAGCTCGCCATGATGCTTGAAGTCTGTGCATTCCCAAAGCCGGGAAATGTCGACCGGTGCCACGATTACAAGGATACCCGTATAGAACATTTTCTTGCATCCACGATTTTTGCCCGGCCTGCCCTTGAAGAAGCAGAGCGGGGAACCGGAAGAATCGGGGAGATTATCAAACATGCCGTGCAGCAGACAAATGTGCATCATGGCGGCAACACTCATTTTGGGGCATTTATCCTGCTCATCCCGCTGGTGTACGGCAAAGATATTCCCGGGGCAATACTGGCAACAGAAAAAACCGATGTTTCCGATGCGGTTGCATTTTACCAGGCGTTTGGCCTGACACAAGTCCGGGTGCATGCATCCGATGAACTGGATGTAAACGATCCAAAATCCCTCTCGATCCTGCGTGACCGTGACATGTCGTTGCTGGATGTGATGCGGCATTCCGCCCCGCATGACATGGTATCCCGGGAATGGGTCATGGGATTCCCGCTCACCCGTAAAGGTGCCGATTTCCTCTTCCATTTCGGCCCGGGCAGGAATTCAATTGTCCAGATGTTTGTCACGCTGCTGGCATCCGAGCCCGACACGTTCATCGTCAAGAAGCATGGGGAGGATTGTGCCGTCCGGGTCATGAACCAGGCACGTGAAGTGCTGGACGGTAAGCGCGACCTTGCCGAACTTGACGAGGAGTGCATCGCACAGGATATCAACCCCGGTTCGATTGCCGATATCACGATTGCTGCGCTCTACGTGGCACTGGGGGAGGGATGGGAATGGGACTCTTAACCGGTGGCATTAACGAAGTTATTGCAACGACTGCTTTTAATGCAGCGCCGATGGGGATTCATTACCGCGAGGGAAAATACAGCATCATACTTTTTGCCGGTTCGCATACTGCTGAAAACATCGTTCGGGACGGATGGGTGGTTGCCAATATTATCCACGATCCGGTCATTTACGTGAAAACCGCGTTTGAAGATCTCCCAAAGGAATCGTTTACCGAAGAGCCGGTCATACAAAAAAAGATGTACCGGCTTCTGGGTGCCGAGGCATGGATTGCTTTTACCGCAACCGTGCAGAAACAAACGGATGCAATCCTCAACGTGGAGCTCACGCCAGAAAAATCTATCGTGGAGGATGCTGTCGTCCACCCGGTGAACCGGGGATTTGGCAATCTCATCGATGCCACGGTGCATGCAACCCGATTCAGGGAAAACCGGGATCCAGAATTAAAGAAACTTATCGATTATCATGCCGGTATTGTCCGGAAATGCGGCGGGAGAAAAGAGCTGGCTGCGCTTGAGATGCTGATGAACTATCTGGAATGAGCCGGGGGGTTTATAAGAGAGTGAGAAACCGGAGTTTTGGATAATGTAATGGGGGGTTTGATCCTTTCTTTTTTTGCAAATTAATTGCATCAGGACGCGCAACTGGTGCGAAAAACACAACGGATGTAAACGGTTGTTTAGTTTTTAAGATGTTTCCCATCCCTTTGGGGTCGCTTTTGCCGCCTCGTCGGGGCCTCGCTGGGCGAGGCGGTTTTTTTCTTTAGATTTATTTTTTTTAGATCTATAAGATGACTGATTTCGTCGACCCCCCATATTATCTGAATTCCAGATCCGCCGCGGGGGCGTCCCATCGGGGGCGGCGGGGGGCATCGTAACCGGGAGCATAGGGGCAGTTTGCCCCCATTACATAACTTGAGATGAAATAAAAAAAAATAGTTGAATTTTTACTATCCCGGCCTCAGCAGACCCGGGGAACCGGATCGCCCATCGGTGGTTCGATGAATCGTTCCCCGCCAATTGAAGTTTCCATGATGACGTGAGCGCCTTGTACCACCGTGCCGACAACGGTCGCATCCTTACCATATTTATGAGAGTGGAGGGCTGCAAGTATCGCGTCGACATCGGATGCTGGAACTCCCATAACGATCTTTCCTTCATTTGCCACTTCGAGCGGATCGATGCCGAGCATCGCTGCGGCACTCCGGACCGTTTTTTTAATCGGTATCTTTTCTTCTTGTATCCGTACCTGAACGCCGCTTTTTCGTGCCATTTCATTGATCGCCGCGGCAAACCCACCCCGGGTTGGATCTTTCATCGCATGAATGGTCCCGGCATCCAGCATCTTTTCGACAAGCGTCCAGAGCGGGGATACGTCCGAACAAATCTGTTCGCCAAGATCGAATCCCTCACGGCTCGCCATGATGGCAAGCCCGTGATCCCCAAGCGTCCCGGAAACAATAATTGCATCGCCGGGTTTCAGGCCATTATCCCGGACAACGGTCTTTGCAATGCCGATACCGGCAGTATTGATCGCAATCCCGTCAAGCGCCCCCTTTTCGAGCACCTTTGTATCGCCGGTAACAAGGTTTGCGCCGCATTCACCCAGAGCGTCGTCCATCGATGCAACAATTCTTGCGAGGTCGGCAACCTCGAAGCCTTCTTCAATAATCATGCCGCACGAAAGGGCGATGGGCCGGCCGCCCATCATCGCAAGATCGTTGATGGTGCCGCAGACGGCAATCCGGCCGATATCGCCGCCCGGGAAAAAAATGGGCCGGACAACGTGGGAATCAGTAGTGAAAACAATATTATTCCCGTTAATAGGGATGACTGCCCCGTCATCCAGCGATTCAAGGCCAATTCCGCCGGCGTTGTTGTGCTTGAACTTGGTGAGCGTCTGCAGGAGTTCTCCCATCACCTCGCCACCGGCACCATGCATCAGGTTAACTTTCATGCGTCCTCTACCTCAATTTCGATATTTGTCACCACAATTTCCCTGCCTTTGACCAGTTGCGGAAGCGCTCCGCACCGGGGGCAGACATACATTTCTGATCCCTCATAGCCGCAGGTGCAGGTCGTAACAGGATCAATTTCATGGCATTCCAGCACTGCGGACGTAAAAAGCGGGTCGTCCTCTTTGATTGTATCAAATAAAAAAATGACCTGTTCGGGGTTCACCATCGCCATTTTCCCGACATCAACATTAATTTTTTTTACTTTTTCCGCATGGTTTTCGATTGCTGCTTTTTTTGCGGTTGCATAGAGATCATAGGCAATGGTGTACTCGTGCATCACTCCTCCATCGCAGCGTAGACCTGTTTGAAGATTTCCAGGGTTTCAAGACCTTCTTCCCGGGTAAGTTTCTGGATCGCAAACCCGACATGAACAAGAACATATTCCCCGACTTTTACATCCACAAGATCAAGCCGGACTTCCTGTTTGAGTTCGCCGTAATCGACAACCCCGATATTACCTTCTTTGATCTCAAGCACTTCTGCAGGAATGGCTACGCACATCGATAAATTCACTCTCTTGTCTGAATAAAACTGTAAGCGTTCTTAACACATAAAAACAGTGATATTGATACTGCCGGTAAAAAGAACGAAAGGAAACAGACGAAATTAAAGGGTATAATTCTGCAATCAGAACAGGAAACGCCGGGGAAGAGATTTGAACTCTTGAGGTGCAGGCACCAGTGGCTTTCAAGGCCACCGCCTTACCGGACTAGACTACCCCGGCACGTGCTCTATCTGTTGGTCGGGAGATATAAAAAATGCTTCTAGAATAGATCCGTTAAGATCCCACAGACAAACGGGGCTCCACTAGACGTGCTGATGGATTGATGAACGGCATTATTTCCGGAGATGAGAGAGCACACCAATAATTCCCGCCGCAAAAAGACACAGCACAGGTGAAACCGGCGATGCGGGTGTTTCTGCCGGAATCTGGGACATGGTCCCAAACACCGCCGGGACGGTCGGGCTGACAGATACTGAATTTACATTCTCGGCATAGAGGAACACCTCGCCCGTGACCGAATATTTATACGGATATATTTTAAAATACACGGCCTTTCCGTTGCTTTTTACCATAATCTCCTCCGGGTTCAGTTCGCCATGATCGTTGATCATGTGCAGAACACTGGCAGTATCGACATATTCTATCACCCAGTCAATCGAGGACGAGGTATACACCTTGAATGATCCGGTTCCCGGCCGGACAACAAAATAGGCCGGGTTGTCACGCGATGCTTTTACATGGGCTGAATGAACACCGGCCGTTGTTGCAGCAGTCGGTGGTGCAATCGTGGCATCGGTGCTGATAACAGTTATGATCCGTTTCCCGACATACCCCTGTGCGTCGGTAAAACTAACTTCATAGTCACCGGACTGGGTAATGGGGATGTCCGCACTAAACGATCCCTGGTAATTGGTATTGATGTACATGGGGCCGAAGATGTGGGAACCATCCGGCCCGATCACTTCAATCTGCACACCGGAACTGGCGTCGGTAGACAGCGTTCCGGTAACGTATAATTTCCCGTTAAAACTCTGCGTCGTCTGGGAGGACAGGTGAATTTCATCAGACCGGTCAACGAGATTCACCAGTCTCATCGTTACCGAATCCCCCATCCCGTTTGTCGGGACTTCGACCTTGTACACCCCTTTCTTGAGATCGGTCGTGTCAAAGACTACGCGGAACGTCTTGTCGGACATGACATACGCGATCTTCCGCGAGACTTCCGTGCTCGTGGTCAGCTGGTAGGAAAGAACGACATCGATCGGGGTTCCAATCCCAAACGTCGTTGTCCCGGAGACGAGGAGCGGTTCCCCTACAGTCAGGGTATCAGGTGCCTGGATAACAACCTGGTAAGCAGATACATTTCCGGTACAAAAGAGGAGTCCCATCACCAGCAGGACGAGCTTATTCATCTATATTCAAGATCAACTATGGGGTTGTTAATGATTTCTGATGAATTTGAAAAACCGCTGGCAAGCTGGCGCGGAAAAGAGCGGCATGAGGGTGCTCTTGTTGATTGTCTCACTATTATTTTTAAAACCGGGGGGTGCTCGTGGTCGCGGTGCCGCATGTGCAGTTACCGTCACGAACGCTATGAGCGTATGTCCGGCGATGCTCTCCTTGGCCACCTTCATAACCAGCTGAAGTGGGTCTGCAGGGAGTATGATGAAAAGTTCCCGATGGTAAAAATTTTTACGTCAGGTAGTTTTTTCGATCCGCAGGAAGTGCCAACTGCGTTCCTTTCGGAGGTTGCCCACGCGTTCCACGGTTCAGTCATCGTCGCCGAGACCCGCCCGGAATATATCGACGCGGACGTACTTAGCGAGTTCATTGCGGAACTTGATGACGGCAGTCATGCCACGCCGCTCTACTGTGCGATTGGCCTTGAAACCACCAACGATGCAATCCGCGAAAAGTGCATTGACAAGGGGTTTGCATTTTCCGATTTTGCCCGTGCGGCATCCGTTGCCCACAAGGCCGGGGCCGGGGTCAAGGCGTACCTGCTCTTCAAACCGCTTTTTCTCACGGAAGGTGAAGCCTACGCGGATATGAAGACGTCGATTGCGACTGCCGCACACCATGCAGAAATTATTTCCATGAATCCCTGCACGGTGCAGAAAAAAACCGAACTTGAGTTTTACTGGAAACGCGGGGCGTACCGGCCACCCTATCTCTGGAGCGTCCTGTCATTATTAAAGGACGCACCGGTCCATGTTTCCTGCGATCCTCTTGGCGGCGGGCAGAAGAGGGGGCCGCATAACTGCGGGAAATGCGATTACGATCTCGTGAAAGGAATCCGGGAATATACCCTGAATGCGGACCGGGAACTGTTAACGGCACTCCTCAAAACCGATTGTTCCTGCAAAGCGGAATGGGAATACGTTCTTTCATCCGAGCAGCCATTCTGTATGCCGCTCACCCGATAAAAATTAAGAACCAATGATTGATACTGGTTTCCAAAATTTACGGGTCTCTCACCCAGCGCCATTAAAAAAAATCCATTAAAAAAATTACTTTTTTGCCGTGCTCTGGATTTCCAGTTGCCGGGCAAGCATCGGCATGAAGGTACCTGCATCGGAAACGACGCCGAGCGCCTGCATTGTTCCCCGGTCCATGAGTTTTGTTAAGGAGGCGGGGTTGATATCAACGCAGATCGTCTTTACGTTGGAGGGGAGGAAATTGCCGACAGCGACAGAGTGCAGGAGGGTTGCAATCATGAGCACCATGCTGCACCCGTCAATATGCCTGCGCATCGCCTCCTGGGCTTCCATCGCGTCTGTGATCACATCGGGAAGGGGACCGTCGTCCCGTATTGAACCGGCCAGGACAAACGGCACATTGTTTTTCACGCATTCGTACATGATCCCACCGGTTATCACGCCCTTGTCAACGGCATTTTTTATCGAACCGGCCCGCATGATCTCGCTGATTGCATAGAGATGGTGGCGGTGGCCCCCCATCACCGGTTTTCCCGTCGATATGTCCATGCCAAGCGATGTGCCGTACAGGTTGTATTCAATATCGTGCGTGGCGAGCGCATTGCCGGCAAAAAGAACATCGATGTATCCTTTGCGGATCATTTCTGCAAGCGCTTTGTCTGCCCCGGTATGGATGATTGCAGGACCGCCGACAAGGGCAATCTTCCCGCCCTTTTTGTGGACTTCGAGGATCTCTGCTGCGATCTGGGCAATCAGGGTCTCGCTGGGGCGTTCCGAAGAAACCGTGCCGTGCATAAACTCGAACGTACTGCTCATCCGTGGGCGTTCCGGATACGCGACATTCACACCCTGTTCGCCGACAACGACCAGATCGCCCTTTTTTATCTTCGCCGGGGCGGTGCACCGTGCAGTCTTGTTTTTTGGATCCACAACGATCAAAAAGTCCATCTTTGTCGGTTCGACCGGGATCCAGTCTTCACCATATTTGACTTTGGTCGGGTGGTTCGTGGTCGTGTAAAACCGCTTGGGAATATTGCGATCCCCCAATGCCGGTTCGAGATGAACATCTTTTACTTCGAGCGGGCGGGCTCCGATCCGGTGGAGTTCGGAAAGAATTGCACGCATTTTTTCTTTGCTGGACGCAACAATCCGGAGTCGGGCATAACTGGGGTCCGTCTTTTTCTTGCCGATATCAAAGACGAGGATTTCAAAATTTCCACCCATATCCATGACTTTATCGAAAAGCTGGGTCATAATGCCGGAATCAATAATATGACCCTGCAGCTCGATCTCCTGCGACTCCACCATAATACTAAAATATAGGGTGGCGCACCTTAATATTCATTCTGTTATATGCTTAATTTGAGCGTTTTTTTACAGAATCGACATGAATCACGTCAAATTATCCGGCAATACGAAAAAAAATGTTGCCGGTGGCACTTTTTAGTATCCGGGCAATAATTATCCGGAATGCTGCTCCAGGAATCGCCCGGCTGCATCGTGATCGGCAGGAGTATTCACGTTGATGGCAAGACGGAGATCCGGTATAACCAGCTGGAGTTCCTCCTGTTGCTCACCGATGCGGTCGCCCCGCAGGATATTCACACCGGCCGGACAGGCATCGGTATCATGAATAGTCTGCCGGTACGTGACGCCCCCCCGGTAGAACTGCACAAGGTCGACCGGCACCCAGACAGAACAGGCGTCCATCCCGGATTGGAGGTATTCCTTTTGGATACGGAAAAGAAGTTCTGCATTGATACAGGGAATATCGGATACACTGACAAAGAGCGGCCGGGTCTCGTCAAGGCCGGACACGGCTTCTTCCATATCCAGAATAAAATTGGCACCGGCCGCACAGAAATGGTCAATCCCGTTTGCCCGGCACCAGTTCCGGGTCATCGGTGTTCTTGGCGAAACCGCAACAACCACTTCGCAGCCGCACGCGCAAAATGCATCGATCACGTAGCTGATCATGGGTCTGTTGCACAGGGAGATCAGCGGTTTTTCACCAAGGCCAAGCCTGGTGCCAGCACCACCGGCCATGATCAGCGCACGCATCGGTCCAGTGCCTCCACCAGCTGCTGGTTTTCGGCGTGGAGCCGCACTGCTATTCGGATGCAGTGCGGCAATCCAAACGACGTGCAGTCCCGGACAAGAATGCCCTCATGAAGGAGTCCCTGCACAAGGGATTGTACGTCACGTTTGCAGTCCACCAGAATGAAATTTGTGGATGACGGGTTGGGATAAAATTCCCTGCCGGCAAGTTCTTTAACCAGCCAGTCGCGCTCCTTTGCGATATAGTCACGGGAAGCGGCCAGTTCGTCAACATGAAGAAATGCTTCCATCGCATAGGATTCTGCAAAGGCATTCACACTCCACGGGTCTCGTGCGGTCTCAATTTTTTCAATGAGATCCGGTGATCCAAAACCGTATCCAAAACGGATGCCCGGGACCGAGAAACTCTTTGTGAGAGATCGCAGGACAAAGAGATGGGGATTTGAAATATCTGCAAGACTCTCGTTTGGATCGGACAACTCGATAAACGCTTCATCGCAAAAAAGCGTACTCCCGTTGTGTGCACATCGTTCCAGCTGGTAAAGAAGTTCGTTCTTTGGCTGCAGGATGCCCGTGGGATTATTCGGGTTGCAGACAAAACAGACATCCGCAGTGTCGGATGACGCAGAGATAAAAGCTCCTGCAAGCCGGGCTGACAAATCATATTCCCCAAACGTTGGGGAAGAGAGAAAATATTTTTTTTTGTCCGTGAGCATAACCCGGCAAAAAGCCCGTATCAGTTCAACGGACCCGTTGCCAACACAGATCTCTTCGGGTTTTTTCCCAAACGTTTGTGCGATCCTTTCCTTAAGGCGCGTGTAATCGTCATCAGGATAACACAAAAGATCCAAAGAATTGCAATCCCACGAAAAACGGGGGGGGAGAGGATTCACGCTCGCGCTGAAATCCAGCACGTGTTTGTGGGTTTTTTCCTGCAACCGCTTGCCGGCCCCGCCATGGACAATACGTTTCGGGAACTCAAAAGACATGCAAAATACCGCTTTTTACCAGAATACTGGAACGGGAACTCATAAATTCGTTTGGAGTGGTGGGACAAAATCAAATGAGAAAGTTTATATGCATTAATGTATCATTTTGGTTTATCTGGTTAAGTCAGACATGAGAGTTCTCCTTGTCTGACATATGCCTGACAAAAGGCTGACATATGTCAGAAATGTGAGATACGATGATGCAGAGAATCACGCTCCGGCTCCCCGAACAACAAATCAACCTGCTCCAGCAGATGGTTGACGCAGGGGAATATCCCAATGTTTCCGAAGCGGTCAGGGCCGCCGTCCGTGATCTTGTTGAAAAACGTGCAAGCCGTGTCTTAAAAGAGAGCGACCAGGTTTCATTCAAGGTATGAGAGGGTAGATATGCAGAGTATTATTAACGATGCGTTGAAAAACGCCGAATTAGAAAAAGAGCTGAATAAACCCAGCTCTGATGGACCGGAAGATGATTTTGTCGGTCAGCCAAGAATTGTGATCATCGGTTGCGGGGGTGCAGGAAACAACACCGTAAACAGGATTCACCACATGGGTGTATCCGGTGCCGAGACCATTGCAATCAACACGGACAAACAGCACCTGGATATGATCCAGGCCGACAAGCGCATCCTGATTGGAAAATCCTTAACCAAAGGCCTGGGTGCAGGCGGGTATCCGGATGTCGGTAAGCGTGCAGCCGAAATGGCTCGCCCGACTCTTGAAGCGGTCCTGGAATCAGCCGACCTGGTTTTCATCACAGCAGGTATGGGTGGAGGAACCGGTACCGGCTCAGCCCCGGTCGTTGCAGCCATTGCAAAGGAACAGGGAGCAATTGTCGTCGGAATGGTCAGTTACCCGTTCCAGGTTGAAAAGGCCCGCCTTATCCGTGCAGAAGAAGGACTCGAAGCCCTCGCTGCTGCCGCAGACTCGGTCATTGTCCTTGATAACAACCGGCTGAAAAGCTTCGTGCCCAACCTCCCGCTCGGCCAGGCATTCTCGGTCATGGACCAGCTGATCGGTGAGACCGTCAAGGGTATTTCAGAGACCATCACCGAACCGTCACTCATCAACATCGACTACGCAGATGTCCGGGCAATCATGTCCAAGGGTGGCGTCGCTGTCATGCTCGTTGGTGAAAGCAAGCAGCAGAACAAAGCCGAAAGCGTTGTTCGTGAATGCCTTTCCAACCCGATGCTCGACATCGACTACCGTGGCGCAACCGGAAGCCTGATCCACATCACCGGTGGTACAGACCTGACATTACAGGACGCAGAAGAAGTCGCAACGTCCCTGACGTACGAACTTGACCCACATGCAGATGTTATCTGGGGCGCACGTGTCCGAAGCGACATGGAAGGCAAAATCCGTGTGCTCGCAATCATGACCGGTGTCAAGAGCGCACAGATCCTTGGCACCCGCCAGTCCTACAAGACCATGATCCAGGACATCGACAACAAGAGATCAAATCCAAAAGCAGTCGAGATGCCCCAGAGCCGGCGTGCACCAGCACGGGATCAGACCAGCGGCGGCGGCACCCTGGAATGGGTCGGTTAATCACGCACATTTAAAAAAAACGTTCCAGAATTAATGTTGATCTCCCGAAACGTCAGAAAATGGGCGGTGGCACATCCTGCCAACGCCCCTTTTTTAAAAAAAAGATCTCTTTTAAGGATAAATTGGATTTATTTCAGGTTTCCCGATTCGTCTTCACCTGAAATAACGGCGAAATGCTTAATAACACATCCCTCCTTTAAAATATAGTACATTCGACCAAACCTTTGCAGGGAGAATGTGGGTGATCCCTTTTACCGGGTTTCACCCGGTATCGGGAGTTGAACATCATGAACCGCGTGTCGAACAAAGACTTTCAACCGAAGTCTTGCCTGAATTATTCGCAACGTTCCTTTTCTGATGTTTTTTGTCCTGCATCCTGCATGCAGTGCTGCCATGTAAGAGAATTAAAAGAGCCGGGAAATTATTCTCCGGTATTCCAGTTTTCTCTCCATGGAGCTCGCCGATCCCCGCAGGGAATACTTTTGAGGAGTCGTAACGCATGTTGAATGACCTGATGGAAAAGAGAAAGAAGATACTCGCCGAATCTGAACAGCATAAAAACAGCAGAAACGATCTTAACGCTGCTGCAAGTAAAGCTGCCAGGGAGCGCAACACGCTCAACAACCAGACCCGCGAGTTTGTTGAAGAGGCGCAGAAAAACAAGGATCTCCGGGACAAGTACAACCAGGAAGTCCTCGATCTCAAAGCGCAGCGCAACGATCTTAACGACAAGGCGAATGCTTTTTTCGAAGAAATTGAAGCGTTCAAAAAAGAACACGGATCGCTCAAGAACCGGGGGATCAAGGAACTCCAGAAACAGATCGAATTCATGGAGTACCGCCAGCAGACTGAAGTCTTTACCACCGACAAAGAACGCGAGCTTATCGAGAAGATCAAGCAGATGCGATCCCAGGTAAAAGAGCAGGAAACTGAACTTGAGCAGAACAAGGAGATGCACACAAAAATCACCGAAGCGCGTGATTACCGCAAGGGTGCATCTGATCTTCATGCAAAGGTCACCGAGGTCGCAGAACTTGCACAAAAACATCACGACCTGATGGTGGAATCCTACCGGAAAGCAGACAAATCCCGCGAAGCCGCTGACGCAGCACATAAGAGTTTTGTCGAGTCCCAGGAATCTGCGGATTCAGAACACAAATCATTCATCGCATGCCAGAAAGAACTGCGCGATTACGATAAAGTCATCTCCGGCCTGCGTAAGAAGACAAAGAAAGTCAAAGTCACAAAAGAGCAGAAAGCGGTGCGGCAGGAAGCTGAACATCTCTTCAAGAATTTCCGTGCAGGGGAAAAACTCACCACCGACGATATATTACTCCTCCAGCGCTCAAAACTCATCTAATCTTTTTTTTAATCAATTTTTTCTTGACGCCAGCAATAATTTAATAGATTTAAAACGATTTACATATACCAATGACACAGGGGAGAACTCTCGTTCTCAGCGTTGATCGCGATGACGATATTGGCTGGAAAGCACACGTAGAAAGCCCGGTCGTCGGCAGGGAAGCCTGCCTGAAAGCAGCAGAAACATTAGCGCTTGCAGATCCTGAAGACTCTGATGTCAACGCCATTTTTCAGGCCATCAAAATCTACGATGAACTTATTGCAAAGGGCGAAGAAGCCATCGTTTCGGTCATTTCGGGAAATCATCTCCACATGATTGAAGGTGACCGGCGTATTGCAACGCACCTTGAGCAGGTCATCAAGGAAACAAGGCCGGACAACTGTATCCTTGTCTCTGACGGTGCCGAAGACGAATACGTTATCCCCATCATCCAATCCCGGCTTCCGGTGTCAAGCATCCGCAGGGTGATTGTCAACCAGATGCCCAATCTCGAAGGCACCTATTACATCCTGAAAAAACTCCTTGACGATCCAAAAATTTCCCGGATCGTATTAGTCCCACTCGGGCTTGCCATGCTGCTCTACGCCACTGCATTCCTTGTGGGATACCCGGGAACTGCGACGATCATTGTGGTCGGGGTAATCGGCATGTACCTGTTGTACAAAGGATTCGGGTTTGACGAACTGGTCCACGGTATCATTGCAGCCCTGCGTTTATCCTTGTCACGGGGAAGATTTTCCTTTATTACCTATGCCACGACTATCCTTCTTGTCATCATCGGTTTCACCAGCGGTTTCATCACCGTGCTCCGGTATTACTCATCCGATGCAGGTATGGGTATCGTCCCGTACCTGATGACCTTCATCTACGGGGCGATCTGGTGGCTGATCACCGCAGGACTGGTTACTTCGGTCGGCATCATCATTGATGTTTATATCAACGAGTGGGACAACTTAAGGAAAGTCATTGTATTTCCCTTCTTTGTCGTCGCGATCGGACTTATCCTGTACGGCGCAAGCGTCTATATCCTGTCCGTGAGCGGGATTCCTGACTTCCCGTTATCTGCCGCCACAACAGGAACTGAGATTCTGTATTCTACGGTATCGGGCCTTGCGTCGGCAATTGCCGGGGTCATTATCCAGTATATCGTCACAAAAAAGATTGCCGAACAGCGCAAACAGGCAATCATCGAAATTATCTGACCCGGTATCATCCGGGAAAAGATTTCTTGTTATTGTTTGAGCGTTCCCGGGAACAAAATTATTTTGCCTTTTGTTATTTTTATATAGTAAATTTTGGTTATCGCCAGCCACGCTGACTCATGCCTATGGTACGAACAGCCGCGTTGCCCCCAAAAGGAGTTGCATTTTTACGGGGAAGTATGAAATGAAATTGCACTACATTTGAGAAAAATCATTATTAAAAATGTGAGAGAAAAATATCATGGATGGTCAAATAAAAAAAAGGTAAACACCAAAAATATCGTGAAAAACTGCCAACATTATGCCAGACTTCGCATTACTGCGCAGGCAGGGGCTGAGGTTCAAAGTAGCCCAGTCCATCCGGGAACCGGTTGGTATTGGCAAAGTCCTGTGTCAGTTGAGGGGACTGAACGGACAACCGGGGAATAACCACATTGAACGTATGGGCAGGATACCAGTAGATCCCTTTGCCATAGGAGAACGATGCGTCACTGACAACAAACTTGGCGTGCGAAAGGTCAATATTCACCGTTTCCACATGATCGTAATTGAGGATGGTTACAAGTTTGTTTTTCAGGTCCTGCTTTCCCAGTAAAAAAAAGATAAAACGTGTGCCTTCGTCAACGGTATAATTGACATCAATGACTGCCGTTGCATTATCGAGCCGGACGTTGATTTCTTCAACGGTAATGTAACTATAGCGATCATCATTTGCAGCCATTACCGGAGCTGCGATGCATCCTGTGAGAAGTACCAGCATCAGCAGCGTGAAGACACGCATAGCACTATAAATTTGAATATGCCGTTTATATCCTTTGCGGCTTTTCTGCTCTCCCCACGTGCACAATTGCATAAAAACTGCCGGCCTCCTCACCAAAAAGGGTGCCGGGTTTGCTGTTTTTCACCAGTCCACAGGCACGATTTCGCGTTCGATGATGAATGTTCCTGATAAGCGGATAATAAAAAAATATTATTTATGATTTTCAAGCACAATTTCAATGCTCGATACATTGGTTTTCCCGGAATCCGTATCAATCATTTCCGTGGAGATCACAATATCTTTTTTCTTTACGCCATCCAAAAACCGGTTCAGGGAGATCTCAGCGGTATCAACCGCCCGTGAAATTGCTTTGCCCCGTGCTTTGATCGCCACGGTTTCTGCACCATTGTTGAATTGTGTCACCACGGCAAGCACATAATTCATGACAGGCTTATTTCCGACAAACACCGTGTTTTCTCTGAGCTGCTGCGTATCGTTTTCCATGTTCTTCACAGGTATTTCTTCTTGACAAGGAGTTCTGCATTCAGTACGCTTGCGCCGGCTGCACCGCGAATCGTGTTATGCCCCATGGCAATGAAACGAACGCCTTCCCGCAACCGGCCAACTGACACCGTCATACCTCCGCCACGCATCCGGTCAAGCCGGGGCTGCGGGCGATCGGCCTCATCAAAGAAATGCACGGATTCCTTTGGCTGGGTCGGCAGGCCTTTGATGGGAGGTTTGTACTCGATAAATGCTTTTTTGAGTTTTTCAACGGGTTCTTTGATATCGAGCCAGACTGCCATTGTATGGCCATCGATCACCGGCACCCGGTGGCAGCTGGCACTTACCTTAAACGGTGCCTTGACAATTTTCTTTCCTTTTAACGTTCCCATGATCTTGAGGGTCTCGGATTCCATCTTTTCCTCTTCCTGCCCGATATACGGGATGACGTTATCGTAAATTGACATCGCGGGTACACCGGCAAACCCGGCGCCGGAAATTGCCTGCATTGTCGCCACGCGGACATCCGTGAACCTGAATTTCCGCAGCGGTGCAAGGGCAGTCACCATCATAATGGTGGAGCAGTTCGGGTTCGTGACGATGAACCCGTCCCTGCCGGCATCGCGCTGGACGTCAATGAGCCCGAGATGTTCCGGGTTCACTTCGGGAACAACAAGGGGGATATCGGGCTCCATGCGATGGGAACTGGCATTGCTGCATACCGCAATTCCCGCATCGGCAAATTCATTTTCAACATCCATCGCAATATCAGCAGGGAGCGCAGAAAACACCAGGTCCACACCTTTCATCGCTTTGGGTGAGATCGGGGTGACCCTGAGTTTTGCGATCTTTTCGGGAAATGGCGTTTCAAGGCGCCAGTTTACCACGTTTCCATATTGCTTTCCCGCGCTGCGTTCCGAGGCGGCGAGCGTAGACAGATTGAACAAGGGATGATCCGCTAGGCGTTCAACAAATCGCTGACCAACCGCACCCGTTGCACCGAGCACTCCAACATTGATCATAGGTGACAGGTCCTGTGTAGTTTGTGTTCCCCGTTTGTTTAAAATTATGGCGGGTTGTAAAATCCCATTTCACCTGTGATAATAAAAACATTGTTTTTTAATTTTATATACAGGGACATATACAATGTTCCACCGTTCTGGCCTTCCGGCAAAAAATAATCGTCATGAATGGACAAAAAAAGTAATCCTGTTATACACCAGACTGCGTTTTGGGGGGGTTATGATCCTATTTTGGCAGGTATGGATGTAGGGGCGCACCCCCGGCCATGACATAATCCTGCTACCTGAAATATGTGTATTTCACATTCAGATACCAGTTATTTCACGAAAAAAAAACAAAAAAGAATTAAAAAAAATCTACAGAAAAAATTTATTCCATATGGATCGCTTCGGACGGGCAGACATCAACGCACGTCTGGCAGTCCACACACATATCCTTGTCAACTTTTGCTTTTTCATTGTCCATGGAAATCGCTGATGCGGGACATTCACTCACACATGTTTCGCATCCGGTACACTTTGCGGTATCAACAACTGCTACCATTTCACTTTACTCCACCGTAATATTTTGTGAAAGACAAAAAATAGGTTTCGTTATTAACACGGGAAAAGGCGGTTATTTTCCCAATTCAAGGACATCGTTCATGCCATAGATGCCGGGCTTCTTGCCAACAACCCAGCGGGCTGCCCGCAGCGCACCGCTCGCGAAAACCGAACGGTCGTAAGCCCGGTGGGAGAGCTCGATGGTCTCGAAATTTTTCGAGAACATCACTTTGTGATCCCCGACAATATCCCCGCCCCGGATCACGTGAACGCCGATCTCGTTACTCCGCTCCATCATCCCTTCGCGCCCGTACAGCTTGTTGCGTGTCCCCACTTCTTCGTCAAGGATCTGCAGGATGGTTTTTGCCGTGCCGCTTGGCGCATCCTTCTTGTTCCGGTGGTGTGCCTCGATCACCTCAATATCGTAATCTTTGAGGAGTTTTCCCGCGTCACGAACAAGCTGCCAGAAGATGTTGACGCCGACAGAGAAATTGCTGGAAATGACGGCCGGTACATGACCTTCGATTGCAGTCGCCATCTCCACCCGCTGCTCTGCGGTAAATCCCGTTGTACCGACAATGACGGCAACATTGTTGCGGGCGGCAGTCTTGACATTTTCAACGGCGGCATGCGCAATCGTAAAATCGATGAGCACATCCGGCTTTTTGCTTTTCAGCAGCGCATCCATATTCTTTGTTTCTACAATATCGGCGCCAAAAAAGGTGCTGGATTTTAAGTTGATACCGCCGACCAGTTCCAGATCCGTAGATTCGTGCACCATCCTGCCAATGGTCTGGCCCATGCGCCCGGATGCACCGCATACGACTACCTTAATCATGGATCAGGTCACCGCCCACGCCGTTTTGGTGCGGCCTTCGCTTTCTTTACAGCAGGTTTTGCCGTTTTTAATACCGGGGTTTTTGATGCAGTTGCACGCCCGGCCGGCTTTTTTGCCAGGGGAATCGTTGCGAGTACTTTTTTGAGCTGCTCTGTTTTCTTATCGTCAAGGTTATCGAGTGGCAACCGGACCGGGCCTCCAGCAAAACCGATCAGTTCAACCGCCTTTTTTACCGGTATCGGGTTTGTATCGATGAACATCGAGCGGAAGAGCGGGGACAGCGCATAATGCAGGACAAGTGCCTTCTGGTAATCCCCGGTTTTCATCGCTTCGCACATGGCGACCATTCGTTTTGGATCGACGTTTGCGGCAACGGAAATGACCCCTGACCCGCCCAGCGCCATGATGGGGAGGGTAAGGTTGTCATCGCCGGAGATGACGGCAAAGTCTTCATCCAGCGTGGCTTCGATGATGCGCGACACCTGGCCGATGTTGCCGCTTGCCTCCTTGATGCCCACAATACCGGGGTGTTCTGCAAGTTCCGCAATCAGGTCGGGCTCAAGGTTCTGCCCGGTCCTGCCGGGGACATTGTAAATGACCACCGGGATATCGAGGTCGGCAAGTTTTGTATAATGCTTGACCAGTCCTGCACGATTCGGCTTGTTATAGTACGGACTGATCACCAGAACACCGTCCGCACCTGCGTCCTTTGCCGCCTTCGTCAGTACAACTGCTTCCGCAGTATTGTTGGAACCGGTGCCCGCGAGCACGGGGATCTTGCCATTGACCTTGTTAATGGTGACATCGACAACCTTCTCATGTTCCTTAAACGAAAGTGTTGCAGATTCCCCGGTCGAACCGCACGGTACGATCCCGTGTATGCCACAGGAGAGGAGATACTCAATGTTTCGCTCAAGACCTGCCACATCAAGGTCCATTGCGGGATTTTTTTTAAAAGGGGTTATTATTGCTGGAAGGACGCCTTCAAACATAAATAAGTTTATGAGCGTCTTTTAGTATTTATTTTTCTGGTGATATAGCCGGCGATGCGATTCCGTACCCGCTTACTACCGATCTCGGCAGATACGCCAAGCTGCTGTTTGTTCGCGTCAAAGTCACTGGAGAAATTTTCCCGCTGCTTTGCAAGAAGTTCTGTACCGATTGTTTTGATATACGATGGTTTGATTCCCATGAGCGATTCCTCAAAGTTCTATACGTATAATGCGGTTTGATATCATAATAATATTGTTCGCAACATCCGCAGGTGTTTCGCCCAAAAACGAGATAAGCGGTTCGTTATTTTGGGTACGTGCGTCGTAAACCGCGTCCGGCACCCCGTCTTTGCAGCAGGATGCCACGCCCCAGTCCATGGTGCTGACACCTGATGGGGTACGCACCGGGTCAAACGAACAGCACTCCATGAGCGAATCGTCAAGCAGGTCACGCATTTCCGGGGTAAACCTGACGATGGCGGCACTGCGCACCTGCGGATCGAATCTCATCGCGGTGAGAATAATCCGGGAGATTGACTCGTCGCCGCCAAACGCGCATTCACCGGCAGCACAGACCTTCCCGTCCGCGATCACGATCCCGCCCCGGATCGCAGCGACCCCCCCGGCATCCCGTGCTCCCGTGATGGCATAACCAAAATGTGCCCCTCCCACCGGAACAAGACCCGGATCAAGGGACGACACGATCCGCCCGGTGGCAACGGAAAGTTCATCGAGCACGTCCGATCGCTGCCGGGCGGGAGTTCCTGTCATGCAGTACCGGTTAATCTCCGCATAAGAAAAAACCCCTGCCTCCGGATGGTGCATGTCCCGGCGCATGTGCGGGAGGTAAACATCCACAGGGAGCAGTACTGCTCTTCTCCACAGGAGGAAGAGACCATGGGTTTTTTTGTCGTTTCGCACGCCGGATTATCCCATGAAAAATTTCCGACATCAATCTCACGAAGGGGAGAATACGACCGCATACCCGTGTACGCTGATACCGGTCTCATCACGGATATGCATATAATGTTTCAAAAACTAAAATAAGGTGTAATGGATGCCAGATTGTTAGATGTAGTTCTCGGCCTGATGAGTTTCTTCGTTCTTGTTGTGCTTATTTCAGTTCTGCCGATGATCATGAGTGCAGGCATCGCATATCTCGTTGCAATTATCATCTTCATCCTGGTATTATCCGGTGCCGGCTATATGGTCAACAAACAGATCGTTTGACTGGTCAGAGCGAAGTATCTTTTTTTCCTGGTGCGGGTTTTTCCGGTAACGGCATCTTTTTTGGCCGGGATTTTTTAACCTTGTAATAACTGAGCGGATGGTTGATCCTCTCACAAATCTCATCTTTTTTGATACACAGGCCGGTGGTTTCCATCGCCGCACAGGCCGGGGTCGTGTAATCGGTCGAAGTTCCCCCGCGCCCGGTGATATGCTCGACCTGGTACATGGTCTTGCCGATATCGAAATCCGGCGACCGGGCATACATCGCCGCAATCCCGGCGGTATCCATGCCGATATTGTGAAGAAATGCCGTCAGGGAGAAACGCCCGGCATGGGTAAGGTTGGTGCCCGACAGGAGTGCCGCAACCAGTGCCTGCATGCAGGGCGGAAATGAACCTTCGTCCACGGAGCCAAACTGCCGCTGCATCTGCTCCTGATACACTTTCTTTATCTGCCCGGCATGCGGCTCCAGCAGTTCGCAGATCCGCTTTGGTACTTTATGGGGCAGGTCCCGCCGCAGTATGACCCGGATCCGTTCGCGGATGAGTTCGTACCGCTCGTTTTTATTGATCCTGACAAAACCCCGGGTAATCTCCCGGTTAATCAGCCGGTACCGGTCTTCGTGCAGGGGAGCGACCAGCTCCACGTAATCGGCAACCGGCATGGTATCGAGCGTGACACGGATTCCCAGTTCCCCGGCAAGTGCGATGCACAGCCGGGAATATTCCCCTTCACCCGGGGCATAATTCCGGTTCCATTCTTCTTCATTAACCAGGAAAAAATATGCCCGCTCTGCTTCGTACCGGGTCAGCCGGTCGATGAGCTGCTTGTCGTTGACACAGGAGACCATGATCCGTGCAAGCGCATAGAGTGCAATCTCCTCTTCGGGTGAACCGGTCACCTCAGGAGAAAAAACTTTTTTTGGCGTGACGGCGTCCCGGATCCTGTCCAGTGCCCGTGCAGCCAGTGCTTCCCCCTTTTGGTCCTGCAACAAAGAATCCAGGGAAGAAAACCGGGACTTGATATGGTCCTGGGCTTTTTTTAAAAACGGAAAATGGGAAAGTTCCTTGACGGAAGGAACAAATTCCATTTAGTCTGCCTCGATACGCGGTGCAAGCAGGTACTCCACGTGCCCCTTGCCGCCCGCGATCTCAAAGGAGAACCGTACCGGATGGTCAATACCCAAAAATACCTCAACTTCCGCCGCACGGCTCATGACCTTGCCCATGTCCTTTAGGTAGTCAAGGGAAAACAGCGAGCTTGCATCGACAGCAGTAATCGATTTGAGTTCATCCTTGCCAAACTCCCGCTGGATGTGATCGGTATCCCCTTCGGCAACCATGAAAAATGTCTGGTCTTTTGCATGGATCCCCATCTTGATCTTGTCGGAAATAACCGCAGCCGCCTTGATCGCATTGTTCAAATCTTCCCCGGAGATGACGACTTTTCCCGGAAGGTTGATAGTCGGCGAATTGGGATCTTTTCGTATGGTGTTTGTATCAAGAAGCGTGATCGAGTAGTGGTAGCCATGAACCGATACCGCCATTTTCTGTGCGGCATCCCCAAGCTCAAGACTGATAATGTCGCCTTTTCCCGCCATATTGAAGATGTTTTTCATCTTTGAAATATCGACGCCAATCTCACTGCCGGTCGCTTTGTAGGTTTCAAATGCCTCTTTTTTTAAGTCGATAGCAATCATGGCGACATTTGCGGTATCCACCGCCCGGGTGGAGATGCCGTCCTCCGCCGTGTGCAGCCGGCACTCGGGGATAAGGGCTGAGATCGCCTCAATGGCCTCCCGGAATATATCTGCATCAATCGTAGCTTTTAACATCGCTTTCCCCTTAACAACTGTCTTATACAGTATATCGTCATACTTTAATTATAGCGTTTTGGGTTTGTTGGCAGGAATTTTTTTTGAGGCATACGAATCATGGGTTCACTCTGGTCACGGGATAAAGTATACATGCGGGCAAAAAGCGAGGGATTCCGCTCCCGTGCTTCCTACAAACTTATTGAAATCCAGAAAAAATTTTCTGTCATCAGGAACACTGATAATATCGTTGACCTGGGTGCGGCGCCGGGAAGCTGGCTCCAGGTTCTGCGCACACTCACGAGCGGCCGGGTGCTGGGCGTTGACCTGAACCCGATTGCCCCTCTTGAAGGCGTGGAGACCATCGAAGGAGACTTAACCGATCCGGCCATCCAGGAGCAGGTACGAACCCAGCTTGGGTCCGTGAGCGTGGTTGTCTGCGATGCCTCACCTAAACTCTCCGGCCAGAGAAGTTACGACCAGGCCCGGTCGGTGGCTCTTGGGGAAGAGGCGTTATCCTTTGCCTGCAACGTCTTAAAACCCGGCGGGAATTTTGTCGTTAAAGCATTCCAGGGTGCAGATTTCCCTGAACTGCTTGCCATTGCAAAAGAGCATTTTCATGCGGTGCATACGTACAACACAAAATCGACCCGGAAAGGCAGCACCGAATTTTACCTCGTAGCCAAGAATTTCAAAGGCTGACATAATGGCGACCCGATTAGTTGACTCCTATGACCGCCCCGTGAGCAATCTCCGCATCAGCCTCACGCCCCGGTGCAACCTTTCCTGCATTTACTGCCACGCAGAAGGGGAACGATCGCCCGCATCGGAAATGCCGGCAGAAGATATCAGGGAAATAATGCGGGTCGCTGCAAAGTTTGGCATCAGAAGCGTAAAATTTACCGGGGGCGAACCCCTCCTGCGCAAGGATCTCGTATCGATCGTGGAATCGGTCCCGGAAGGGATGGAATCGTCAATCACCACAAACGGCATCTTTCTTGCACCGCTCGCTGCCGATCTGAAACGGGCGGGACTCAACCGGGTCAATGTCAGCCTCGACAGCATGAACCCGGAAACCTATAAAAAAATTGCCGGAAGCGATCATCTTGCGGAAGTGCTTGAAGGCATCGACGCGGCACTCGACGTCGGCCTGACGCCCGTGAAACTGAACATGGTCGTCCTCAAGGGGATCAACGACAACGAGATTGACGATTTTCTTGCATATGTGCGGGGCAACCGGAACCTTGTCCTCCAGCTCATCGAACTGATGCATTTCAATAACTGCGAGAAGCACAGCGACCTCAACGGCCTTGAAGGAGTCCTTGCATCACGGTCAAACCAGATCCTTACCCGGCGAATGCACCACCGGAAGAAATACTGTCTCGATGGTGCGGAAGTTGAAGTTGTCCGCCCGCTCCACAACACTGAATTCTGTGCATTCTGCAACCGGCTGAGGGTCACATCGGATGGGAAACTCAAGCCCTGCCTGCTGCGGACTGACAATCACGTGGATATCCGTGGCAAATCCGGCGCAGAACTTGAGACATTGTTCAAGGAGGCAGTTTTACGGCGGGAACCGTTTTTTAAATAACAACGCTTCCGGCCTGATAACCGGCAACAGGGAAATGTATTTACACGTCGGTTTCCCATGTAAGGACTATGACTTCCGATAACGAGTACCTGTCCGTTCTCACCCATCTCTACGGGAAATCCCTGATTCTTCACGACCCGTCCCTGTTCAACAAGGTGCTCGGGTTTTACCTGATGGACGCCCTTGCCCACATTGATTATACCGCGAGCCTTCTTTCGTTCAATTACCAGTCCCCGAAAAACATGATGGGGGCAGAGTACATGCGCTGGCGCATCGACGAAGAAAAAAAAGGCGACCGGGCAAAATTCCCCGGATTTATGAAATGGCTCAAGGAGAATCACCCGGAAAAGTTTGCCTGCCTGCCCGGACTCTGGCAGATGATCTACGATCCCGAAGATCCGGCCAGTTACCGCAGTTTCCGGATTGTGCTGGATCCTAACAGCAAAGAACCGGTCCCGACGGATTTTTTCTATGCGGTGATCGACGAATTCTTTGAACAGGATTTTTTAAAGAGCCTGTACGAGGAAGCCTCGCTTGCCAGACTGTTTGAGGACTATCTTGCGCTGAATATCTAAAATACGGGAGTTGCCATGGACACAGGTCGTATCTGTGCCGAACTTGTTGCGATACGAAGCGAGAATCCCCCCGGGACTACCACCGACGCCATCGAATATATCCGTTCACTGCTCGAAGGGCTGGGGGTGGGTTCAAGCATCACCAGCAATGCCAACGGGCGATCGAATCTCGTCACTACCGGCAAAAAACAACGGCTCCTTCTCTGCGGCCACGTGGATGTCGTGCCTGCGATGGATGAAGGATGGACCTATCCCCCGTTTTCGGGAACGGTAAAAGACGGGATTGTCTGGGGCCGGGGTGCCACGGACATGAAAGGCGGGTGTGCCGCACTGCTTGCCGCGTGCGACGCCGTTTTACAAACCAGGAGCGAACTCCCGGCAACCCTTGCATTTGTCTGCGATGAGGAGACCGGGGGCGAATACGGGGTCCGGTATCTCCTGGCACACCATCTCATCTCTCCTTGCGACTGCGTAATCGCAGAGCCGACACCGGTGCGGAGCCCCTGCATCGGCCAGAAAGGACTTTTGCGGCTGGAGATGAAATTTTCCGGCACTCCCGGGCATGGATCGCTCTACCCTGCCGTTGGCGTCAGCGCCATCATGGAAGCGCTGTTGTTTTTGCACTACGTGAACAGTCTGCATGAAAAGGAATTTCCCGTCGATGAGACGCTTAAAAAGATCATAGCGCATTCTTCGGAAGTGTTTTCCGGGGAGTTCAATATTGGCAGGGGCGAGGAGATCCTCCAGCGGCTCATGTTCAACCCCGGGGTAATCCACGGGGGGGAAAAGACAAACATCGTTGCCCAGCACTGCGATCTCGACCTTGAACTGCGGGTTCCGTGGGGCTGCGATATCCCCCTGCTGGTTGCTGACTTAAAAGCCCATGCCCCGCACGGGACCGTCACCAGCGAGACTGTGCACGAACCGTCGCTGACCGATCCCGGCTGCGCACTCGTCTCGATTGCCTGCAGGGAAGTCAGGAACGTGTACGGGGGGGATGTGTCCCCCATCGTCCAGTGGGCCGCAAGCGATGCCCGGCATCTGCGGTCTGCCGGTTTCAACGTGATCGAGTACGGGCCCGGGGAACTCTCGACCCTTCACGCGGTCAACGAGCGGGTTTCCATCGCGGCACTCGACCATGCTTCAGCGATTTACCAGGGGATTATGAAAGCGTACATCTGAAACGACAGGCTGAGTCAATTTGTTGTTTTGTACGTGATTACGTTCATCTTCCTTCACATGGATGGGGGCAAACCGCCCCTATACCCTAAGATTAACACTGCCCTTCCTGAAGGGGCACCTCTACGGCAATTTGGAAATGAATTGCAGACTCGGCATATTAAAAAATAAAAAAATGGCTCTGTAGAATTCCTCAATGAAAATAAGGAATGACAAAGAAGAGATCAATTTTGAGATATTGTAGAGGATGATTTTGATTTTAATTTCCTTGATCTGAAGTCGGTATTTGCGGGCTTTGAGTGC
>JBDKTL010000016.1:0-122819 GCA_039698055.1 Methanoregula sp. | reverse complement strand
GGAACATCAAGGCCAGCAAGTTCTGTTTCCGGGCTGACCCGCATCGGAACAATGAGGGATATTACCTTATAGACGATGTAAGCCAGTATGCCGACAAATATCAGGTTTGTGAATACACCGATAAATTCGGCCACGAGTTGCATCGGATCGCCATAGAGCAACCCGGTCACTGCCCCCGGAACACCATTCCAGCCAAAACCATAGGTCCCGTCCGCAAACAGGCCAAGAGCGATGCAGCCCCAGGCACCGTTTACGCCGTGTACGGATATGGCCCCGACCGGATCATCAATCTTTGCCTTCCTCTCAAAGAAGAAGACCGACTCGACGACAAGAACTCCCGCAACAATACCGATGATTACTGCGGCAAGCGGATTAACGAAAGCGCAGGGAGCCGTTATAGCGACCAGTCCTGCAAGCATGCCATTGCACGCCATACCCGGGTCGGGTTTCTTCGTCCGCACAGCCCACATCCAGGCTACGGCCATGAGCGCTCCTGACATTGAGGCAAGCATCGTGTTCACGGCTACAATGGCTATGCGAAGATCGCCGCCGGCAAGCGTAGAGCCGGGGTTGAATCCAAACCAGCCGAATGCCAGGATGAATGTACCGATAACAGCCATGGGTATACTGTGACCAACTATGGCGTTGCTCGAGCCGTCTTTGTTGTATTTGCCAATCCTTGCACCGATAATCCACGCACCCACGAGCCCGATGACCCCTCCCGTCATGTGCACAACGGATGAACCTGCGAAGTCAACATGACCGTGGCCAAGCCCGAAGTTGACCCCGAGCTGCGCAAGCCAGCCGCCGCCCCAGACCCAGTTGCCAAACAACGGGTAGATGAGGGCTCCCACCATGAATCCCATGAGACAGAACGATGCGAACTTCCAACGTTCGGCAAGAGCACCTGTTGGAATTGTGGCTGCTGTATCCATGAAGACGGCCTGGAACAGGAACATCGTAAGGACTCCAACATCGTAAGTGCCGATGAGGCCAAAGCCGGTCATACCGAACAGGCCGAAATTGTGCCCGAGCAGGCTGATTGAGAACTCATTGCTCAGACCCGGGTACCCTCCCAATGTTCCCAGCGGGCCGACGCCGCCAAACATGATGGCAAAACCCGTCAGGAAAAAACCCAGAAGTCCAAGCGGATAAACCAGCAGGTTCATCGTAATGGTATGGGCAGCGTTCTTCGCCCGTGTCATCCCTGTCTCGACCATGGCAAACCCGGCCTGCATGAACATAACCAGGAATCCTGCAAGCAGGGTCCACATAATATTTATTGAAACCTTATTATGCCCGACGGCGTATGCCATTTCTTCCTGGGTCGGCTGGCCCGGGTTAGCTGCAGGAACGTCGATTGCCGTGCCTGTATTCGCACCATTGGGATCAGCTGTCTGCACCGCTGATGTGATAGCCGGTATTGTTATCGCCATCAGGATCAATAAAATAAAAAATCTCTTCAACAATTCAGATCGATTCAACATTCCATGACCTCCGTTCGATGATCATGCTTGTGGTTCTCATCATAAGGACAGAATTGGTTACCCGGTACCCGAACGCTCCACTACAGAAGGTCATCATGTTCTTTCTCATGATGTTCGCTGTATTTTTTGTCCGGGTCAGATCTGCTTTAAACAAAAGCAAATCCATCCACTCTGCTTACGATAATAAAACCGCAAACGAGTAAGCTAGATGAAATTCACCTCAATGTCATAATTTTGTTCATTCAATGCCGTACATGATGATCCTTCACCTGAAACAGGTGGGATCATTCGAAGGAAACAGAACCGTATTATCAATTCCCTTTTTTTTTCAATTATCAAATCTTTCCTCCCCAGTTCTGTAAGAAGGAATATTCTTTCTTTAATTTATAAAATTTTGTATTTTGTCTGAAAATGATAATCTGAAATATCGACCTGATACACCAGAAAGAAAAAGACTCTCCCTTTAACGTGAAATGATATCCGTATTCATGTTTTATCGATTACAAAAATGATGTCTTCTTTCCGACTGATTATGGATTGTATCCAACAAAAACGGGTTTTTCCCGGATAAATCTGCCAGAGAATGTAACGCTCCCACCAGAAATTATCATGAGAGATGAGCAGGATCAATCTCAGTTACACTACAACGGCCTCTATTTTCTCCTATCGTGATGAAAGCGCATGACCTTGATTGTTCAGGAAACTTGCCGATATCAGGGATCAATCGTATGTTCCCATCAAATTTTATGCGATCAGGCATTGGCACAGCGCAGACTTAATTGTGGGTAACTAAGGTGTCCGGATGGATCGCATATGCCTGGTAAAAAAATTCCGGAAAAAATGGACGTTTCCGCAAAATTAATATATTCACAATTGTTATCTATTATAGTCAAATTCACAATCGTGAATTCCGGACAGCGCCAAGGTGGCGGAGTGGCCACGCGGTTGATTGCAGATCAACTTTCATCCCGGTTCGATTCCGGGCCTTGGCTCTTTTGCCGGTTCTGACAAAAAATGCCAGTGTGGCGGAAAGGCTACGCAGCTGACTGCAGATCAGCGTAACCCGGTTCGATTCCGGGCGCTGGCTTTTGTTAGCGAGGTGTCAAAATGCGCCTTGATGACACGATCCATGAAAATGAAGAAACTTATATCGTCAGTAAAATACATCGGCACACAAGGGACGCGTGATTTCCATGAGTATCAGAATTCAGAAAACATTCGAAGCACTCTTTGCGCTCGAAGAGATCCGGGGGCTCTTTCGCAAGTCGCTCCCGACCGGCTTTGATTCAGAAGAGCTGGCAGCATTCAATCAGCGTATTGCCGGGCTAAAGGCAATCGTCGCTGATCTCGAAGCAGGAACCGGCACACCTCGGGTAACAAAAATCGCCGGGACGCTCGATGTCAGATCCCGGGAAGAACAGTACATCAACATCCATCCGATCCAGGCAGCAGGAAGGCTCACCACGGAAGCCCGCAAAGCAATCATCTCCTATGGTGACGGGTACTCGACCTGTGATGCCTGCCGCAAACCGTTCCGGCTCGACAAGATCTCAAAACCCGGCATTGCGGAGTTCCACGAGGAACTCGCAAGGTGGCTCAACATGGACGAGGCACGGGTGGTGCCAGGAGCCCGGCGCGGCTTCCAGGCAGTTGCCGGGACTCTTGTCGGGAAAGGTGACACCGTCATTGTATCGGCGCTCGCCCACTATACCGAGTTCCTTGCCGTGGAAAATGCCGGTGGGATCGTCAAAGAAGTCCCGCTCAACGACAACCATATCGTGACCGGGGAAGCAACCGCCCAGAAGATCGAAGAGGTCAAATCAGAGACCGGAAAACTCCCGGTACTGGTCATGATCGACCATTTCGATTACCAGTATGCAAACGAGCACGAGATTACCGCCATCGGGAAAGTCGCACACCAGTACGACATTCCCTTCCTCTATAACGGGGCATATACGGTCGGTGTCATGCCGGTCGATGGGAAGAAGATCGGGGCAGACTTTGTTGTCGGCTCCGGACACAAGAGTATGGCATCGGTTGCGCCGTCAGGTGTTCTGGCAATGACCGGGGAATGGGTTCCAAAAGCCCTCCGGACTACGGCGATGGTCGGTGACCTGACCAAACGCAAATTCGGGATCAAGGAAGTCGAGATGCTCGGGTGCACGCTGATGGGCGGTACCCTGCTGTCGATGATGGCATCGTTTCCCACGGTCAAAGAACGAACCCTCCACTGGGACGAAGAAGTGAAAAAATCAAATTTTTTCATCGATAAGCTCCTGACGATCTCCGGGAGCAGGGTCCTGTCCCAGTACCCGAGAAAACATACACTCACCAAAATCGACACCACCGGCAGTTTCGACACGGTTGCACAGACCCACAAGCGCCGCGGGTTCTACTTCAGCGACGAACTCTCGTCCCGTGGCATCGTCGGCGAGTTTGCGGGTGCGACCCGGACGTGGAAACTCAACACCTACGCTTTGAACTGGAAACAGGTCAGGTATCTCTCGGACGCGTTCATGGAGATTGCAGAGAAATACCAACTTCCAATCCAGAAATAACAAATCCCCGCGGCTATCACAAAAAAATCCAGAAAAATACCGGCCATGATGCGTCGGGTGACGACTCCATGATCGTTACCTGCGGACAACCAATGTCAAAAAAAAAGAGGAACCAGCAATGACAAAAAAGAAATTCAATCTTGGCACCACCTCCCTTCATGCGGGGCAGGTGCCCGATCCAACCACCGGATCGCGAACCGTACCGCTGTACCAGACGACCTCCTACGTATTCAAAAACACCGAGCATGCGGCAAACCTGTTCGGGCTACGGGAACTGGGAAACATCTACACCCGGCTCATGAACCCGACCACCGACGTGTTCGAAAAACGTGTCGCGGCCATTGAAGGCGGGACCGGGGCAATCGCAACGGCATCCGGAGCCGCCGCCATAACCTACGCGATCCTGAATATTACCTGTCCGGGCGACGAGATCGTATCGGCAGACAACCTGTACGGCGGCACATACGAGTTCTTCCACTACACGCTCCCGAAGTTCGGGAGGCACGTGGTCTTTGTCGACTCCACAAAACCTGAAGAGTTCAGGAAAGCGGTCACCGGTAAAACCCGGGCGTTCTATGCCGAGACCGTGGGCAACCCGAAACTGGACACGCCCGATTTTGAGGCCATTGCAAAGATCGCCCATGAAAACGGTGTCCCCTTCATCGTCGACAATACCACCGGTGTCGGTCTCGTACGGCCCATTGAATACGGTGCAGACATTGTCGTTCATTCGGCAACCAAGTATATCGGCGGCCACGGCAATTCAGTTGGCGGTGTGATTGTTGACTCCGGTAAGTTTGCCTGGAACAACGGCAAGTTTCCCGAGTTCACCGAGCCTGACCCGGGCTATCATGGCCTGAAGTACTGGGACACATTCGGGAACTTCCCGGGCCTTGGGAACGTCGCGTTTGTCTTTAAGATCCGTGTCTCTCTCATGAGAGATACCGGTGCTGTGCTCAGCCCGTTCAATGCATGGCTCTTTTTGATCGGCCTTGAGACGCTCCACCTGCGTGTCCCCCGGCACTCGGAAAATGCATTTGCGGTTGCGAAATTCCTGCAGGGGCACCCGAAGGTTGCATGGGTAAATTATCCGGGACTTCCCGATCACCCGAGCCATACGCTCACGGAGAAATACCTTGTCGGGGGGTATGGCCCTCTCGTCGGTGTCGGTATCAAGGGCGGGGAAGCGGCGTCACGGAAGTTCATCGATCACCTCAGGCTCTTTAGTAACCTTGCCAACATCGGGGACTCAAAGAGCCTCGTGATCCATCCTGCGACAACCACCCATCAGCAGCTGACCGTGGAAGAGCAGGCAAAGACCGGTGTCACGCCAGACGCAGTCCGGCTCTCCATCGGGACCGAGGATATCGAAGATATCATTGAAGACCTCAGCCAGGCGCTCGCAAACGTGTAAGGAAGTAACCATGCTCCCCGGGTCTGTAGGCATTGTCAAAACGGAATCACTGGACCTTCCCTCCCCGCTTGTCCTTGAGAGCGAAGCAGTCCTGCATAATGTCACAATAGCCTACGAGACGTATGGGAAACTGAACCGGGACCGGAACAACGCGATCCTTATCTGCCATGCCCTTACCGGGGATGCACATGTTGCCGGTGTCCATGAAGGCGATGAGAAGCCCGGATGGTGGGACGCCGTTATCGGGCCCGGCAAGGCCTTTGACACCGATCGCTACTTTGTGATCTGTAGTAACGTTCTTGGGGGATGTAAGGGCTCAACCGGCCCCTCTTCCATCAACCCCAAAACCGGCAGATCCTATGGCGCGACATTCCCGGTGATCACAATACGGGACATGGTCAGCGCCCAGAAACTTTTAATTGAACATTTTGGTATCTCCAGCCTGTACGCGGTAGCCGGCGGATCGATGGGAGGCATGCAGGTACTGCAGTGGGCAGTATCATACCCTGGAATGGTGAACAAAGCGATCGCCATTGCAACGACTGCATATTCGACACCCCAGCAGATAGCATTCAATGAGGTGGGCAGGAAAGCGATCACATCTGATCCCGACTGGAACAACGGTGATTATTACGGCAAATCACTGCCCACCCACGGGCTCGCACTTGCCCGGATGGTCGGCCATATAACCTATCTCTCTGACGAATCGATGCATGCGAAGTTCGGGCGGACCCTCCAGGACAAGGCACAGATCGGGTTTGACTTCTCGACAGATTTTGCTGTGGAGAGTTACCTTCACCACCAGGGAGATACCTTCACCAAACGCTTCGATGCCAACTCGTACCTCTACATCACAAAAGCAGTCGACTACTTTGATCTCACACAGGATGGATCTCTTGCAGGCGGACTTGCACCGGCAAAGGCAGCGTTCCTTGTCATATCAGTATCGTCGGACTGGCTCTACCCGCCCTACCAGTCGCAGGAGATCGTCGCTGCCCTCACGGCAAACGAGCGCGATGTAAGTTACTCCGAGATCCGGTCAAACTACGGGCACGATGCGTTCCTGCTGGAATCCGGCCAGATCAATTACCTGATCGGGAAATTCCTGTCGCACACGGTTGTGAGCGATGTCATGACCAGCGATGTTGAAAATATTGAAGAAGGTTCGACCATCGCGGTCGCAGCACGGCGGATGATCAACTGTTCGGTCAACCACCTGCCGATACTCTCGGCGGAAGGGCAGCTGGTCGGCATCGTGACGGCGTGGGACATTGCTAAAGCCGTGGCCTCAAATTTCTTATGGCTGGACGAGATCATGTCCCGGGACGTGATCACGACAACACCGGACGAATCTGTCGAAGATGCGGCAAAGAAGATGGCAGATCATTCCATATCCGCATTGCCGGTTGTCGACAAGGACCAGCATGTGATCGGGCTCATCACGAGCGATGCCATCAGTTCGCTTGTCGGCGGAGGGGTCAGGTGAGGATCCTTTCCATCCATGCGGACTCAATGTGGTATCACGCGACCCGGAAGACAAAGATAGCCGAACCGATCGCGGCACGGGAGGACCGGATGGATGAATGTGTTGTCCTGTTCTCCTGCGTGGAGAAGCTGGATGAAAAAAATCCTGTGCACGTGATCGCAAGTGCGACCGAGAACGTGCTCCGCCGCCTCGATAAACTTAAAGTAAAACGGGTTTTAATCTACCCGTACGCCCACCTGTCAAGCACGCTTGGTGCCCCCAATGTCGCACTTGCGATCTTAAGCGGTCTCGAAGCGCAGCTCCTGTCTGAAGGTATCGAGGTTAAACGTGCGCCGTTTGGCTGGTATAAGGAGTTTGAAATCCGTGGCAAGGGCCATCCGCTGGCGGATCTCTCCATGACGATCTGCCCCTACGAGGGAACTGAGTGTGATTTCACCTGCCCCTACTGCCATCACCCGTTCAGGGAAGCAGATGCAGAACATGCCTGCCCGGGTGCTGGTGCATGTACGACGCAACCGACCCGAATTGGAGAAAGATAATGACGGAACCTGTTTCACATCCACAAAAAGCACTTGTCGTTCTTGGCTGCCCGGAAGTACCGGTGCAGCAGGCACTGGCGATCTATATCACCCACAACCTGCAGCAGCGGGGAACGGAAGTTCTGGTGACCGGAAACACCTCGGTGCTTGGCCTGATCAGGGTATCAGACCCCAAAAAAATGTACATCAAAAATACCATGGTGCTCGAAACGTGCATTGCCGAGGTTGTGGAGAAAAAGCGGAGCGGTGATCTCTGCGTGGTCTTTGCCCACAATGATGCGGCGATCGCATACGCGGCAACGATGCGGCACCTGCTTCCTGCGTGCCGGCTGGTCGTGATCATCTTCGGGAAGGACCCGGAACCACTGGCGGCGGAGATCAATTTCCCGTGTGAAACCATCGTTGAAAAAGCGGTACATAACCCTGCGGCCTTAAAGAAAAAGATTAACGAGGTGTTTGCGTGGGCTGCGTTGAGAACCTGAACTACGAGATGATCCTCCCGCTTGGCGCCTCATTTAAGGAATGCCGGGAATATGTCGAGAAGAATTATCCCGAAGTCTGGTATGTCGAGCCCGGGTACAGGCTTTTTAACGAGTATATCATCGGGCTTCCTCCCATCGCGCTCGGTATAGAGGAAGGAAAAAAGATCATTTTTCCCTATACAAAACCCTGTCACGGGACCTACCTGCTCCGCGTCGAAGATGAGGAAGAAGTTAAGCGTGTCCGTACAACCGCGAGAAAGAAAAAATAAGCACAAACTACCCGGAGAAAAAAAGAATGACGAAGATGTGGCTGGTCCGGTACTCGGAAATATTTTTGAAATCAGATCCGGTCCGAAGGCAATGGGAACGGGTTCTCATGGACAATATCCGTGAAATGCTTCCGGAGGTAGCCATCCGGAGCGAACGCGGAAGGATCTGGCTTACGGGCGATGTGAAACCTGAAATTTTAAAAAACGTCTTTGGGATCGTATCGTTCTCCGAAGTCGAGCATGTCCGACAGGACGGGGCCATCGAGGTTGCCCTGCTGGACTACTGCCGTGAGCATAGCCTGAATGAAGCAAAGACTTTTGCTCTCCGGATCAAACGGGTGGGTAACCATGATTTCTCTTCAAATGACAAAGCAATCGAGTTCGGGAACCTGATACGAAATGAGTTCCCGAAGATCAAGGTAAACCTTGCTGCACCCGAAAAAGAGATCCATGTCGAGATCCGCAAGGATGAGTGTTACCTGTACGACAACGTGATAAAAGCGGTCGGGGGGCTGCCGATTGGTGTTGAAGGGACGCTGGTGGCGCTTGTCTCGGGAGGTATCGATTCGCCGGTAGCTGCGTGGATGATGATGAAGCGCGGGTGCCGGATCATCCCGCTCTTTGTGGCGCTGGACACCTTCCTTGACGATTCCGTTATTGCGCGGGCGGAGCGTGTCGTTGAGGCGCTCAAAAAATACCAGCCGGATATCTGTCTTCGGGTCGTTCACGATTCATATCTTGCCCAGGCAAAAAAAGAGCTCATAAAAACCCACCAGGAAAAATACACCTGCCTTTTCTGCAAGCGCCGGATGTACCGGATTGCACAGGCTGTAGCCCAGGAAACCGGTGCACATGGGATCGTCAGCGGCGAATCGCTGGGGCAGGTGGCAAGCCAGACGCTCGACAACCTTGCAGTGCTCAACGATGTGGCGGACTGCCCGGTCTACCGCCCCCTCATTGGGTTTGACAAGGAAGAGACAATGAATCTTGCCCGGGAGATCGGGACGTACAACCCGTCAATCAGCAAGGCTTCCGGGTGCAAGGCAGTCCCGAAAGGACCATCAACCAAAGCAAAACTTGAGATCATCATCGCGATCGAGAAGAAACTGGAAGCGACGTCGATGCCCCTGCCGGTGAGATAACGTACCATAAAAATGATTGTGCAGCCGGAAAAGCAGGACGCACTCTTACATGTTCCGGTGCTGTCTCTCCGAACCGTTTGTGCAGTAATACCCGAACTTCAGGGCCATTATCGATGTGACCGGGCAGGTCGGGCAGATGCAGGCTTTTTTTACCGCGGTGCACGCAGTTTTTCCGGTAGAGCAGAACAGTTTCTCATCCCTCTTTTTCATGCAGACTGTATAGGTCGGGCAGAGCGGGCAGGTGCACAACGTCCGATATTTGTCGATCAACCTTGCCTTGATTTCCGGTGCCATTGCATCGAGTTTCTGCACCATCTCCACAAATCGCTCCACAGCGTATCACCACGGTTTGTATGGACAAATCCATATTCATGAACTTATTATTATAATCTATGCCAGCTCCGATTGTCGGACGAAAATTCGGTGTCGGCCTTATCCCCCCTCTGCCCCCCGATAAGGCCCGGGGGATCCGGGTGCTTGGGATATCCGGGTCAAGCCGGCAGGAACCCGGGATGTCCAAATCCGAACGACTGCTCCTGCGGGCACTTGAACAGTGCAAAAAATCCGGTTGCGAGACAACCTTCCTGCGCTTAAAAGACCTGAAGATCTATGACTGCGAAGGAAATTACTCGGAAAACCCGGAATACTGCACGTATCCCTGCCAGTCCACGATGAAGTACGAGGACGACCAGATGGACATCGTCTATTCTGCGGTGCTCGATACAGACATCCTCTTTCTTGCAACGCCGATACGGTGGAACAACCATTCGGCACTCGTGCAGAAATTTGTCGAGCGGATGAACTGCATCGAGAACCAGTACTCGTGGTTTGGCAATCGTATGATCAAAAACAAGGTCGTGGGACTGATCATCATCGGTCACGTTGACGGAATGCAGCACGTGGCTGGCAACCTGCTGAACTTCTTTGCATGGCTGGGATTCCAGAGCCCGCAGGTATCGATTGCCTCATGGGTTGGCGAGAATGACGAAGATACGACAAAGGACTGGGGGCAGATTGAGAAAAACAAGTACACGCAGGAGGATCTGGCGGAGATGGTGAACAGCTCGCTCCAGCTCGCGTATTTCATGAAAAAAGGATGTGAGGAATTAAAACAGGTCTAAAAGATCCTTTTTATGCGACAAACGACTGTGGCGTGGTATGAGGAACAAAAAAACTGAGGTAAAAAAATGAAAAAAGATCATCAGCTGCATGTTGTGGCATTTAACGGCAGCGCCCGGAAAAACGGCAATACGGCAATCCTGATCAACTACGCGTTGCAGGAACTGGAAAAGGAAGGGATCACAACCGAACTGGTGCAACTTTCCGGCAATAAAATACAGGGCTGTACTGCCTGCATGAAATGTTTTGAGAACCGGAACAAGCGGTGCGTCATCGAGGACGACATGATAAACGACTGTATCAGGAAGATGATCGCGGCGGACGGTATCGTTTTTGGCTCACCGGTCTATTTCTCCGATGTGCCGGCTGAGATGAAAGCGCTGATCGACCGTGCGGGTTTTGTCTCTATGGCAAACGGTGAACTGTTCCGGCGCAAAGTCGGGGCTGCTGCGGTTGCCGTGCGCAGGACCGGCGCGATTCACACCGCAGATACCCTGATCCATTTCCTGCTTGGCCGCGACATGATCCTCACGGGATTCCCGGGAATTGGCATGGGCCTGAATATCGGGGATGTCGACCGTGACCATGAGGGAGTTGACCGGATGAAAGCGATCGGGCAGAATATGGCATGGATGATGAAACTGGTTGCAGCAGGGAATGCACAAACTCCCCTAAAACCCGTCCCCCGGGAAAAAAAGGCAGGAACGGCACAAAAGAAGCGGTGAACAGTACCGTAATTTTCCGGTGCATGGAGGCGGCCTGAAATTAATTCCCCTATTATTATACAACAATATTATACTCTTGCCGATCACAATTTTCCCTGATACGCTATGGGAATTTATTCCGGGGAAAAAAACGGGCTGAAACTGACCGGGTATACCGGGGACCGGGCAGTTTTGCTCACCTTTGATCTCAGCGAGAACCAGATTGACCGTTGTGCCGGCTTTGCGATTGCCGTGACATTGCCGGGCACGAAACCAAAACCGGGAAACGATTATTTCCTGAACAACCGGCTGAATTTCAGCGAAGGAGTTTCTGCGGGAAAACCCTTCGGGCCCGATCAATGGACACCTTCAGATGCAGCACCGTTCCAGACCTTTCACTGGACACATTACCCGTCGACAGGGCCGGGCCGGTACACCTACACGCTCTCGGCGATGTATTTTAAGAACGGCACCACGCTGACACGCGGCCCTTCGGTGACTGTCCCTATCGATCTCGGGCCTGAAAAGTCAGGAAACCTTGAGATTGGATTTACCCGGACCATGGTCTCCTCGCAGGCGTATGTCAATAAATTCAAAAATGCCGCACTCTACCCCCCGGTGCAGACCATCGATTATGACACCACCCCGTACAGGGCGCAGTATGCGTGGCTCGGCGCACATGCCCGTGAGATGCTTGTCGGTTTTCTCGAAACCTGCCGGTCTGATCCCAGGGTTACGCTCGATGTCTTCACGTTCGATCTCGACGAGGTCGACACGATCCGTTCCCTGTGCGAAATGGGGGCACGCGTGAGGGTGTTCCAGGACAATTCAACCACCCATAAAAGTCCTGACAGTACTGAGCCGGACATGAAAAGTCCCGGCACACCAAAGGCAAAAAAAGTTCCCGTGCATGAAGTCCTGGCGGTTCATGCGCTCCGGCAGGCCGGCGTCGAAGTAAAGACCGGGCATTTTTCCGGGCTGTCGCACAACAAGGTGATGATCCGGCACCGGAACAGTGTGCCGGAAGCCGTCCTTACCGGCTCGGCAAATTTTACGATCCGGGGCCTGTACGTCCAGGCAAACAGCATCCTTGTATTTGAAGATCCAGCGGTTGCCGGATTGTACGCAGAAGCGTTCGAACAGGCATGGAACGCTCCCGGGAAATTCAAAACGTCAGCGATTGCAACCGGATGGCATGACAAAACGGTCAGTGGCAGCCCGGTCTCCTTCTCATTTGCCCCCCACAAAACCGCGTTCCCGCTCGACCGGATTGCCGATGCGATCCGGGATGCGAAACAATCGGTGCTGTTTGCGATGATGCAGATGAGCGGATCGGGAAAAGGAATCAACGCGATCACAAGTCTTCCCGAGCGCGAGGACATCTACTCGATGGGAATTATCCAGAAAAAGGGTGAACTTGATCTGTTCAAGCCCGATACCGGCAAACCGAATTTCACCACAGCATCTGTTGCATATCTTGCAAAGGATGTCCCTCCGCCGTTCAACAAAGAGATCAGCGGGGGTTCGGGGCAGGTGATCCACCACAAGCTGGTGGTCTGCGATTTCAATGGCGACAACCCGGTGGTCTTTTGCGGATCATCCAATCTTGCAGCTGGTGGCGAGACGAGCAACAGCGATAACCTGATGGCAATCTATGCCCCGGATGTGGCAGTCAGGTACGCGGTGGAAGCGATCCGGCTCTACGATCATTTCCGGTTCCGCAGTATGCGGGAAAATAGTTCTGAAACAAAACCCCTTCAGCTGAAGGATTCGGACGAATGGGCAGGGACATATTATGATCCCGGCAGCATCCGTTACCGGGAAAGGCTTGCGCTGATCGGGAAAAAACCGGTGTCCGGATAAAAAAATTAGGTGATTGTGTAGGATCCCACACTAACAATAAGTTAGGAAGGGAACAATGCACCATATGGATTTCCGAGAGATTGGCAAACTGGTGTCCGATGATAGGGTATCACTTGAATATCTCTGGAGGAAACGAGAGGAATCGATCTGTGAACAATGCAGTTCATCAGAATTTTACTTCATCGGACGATGGAGAGTTCGGTGTAAATCCTGTCGGAAAGATAACACCCCGCTTAAAAGCACGCGGTTGACTCAACTTCGAATCTCACCATCCCAATGGCTCTCACTCATTAAATTATTCGAATTGTCCGTCTCTGCACGAAAAGCTGCAAAAGAAGTTTCGTTGAGTTATAAGACGACCCTGGCGGCTTACGACATTTTGCGACGTGTTCTTGTTGAAGAACTTGCCCGTACTGATGAACTGCTTAAGGGAGAACTTGAAGCAGATGAATCGTATTTCGGAGGGAGGAGAAAAGGAAAACGGGGGAGAGGCGCAGGTCATAAGACCATTGTATTTGGTATCCTGGAACGAGGGGGAAAGGTATCCGTCAGTATTCTGACCGATGTAAAGGCAGAGTCCCTGCTGTTGGAAACGGTGAAAAAAGTCCGTAGAGGATCTATCGTCTATACTGACAAATGGAGAGGGTATGATTCTCTGATGTTCTGTGGTTATCGCCATCTCAATATTGATCACCGGTATAAATTCAAACAGGGAAAAGTCTACATTAATGGTATCGAAGGATTCTGGTCATTTGCTAAAGAACGGCTGATCAAACATCACGGAATCTCAAAAGAGAAATTCCTCTATTACATTAAAGAGATGGAATGGAGATACAACAACCGTCAGAAAGATTTATTTGCGGTCCTTGTGGATTTGATGTTGAAAGAAACCGTGTTGGTACGGGATGTTACATAATCACCTAATTTTTTTTTATTTTCTCATTCAACCTTCTCGGCACGATACCCGTGGGATGCAAGAATCGTGACAACGTTTGCAACCCACTCATCATCCATAGCATGCTGTGATGCATTCGGATGAAGGATAGGAACAATCTTCTCTTTCCAGAGACCCGCGAGTATCTCATCCTGAGTCGTGAGTTCGTTAGTCCCGATTATTTTGCCACGAAGTTCACCGCTTGGCTTGTGGTAAATGAGCATCCGGTAACAGAGAAACGCCTTGCAGACAGACGGCCGGGTGGGGTAGACTGCACAGACAAAACCTTTGCCATCAGGATTTTTCCGTAAAAAAAATACATCCTTTGCGGGAAGAGCCAGATTCTGTTGTATCCATATTGGTAAATTCATCATCAATTTCTTCAGCAAATTCCGGCAGCACGTGAACCGGAAAGAGTTCGTTTGTGATACCGTACCGGCAAAAGTAATCCCGGTCGCTGATCTGGCGCTCGATTTTGATGAACTCCCCAAAACTCTGGCAGCATTTTCCGCAGAGATTGCACTCAAATTTCACCATGCCGGTATCAACGGTTAGTCGGATGGTTCCTAATAATATATGGATTTTGTTTTTCGTCCTGACTATGTACTTTCACGGTGGCCGTACGATGACATCCTATATCCGTACCACATGAAAAAATACAGCGAGGGTTCATTATTACCCGGTTCTGTCCCAAAAAAAGCTAACCTATTAATGTCACCAGAAATGACATACATCTTTAAGGGGAGCATATGGAGAGAGAAAATACCTTATCACCATGTGCCGCTGATGCGTTGCAGGGAACACGTCTTATTGAAATTGAAGGAAAGGATGTAGGCATTGCGGCTCTTGACGAAACGATTACGGAAGTGATGGATCTTGGACTTCGTGAGGATGCGGCGATCAGCAAGGAACTCATGGTGCGGATCGCTCACAATAATTTCATCCCGGAGGCCTTGCAGAATGCATACGCAAAGGCAGTACTTGCAGAATATGTTGCCGTACGGATGAAAGTGCGTATGGAGCGGGCACTTAAAAATTATGAGTCAATCCGAAATGACTAACGATAAATCCCTCATAAAAACCCGTATCCTGTTTATCTGTACTGCAAACGCCGCACGCTCCCAGATGGCGGAGGGATACCTGCGGGCACGCTATGGTGACCGGTATGAGGTGTTTTCCGCCGGCACACGGCAGTCCCGGGTCAGTCCCCGTGCGATTGACGTGATGGCAGAGCGGGGGATTGATATCTCTGGCCATGCATCAAAAACCCTCAACACTTTTTCCGGGATACCGTTCGATCTTGCGGTGACGCTCTGTGATAATGCCCATGCCGTTTGTCCGATTGTGCCGTCTGCTAAAAAAACCATCCATCACGGTTTTGCCGATCCCCACCTTACCCCGGGAACCGATACGGAAATTCTCGACGGGTACCGCAGGGTACGGGACGAGATTATGCACTGGATTGACATTACGTTCGGGCCCGGCTCGCAGTACTGACAGATTGCATTTGGGTAACGGAACAAATCCCCTTGTACGATTTTTTTTATCGCTATCTGAAAGGGAGCCGGTATTTTTTCCGGTTAAAAAAATAATTCGGGCTCCGTACGAAGATTCATGATTTCCCATTCCCATCATTGAATGACCAAACAGGGGGATCAGACAACGGCGCGAAAAACTCATAAAAAACCGGACATCTATGCAGAATCGCTGGACTATCACGAGAACAAACATGGAATAATTGAAGTCCATGCAAAAGTTCCGCTGCACAACCGGCACGATCTCTCGCTTGCCTATACCCCCGGTGTCGGTGCAGTCTGCAGGGAAATTGCACGCGACAAAAATCTCGCATGGAAATACACGCTCAAGGCAAACACGATTGCGATAGTAACGGACGGTTCACGGGTGCTGTCGCTGGGGAATATCGGGGGGTATGCGGCAATCCCGGTCATGGAAGGTAAAGCCCTTCTTTTCAAAAAACTCGCAGATATTGACGCGTTCCCGATCTGCTTTGAACGGGATCACACGGAACTTGCCGACGATGTGAAAAATATTGCGCCCGTCTTTGGAGCAATCGCGCTTGAGGATATTGCCGCGCCAAGGTGTTTTGAACTGGAGGAAGCGCTGCAGGGTATTGGCATTCCTGTGATGCATGATGACCAGCACGGTACTGCAGTAGTGGTTCTTGCGGCCTTGATCAATGCCTGCAAGGTCACCAAAAAGCGGTTTGAGGACCTCAACATCGTGATCTGCGGTGCCGGCGCGGCAGGATTTGCCATTACCCGCATGCTCCGGTGTATCGGCTATGACCCTGATTTGTGCAGCAGTGTGCACGATATCATTGTCTGCGACACAAAAGGCATCATCCACCGGAACCGCGAGAACCTGTATGCAAACAAATACAAGTTCATTATCGGAGATGAAACCAACAAAACAGGGCGGGTCGGAAACCTTGCTGATGCGCTGGAAGGGGCAGACGTCTGCATCGGCGTATCTGTTCCGGGGATCATAACAGCGGGAATGGTCCGGTCGATGAACACCGATCCGATCATCTTTGCACTTGCGTACCCCCTGCCGGAAATTCTCCCCCACGATGCCCTGCTTGCCGGTGCTGCTGTTGTCGGCACCGGACGCAGTCAATATCCAAACCAAATCAACTATGCTCTTGCGTTTCCGGGCATCTTCCGCGGGGCGCTCAACGTGCATGCCACACGGATCTCGGACGAGATGAAAGTTGCTGCTGCCCACGCACTTGCAGGGTACGTCAAGCGTCCACGAAAAGACCACATCCTTCCCCCGGTGCTCAACCGGGATGTCGTCAGGACCGTTGCTGCTGCCGTTCAGGATGCAGCAATAAAAAGCGGGTGTGCCCGAACAGACTAGAACAGATGAGGACCCAGTCACTTTTTTTCTTCATCAAGAGCGTAGCATACCCGACACATGAGAGCATGGTGGCGTTGAAGATCGGCGAGATGAGTCCGGCTGCGATCGGCAGGCGGCAGGGAAATCCACGTAATACCGCAATCGATATCCCAGAGGATCAGGCCCTCGGCGGGTGCCGGCTGGATCGCTTTATCCGTCGTCTGCGCAAGAAGCCCGGCAATCCAGTCCTCATCCTGTTCGCCGTCCCCCACCAGCTGCACCGCCCGGGCCATACACCGTACCTGGTGCCAGAGGAAACTTTGGGCCGTCACTTCAAGACAGACAAACCCGGAATCTTCAAAAACATTCGTCGCAAGCACGGTTCGCCACGGATTTTTATCACCGACCCGGGCAAAGTTTGAAAAATTATGATTCCCGATAAAGTGACGGGCAGCGCTTTTCATTCGTACAGGATCAGTCACATGCGAAAAATAATACCGGTACGTTCGTGACCGTGCATCGAAACGAGGATGGAATTCAGCCGGAACTTCAGCATACCCGGTACACCAGAGATCGGGGGGGAGCTGGAGATTGAGGGTTTTTATAGCACGCTCAGGAAACTCTGTAGAAAATGCGATAACCTGTCCGCGGGCATGCACGCCCCGGTCGGTTCTTCCAGCTGACAGAAAACCTGCTTTCCTCCAGTTATCAAAAAGATCCAGCCTCTGGCAGGCGGCCATAAATTCTCCTTCCACGGTGCGGCTTGACTCCTGCACCTGCGACCCGTAATACCTGCTGCCAAGATAGGAAACCCGGAATGCAAGCCTCATCTGAGATGCACACGCCGCGTGAACCGTTTGATCCGTTTCCATGTATTGTTGAGCGACTGCCGGGTATACGTGCGCAGGGGGGTCTGTCTCCCTCCGGCGGACACCTTCCCGTCACGAATTGCCTGCAGGATCGAAGCCATATCCGGCTCCGCGTCCACAAAGGTCCTTCCAAAGCCGACAAATTTCGCGTTATGGGCGTCACTTCCACCGACACAGGGTTTGCCGAGCCGCCGGGCGATTTTTCCCGCTTTTCGGTTTGCGGAACCAAGGATATACCGGCTGTTGAACGATTCCACGGCGTCGACAATTCCCATCGCGGTCTTGATCTTCCGCGCTACCCCATGGCGCCACATATGGTAGGGGTGGGGAAGAATACACACACCGCCCATAGTCCGGGCTGCCTTTACGGTATCCCGCACATCCATACCTGCCGGGATCATTTCCGTAACACCAAGTACCAGCAGGTGCCCTTGTTTGGTAGACACTTCGATTCCCGGTATCACAATAACGGAGGTAGAGCAGGCAAGTGCTTTTTTTGCACCGTCCACACAGTCATGGTCGGTTATTGCTATCGCATCGAGACCCACTGCTTCAGCCCGGGCCAGTATTTCTTCAATCCCGCTCTCACCATCTTTTGAATAACTGGTGTGCACATGCAAATCGCAGGTCAGCATCTGATCATAGTGTTTTTATCTCTCTGGTATTAAGGAAACTTATGCGCATCCTGCTGCCCACCGGTTCTGCAACCGCAGATATGGTAAAAAAAGCGGCTGTGGGATTTGATGCGGATGTAGTAGTGACCGACAAGGTTGCTTCATTTCTCACACCCCATGCACTCCAGGATCTGATCAAAAAAGGTGCATACGACGCGGTTGTGGTTTCGGGAATGTGCACTGCATCGTTTGAACGAGTGGAGAAGGAGACCGGCGTGCCGGTCTATCTCGGGCCACGCCATGCAGCAGACCTTGCGCTTGTCCTCCCTCTTCTCGGTACGGTCCCCCTTTCACGCACAGTTCCCGCAGATGATTTTCTTGCTGCAAAAAAAGCAGATGAGGCGATGCGCAGCATTGTATCTCTTGAGTCGGATGCTGAGTTCGATTTCCTGATCCGGGGCACAAAGATTGGCGGCACTTCAAGGATGAAGGTGCTTGCTGAGATCATGGATGCACACACACAAGACGACATCCGTGCAGTTACCGAACGTTTTTTTGCCGATGGCGCGGATATCGTAGACCTCGGCTTTGGATTTGATGCCACTCCTGTGGACGTGACCCGGGTCTTTTCCCTGCTCGCAGACATCGACCGCCCGCTCGCAGTGGATTCACAGGACCCTGCACTGATCCGGGCAGCACTCTTCCGGGCAGACCTCATCCTCAGCCTGCAGGAAACAAATATTCCCCTCATCGGAGACGAAATTGCCCGGTCAGGTGCAGCAGCGGTTGTCGTGCCGGGTGACAGCACGCTCGCGAAAAACTGCACGATGGCAACACGCGCCGGCATTGCCTGCATCATTGCCGACCCCCTCCTGCAACCGGTCGGATCGGGACTGGTCGGTTCGTTGAAAAATTTTAAAAAAAACCGGTACCCGCTCTTTTTTGGTGCCGGAAACGTTGTCGAACTCCTTGATGCGGACTCGATAGGTGCGAATGCCCTGCTGGCCGGTATGGCACAGGAAGTGGGCACGTCAATCATCTTCACCAGCGAACATTCTGACAAGACACAGGGATCAATCCGTGAGATGCGGCGGGCAACCGAAATGATGATACTCTCACGGGACCGGCCGTATCCAAAGGATCTCGGCATAGACCTTCTCGTGCTCAAGGAGAAACGGAGACGGCGTGAGCCACCGGTCGAATATGAAACCCTGACTACGGCAAAAAAAATGCCCGATGAGATCACGTACGATCCCAAAGGCAATTTCCGGATAGGGATCGACGGCGACCAGATCGTTGCCGCGATCAATGGAAAAGCGGTGAAGGGAAAACACTGGCAGGATCTGCTTTTTACCATTCTTTCCCACGGTGACGTTTCACTCCTTGACCATGCAGGTTATCTTGGCCGGGAACTCTACAAAGCGGAACTTGCGATCCGGTATGGGCGGAGTTTTGAGCAAGACGGCGAGTTTTAAAAAAGTGCCCCATTATTTTATGCCCGAAAAGAACTCACCGGTACTCCATGACAACACAGGCACGCGCATCCCATATTCTCGTCAAAACCGAGGATGATGCACAAAGAATGATGAAACGCATTGCCGATGGCGAAGATTTTGCGGCAGTTGCAAAAAGGTTCTCATCCTGCCCCTCAAAGAAAAACGGGGGGGATCTCGGTTGGTTTGGCAAAGGGCAGATGGTGCCGGAGTTTGAAAACATTGCCTTTACAGAAGATGTAGGCAAAGTCGTCGGGCCGGTAAAAACCCAGTTCGGGTTCCACGTCATCAAAGTAACCGGCAGGAAATAACCTTTTTTGAGGTTCCCGGCTATGGATTACAAATTTCTTCTGGGTATCGGCGTTGCTGTTGCAATTATTTTTTTTGTCGCGGCATTTGCCACCAGTCTTTCAAAACAAAACCAACCCACGGATCGCGAGACGCTCTACCAGGTGTCGACCATAGACGCGCTGATGCAGGGAGTGTTCGATGGTGTCGAAACCGTAGGTGACCTCAAAAAACACGGGGACTTTGGGATTGGGACGTTTGATGCGCTCGATGGAGAAATGATTGTCCTTGACGGGAAATATTACCAGGCAAAAGCCGATGGACGCATATATCCCGCTCCGGACAATGCCACGACCCCCTTTGCAACCGTCACAGATTTTAGTACCGATATCAAGGAAAAAACCGATCATGCAATGAACTTTTCTGTGTTTTCGGCAACAATATCAGCCCGGCTGCCATCAGCAAATATGATCTACGCAGTAAAGATCCATGATACATTTCCTCTCGTGAAAGTGCGGGCAATTCCGGCGCAGCATAAACCCTACCCCACGTTGGCAGATGCGGCAGAAAACCAGTCCGTGTACACGTACTCGAAGGTAACCGGCACGATCGTTGGGTTCTACACGCCGGTTATTTTTAAGGGGCTCAACGTCCCCGGCTATCATCTTCACTTCATTGCCGACGACCACCTGACAGGCGGACATATCCTTGAAGTTACCATACCGGAGAACAGCACCGTTGAATATGATATAACGCCGGGATTTGCCACGGCGCTCCCGACAAGCGGTGCATTTACGGGTGTGGATCTTTCACAGGACCAGAGTGCTGCCCTTGCAAAAGTCGAACAGTAGTATCCACATTTTTTTATGCGGTGAGAGGATTTTTTGCATACAAACACCCAATTAACCAGTACAATACCCATTGCCACCTGCAGGAACTCTTCATGAAAATTCGCGGTATCAGACAGGATATTATCACCCTGCTCCTCCAGATGGGGCGTGAAAGTCACCCCAATGAGTTCGTCGCCCTGCTTACCGAAAGGGATGGGCTAATCGGCGAGATGAACCTTCTCCCCGGAACCATTACGGGAAGTTCTTCGGCCTCGCTCTTTTTTGACATGATGCCGCTTGATACCCACCGGGCAGGCAGTGCCCACAGTCACCCCAATGGTGTGCTTCGCCCCTCGGATGCAGATGTCAGTTTTTTCCCAAAAGCCGGGCGATACCACTTTATCATCGGATACCCGTACCGTGAGAATGACTGGCAATGTTTTACCGCAGAGGGAATCCCATGCGAGATGCCGGTGATCCCATGAGCAGCCGTCGTGTAGTTGCCACAGGTACGTTTGATGTCCTGCACCCGGGGCACTGCTTTTACCTTGCCGAATCAAAAAAACTTGGTGATGAACTCTGGGTCATCGTTGCACGGGACGCAAACGTAAAACACAAACCGCACCCGATTATTCCCGAAGAACAGCGCCTGTATATGGTCGCTGCCTTAAAACCGGTCGACCATGCCATTCTCGGGGATAAATCTGATATGTTCCGCCCGATAGAAGAGATCAATCCTGCAATAATCACCATCGGATTCAACCAGTATTTCGATGAGGCAAAACTGCGCGGACAATTACAAGAACGGGGGCTGAATGCAGAAGTCGTCCGCATCGGGAAATATGATGATGGCGATCTCGCCAGTTCCCGGCTTATCGTCCAGCGGATTGTAGAGAGACGAGGCGGCAATCAGTCTGGGTCAGGATAGTACGGGCAGTCTTTCATCTGGCATTCTTTGTTCATGCCGGAAAAAATGCAGGTGATGGCAGGATCGGTAGGCATCTCAACACCAAACTGCTCACAAACGAACCGGACAGCTGCCTCTAGTGCAAGGAACGTGTTGCGCTTACAGCACCGGGGGCCACCATGCCGGGCAATGGTTTCAAGACTTTTTGCGGTGATTAGGTTTGCCTGTTGCCATTCAAGATGAGACAAGGGTGTTGCGCCTGTAACAAGGGAGATGAATATTCCTGTTCCCACTGCCGCACCGCAGTCACCTAAAAACCCGCATGCCCCACCTATTACATGCCCGGCACGTTCCCGTGCAGTCCGGATAAGGTTTCCTTTTTTCTGGAGGTCCCCGGTGGTATTGTAATACGCTGCGAGCAGTACGGCGGGTACAAGGAAATGGTGCTCGGGGCCATGCATATTCACCCGGGGGTTCTGCATGAGGGTGATTGCCAAGGCAACAGGATTTTTTTCGGTAGTTTTTATGCAGTATTGCTCAATCGCATCGTCCGCACCAAGATGGTGACAGGCATCACAGACAAAATGACCGTCTTCGCAAACGGCATTGGCTGTATGAATATCATGACAATACATGCATTCGCGTTTTTCCGGATGGTCAAGATAGACGAGCGGTTTGCCGCAGCATATACAACCTGTCCGGTGTACCATAATACTAAGATAATTACCGCACACGTCCAAAAGGCTTTTTTATTCACCGGGTGATGATACCGGCCCCGAATCCCGACGCATGACGATATGGTGGCACTAATGGACAAGGATAAAATATTACTCTGTGGATGCGCCGGAACAAATCGTCCGTATCATCAAAACGCAGATTTAACACCTAAAAAACAGGAGTGTCGCTAATTATCCGGCTTGCCCCGGGCAACCTTTGCGATAACCTGTCAGCGATGTATCCGGCGGGGCGGGGCGCTCCGGCGCCCGAGATGCACAATTCCCCTGCGGAGGGATGTAGCATATTTTGCTGTAAATGCTCCAAATATTGAAGTCACGATCACCATTGCTGCGATAGTCGTTCCAACAATCGGTGAACCATACAGCACTGCAAGTGCTATGGAGAACTCACCCCTGCCAATCGTATTTCCCCAAATCTCAATCCCCGATAGAGCGGAGCCGTGGATAAAAATCCCGGTCAGGATTCCCGAGATCAGTTTGCTGACGATCGCAAGGATGCAGATAATGGCGATCACAAACAGGTTAACGCCCCCCGACAGATCCATCGTCACCCCGAAAAACACAAAGAAGACAACGAGAAACACGTCCTTGAACGGGCGGGCATGCTGCTCAAATGCATCCGGGTCCGTTGTTGCAAAGGCAGCGCCAAGCGCAATCACCATCATGGTCTCAGGCACACCGAGATACATGGAAAACGATGCCGTAGTGAGCACTGCAGCAAACGTGAACAGGATGGGAAGTTCGTCGTCACGGTCGAGAATAGAAATTAAAAATTCCTTGCCATAATGGGCAAGGGCGTAAAGGATCCCAAGTACGAAGAGGATCTTGACCGCAAAAATGATCAGGTTCTGGTCACCTGCGGAAATAAGGGCAAGGAAGATGATCAGCACAAAGTCTTCAAAGACCATCAGCCAGATGATCGTATCGGCTTCCTTCATCATCAATTTACGGTTCTCAATAAGGGAGGTCAGTGCCATCGCCGTGCTGGAAATGTAGAACGCCGACGCAACAATGAGCGACTCAACAAGAGTGAACCCAAGCAGGTATGATGCGACAAACCCGATTATCATATTGACATTGAGGTCGATGATCCCGGTTGTCAGCACTGCGGAGCGGTTCGCCGCTATCCGCTCGATTTTCAGGCCAAGGCCCATAAAGAACAATAAAAAAATCAGTCCCATTTCAGAAAAGAAATGGCTGATCGCATCTGACGCAACAATCCCGAGACCTGCATTACCCAGGACCAGACCGGCGACAATGTAAAAAGGGATTGCTGGCACCGAGAGGTATTTGGTGACCAGCGCAAGCACGACACAGATAAAAAGTGCGAGTACGATCCCTTCCATTAATTCACCATAATTTCGCGCTCGAACAATCCAAGCTGATCCGTTTCACCGATAACCAGTGCGGCATCGCCGGTTTCAAAAACAAACGAGGGTGGGGGGTTGATAATATTCTTGTCCTGCCGGCATACCGCAATCACGGTGGCACCGGTTTTTGCCCGGATCTGGAGATCCTGGATGGTCCTTCCGGCAACAGATTTCGGGACAATATAGGTATGGATCGTAATCCGCAGATCGGCAAGAGCTGAAAAAGCGATCTCAACGCTTTCCTGATCTGCTTCAATAATCGCCCCGGTAAGAATGTTGCCCAGTCTCCTGGCTTCAACAGGAGTCATCTCAGCCGCGCTTGGCGTATGGCAGCCCTGCTGGAGCGTATACATCTGGATTGAGCCGGTTTTTGTAAAAAAAATCGCAACAGTGTCGCCCTTATCGGTCACAAATTCATATTTTGTCCCGACACCGGGCAGATTCAGGGATCGAAGTGCCATAGCAGACATTAGAAAAATGATCCTAAAATATATTACCCCTCCGCTGTCACGCTGAAATGAGAAAAATTTCTGGTATCGGTCACTCAAACTTTCCGTTGGTTTTGAGAGGGGTTTCAGGAGCCCTGATGGGTCAGGGCCGGGTAGGTTTTTTTAAAATAAAATCCCAAGCACATAAATCCGATTACTTCCCAGTATGGATGAGGAAGATTATGACGGAGGAAAATATTGGGGGTGGTGAATCCCATCTTACCAAGGGCAGGCTGGAAGCGATATCGGACGGCATCTTCGCGTTCGCGATGACGCTCCTTGTCATCGGCCTGAACCTGCCGGATAAGGCAACACTGGTGGCATCAAATGCCTATGCCCTTCAGGTTCTCCTCACCCTCTCTTCCGATTTCATGCATTATGTTCTCGCGTTTCTTATCCTTGGGGCGTTCTGGCTCAGCCATCACATGCAGTTTCATTCAGTAAAGACCCCCGATAAGATATTCACCTGGATTAACCTCGGGACACTCATGTTTGTCGCACTCCTTCCCTTTTCAGCTTCATTTTCCGGCGATTTTTCCGGTGTCCCGGTCGGTGCAATGGTCTTTGAGGTAAATCTTTTTGTGATCGGCATGGGTATGTCCCTGCTGTGGTGGTACGCAACGAACGATCACCGGCTGACAGAACCGACGCTGAAACCGGCATACATCAGGAAAGTCCGTTTCCGGAATCTGGTTGTTCCTGCGGTTTCCATTGTGGGCATCATGTTCGCCCTGGCGGGAAGCACCTGGAGTTCAGCGGTATATCTGACGCTCCCCATTGTTTTTTATAGCGTAGAGCGGACCTTCAGGTGACGGTCGGAAACGGGGGGGTGGACCCGGATCAGTACGGGAGCTCTGGCATTATCCTTGGCAACGGTATGTACAGGTAAATCCTGTGAATCGGGAACTGACGTATAAATCCAAAGAATTATCCTTCCGCGAACCTTTCTTTCGTATAATAATGAACCTGATATCACTTCTTACAGCCTTCGTACCATGGATCGCGTTCACCCTTATTGCTGAAGCTCCCGTGGGAAGTCCCCTGATGTGTCTGACCCTTGCATTTATTGTTGGTATTGTGCTCACGGTCCTGACGAGTTCCCGGCAACTGCTCCAAGGCTATATCCTTTCCGTTGTCACGATCGTGTTCTTTGTCGTGTTCTTCATCCTGATTATCGGATTAAAGCAGTACCATCTCGCGAATTACATTTCGGTGCTCTCGATGCTGATGCTTACGATCGTCTGCTGGGCGACGATGTTGTTCCATTTCCCCTTCACCCTCCAGTATTCAAGGGAAGGTGTGGAACCCGAACGTGCTAAAAGTGTGCCATTCATGCGGGTAAATTATATTATCACCGCGGTATGGGGAATTGCATTCACACTCAGCTTTGCAATAGACGCCTTCCTGGTGCTCCGACCTGAACCGGGCCTCATGTTCTGGGACAACCTGAAATGGGTCTTCATGGTAATCGCTATCATATTTACTGTGTGGTATCCGGGATACGTCCATAAGCAAAGGGCGTTGCAGGAGATTTCCAAGATAAAATTGAAAGAATAAAAAATGTGGATATTCTCATTCCAATACCATTTTTGTTGACAGGACTCAACACGATTTCATCTGTGAACATTTTTGGGAACTTCGGTAGAAGGCCCCCATCTCTTCGCAAAGGCATACCCTCATTTACGATAATCCTTTCAGAAGATAACCGGGAAGCGATCAAAGAAATCCCCTGTATTGATGATCAGGTATTAAAACAACGCACGTTTGATTGATCGAACAGAACTATCCTAAAAATATCTGGTGATACCCGCGGAACCCTGCACTTGTGTTTACAAACCAGATGGGAAAATGCCATAAGAACAAAAAGTGTGCGGACGCAAAGGAGAGGGTGAGAGAATCCCGCTCATGCATCTGACACAAAATACCATTCAAGGGTTTTTTGGTATGAGAGGCCGGGAGGATCACGCTTCGTGCCGGATTGGTACCGGGCACGAGAACTTTTTTGGGGTTTTTTGTCCTCCTCATACCAACTGTTGAAAGAACCGGGGGTTAAATCCCTGACCGGGCGGTGTGAAAGTGATTGCCCGGGTGTCCTTGCGATACTAAACAATGATCATCAAAACAGATCCTTTTTTGTCCATCCATGATGATAAATAATGATAGATTCGCGATTCTTTTTTTCGCGCCCATTCCATCATTCATGATAAGGAGTTGGAAATCATCGCTGAAATTCCAAAAGAAGAGTTCCTTAAAAAATGCACATCTGCGTGCGCCGGGTGCAGTTCTTCACTGACCCTGCGCTATGTGTTAAAAGCTGCCGGACCGGACACCGTCCTTGTCGTGCCGGCGTGCTGTACGAGCGTCATCCAGGGCATCTACCCGAACACCGCGATGAACGTACCGGTCTATAACGTTGCGTTTGCGGCTGCGGCTGCCTGCGCATCGGGTATGAGCAACGCGTTCCGTGAAACCGGGAAGAAAACCAACGTGATCGTATACGCTGGTGACGGCGGGACGCTTGACATTGGCATCCAGTCACTGTCCGGTGCGTTCGAACGCGGCACGGATTTCCTCTATATCTGTTACGACAACGAGGCGTACGGCAACACCGGCATGCAGCGCTCAAGCGGCACTCCCCTTGGCGCCCGCACCACCACCACTCCTACCGGGAAGACCGATGCAAAAAAAGATATCGACGCAATTGTCGCCGCCCACGATCCGCCCTACATGGCAACCTCCTGCAGTGCATACCCGCAGGACATCTTCAAGAAAGTTGCAAAGGCACTCACGTTCAGGGGGCCGACATTTATCCATATACTCGCTCCCTGCCCACCCGGTTGGAGATATCCAACAGAGAAAACCATAGAAATGGGTAAACTTGCTGTCAAATCCGGCTCATGGGTACTCTACGAGCGCGAGCACGGGAAACTCACGATCAGCGGACCGTCAAAAGCCGCAATCAAGAAACCGATCCCGCTCGAAGAATACCTTGTTCCGCAGGGACGATTCAAGGGTATCGATTTAAAAACGATTGATATCCTCAAGCAGAAGCTGGCAAAGAACCTGCAGCGGCTTGCCACCGAGGAGGCCGCACCATGAAGAAGATCGCAACGGGCAACAAAGCTGTGGCTGAAGCAGTCAGACAGGCAAAACCCGAAGTCGTCGCTGCATACCCAATCACGCCGCAGACTGAAATCGTTGAGACAATTGCGGATTTTGTGACAAGCGGGCAGCTGAAAAGCCGGTACATCCCGGTCGAAAGTGAGCATTCTGCGATGGCTGCCTGTATCGGAGCATCCATCACCGGAGTTCGGACGTTCACGGCAACCAGTTCCCACGGCCTGCTGTACATGCACGAGATGACCAACTGGGCGGCGGGCGCACGGCTCCCCATCGTTATGGCAAACGTGAACCGGGCGATCGGCCCGGGCTGGAATATCTGGGCGGAACACACGGATGCCCTGCAGGAGCGGGACACCGGCTGGCTTCAGGTATATGTATCGACCGTTCAGGAGGCCTACGATACCACACTCATGGCATTCCGGATCGCCGAGCACAACGACGTACTGCTGCCGGTGATGGTAAACCTTGACGGTTTTTCCTTAAGCCACATCATGCAGCCTCTTGACACCGTTGAGCCGGGCACATTTATCCCGCCATGCCACCTGCCCCATGCCATTGATCCCAAAAACCCGACCGGCTACGGGGGACTTACCGGGCCAAACGATCATTTCCGTTTCCGCTGGGATATCGAGCGCTCGATGCGGGACTCGGTTCGTGTCATTGAAGAAACCGAGAAAGATTTCGCCAAAAAGTTCGGGCGGTCCTACGGGCCGACCGAAGACTACCGGTGCGATGATGCGGATGTTATCATCATCGCGATGGGCACATTCGGGAAAGAAGCAGAAGTCGCCATCGATATCCTCCGCAAAGAGGGGGTTAAAGCAGGTTCCATGCGTCTCCGCTGGTTCAGGCCGTTCCCGAAACTTAACCTTGCCGGAAAAGAAGTTGTCGTCATCGACCGGGATTACTCATTCGGGTATGGCGGCATCGTCGCCCATGAGATCATGGCAAAGGAACACATCGAGGTCTTCAGTGTAATTGCCGGTATCGGCGGCCAGGAAGTCACCTACGATGATATCGCAGAATTCATCCGGAAACGTCGCATCGGAGAAGAGTTCTGGTTTGGGGTGACCGGCAATGTTTGAAATCCGCATTCACTCCCGGGGCGGTCAGGGTGGCGTGACTGCTGCCCGTCTCCTTGCCATGGCGGCACTCCATGATGGAAAATATGCGACCGCATGCCCGTTCTATGGTGCAGAACGCCGGGGTGCTCCCGTCGTTTCGTTTGTCCGGATCGATGATCACCCGATCAAAGTGTACAGCCAGATCCGGGACCCGGATCTGGTTATCGTGCTGGACGCAAGCGTGATGGATGTCGTCGATGTGTTAAACGGGCTCAAGAAAGGCGGCAGAGTGCTTATCAACAGCGCCCACAAGCCGGAGTTTCCCGGGTTCACCACGTTCAATGTCGATCTGACGGGAATAGCGTTAAAGGAAAAACTCGTGGTAGCAGGAAGCCCGATTTTGAACACTCCTGTCCTTGGAGCGCTGGCAAAGATGGGGATTATCTCATCGGAATCCGCGAAAAAGGCAATCAGCGAAATGTTTACCGATGAACGCAATGTCAAGGCAGCAGATGCTGCATACCGGGAGATGAGCGCATGACCAGCACGCAGCCTCGCGAGCGCCTCGCGATCAGTAAACCAAAAGAAGGTGCGGCCGGCCAGACCGGGTCATGGCGGGTATTCAAACCGGTGGTGGACAAGGAAAAATGCAACGAATGCGGGCTCTGCGCAATGTACTGCCCGGACGGTGCAATCGATGACAAACTTATGATCGATCTTAATTACTGTAAAGGCTGCGGCATCTGTGCAAACGAATGCCCGAAAAAAGCAATCGACATGGTCCGGGAAGAAAAGTAACGGGTTTGATTTTTTAAACAGATCTTTTTCATTTTTTCCCTGCGGCATATCTAAACGTCCATGATCCCGATATCCCTGTCACTCATAAATTCTTCTCGTTAATCTCCGCCAAGGGGAATATTTTTCCGGGCCGTGTGCATTCCTAAAAATAGGAACGTTGCGATTAACCATTCACAATTCTTGCCAATAATCTCCCGGGCAGATTATCTGAATGCAGGAGGCATGAATGAATAACAGGAGCGGAACCAGAATCAAAGAACATGAAAACATACTCCGCAATGTTTTTAAACCCATACCTGAATATGACGCAGTAAGGTGGGAACATGAACCGGGTATATTTCGGCGACACGCGTGATCTTTTCAAGTTCGATCTCATCAGGCATCTCATGAAATCAATGCCGGAACTTGCCAGATTTGCCTTCGTACCTATGCTGACAGAAACAAAAGAGAGAATACGCAAAAAGAAAAGTCCGGCAAAAGATCTGAAAAGGGCTTGGAAAACAGGAAAAGCAGGAAGCCAGAACAAGGAACTGGTCGGGAGCATGGAGCGGCTCCAGGAGATCGAAGATGATCTTGAATATTTTAACGGGGTTCGGGAATATTTCCAGAAAGAAAAGATCCTCGTAGATATCATGGAACGCCCACGGTTCACCCATGAAAAACGGGAGCATTATTTCCAGCATCTCTTTGACGAATTCCCGGCGCGCTCGCTGATCTTCCTTGACCCGGATACCGGGCTTGAAGAGTCCTCACCCACACAAAAACACCTGTTGCTGGATGAATTAAAAAAGATCTATAAGCGGATGGATACCGGATCGATAATCATGATCTACCAGCATTTTCCCCGGGCGACCCGGGCCGGATATATCAAACGGCGCTGCGAGCAGCTGACTAAGCTTACCGGGGTAAACCCAGTGATAATCATGGATACAGAGATTGCTTTTTTCCTGAGCACAAAAAATGAAAAGCTCAGGATATCTCTCGAACAGAACATTGAAAACTACGCAAACAGCTACCCGACGCTTGAATCAGCCGTGTGTGCCTAACAGCGGCCGGGTTTTTTCTCCTATCCTGCGAACACTTTTTCCCGGGAAAAAGTGCATCCTGATGAATAGGCTGAAAAAAACTTCCTCCGGACTATAGCCGGCCCGGCAGGAAGTGTGGCGGCGGAGTACATTTCATTGTACTGAGGTGAGACTAACGGATCGTACGTGCGCTTTGTTTCATAATCTCACGGGCACCCGGAGATAAATACCGGTTATTCCTTACCGGGGAGCTGGTCTTTTGCCATATATTCAAGATCGAACCGGTAGAAATGAGTAAACCCGCAGTTCCGGCACCGGACCGTAAAATGCCGGCAGCCGATTGTCAGATCGTGAGGGCCGGTCACATGGCAATTCCTGCATTCCGCAGATTCGACAAGTTTCCAGAGATCGTAGCACCCGATCCGGGTAAACGTCCCGGGCTGGGTCACATCCTCAATGCGTGGGACAAAGACCCGGGTGGCGCCACAATTTTCGCACGCAACCTCTGCCTTGTAGGGCACCGCTTTGATAATCTGGTCAGCCACCTGTTTGCAGTGATAACAATCGGTACGGTACCTGGTAAAGATGAACCGGTCGCTCATAGAAGATACTGATAACGTTGGGGTTCATTAACCTGTGGGAGACAAAAGAGCAAAACGCGGTAGCCCGTCCACCATGGCGACTGCCTGAACAGTTGCACGAATCATGCAGGTGAAGTACCGGCGTCTGGGGATATATGGGCATACCATAAGGACGGCCAATCACACGAGTTCACCCCAAATGACAACCAGGACACAGAGAGTTCCCACAAATCCCCAAGTTCCAGTATACCCCAAAAATCTTCTCGCGAGGATCGTCATGTAAAAAAGACATGCTCCACAACCGGAAATCCAGATAATTCTTATATATCTGCATTAGAATCCCACCTTTCCTGATTCGTGCTTCGTAAATGGAGACAATCGGTTAAATAAATTTAATTACGCGGGATTCCCCATGAATAGTATATGAAATTACTTTTTGGATTTGTCGTACTGCTGGTAGCGCTTGTTGCAATCAGCGGTTGCACGCAGCAGGCCCAACCCACAACGACGGTGACCCCCACAGAAATTACCACAGCACCAACAACCGTGCAGGAGACTGCAGTCGCGACGATGGTAACAACCGTTGTGTCCGAACCCGTCACAACACTGGAAACGACAGTTGTCACTCCGAATCAGACCACTGAAGTACCGGTTGTGACTCCTACTCCGATTACCAAGACCGGTGTCACAACCATCCATATCACGAGTGCCGGGTTCAACCCGCAGATCGATACCGTTCTTCCCGGAACCGGCATCAGCTGGGTCAATGACGACACAGTTTCCCATTCCATTAAAACAATTGGAAATCATACGGGCATGTTCAACTCAGGAGAGATCATCCCCAAAGCACAATTTGCCTACACATTTAGTGAAAATGTAGGAACCTATACATATGCCCTGTCAGATAATTCGACAATAACAGGCACCATCATTGTCAAAGCCGGGGTACATTAAACGGTTAACCACGACCTGAATTTTTCTTTTTTTTTGCGATCAACATCTTCTGGGGGATTACCGGATCATCGAAGTTTGCAGACAGGACGTTATGCATTTCCCATATCCATACATTCTTTTTCATGAATGCCGGGCTGTCGTTGAGGGGTCTTCTGGTTTTATAGCAGATCTTCATGGATCCTGGTAATACAACCGGAAAATTGTGCAAGGATGTGGATATTTAATCAATGCATATGGATACACGTGCATCCTGCTGGAATAATGACAAAAAAGGAAAAAATATTGAAAAATTAAAGGGTTTAGTAGTCGCCCATGCCGGGCATACCGCCCATTCCACCCATGCCACCCATTCCGCCGGGGGGCATGCCGCCGCCTTCGGGTGCGGCGCTCTTTGAGGATGCGATGACATCGTCAATGCGGAGGATCATGATGGCGGCTTCAGCGGCAGAAGAGATTGCCTGCGTCTTCACGCGGAGCGGCTCAAATACGCCGGCTGCTTTCATGTCAGCTGCCTTGCCTTCGTACACATCAAGACCATAGGTCTTCTTGCCCTTCTCGTGTGCTGCACGGATCTCGACAAGCATGTCGATGGGGTCAAGTCCTGCATTCTCTGCAAGGGTTCGCGGGATGATCTCAAGTGCGCTTGCAAATGCTTCGATAGCGAGCTGTGCCCTGCCACCAACGCTTGCTGCGTATTCGCGGAGACGCAGGGAGAGCTCGGTCTCGGGTGCACCGCCACCAGCTACGACTTTCTTGTCCTCCACAACGACACCGACAACGCGGAGTGCATCGTTGATTGCACGGTCAAGCTCGTCAATGACATGCTCTGTGCCGCCACGGATGATAATTGAGACTGACTTGGGGTTCTTGCACTGCTCGACAAAGGTCATATCTTCGCCAGAGACCTTGCGCTCTTCGACAAGTCCTGCCTTGCCGAGTTCATCCTTGTTGATTGCGTCAATGGAGGAAACGAGGCTCGCACCGGTTGCGCGGGCAAGTTTCTCCATGTCGCTCTTCTTGACACGGCGGGTTGCAAAGATACCGGCTTTTGACAGGTAGTGCTGTGCAATGTCGTCGATACCTTTCTGGCAGAAGAGGACATTGGCACCGCTCTTGACAATCTTGTCAACAATACCGCGGACCATGCGTTCCTCTTCGTCGAGGAATGCCTGGAGCTGGTCAGGGTGGGTGATGTTGATCTCGGCGTCGACTTCGGTCTTCTTGAACTCGACTGCTGCGTTTAAGAGAAGGATCTTTGCGTTGACGACCTTCTTTGGCATTGCCGGGTGAACGCGTTCCTTGTCGATGAGTACGCCTTCAACAATCTCGGAATCATCGATAGATCCGCCGGTCTTCTTCTCGACCTTGATGTTGTCGATATCAACGGTGCCATCTGCATCGGCAACCATGGTTACGGCCTTAACGACGAGGTCACAGAGCTTGTCCTTGGATGCCTCGGCGCTCTTGCCGGTCATCGCTGTCTCTGCAATCTTCTTGAGCATGACCTTGTCCGTTGCCTTGACATCGATGGCAATGTCCTTTAAGAACTCCTGGGCCTTCTCTGCGGCCTGGCGGTAGCCAGCGGCGATAATGGTCGGGTGGACATCCTGTTCGAGGAGCCCTTCTGCCTTCTTTAAGAGTTCCCCGCCAATGATGACTGCGGTGGTGGTCCCGTCGCCAACCTGATCGTCCTGGGTCTTTGCGACTTCGACCATCATCTTTGCGGCCGGGTGCTCGATGTCCATCTCTTTTAGGATAGTCACACCATCGTTGGTGATGACGACATCACCAATGGTGTCAACGAGCATCTTGTCCATTCCCTTGGGACCAAGCGTGGTCCTGACTGCAGCTGCGACTGCCATTGCGGCGGTAATGTTCATACCCTGGGCGTCACGGCCGCGAGTACGGGTGCTGCCTTCTTTGAGAATAAGGATCTGTTGTCCTCCAAGTTGTTGTGACATAAATTTCACCACTTTTAGCACTAAAATTGGTTTGTGGTTCTATATATAGATTATTGAAAAAGGTTCACTCGCCGATCATATCGAGAAGTTCAAAACCGGTCTCGATCCGGTGGAGGCGATCCTCGCCAATCACCAGCGTTTTGCCAATCTTTTTCTCTTTATGGTAATCCGTGATGATGCACATCGCATGCTTTTTTGCAATCTGGGATAGATTGCCGATCAGTGCAGCACGCTTCACAACTTTTTGCGCCGGGCCATAGCCGGTCAGAATCGTGTGCGTATCAAACGTGAGAAGTGCCTGGAACGGGGCACCGCGGAGCGTGTGCAGCCGCATGCCAATCTGCTCTAAAAACTCTATGGGTACGTTCAGCACATTACGGTCTTTTGACCCCTCGGGCCGGGTTTCATCCGGGCGATCATGTCGTATCAGGTCAATAGACTCAACAACACCGGTGTCGAAATATTCCTCAATTTTTATCGCCACGTCGAGCGTTGTTCCCATCCCGCCTTCGTACTTACTGATCGTGCGCCGCGAAACCCCCAGCACCTGCCCGAGATCGCCAAGCGAGAGGTTACGCCCTTCACGAAGTTCCCGGAGGACATCGCCATTGATATTGACATAGAGCCCGCCGGGCGATGCATAGACAAGGGGCGGTACCTTCTCCACGAAATAATCATAGAGTGTCGAGGGGCTGATCGCGTAGATACCATACCGGATATAAACTGCCCCCCGCTCAAGCTCCGCATCACGGGCGCGTTCGCCAACAATCAGCGGCACCCCGCCCAAGTGACGCGCGATCACGTCAAGGTCGAATGCCGCATCCTCGCTTACGGAATCGATATGGGCCACGACTTTGATGACAAGAAGTGTCCCGTTGTCCCGTGCAATGAGGTCGAAACTTCGCGGGCGTATGCTAAAACGCTCGGAAACCTCAAAGCCTGCGGTGATCATGACACTGATGACCATCTGGAGCTGCCGGTCCTGGGACATGTAGATACAAATGGATAGAGCGTGCCCATATATTAATATAGACATGCTGATCGGCATCGATGACACGGATTCGCCACAGGGGATGTGCACAACCTACCTCGGGGCGGTACTCGCCCGCAGGCTGATCCGGGAACATATGCAGGTACGCGAAGCCCGGCTCGTCCGGCTTAACCCGAACGTGACCTTCAAGACCCGGGGGAATGCGGCAATTGCTCTTGATGTTGAAGGAGATCCGGAACGAGCGTTCGCGATCGCGTGCGAAACCGTGGAGGAATTGGCTGATTTTTCCTGCGATAATACCAATCCCGGTGTCGTGGTTGTGGATGACCGGCTGGACCCGGCATTTTACCAGCGGGCGGTCACGGATTTCTGCGAGATCGATGAGGCTGTGGAGGTACTTGAAACGGCCGGCGCCCGCTACAAAGGATACAAGAACGGTCGCGGGCTGATCGGTGCGACTGCTGCGGTTTCAAGCGAGCTGGCCGATTACACATCGGAAATTCTTGTGTACCGGGGGAAGGAGCGGTGGGGCACACGACGCGACGTGGACCGGGCGAGCCTGTTCGCGGCTGAGGAAGTGACGTTCCCGCACACGTGGGACACCGTGGATTTTGCAAATGATGCCGTGGTCTGCGTCCCGCATACGCCGGACCCGGTGCTGTTTGGTATCCGGGGCGAAAGCCCGGCATGGGTGATGATGGCCCGGTCGATGATCGAATCCGAGAAACCCGGGCTCGAACAGATCTGGGTGACAAATCAGGGAACCGACGCCCACCTGCTTGAAGGAAAACCAGGGGAGCTGCGCGAAGGACTGTCGTATTACGTGAGAGGAATTGTTGATGGTTACCCCGCGACCAGGACCGGGGGGCACGTGTCCTTTATGGTCCGGGATGGCAATCACACTGTCAGGTGCATGGCATACGAACCCACGAAAAATTTCCGGCAGATCGTTCGCGATCTGGTGCCGGGCGATGACGTAATCGTTTGCGGGAGTTACAAGAAAGAGAGCATCAACATAGAAAAGATGAACGTGATATCCCTTGGACAAGCCACGACCACGCGCCCGCCGATATGTACTGCATGCAACAAGCGGATGACCAGCAACGGGAAAGGCAAGGGCTGGAAGTGCAAAAAATGCGGGACACGGGCGACAGAGCCGGAGGTCACGGAAATTTCCCGCACACTCAAAACCGGATGGTACGAAGTGCCGCCAACAGCACGAAGACACCTGGCAAAACCATTGTGCCGGGGAGACCCGGCGTTTTAACATCCTCATCTGGGGGGGTCCGGGAATTGTTGCCCGTGTACCCATGTAACACCTGAGGGACTCCTGCGAGGATTGCCTGAAAGCCGGTGGGGGATATGTATTACGAGAACCTATTTGTATCATCGTACACTTTTTTAGATCAAATATAGTCCGGCTCAACGCGATGATCTCTGTTCACTATGTTGATGATGAGAAGGACCTTCTTGAAATAGCACAGCTCTTCCTTGAGAAATCGGGGGAGTTCCGCGTCGTGACCTCGACTTCGGCACAGGATGCACTGAACTCCCCTTCCCTCTTGTCCTGCGATGCCATCGTCTCCGACTACCAGATGCCGGGGATGGACGGGATCGCTTTTTTAAAGGAGGTCCGGGAGCGGTTTGGTGACATCCCGTTTATTCTCTTCACCGGACGGGGCCGCGAGGAGGTCGTGATCGATGCGATCAACAACGGTGCAGACTTCTACATCCAGAAGGGCGGCGACCCGGCCGCGCAGTTTGCCGAGCTGGCGCACAAGATTCGTCAGGCAGTGAGAAGAAAACGGGCAGAGCGTTTGCTCCACGACTCGGAACGGCGTCTCGCTGATATCATCGATTTTCTTCCCGATGCCACGTTTGCCATCGACCGGTCCGGGCACGTAATTACGTGGAATCGTGCCATTGAAGAGATGACCGGGATTCCTGCCGGCGATATGCTGGGAAAGGGAGATTATGAATATACCATCCGGTTCTATGGCTCCCGACGTCCGGGTCTCATCGACCTCATCGATGAGCCGGATGAAAAAATTCTGCAATTCTATTCGAATGTCCGCAGAACCGGCAATTCACTCACGGTCGAGACTGAGCTCCCCCATCCCAAAGGGCACCGGATCTTCGCGCTCCTCAAGGCAGGTCCGCTCTATAACCCGGAAGGAGAGATCACCGGGGCGATAGAATCGATCCGGGACATCACGGAATTAAAGAAGATCGAACTGGAACTCCGGGCGGCGTATGAACAGGTAACCGCAACGGAAGAAGAGCTGCGGTCGCACTACGATGAACTGCAGACGGCAAACGAACATCTCACGGCTGCCAAACAGGAACTCCTCAGGCATTTCGATCAACTTGCAGAGAGCGAACGCACGATCCGGATTAACGAAGAGCGGCTGGCGATGGCACAAGCTGTCGGCCATTCCGGCAGCTGGGAGTATGATCTTGCGACCGACAAAATCTGGGGATCGGCAAATGCGCTTTGTATCTTCGGGTATCCTGCTGTCGCAGGTGACTTCCCAATAGCGGACATCGAAGCCTGCATACCGGAGCGGGAGCGGATTCACCAGGCACTCATTGATCTGATCACAACAGAGCAGGAGTACAACCTTGATTACATCATCAACCCCGCAGACGGCTCATCGCCGAGAGATATACACTCCATTGCCCGGCTCGAAAAGGAAATGAATGGGCAGCCGGCCAAGGTTATCGGTGTCATCGAGGACATCACTGAACGTAAGAGAGCCGGGGAGGTACTCAGGGAAAGCGAAGAGAAATACCGGGATCTATTCAATCATGCAAACGACCAGATCATCAGCCATGAAATCACCCCGGCAAATCGTCCCGGGCGGATTCTTGATGCGAACGATCGTGTTATCGAGGCACTCGGGTATACAAAAGCCGAACTGCTCACCCTCTCCATGCCCGATATCACGATGCCCCAATCTGAAAAGGAAATGGAGTGGATCGGGACGTCCCTCCGTACTGCCTCCCATGTCACGTTCGAAGGCGAGGAACGGACAAAAGACGGGCGGATTATCCCCGTAGAAGTGAGCCTGCAATACTATAATGGTAATTCGCTCTGTGTTGCGATCATCAGGGAGATCACCGAACGCAGGAAAGCGGAACAGGCGCTCATGGAAAGCGAGGAGAAATACCGGAATCTTGTGGAGACCTCCCCGGGCATGATCTGGGAGATCGACGTGCGGGGGAAATTCCAATACATCAGTCCTTCCTCCGAATCGATCATGGGCTATACACCGGACGAACTGGTTGGAAAAACAATATTGGATCTGACCCCCCATGAGAGGACGGCTTTTGCCCTGCAGGAACTCTCGCGACTTGTTTCATCCCAGGGGCCATACCTGCCGTTTGAAGTTGCCGCCCGCCACCGCGACGGGCACGATCTGGTCATTGAGGTTCGCGCCTCACCGGTAATCGGGCCAGACGGGAAAATACGTGGGTTCCGGGGAGTGATAATAGACATTACAGAGCGCAAGAAAGCCGAAGAGAAACTCCGGCTTGCGAACCGCCAGCTCAACCTGCTCGGCAGCATAACCAGGCACGACATCCTCAACAAGATTACGGTTATCCTCGGGTATCTTAAGATCGCAGAATTGAATTGGAACGATCCCGCGCTGGGCGAATATTTAAGAAAAATTAAATCTGCCACAACGGCAATCCGGTCGCACATTGAATTTACCCGGCTCTACCAGAGACTTGGCACCCATGAGCCGCAGTGGATCGATGTGGACACGATCCTGCCCTGTTCACAGGTTCCGGCAACAATTGTCCTGAAAATGGATGTACAGGGCGTGTCAGTATTTACCGACCCGATGCTGGAAAACGTCTTATGCAACCTCCTTGACAACTCGGTCCGGCACGGTGAGCGGGTGACTGAAATCCGGGTATCGTCCCATAAGGAAGGGGAAGTATTGGTCCTTGTGTGGGAAGACAATGGGACGGGCATCGCAGCCGATGAAAAAAAGCGGATCTTTGAACGGGGCTTTGGGAAAAACACTGGCCTTGGGCTGTTCCTTATCCAGGAAATTCTTGCCCTGACAGGCATCGCCATCAGGGAAACCGGTGAGCCGGGCAAAGGCGCCCGGTTCGAGATCCTGGTGCCGAAGGGAAAGTACCGGATCACATAAGGAAACCGGTATCATTCTGGCACGTCAACTCCACGGTATCCCTGCCCGATATTTTGTTTGCAAGGAGCCCGGGGAGTATGACTCCGGTCTCGATCGTGACATCGACATCATCCTTACTGTATCCCATATAACCAGTTACACTCACACTATGGACGCCATCATTCCCATGATGTATTCTCCGACGTAAGACCTGTACGGCTGACCGCATTGGGAAAATCTCCAGTGGAAATGGTGTTGACGCCCGACAAAAATTCTCTTTAAAATCGGTATTTCCTGAAAATAACGGTTTTAATCAGGAAAAAACCGGCCAATTTAGCGGGCTTCCAGCGCCCCCTTTTTTTAAGGCAGACTAGAGGAGGAAAAACAAGAGATCGGCCGTCCGGTGCCCAATGTGGGGCGAATTTTTTTCTCCGACGGTGGCCGTCAGATAATGACGGATTCTTCAAGTCCATAAAAATGCTTGTCGCCGGCGAGGAGGCCCAGGTGGTGGATCTGTGCAGTTGCAAGGATCATGCAATCGACTGCGCCCATTTTGCTGTTCGCTCGTTTTTGTTCAGCATTTATTGATCCGGCACGAACTGCGATCAGGTTGTCAACCGGTATCGCGTCCGTATGCACGAGAATCGTTTCAAGGAGCGAGGAAGTTTTTTCATCGCCGTACATTTCCAGAAGACGGCATTGTAACTCATACAGCGTCAGTACGGAAATAAAAACCGGGGAGTGTTTTTCTATGTATTTCATCGCATGGTTTCCCCAAGCTGTGTCTTTGAAAATTTCAATCCACGTGAACGTGTCTACAAGGAGGCCGGTGCCGGTCACTTATGCATCCTCCTCATCGACTTCCCGGTCATGCTCCCGATACATATTCTCCAGATCAAGATCGGGAAGCGCCCCCAGCAGTGAACGAAGCGGCTTGACCGGGATCAACTCGATATGCCCTTTTGTCGCCCGGACCTCAAACTTGTTTACCGCAAAGTGATCCCGGATTTTTTTGGGAAGTACCATCCTGCCGGTTGGGTCCACCGCGATGATGGGTCCGGTGCCTGAATGGTAATCCGCCATGGGTTCATTGACGCCAGAGTTCTGCGTGGATTTCCCGGACAGGTTCTTTTTCGATCTCATGTGCTACCACCCGCTCATATCCAGGTAAATCAATAGAATTTTTGGAAAGATAAATTTTTGGTAAATTTTTAAAATGGAAAAATTCTGGATTGGAAACACAGTTATGAAAGGGGGAATGCTCATCGGGCACGTGGCGGATCTGGTTATACTATTCTGCCGTTCAGCGTGTAGCCGATTCAACGAGCTCGATCTCTTCCGCGGTCAGACCGTAGAGATCATACACCAGCGCATCGATCCGGACATCCGTCGCATCGATGTCCTGCTGTACCAACCGCCGCTCCTGATCGGTCTTTGCCTGCGGGAGGTAGTGGTTCAGTTCCAAAATGTGGGTGACCAGTGCAACCATCTTGTCGTGCCGGGTCTTTGTCAGATTTAGTCGTATTTACGCGATTAATTCAGGAATATACTGTTCGCGCTTGCTCCATTTGAGAGGGAGGACTCCGTAATTTTCCAGAGCTGTTGGAACTTCTTCCGGAATGCGACGTTCCTTATCATTGAGGATTGCATATGCTTTGGAATCAGGAGCACGGACATCTTTTGTATCAATCCATGAGAAAGATAGCATTTCTGCCTGCGCCCTGTTCGGATTATTTATTGTCTGTAGAATTCTTTCGGGTTCCTGTCTGGATTTCGGAATAACAAAATCAAAAAGGTGATCATAACCAGATTTGCCGGTGAATTTTACCTTGGGAGAATACCGGATCTCGGTTTCATCTAACCATGCAACTACATCTTCATAGAATAAACTTGCAATAATTGGTTCAGAAAGATAGAACAGATCATTGACCGCAAGCATTGCCTGTAAGATGTTGTGTTTTTTCTGGGGGAATGATTTTTCTGTTGTTTTTATTGTCAGGACACCCCGATCATTCTGCACACCAAAACCCTTGAGTGTCGTTAACAAGAGCGCCTGCCTCTTGTCTGTATCAATTTTGCATCCTGACATTTTCAGATCTTCCAGAATATATCCATCATCTGTCAGAACATACCCGCCATTTTCCTTCCTGACATAGATCTGAAGATAATCGTTATGCCGGTCCAGGAATGGTGTAGTAATTTCGACCCATTCATCAACCTGGCGCAGGCTGATCGATTCGTTAAGCCATTGAAGATATCCGTTAACCAATCGCTGGATGTCGCTGATCATTACTCAATTCCCGCAATTATGTTTGGCCCTTTTACAATATTACAATACGTCATGAAGTCTTTCAATGTCTGCCATTGATCGGAAAGATCCGAAAACGAATCGGATGGGACAGAATATGCCCATTTGTCAGCATATCCTTCTTGATATAGATGAATGTGCGGCCCGGTAAGTATTTCATCGTCAGGATTTTTGTGCGGTTTGCCGGTTAAGTCCAGTCTGACCAGAATTATCATTTGGTGTGCCCGGTTCTGGTACGTAACTTTATTCAGTTCCAGCCTGCTCCGCCAGAGATCCAATATGAAATTATTTCGCTTGTCTTCCGATTGTAATGGGACGTTAATGGAGCGCCCCCTGCCAGGAAAATGCCAAGTATCGTCATTTATCCGGTACTTTTGCATTTGTATGAGTGCGTCTGCCTCATCCTAGGGAATTTCAATATCTACCATGGCCTTATGTTGATGCTTTGTTTGCGATGAATTAAAGATTGTGAAGTATAATTCGTTATTTAATCTCATAAGGAATGATGAACAATCCTCTTAAAAAGTTATATTTTATCCCAGCTGCATGCTGCACATCTGGGACAAGGCGGTAAAACATCAGAGTCCTGATCCAACCTGATAATTTCCCCATCTTTTCGACAGCGATACGTTCCTTTTCCTGGCTTTTCGCCACAAGTGTATGGCATAAAGAGCGATCGTATTCTGATAATTATAAAAAAGTGGCGTGTGGTGTGAATGTGTTATTTCACTATGCCCCCTTCCACTAGCGCTATCTCCTCATTCGTCAGTCCATACAGATCATACACCAACGCATCGATCCGGACATCTGTCGCATCGATGTCCTGCTGTACCAACCGCCGCTCCTGGTCAGTCTTTGCCTGCGGGAGGTAGCGGTTCAGTTCCAATATCTGGGTGACGAGCGCAACCATCTTGTCGTGCCGGGTCTTGTCTGCGAGCTTGTCGAAGTCGGGGACGTAGATGGGAATTTTACCGAGATAGTCGAAAATTAATTGAAAACCATTTTGGATTTGTGTACAATAATTTGAGATCAAAAGCCAACCAAGTTTGGAATTTAGTATTCCTAATAAAAAAAGATCAGGTTTAGGGATCATCCAAACCGCATTATTCAAATAAAATGCTCCCTCAGCATCGAATGTAAAGGCTGGTTTGACTTGAAAAACTAAATACACAATTTTTGGTTTGTTAAATTCTGTGAAGTATTTAGATCCATATCGTTGAAGTGCATACCATTCATATCGAATCCCCGTTTCAGTTGCATTACGTTTCTCTAATTGAGATTTGTATTGAAGAAGATGGTTATAAATTGCTGGATATTGCTTTTTAAACTCAAATTCAGATTTTTTAGAGGCTCCAGTAATAGTTGGATCCATATGTAACGGAAAATGCCAAGGAATGTAAATAATGTATTTTCCTTGTTTTTGGGGTTCGTATCTATGAACATCTTTTCCTACAATGTAAGATTTAATGACCTCTGCACTTTTCGGATCTTCTTGTATTAATTTTTGTTTGATTTTTTCATCAATCACAAAAGCGTCATTGAACCCTGTGACAATCCCCCGGTATACCGCACCCATCACGTACTCTTCCAGTGGCGTCCCCACACTCTGCAACTTCTTCAGCAGCAGTTCCGTCCGTTTGTCGCCAAGCGTCCAGCCGCCGTCCGTGAGCGTAGCCTGCTCAATCGGGTGCCGGTGCTGCTGCACGTAATCCGCAAGGTTTGGGAAGTCGAGCGTCTCCACCTTTGAGATGCAGATCTCCTTTGCCGGTTTTGCATTCCTGACCCGGATGATACACGGGTACGTGGTCGCGGTTTTAAAGACCGGCAGATCGCCGAAGTCCACGATCTCCTCGATCTGTTTTGTCAGGAGGAACTTGCGGAGCGGCTTGCCATAGTTCGCCCGCATCCATTTATTCGCCACGATGTACGAGAAGATTCCCCCGGGGCACAAAAGCGAAATTCCTTTCTCGATGAAGTACGCGTACAGATCGGCTGTGCCCTGGTAGACTGCGTAGCGGGACTGGTAATACTCCTTCTGGTCTTTGAGCGATTCCTGCCGGACGTATGGGGGGTTGCCGATCACCGCATCGAATCCGCCCGCCTTCATCACCTGCGGGAACCCGACCTGCCAGTCAAACGCATTGATCCGCTTTTGCTCCTCCATGTTGAACGGGTGCGCCTGTTTGAGATCGAAGTAATCCGGAGCAACGAGCGAGTTCCCGCACCGGATATTGTGATGCAGGGAGGGCAACGCCCGTTCAGCAAAAAGTTTCAGCTGCTTTGAGACATTCTCCTCGCTCTCCTCTTCAAGAACTTTCAAGAGAAGCGAGAGTTTCGTCACCTCAACAGCCTGCGTGTCGATGTCCACACCGTAGATATTGTTTAAGAGGATGCGTTTGCGCTCCGCGGTCGTCAGCCGCCAGTCGCTCCGCATCTTTGAGGAGTGATCGGTCCCGGCCTTGTAGATCGGCAGTTCGTACGCACCTTCTTTCTTTGCCGCCTTCCCCGGAACAACAGGGTCCGGCAGGAGCGCCCGGACTTCCGGAGAGGTTACCGGATGGTCTGCAATTACCGGCACAAGATGCCCGATGTACCAGTCTCGGTGCCAGTCAAGCAGGAACTGGTACGTCCCGAGCAGGAACGAACCAGAGCCGCACGCGGGATCGACAACGGTGAGTTTTGCCACCTCGCGGGGAGTTTTTCCCTTCACCAGTTCGCCCACGGTCTTTTTCACGATATAGTCCACGATATACGCGGGCGTGTAAAAGACCCCCCCGGCCTTGCGTACCTCCGGCTTGTCCTCCACATCAGCCCGGTGCGCTGCGGTGAGCCTGATCACTTTCCCGAGGAATTGCTCATACACCTGCCCGAGGATCTCAGCGGGGATCACCGAGAACTCGTACGGGCTCTCCGGGTAGTAGAGCCGGTTAATGATCGTCTTTAAGACCGCATCGTCAATAACGAGTTTTGGCGTAAGCGTATCCGGCATCTCGTCGAGCCCGACTTCATCCGCGAAATGGAAAAGCCCGGAGTTGTACTTGTCATCCGCAAGACAAAACAGGTCACAGAGGTGGGCATAGACACCCGGATCATGAGACAGGGCATGCAGGGTCTCGTAGTGCTCAATCCCCCGGTCCTCGCAGATTCGCAGGAAAATAATCCGGTCGATGATCAGCTGGACTGCTGTGTTCACCTCTTCCTGTGAGAGCCCGATATTCCGCAGCGCGATATTGCGGGCAAGCAGCAGCCGCCAGTTCTCGATATCCTCCAGAAATTTCTCATCGACACCGGCGGTCCCGTGCTTCTCGCCGTTTGTTGCTACGTACTTGTCGTACGAGCCTTTCTGGATGCCCTCCGGGGAAAAGACCGAAGCGATCCGGTCCCACCGGTTTTCATATTCGGTATAGGGAAAATAGGCAATCCGTGCTGTTGCCGCCGTATCGTCGCTACGAAGGGGAACATTGCAGTCGTAGACCGCGAACTCCTCGAAGTTTGTCAGGATTGAAAGTTTTAAGCCGGCATTCCATGCGTACCTGCGCAACTGGAGCGCTGCATCCAGATCGTCTTTGAGGGCAACAGCCGGTTTCTTGGCCTCGCAGATGAACTTGCGGGCCCCGCCCACCCGAAATGAGTAATCAATGAATTTTGTCTGGCCCCGGATACGGATCGGGTCTTCGTGGGCGACTTCCTTGTACGCCTCCGACCAGCCCTTGTTATTATCCACGTCCCACCCAAGCGCACGGAAGAACGGATCAAGAAATTCCCGCCGCAGTTCTGTCTCGTTCTTCTGCCCCTTGTGATAGACCGGGCGATTGAACTCGTAGCGTTGGATAAGATCGATAATCGGTTGCGGTGCCGGCATGACAAAAGATGCCTCTTGTATGATAGATACGCGGGCGTTCCACCATCTATCTTTCGATTTTTTTTTAAAGCCTGTTCCTTTACAAATGGCAAAAAGAAGGAGTTGCCGTTTTGCGGTGTACTAAAACCCAATCCCCACTTCGCCGCCACACTCGTCCGATGGCTCTTTTTCTTTCACCACAAGCATCAGCACGATCCCGATAATCTCAAGCACCATGCAGAACAGGAACGTCGCATCAAACGCACCCGCGAGTTCTGCTGAAGCAATCGAATGGGCGGAATACTCGGCAAGTTTTGGCCCGGCTGCTATCATGGCAACGAGCATGACGGTTGCGACACCAAGCGATGACCCGAGATTTGTCATCACCTTCACAAGCCCGCTTGTCGACCCACGATCTTTTGCCGGGCATTCGCCCATCACGGCACTGTTCAGGGGCGAGAATGCAATACCGGTGCCTGCCCCGAGCAGGAGAAGGTAGATACAGACATGTCCGATGCTCGTATCAGCAGAAATCGTCGAGAAAAAGAACAGCGCAACTGCACATAGTACAAAACCGGTGATGATGGGTTTCTTTGTCCCGATCACGTCCGAGATTTTCCCGGCAATGGGGGCGGTGACAATCATACCAACGGGAAGCGCCAGCAGGATCGTGCCCGCGTTGTCAATCGGGATCTTTTTGACAATTTCGAGATAGAACGGCATGATAACCATGACGCCGCTCATCGCCATCTGGATGAGCAGGACACACACGTTCTGAAGAGAATATGCCCGGTTGGAAAACAGGGAGATATTGACAAGCGGTTCCCCGTTACGCCGTTCCTGCACGTAGAACAGGATCCAGAAGATCGTAGAGATCACAAGAGCAGCGATTCCCATCACCGGCTGTGTTCCCTGAAGTGTCGTCAGGCCGAAGATCAGGGTGCCAAGAGCCACGAATACCAGAACAATTCCACCATGATCCATCTTTGCCGAAGGTGAGACCGGGGCAAGGCGCGGGATAATGTGCATGCCAAGGAAGATCGCAATGATCCCAACCGGAATGTTCACAAAGAAAATGTACTGCCAGGAAAATACACTGGTCAAAAACCCGCCGACAACCGGACCTAGTGCTGCCCCGAGCATCGTGAACATAGCGACGATACCCAGCGCCTGTCCCCGCAGGGATGCAGAAAGGTACGAGGTGACCATGACGGCCCCTAACGCGGAGATGACGGCACCACCCACAGCCTGCACCATCCGGGATAAAATGAGAATATCAAGGGTTGGCGAGAGCCCGCAGAGCAGGGAGCCCGTGGTAAAAAGTGCAAAGCCGCCGAGGAACACGTTCCGGTACCCTTTCATGTCCCCAAGACGCGATGCCGCGAGCAGGAGACTGACAAGGACAATCAGGTACGCGTTGAGCACCCAGGAGACGGCAACGGTGGATACATCAAAGGATTTTGCAATCGCGGGAAGGGCAATATTCACAATCGTCGCATCAAGGCCGGCCATGAACGATCCCAGCGCGACAACGATGACGATCATCAGATCTTTTGGCGACATTTTCTGAGGTGCAGACATTTCACTCATATGTACCAGTTCCCGTTAGAGGGGAATGTATGTGTGTGTTTATATGAATGCTTCCCCGAACGGTTATTGCAGTCCGGTTGATTGGGAAACCGGCACGAAGATACCAGGACAGCCTGCCTGACGCACAGTTATCAGCCCAAAAAACAAATGTCTTACAACAAACCGGGAGGGAGTCTTTTGGCAAAACAATGCGATGAACCGGTCACCCAGATGCACATACAACCGGGCATGACGGTCAACGAACTGGTCAACGCGATGGGAAAAGCCGGGGCATACAACGGGGGCTCACTGTATCATGCAGCAAATATTTACGAGCATATGCTGCGGGACGAAAAGGCAACAAAATTCTTCGGTCTTGCCGGCGCTATGGTGCCGGCCGGCATGGGCGGGATTGTTTCTGACCTGATCAGGCAAGGCCATATCGACATCCTCGTTTCAACCGGTGCAAACCTTACGCACGATATCATTGAAGCGATCGGGTGCCGGCACTTCCACGGCACCGCGTTCTGCAACGATATCGAGCTCCGGCACGATGAGATCAACCGGATTTACGATGTTTATCTTCCCAACGAAGCGTTCGAGCATTTCGAGGAGTTCATGCAGGACGTATACGGGAAACTCGAACCTGAAAGCAAAATCTCCATCTCCGGGCTCCTCCGCCATATCGGCTCAAACCTCAAATCCGGCATACTTCATGCCGCGGCAAAAAACGAGGTCCCCATCTACTGCCCCGCAGTGCAGGACTCCATGGTCGGGCTCCAGTACTGGCTCTTTTCCCAGACCAATAAGGTGACGGTGGACGCGTTTGCGGACATGCCGGCACTCATGGACACCTGTTTCTCGACAAAGAAAGCCGGGGCTATGCTTGTCGGAGGGGGAGTCCCGAAAAACTTCATCCTCCAGAGTATGCTCATGACCCCCAACGGTTTTGATTATGCGGTCCAGCTGACAGGAGACCGGCCGGACCTCGGCGGCCTCTCGGGTGCGACACTTGATGAAGCCCGCTCGTGGGGAAAGATTACGGAGGAGGCGCAGGCCGTGACCGTGTACGGTGACGCGACCATTACCCTGCCGGTTCTGGTCGCCGCGGTGATGGAGCGGTTACACCATGGCTGACCTGATTCTCGCACTGGACGTTTCCGACAGGAAAAAGGCACGCGGGATCGCGCATGCGTGCGCTCCCTACATCGATGTGATAAAGATCGGCTACCCGCTTGTCCTTTCCTGTGGGTTATCCATCGTACAGGATCTCGCAGAAGAAAAACTCCCGATCATCGCCGATTTCAAAGTCGCCGATATCCCAAATACCAACGAGCTGATCTGTGAACGGGTGTTTGACGCGGGATGCGCTGCGGTTATCTGCCACGGTTTTGTCGGCATGGACTCCATGAAAGCATGCGTTGAAATTGCCCAACAGCATAAAGGCGCCTGCTACGTAGTCGCGGAGATGAGCCACCCCGGGGGAAAAGAGTTCTTTTCCGGGGGTGTGGCAGAACAGATCGCATCCGATGCGATGATTGCGGGTGCCGACGGGATTATTGCCCCCGCCACCCGCCCGGACCGGGTAAAAGTCCTGCGGGGTTTTGTCGGGCGTCATAAGATCCTTTCGCCGGGAATCGGAGCGCAGGGCGGGGATGCGGACGCGGTTGCCTCGCTGGTGGACGGCATAATTGTCGGGCGCTCCATCTATGATGCCGCAGATCCGGCCAAGGCGGCACAAGCGTATGCCCACGTCAGGAAAATTCATCCCGCGTATTAAACCCGCTTCATTTTATTATCCGATACCGCGATGCACGGCAGGATATCCACGAATTGCCAGACCCCCCAACCTGCATCGTCTAAATATTTATTAAGGAGTGTTGCGATGTAGTTGTATGGATTGGAGCAACGAACAAGCGGAAATAGCCAAAAAATACAAAAAACTTGAAGATATCCCCAAAAACGAACGACAATACAAGTGCCATACCTGTCACCTTATCGTTGATGAAGACCCATGCCCCAACTGTGGCGAGACTCATCTGGAGATCATGTGCCCGCTCGACAGCTGTCACTGCACCCATGAAATGACCTCGGGAATCGAGTACTGTCCCCTCTGCGGCAAACCAGTCTGCCCTGAATGCGGTTCGCACGACGTCGTCCAAATCAGCAGGGTTACCGGTTACCTGCAGGATGTTTCCGGCTGGAATGCCGGCAAACAGCAGGAATTAAAAGACCGCAGGCGATACTCGGTTGCATAATATCATTTTATCATTTTTTTTCGTCGCCACGATTCGCGTCTCTCGGGCACCGTACCATTTCTTTGCGTGGCCCCGGGGTAGTGTCATATCTAAGGCTCGTCCCTGTTACGGGCATAGGTATCAAAATCTTACTATCGGATGTGCGCAAATATCACAAGTATCAGGTCGATTGCCGTATGCGCTACTATCTCGATGCCACGACTCTTTTCATCCACGGGGCGTTCCGCGCCGCCAGTACAGGTAGCGGCGGGGGGATCATGAGTGTCTCAACTCTCCTGAACCATATGGTGAAAACAAATACAAGTTGGAGCGATCCGGTAAAAGAGCTGGAGCGGGTTGCCGCAGGATCCGGGATCAGCAGGGAATTTTTCGGAGTACTGACCGCCGTCCCGATCACAAGCCTCTGTGTGCTTCAGTATGACTTTATTACGGTGTTTGTGACGGCTGGAACCGAAACGGTACCGGATACCGGGATGGTAAACATTATCGTGTACAGTAGCGAGGGCATGGCAGATTCGACCCTGCTCGAAATGATCATGGTCGCCACGGAGGCGAAAACCCGGGCGCTGCTTGCATCGGGACACGATATCCCCGGCCCGACTACAAATGCCATCATCACTGCATGCGAAGGGGAGGTTCACCAGATGTCGGCGGAACGGATCGCCGGCATCCGCGAGAGGGTGTTTTTCACGGTGCAGAAAGGTGTGCCGGAAGCGCTTTCCCGCTCGAAAAATCCCGGAGGGGTTACACGGCCGGCGTTTTTCATCTACAGCCGGTTCAATGGTGAGCACTGGGTTGAGTGGACACCGGAGAACTGTCCCTATTATCCCTGCCATTTTGAGGGGCAGCGGTGTGACTTCTGCTACTGCCCGTTCTACCCGTGCGGGGACGAACGTCTCGGGGACTGGACAACGAGTTCAAACCACGGGCAGGTCTGGAACTGCGCCCGGTGCACGCTGGTGCACGAGCCGGAGGTTGCAGATTACCTGAAAAAATATCCGGGTGCATCGCTTGAAGAACTGAGGCACCTGAAAGAGAGAAAATAGGAATTTATTCCTTGATTCCGAGTGCCTTTAAGAGCTCGGGAAGGGGAATGCCATGTGCTTCGGCAGCCTGGCGGATGGTTTCGCCACGGGCAATTGCACACCCGACACAGCCCATGCCGAACTTGAAGAGGGCTTCAGTCGATTCTGGTTTTGCCTGCAGGAGATCGTAGATCGTGGAATCAGCAGTTAATTCAGCCATATCATACTAAATTCCCCTGCCGGCTCATAAATCTCACCATCGCGTCAGTTTCACTTTCACTGCGCATACTTCGCAATATATACCCCTTGGAAGAACCGATAGTTATCTGGAGATGTATGAACATGGATTTTTCCGAAACAGCAGAAAGAATCTCCCGTAAGTTTTCACAGAAAGGACAAACGGTTGATCGCCAGAAGATCGAAGGCAAACTACGCCGGCTCATTGAAGAGTTCGGCGTCCAGCCATCAGAAGCAGAGCGTAGCGTGACAAACGAACTCTACAAAGAGTTCAATATCCCGGTTACGAGTCCGGGCAGTGGCGGGACAAGTCCGGGTGGCGCGACAGAACAGAAGAAGATCGCGGACTCTGTGCCGGGCGATTGGGTGACCATCGAAGGAAAAGTGGTGTCACTTGCATCGCCCGCCTCACCGGTGATTGCCCAAAGCGGCATCATCGCTGATGAGTCCGGGGGAATCCGGTTTGTGGCCTGGGCAAAGTCAAATGCCCCGCTCATGACTGAGGGTGGGTGGTATCGTATTGAATCCGCAGTTGTCGACGAATACAAGGGAATCCCCAGCCTCAAGATTCATTCCGGCACCACAGTTAAGGAGCTCGGGACAACCGATCCGCTCATTCCCACACCCGTACCGATTAATTCTCTCCGCACCGGTGTGGCAAGTGTCCGTGCAAAGGTGGTGCAGGAATGGGAATCCACGCACGAACGGATGCTCCAGTCAGGGCTTTTGGGCGATGAGACAGGCACGATTAAGTTCGTGATCTGGAAAGAACCCGGTAAAGAGCGGCTTGCCATGGGTTCGGTCTATTCCATTTTCTATTGCCAGGTTGACGAGTTCAACGGCAGGCTCTCGCTGAACCTGACCACCGCGACAATCATGCAGGAGGATGGCGATATTGCCACACTGAGCGGGGGTGAAGTGACGGTACGCGGCGCGATGGTTCACATCGCACCCGGTTCCGGGATTATCAAGCGCTGCCCGTTGGAGGGATGCAACCGCGCGCTCTCGCGCCAGAATTACTGTCCGGTGCACGAGATCCAGCCCAATTTTGTCTATGATCTGCGGATCAAGGGGTGGCTGGACGATGGGGAGAAGACGCACAATATCCTGATGCAGCGCGAGGTTGTCGAGTCACTGACAAAAATCACGCTCGATACGGCAAAAGAGATCGCGGAGAATAACCCTCTCGGGATGGACGAGGTGTTCCTCCGGATGCGGGATGCGATACTTGGCCGGTACGTGATCTGCACCGGTCGTGAGATCGAGAACCGGCTGCTGGTCAATACCTGCGAGCCGGCGAAATTCGAAAGCGGGGAACATTCAGCGCTCTTGAACCGCGCCGGAGGTGCGCCATGAGCATGAACGCACGGGACATGGGAAGGAAAGATGTTGCATTTGAACGCGAGCCGGCCCGGAGAGTTTTTGCTGCCGAGCTGCGCGAATGCCGGTACTCGTTTAAGGATGGCGAGGACGAGAAGAGCCCGACGTTTGTCCTGCTCCCGACAGGGGAGCGTTCCAACCGGATTTTCCTGATCGGTACGCTCACTGAAAAGCAGCGGCAGGGCGACCAGAATGTGTTCTACCGGGGACGGGTTGTCGATCCGACCGGCACATTCTTTATCATGGCGGGAAGTTACCAGCCCGAGGCGATGCAGCAGCTGGCAAAGATCGAAACACCTGCATTTGTCGCGGTTGTCGGGAAGCCTTCCATCTACCAGAAAGATCCGGCGAGTGCACCGCTGGTATCCGTCCGGATCGAATCGATCAACGTTGTGGACAAGGAAACCCGGGATCTCTGGGTGCTCGATACCGCTGCCCGGACACTCGACCGGGTCGAAGCGTTCGCAAAGGGCGAGGGTAAGGATGTGGTGATGGCAAAAGAGCAGTATCCCACTATTGATCCGGCCGTCTTTAAGAAAATGGCATACGACGTGCTTGCGCAGATCAAGATGTAACTTTTTTTAAATGATAACCTTCACCAATCTGGCCGGCAATGAACATGCCGGTGGGCGGTTTCCGGGTTGCTAATACCCCGGGGAAATCCGGAACCTCCTCATGGTGTCTTGACCTGATCAGTATACTGGTATCAGTCCCCGGTTCTTTCCGGTAATGCTCCGGCCTCCCTGCGGGGTTACGACAAACGTGTTCTCGATGCCTACAAGTCCGACATCCCGGATTCCTTTCTTTGGTTCAATCGCAAACACCATTCCCTCCTGCAGCGGTTCATCAAATCCCTGTGCGATTACGGGGGTTTCATCGATCCACAGCCCGATACCATGGCCAAGAAAGTTGACCGTGTTATCCCCGTATCCCATGAAATTTTTTAAAAATTCAGGCGCGAGACTTTCCATGACGTTCGTATAGATCTCTGATGGGATCGCTCCTGGTTTCAGGTATGCCGCGATCTGGTCCTGGATATCCACGCACTGGTAATGGATCCGAATGGCATCTTCAGGAATCGGTTTCCCAAACATATACGTCTGGGTTTTATCGGTCTGGTATCCTTTGTACCCGCACCCGATATCAACAAGGACAAGATCTCCTTTTTTTAGGTCCCGCTCACGGCACCCCATCAGCGGGACTGACGGGTGCAGGCCATAAATTCCCCCCGGGGTATTCACGCAGGTTGGAGAGATTGAACTGGTCCCAAACCCGATCTGGCCAAGCACCATCTCGTTGAACATCCCAAACCGGATAATGCCCTGGTGACCTTCCCGCACCATAAGCGAGTAGAGATCGCTTGAGAGTTCCACCTCGTTCATCCCTTCCAAAAGAAGCGCCGGTACGCAATCCTCAAGAACATGCCGGTGGATCTCCCCGGCATGTTCCATAAGGGACAGTTCATAAGCGCTCTTCACGGACCGGACCGCCGCTACCTGTTCGTCAACCGGCCGGATATCGGTAAAGGGGAAATATTTTTGCAGCCGCTGGAGTTGCGCAAGGGTAACAAGGTTGGTTTCCATGTATACCGTTTTTGGCAGGGGCCCCATTGCAGCGGCGGCGTCACGGTAACTCCTCATCTTCCGGATACACGGGAACAGGGATTCGGCCACCGCCCGTTCGTAACTCCGCCGCACCCAGAATACCGGCTCATGATCCCGGGTAATGACGAGCATGCCGTCCTGCAGCGTGCCGGTAAAATAGTAGAGGTGGATGCGTTCCAGTATCACCGCGACCTTCCAGTCGGGGCTGGTTAGATCCATCCGTGCCCGGAAACGGTTCATGCGGTCATTAAGTTCGGAAGCGGGAACTTTCATGTCCTTTAAAATTGGCAGATAATGCTATTTATCGATACTCAAAAAAACACCATGAATGTTCGCGAACAGGAAAAAGAATTGATAAAACGGATAAAAAATAGTGGGGCCTAGTGAGAACCTTTGCCGGTTTCCCACCGCTCGAGCACTTCACTGCCTTCCACAAAGACCAGCCGGTGCTTCTTTGCGTAAGCCTGTGCGTCTTTCTTTGAAAGTGCATAGCCGGACTCATCATCCAGCATCTCGCAGATCGTGATCGATGGGGTGATCCCGGCCATGTCTGCAAGGGCTACAGACAGTTCGGTCTGGCCTTTGCGCTGGTCAAGCAGATGGTCTGCTGCCCGGAGGAGTGCACAATGGCCCGGTGTCCGGAACTGGGCGTTGAAATTCGCACCGCCGCCATTCATGGACTTTTTTACCTGCTCTGCAACTGCCGTAATCGTGAGTGCGCGGTCACGGTCAGTAATGCCCGTGAAGGTGTTGCGGTGGTTCACCCAGAGCGAGAACGAGGAATGGTTCTTGCGGTCGTAAGGAATTTCACCGGTCTGCTCGGCAATATGGGTGCCCTGGAGGACATCGCTGGCAAACGGGAGACCCAGACGCTGCGCCGCAACCGGGTGAACCGCCGTACAGATCAGGCCCCCGCCGTCCTTTCGCATCTGCAGGATATGCCGGGGGGTCACGGCATCCGACCGTATTGCAAAATCCGTTTCGCCTTCCCTGTCGTCAAAATCATACAGCAGGACAAACCTGCCGTCCCGTAATGCCGTTAGTGCTTCGTCAATCATGTGCAACCTCCACGTTCACCTGATCATTCTCTTTTATTCCCAGCGCGTCGCGCAGGCCCACTCCTGCGATCACTTCAACAATATCCTCCGGGTAATGGGTCCTCCCGGGCACGACAATTCCGCAGGGAATATCGTTGATCCGGCAGGGCAGGCAGCGGACATCCCCAAAAGTGCGGCCCTGATCAGAAAACCCGCGTATCGCGATCCAGTTCAGGGATTCCATCTTTTTTCGGGTCGGGATGCTCTGGCCCGAGAGGCGCAAGTTGAGCGTGCCGGGAAAAGGCTCAAACCCGAGTAGTCGGAGAAACTGTTTTTTGTACGGCTCAAGGCTCATGTAATACCGCCCTTCGCCAAGACCGTTGATCACGATCCCGGTAAGCACGTAATGAGCGCCATCGTGCGCAAACAGCCGGCAGTAATCCGCGTACTCGCGCCGGAGGGCATCCTCACCAGCCTTCGTGACGGTAATATGCTGGCCATCCGGTCTCATCGTCCGGGTGATCAGCGCCTGGCTTTCGAGCGCCCGGATCCGCCGTGACGCAGTCTGCGGGCTTGCCGTAAGAGCTTCGCCGATCACCTGGGAAGAAACCATGACAGAACCCCGACAGCCACCCATGAGGGCGATTGCCTTGAGACATTCCAGTTCCTCAGCCAGCACCATGCTTATCAAAATTGGGATGCTTATTATTTATGGATTGCCTTTGCACTGCCCCTTCGTCGGCATTCGTTTGATGTCGAACACATGTTCGTTAATTATATAACGCCACGGGTTCTTGATCATGAGTATGAATTCCGGAGTGCGTAACCAGCTCGCCGAAAAGATGGCGGGTGAGATTACCCTGTCGGACTCACCGGGACTTGCGCTGAAAAAATGGCGCCAGAACTTTGAGATTGCGCCCGGCGTCCTGTCGGATCGCCTCAGCATTTCCCCGTCCGTGATCAGTGACTACGAAAGCGGGCGGAGAAAAAGTCCCGGGACCGCTGTTGTCGGCAAAATTGTCGATGCGCTTCTCGCTATTGACGAGGAGAAAGGCGGCAAACAAATTGAAAAATTTTCAACCATGCTCTTTTCGAATGTTGTCGATGATGTGATCTACGATCTCCACGAGTATGACAATCCTGTCGCCCTCAAAGATCTTACCGATGCGATTGGATGCACGCTTCTCTGCGGATCGATGGACAAGACCATCTTCGGTTACACAGTCGTAAACAGCCTGAATGCGATCATGCAGTTGTCAAGCAACGAATTCAACCGCATTTACGGGTGGAGCACGGAACGTGCCCTGATCTTTACCAACGTGTCGACCGGCAAGTCGCCAATGGTGGCGATCCGGGTCACCCCGTTTAAACCCCGGTGCGTTGTGCTTCAGGGAATCGAAGCGGCCGACGTCCACCCGATCGTGGAAAAGATGGCGAACCGCGATCACATTACGGTGCTGTGCACGAGTATGGAAATCGACAAAATTGTGAGTACATTGAGGGAAAAACAATGGTAGGCATCATTACCTACGGTGTGTATATACCGAGATACCGGATCAAGGTTGAGGAGATTGCCCGGGTGTGGGGCGCCAACGCGTCCGACATTACCGGCGGTCTTGGCGTATTTGAAAAGTCCGTGCCGGACATGGACGAGGACGCGGCAACAATTGCTGTTGAAGCGGCAAGGAATGCCCTGCTCCGCAGGCACGTGGACCCGGCCGAGATCGGCGCCGTGTACGTGGGCAGCGAGTCCCACCCATACGCTGTTAAACCAACCGCATGTACCGTGGGCGAGGCAATTGGTGCCACGCCGAATATGACCGCAGCAGATTACGAGTTTGCCTGCAAGGCAGGAACGGCTGCAATCCAGACCTGTATGGGCCTTGTAAAAAGCAACATGATCAAGTACGGGGTTGCAATCGGCTCCGATGTTTCGCAGGGTGCCCCAAGTGACGCTCTCGAATACACGGCAGCAGCTGGCGGCGCAGCATACGTAATCGGAAACGATGACCCGATTGCAACGATCAACCATACCTGTTCGTTCACGACCGACACTCCCGACTTCTGGCGACGGGAAGGCCAGGACTACCCCCGCCACGGCGGACGGTTCACCGGAGACCCCGGTTACTTCAAACACGTGAAGGGTGCGAGCACACTTCTGTTTGAGCAGACCAGAAAAAGCCCCAAGGACTTTACCTACGCGGTCTTCCACCAGCCAAACGCGAAATTCCCGCAGAAGGTCGCAAAAGATCTTGGGTTCAAGCCCGAGCAGATCAAACCGGGCCTTGTTGTCCCGCGCCTTGGCAACACCTACTCAGGTGCATCACCCATCGGTCTTGCGGCAACACTGGACATCGCAAAACCGGGCGACACGATCTTTGTCTGTTCGTTCGGGTCCGGTGCCGGCAGCGACGCGTTCGACCTCACGGTAACCGACGCGATTAAAGACAAAATCAACCGCGACGCGGCTCCGGGTGTTGAGAAACTTTTGGAAAATCCAATCTACCTGGACTATGCATTGTATGCAAAACACAAGGGAAAACTGGTGATGCAGGTATGAGAGACGTTGCAGTGATTGGTGTGGGCTGTACCAAATTCGGGGAGAAGTGGGAAAGTTCGTTCCGTGATCTCTTTGTGGAGGCAGGTACCCTCGCTCTTGAGGATGCCCAGCTTTCAGGAGAAAATATCGATGCCATGTATGTCGGCAACATGAGCGCCGGCCGGTTCATCGAACAGGAGCACATCGGCGCTCTCATCGCGGACTACGCAGGTATGGCAACACGTCATATCCCCTCCACGCGTGTTGAGGCGGCCTGTGCTTCCGGCGGTCTTGCATTCCGGCAGGCTGTCATCGCGGTCGCAAGCGGCATGGAAGATATCGTAGTCGCAGCCGGCGTCGAGAAGATGACCGATGTCGAACCCGGTGCGAGCACGGATGCCCTTACCGGCGCAGCGGATCGTGAGTGGGAAGGATTTGTCGGTGCGACATTCCCCGGCCTGTACGCGATGATCGCAAACGACTACATGCACAAGTACTCCATGACCCGCGAGCAGCTGGCACAGGTTGCGGTGAAGAACCATTACAACGGCGCGAGAAACCCCATCGCCCAGTTCCAGCAGGAAATTACACTTGAGACCGTCATGAGATCCACGATGGTGGCAGAGCCCCTCCGTCTCTTTGACTGTTCGCCTATCACGGACGGGGCGGCAGCCGTCATCGTCGCACCGCTCGATCGTGCCCGCGAATTCACGGACACCCCGATCAAAGTGCTGGCAACTGCCCAGGCAAGCGACACCATCGCGCTCCATGACCGGCGGGACATCTCGACACTTGACGCAACTATCGAAGCAGGGCAGCGTGCGTTCAGGATGGCAAAACTGTCACACAAGGATATCGACATGGTGGAAGTGCACGACTGTTTCTCGATCGCCGAGATCTGCGCAATCGAAGATCTCGGGTTCTGCAAAAAGGGAGAGGCCGGGAAGTTCACGGCCGATGGCGAGACCGCACTTGGCGGAAAAATCCCCGTCAATACAAGCGGCGGCCTCAAAGCCTGCGGCCACCCGGTCGGAGCGACCGGCATCAAGCAGGTCTACGAGATCGTCCAGCAGCTTCGCGGCGATGCCGGCAAACGCCAGATCGATGGCGCGAAGATAGGTATGACCCATAACGTTGGCGGTACCGGTGCAACGGTCGCTGTCCACATCCTCGGGAGGGTGTAACATGACCGTCGCACGATTCTGGAGAAAGATCCCCCAGCGCTACAACCTTGTCGGCACGAAGTGCGAGACCTGCGGCCGGCACTTCTTCCCCCCGCGGACATTCTGCCCGGACTGCCGCAGGACCGGAAAAATCGTTGACCACAAGTTCTCCGGCACGGGAACCGTGGTCACCTATACGATCATCCAGACCGCCCCGGACCAGTTCACCTCTCCCGGGCCATATGTCCTTGCCATCATCAAACTTGATGAAGGCCCCCAGATGACCACCCAAATCATCTGTGACCCGAAATCTGCGAAGATCGGCATGAAGGTAAAAAGTGTGTTCCGCAAGATCGCTACCGATGGCGAGAGCGGCATCATCCACTACGGCACGAAGTTTGTGCCGGTGGAATAATTTTTTTTCATCGGGTGTTTCCGGTCCTGGCAGGGAGGTGGTTTCCCATCCGCTAATTGGACAGATAATAGCAGGTTGCCGGGATATTAATCAGATTTCACTTCAATATCGTACACCGCATGCCACTGCCCGGGCGAGTATGACCGCACCATGCGCTCGGTGATATGTTCCGCGCCCAGTTCCCGGATTCGGGCAAGATGTTCTCCTTCCTGTGAAACAAGAGCATAGAAATGGATCGTCCCACCGTGTCGGCAGAGCTGGAACGCTTCCGGCAGAAATTCCGTGCCAGCAAGCGGGAGGTTCATCACAATCCGGTCAAATTTCCACGGCAGGATCCCAATAAGATTTCGGACATCTGCAAGAACGGGCAGCACATTTTTTGACCGGTTCTGCACGCAGTTTTCCATCATCAGTTCTATCGCCAGCGGGTTGATATCGGATGCCACAACGAGCGCCGCACGCGCTGCAAGGGAGATGGCAAACGGCCCCACACCAGCAAACATATCCAGCACGAGTTCGTTTTTACCCATTTGCTGAAGGATCCGGTTGCGCTCGGTGGAGAGACGGGCGGAGAAATACGCACCGGCAAGATCGACTGTGAACCGGTGCCCGTGCTCAGTAACCTGCGTCCGCGTGGTAAGCGTGCCGGCGAGAACCTTGTAGTCCCGGGTCCGGTACTCGCCCGATACTTCACTTGTCGCATACAGAACGGTATGAAGCGACGGGCGTGACGCAAGCACCTGTGCCGCACCGGCCACATCGCAGTCCTGCATGATCGCAATGCCCCCCACCAATTCGTGGCGCGGGAGCTCCGGCCGGTCAGGCAAGGGTTCGAACCCGCACATTATGGCCCCCTCCCGCCACGCAAGCACGGGCAACAGGAGCGCACCGCCATCCTTACAGGGTTTGAGAGCCGGGTCAAGCGCCCCTTCACGAATAAGCGCCTGCCGTACAGGTTCTCCCTCTCCAAGCGGTACCCGTATGCCCCACTGTTCAACCGTCATCTTCGAAACCACCGGTATCATAAATTTATACGTGCTACCATTATTCATGGCTGATGATGGTGAGCACCGCAAGGGGCGCGACTGCTGTGCAGAATCAGGCGCCGGCAGGGAACACGAAGAGCAGATGTGCGAAAAACTCAAAAACGGCTCGATAAAACTCTACGAGCTCGACAAGGAACTCGCACCTCTGGACGCCGTCCGGGTACGGCGCCGTTTTATCGAACAGGAAACCGGGACCGCGCTTGAAAATATCGGAATTTTCTCTATCGACATTGACCGGGTTGTTGTGCGGAACTGCGAGAACATGATCGGCACCATTCAGGTACCGTTGGGCGTTGCCGGGCCCATCGCAATCACCGGCGAATATGCAAACGGCTCGTTCTGGCTGCCGCTTGCTACCACTGAAGGCGCGCTGATTGCTTCCGTAAACCGGGGGTGCAGTGCCATCACCAAAGCCGGTGGCGCACAGGTCCGCATCCTCCATGATGGCATGACCCGGGCCCCGGTCTTTGCAGCAGAGAATGTCATCCATGCAAAAGAGATCGTGGACTGGGTACAGGCACACCGGGCAGAACTTACCGGCATCGCACAGGCTACCACTTCACATGGAAAACTCACCGACATTGTCACTTTCATCACCGGCACGAGCGTTTTTGTCAGGCTCGAATTTGACACAAAAGACGCGATGGGCATGAACATGGTCACTATCGCAAGCGCCAAAGTCGCAGATGAGATCGCGCACCAGACCCGGGCGCGGCTCATTGCACTCTCAGGCAATATGTGCACCGACAAGAAACCCGCTGCCATTAATGGGATTATGGGGAGGGGGCGCAGCGCGGTAGCCGGCGTCGCGCTCTCCCACGAACTGATTGAAAAAATCTTAAAGACCGACGCCGCGACGCTCTGCGAAGTCAACACCCGCAAGAACCTCATCGGTTCCGCCCGTGCCGGTTCTATGGGGTTCAATGCCCATGCAGCAAATGTCGTTGCGGCGATGTTCATCGCCTGCGGGCAGGACCCGGCCCATGCAATTGATGGCGCCACCTGTATCACGACAGTCGATCCCACGGATACCGGAGTATACGTCTCCATCACCCTGCCTTCGCTGCCCGTTGGAACCGTTGGCGGCGGCACAGGTATCGGAACCCAGCAGGATTGCCTGAAAATCCTCGGGGTTGCCGGTGGAGGAAATCCCGCAGGCACGAACGCCAAAAAACTTGCTGAGATTATTGCTTCAGCAGTGCTCGCAGGTGAATTATCTCTTCTTGGCGCACTTGCCGCCCAGCACCTTGCCCGCGCCCACCAGCAGCTCGGGAGGGGATAATTTCTTTTTAAATAGGGGGCATCGTACACTTGGTAACAGGACGCCCCGGCAACGTAATCCCTGTTGAACACTTTTTAAGACACTGGCGCTCTTTTCGTACAATTTGTGCCCGAAAAAAATTCGAAACGGGTAAAAGCGGGAATATTTCTTGTTGCCTGCAGGCTCACCCACGTGGCAGGGAAGTGTTCATTAAATCTTTTCTTTTCCGGGTCCATGAAAGGGGATACCGGTTCTTAAAACCGGAACCACTTCATCATGACAAGGGCATCTTCGCCATTTGCGTAGTAGCCCCCTACCTGGAAGACATTCTGGTAGCCCTTGCACCTATAGAACCGCTGGGCGGCAAGATTGGATTCACGCACTTCCAGCTGAGAGCCGGTAGCGCGTTCGATCATGAACTGCTGCTCGAGGCGGTGGAGCAGGGATGATCCGATCTTCTGCTTGCGGTACTGTGGGTGGACAGCAAAGTTGCAGATATGCCCATAGATATTTTCCCCGGTATCTTCTATGGCACCGACAACAAACCCGGCAATGTTCCCATCGCGGACAGCAACAAAGTACGTTGTCGGGTAATAGCTCAAAGCCTCGGTGAAAATTGCATGGTCCCACGGGTCAGCAAACGCCTCATTTTCGATCGCAACGATGGCAGGGATATCTGCAAGGGTGACCCGCCGTATGAAGGGAAGAGCAGGGGGAATGATATCATGGGAACGAATCATAGTCAGGCACCACGGGGAAATGCAGTATCATTTTCTGTATCCATAAAGCCATAAGGATTACGCAGATCGCCCGCTTGTCGTCAAGGGAACGATACAGGTGTGCGGCCAGTCTTTGATTATATATGTGTCCGCACCCAATTATGAGAAAAAGAACGCTCATAAAAACATACAGGGTTCTGGTAGTTTTTCATGGTGAAGATATTTCCTTTTGCAGGGGTCCGCCCCGCTCCCCTTGAAGCTGCGGCCATCGCGGCAGTACCATATGACGTGGTGACAGCAGAAGAGGCACGTGAGATCATCCGGCAGAATCCCGATAGTTTTTTGCGAGTGAGCCGGTCTGACGCAGAACTCCCCGATATCCCCCCGCACGATGATCGCGTCTACCAGCGGGCGCATGATAATTTTGCCGCGTTGATCTCATGCGGGCGCCTGCGGAGGGATGCTGCATCTTCGTTCTACGTGTACCGGGTGCGCCAGAACGGCGAGACATTTGTCGGGCTCTGTTGTGGGCTAGACGTGGAAGACTACCGCACAAACCGGATCCGGCGCCACGAGCATACCCGGTACGATAAGGAAGAGGACCGGACCCGGCATATCGAAGCGGTAAAAGCCCATAACGGCCCTGTTGTGTTGCTGTACCGGGACGCCGACTCCCTTTTTTCATTCGTTGAATCGCTGGTTCCCCCAACAAAAAAACCGGATGCAGAAGTGGCCACCACGGAAGGGGGAATACACCAGATCTTCTGTATCACCGACCCACAAGACCTGACCCGGCTTGAAGACCTTTTCTCATCGGTGCCAAGCCTGTATATTGCAGATGGCCACCACCGGGCAAAAGCAGCAGTAAACGTGGCTGACCGGAGAAGAGCGGCCGGATTGCCCGTTGAGGGAGATGTCAGCCGGTTTATGGGTGTATTGTTTGCCCATGACCGGGTCAGGATTCACGGATATAGCCGTCTGCTCACGGATATTGGTTCGTTTACCCCCGAATCATTTATGACGCACATTGGGAAATTTTTCGAGGTGAGGGCCTGCGGTACCGTGGACAACACCGGGTATAATATTGCGCCAAAGGTTGCCAGCCCGGAAAAATACCATATCATCCACATGTATCTTGGCGGAACCTGGTACGAGTGCACCCGCCCGATCGATACCAGAGCGGCACCACTCGAGACCCTTGATGTCGCAGTGCTCCAGAAGTTCGTGCTCGAAGGTATGCTCAATATCACGGATCCCCGGGGCGATGCCCGACTCCAGTACCTTGGAGGCGCACGGCCGGTGGCCGATCTCGAAAGACTTATCGATGAAGGAAAATTCACGGTCGCGTTTGCCATGCAGCCGGTCCGGGTTGAAACCGTCCTTGATGTTGCCGATGCCAACAACGTGATGCCCCCGAAATCAACCTGGTTTGAACCCAAGCTGCTGAGCGGGCTGGTCATTCATACGTTCGATTGACCGGCAAGGGCCGCACCATTTATCTTTATCTTTTTTCCCGCCAATTGTCTACGGTATGTTTACCCTCGCACTCCCGAAAGGCAGCCTCGAAGCACAGACGCTCCAGCTCTTCAAAGAGGCTGATCTTGAGGTCAAGCGCACGGATCGCGATTACAATCCCCGCATCGATGACCCCCGTATCGGCAAAATCAAGATCCTGCGCCCGCAGGAGATCCCTACCTATGTGGATAAAGGTTATTTCGATCTCGGGATCTCCGGTCTTGACTGGGTCAGGGAGACAGGTTCTGATGTCGTGGAAGTCGCCGACCTGTCCTACAGTAAAACCGGTGAAGGAAATGTGAAAATCGTCATTGCGGTTCACCGCGACGAGCCCATAGAGAACGCACACCAGATTCGGCCGGACAGCCGCGTGACCACGGAATACCCCGAGCTCACAAAAAAATATTTTGAGTCCCTGGGTGTCCCGGTGCAGTTATTCCACTCGTTTGGTGCTTCGGAAGCAAAGGTACCGGATCTTATGGATGTAGTTGTCGATCTCACCGAGACAGGAACGACACTGCGCAAGAATGGTCTCAAGATCATCGGGCAGATCATGGAGTCGCACACGGTCATCATCGCCAATAAACAGAGCTGGGCAGACCCGGAGAAGAGAAAAGAGATCGAAGAGATAACGACCCTTCTCTTTGGCGTGATCGCGGCACGGCACAAAGTGCTGCTGACCATGAATGTGCCGGGAGCGTCCCTGGAAAAGATTGTCGCTGCTCTTCCCGCAATGAAAAAACCGACCGTGAGCCAGCTCCACGGGATCGATTACTACAGCATCCAGACCGTGGTACCAAAAAATGCGGTCAACGGGCTGATTCCGAAACTCAAGAGCTGTGGTGCAGAAGATATCCTTGAGATCCCGATCTCAAAGATCGTTTCCTAACCCCTTTTTTTAAAACGGGACTTTTTTTTGTATGCCGCGCCCTGAACCGGGCACCGGAATAAAAAACCAATATTTATATCTCTTACCCTATCCATACCCCATTAGGAGACCATATGCGCCGGATTAGCATTCTTTTTCTTGCAATTATCCTGGTATGTGCGTTCTGCATCGGTGCCACCTTTGTCCTGCCTGCCCTGCAGCCGAAATCGTCAGCACCGGCACATATTACACCCGGGAATGTCGGCATCACGGCGATTCAGCCCCTGGCATTGATCCAGCCAATCGAGATGCAGTTCGCACTCAATGAGATAAAAAGATACCAGCCTGACCCGGCGATGAACAGGATGAACGAGACAATCCACTATATCGGGGCAAAGAACCTGAACGATGCCGGGGCAGCAACCAGCTGGATTTTTGGAGTGCGCAATAATAATGTGACCACGATCTACATATATGACCGTAACGGCGTGGCAATAATTCCCTGGGATGCAGGACTTCCCCTACAGGATATCGATTTTTCTACAGTACTAACCCCCGGTGAGTTGATCACTTCAGACCGGCTCCAGATACCCTCAATAAATTCATCATTGGTGCAAACCGGCGTAGTACTCGAACTTATGGACGGGAACTATATCATCACCCGTCCGCAGGGGAGTTCGCCGCAGATTCTCACGTTCAATGCAACCACAGGAGCGTTGGTTTCTGTCTATGACTGATGACGCGGGCAACCTTTCCATTGATTTTCTGGCAGGGTTTGCCATCTTCATGGTTGCATTCATTTATGTTGCAACGATGATCCCGTCGCTTCTGATTGGGCTCCAGAGCAATACCATCGATTACGATGCAGTGGCGTACCGGACCGGTGTAATTCTCGTGGAAGACCCGGGAATGCCCGTTAATCCACCATGGGAAACCCGGACCGATCTTGAAAAGGATCTGGTAGTGCGGTTTGGACTCTCCCTGTCAAAAGACACCCCCAATATCCTGTCCAGTGCAAAGGTCGACCGGTTTTTCTGCAGTACAGCATTTTCTTACCCGGATGATTACCACCAGCGGGTGATCTTCGGGGACTACCCGTACCACTTCAATATTTCTGTTCAGGAAACAGGTTCAGAAGTCACCCGCTCAATTGGGGATCTCATTCCTGACGGGTATGGGTATATCCGCCGTGTTGTAAAGATCAAGGGGACGAGTAACGCCACGATTGGCACCACCCAGATCACAGCGCATAACTACCAGTCAAAAGATAATGTGACCACGGATATATTTTCAGTCCACATCAACTGCACAAAACTGCTGGAGCAGGTAACAAATCCTGCATACCAGATCGATCCGCGCCGGGAGCAGATCGTCATCAACCTTACCGATCTCAGCACAACGGTTAATCCCCCACCTATCCCGATGCCGATCACCAACCTGTCAAGCATCATCATCTACCGTTCGGAACCCACACCATTTGATCCGTTCCCGCCATTAGCGGAAGTCCGGACATACGATACTCCCTATATTGATGATAATTCGACGGCAGTCCTGTCACTTCCTCACTACGTCAACAACAGTGTTTCGCTCATATTCCCGGGGGGATTTTTCTATGATATGGCTTCACACAATACCCAGCTGTACATCAACTACACGTTCGAACACGACACGCCGAGCTGGTACCTCAACAGCTCGGTAAGCGGGCCGTTTGACTATAACTATTATTCAGAAAATGTCACCCAGCCCCAGTTATATGACGGTATCGTGGAGGTTGCAGTATGGTAAACAGCGACGGGCAGCTCTATACAATCGAAGGGGTATCGGCAGGAGTGATCATGCTCCTTACAGCATACATCGTACTTGGTTCGACATCCATCTATACCCCCGGGGATACGCATATCAGCGACATGCAGCTGGAACAGCTCGGGAACGATGCGCTCCGTATGATGAATACACCATTGAATGGAACGATCGCAAAGAGTCCGCTCCAGTCGATGATCGAAACAGATGACGGTGCAGGATTTAACACGACGTTCCTGAATTATTGTAATAATGAAACCTGGTCCCGGTCAGAAGACCTTCAGTTCAGCGCTTCGGTAACCTACCGGGACATTTACAACAACACAATCGACTCATACCCACTTTACGCCAGTCGTAGCCTCACGGGAGGAGAGCATGCAGTCAAAGTGACGGAATGGGTAATTGTGAATAAAAAACTTGGGGGGAGTAATGTCCAGAAAAACCGTGCGGCACTGGTGGAGGTAATGCTATGGCGAGGATGAACGATGATGCACAGTGGATCGTGCTCATGGGATTTATCGTAAGTTTCAGTTTCTTCTTCCTTGCGATGATCCTCAACCAGGCGACGGTTGTCGGCCAGACAACTGCTGAAGGTGTTCTGGATTTCCCAAAAAATGATATCCGTGATGTAAGAGCAGTAATCATCCAGTCTTCATCTGTGCCCACCGATGCGGATTTCCGGACCGATCTCCAGTCTATTGCGCTAAGCCGAAAAAGTGCAGTGGTGAATTATTCGGTGATCCTGCCCAATCCACCGGCTGATACCCACACGTACATCGATATCCATTACAACAACGGGGTGACCTTGTATGATGAAATGTGGGCATCGCTCTGAACATGATAATGAATCCGGTGTGGCGACGATGATCGAGTACGTGATGGTGAGCGGGATTCTGATGTTCCTGCTGGTAGTGATGATGCTGTTGGTAAATGCAAATGTTATGGAAGGTCCGGCAAACACGCTTGCCTACACCGCATTTTCCGATATCGGGAACGGCGTGTCCACCCGGATTGTCGATGTGTACGAGATCGCGCCACAGAATGGAACAATCAACACGTCTTTTGATATCCCGGACGATGTTGGCGGAAGAGGATATTTCGTCGAGATCGGGCCGGGGGATAATCCCGTTGACCAGAATGTGCGGGTCTCCCGTGATACTATCGCCAGCAACGTGAGCCTTGCCGGTATCGGGGCGACAAGAGGTGTGACAGGGAACACGACGGGCATTGGAATGAACAAGATCGTGTACGATTCGGGAGGATTTTAATGAGCGGGAGTAAGGAACGGGCCAAAGAGTCGGGAGTTTCAGAATCGATTGGATTTCTGTTGATTTTTTCGATCATTATTGCAGGGATTGGCCTGGTGACCCTGTACGGGTACCCGATGCTGTTGAAGCAACAGACCAGCGCCGACGAACAGATAATGGAAAAGAATATGATCGTGCTGCAGAACGATGTCAAGAGCCTGGCCTACAAAACGGTACCGTACAAGGAGACGTCGATGAAAGTGGGCGGAGGTGCGCTGACCATCTACAATACGAGCTATGATGATGCAACCACCTCGTCGTTTACCATCTCTGATGACGGGGGTGCCGTTACAACCGGCCCGCCCCTGCCCCTGACCGTCCATACCGGCGATCTCCGGTACCATTCAACCGCTGCCGAGACCATGATCTCCTTAGAGAACGGTGCGGTGGTGCTCCGTAAAGTGGCCCTGCAAGGATCGGTCATGCTTGCAGAACCCCGCTGGTTTGTCGACGATAAAACAAACACCGCGGTGATCTATTTAATTTCTTTTAATTCCACAGATATGTTCGCACGTTCCGGCGTGGGGACGGCACAGATGGCGTTTGGGGCAGGCAATTATACGGAGTACAGTATACCTGCCGGGGATCATATCTATGTGCAGTACACCCCCAATGCAGACGTTGATTATTCCATCGCATGGAGCAATTACTTCAAAAATACGCTGAAGATGTCCGAGGTCGGCGGAAGCCCGGGGAAGTACCTGGTCCCTACCGATACGAGCGAGCCCGCCCTGCTTGTCGTTAAACAATATGAGATTGAAATCAAATCCCTGTAATTTTTTTCTGAGCGCTTCATTGAGACGGGGATAAATATACCCTGGCCCTCCATTTATAAAAAAGGGTAACGGTTACATCGGGATATAAAAAGAGCCAGCAAGCCCGTGCCGTACTTTAAAGGTATTTGTTCCGGCGCAACCATTCCACCTGTGGCCCGGTATATCGGTACATGATATCGCATTTTTCATCCTGGAAATTCCATGGGATGACAATGAGAAGATCCCCTTCGCGGATCCAGACTTTCTTCTTGATCTTTCCTTTGATCCTTCCCATCCGGGTAACACCATCGAAACACCGGATGCGAATATGATTGGCACCCATCATTAATTCGGCGCATCCGAACTGCTCACGGTAGCGTTTCTGGGGTAATTTTACCCGGACGATCTCATCGCTGCCTGATGGTCCCTGAGTGGTTTTATCGGTCAGTCAAACCACTCCTGCTTTTTTACACATGCGTAAATAATTTTTTTTATCCTCAATAAAATAATTATCCCCCGTCACGATGGATCCTGTAAAAACAGTGATTTTTAAAAATATGCAAGAGGTCTTTATGGCTCACGGATCTCCACATAATTTTCTGCGAACGACAGGATTCCTGGATCAGGAAATGTACGGCATAAACAGGATATGCATAGTTATTGAGGTGAGAATATTGCGTTCAACAGGAGGGAAAATCCGGATTTGCTGGTTTTGATCCTGAAAAGAGACGTGCATTTTCCTATTCTTGTTCTCTTCTTTTTCGTGTAACCGCATATGATCGCAGGTTTTATGCTTGAATCGTAAAAAAATGGCAGTTCCAGAGCAGTAACCGATGAAAACCGGGTGATATGATGGTGGATAGACATGGTGATTTTCAATAAAGAGAGCACAAGATGGCCCAAAAAACGAAGTGTTTATTCTGGTTGTAAAATTTTTTTTTTAAACATTGTCCTCTCAACCGGATTCAAAGATTATCGGGATAATCGAATCCAACTGATCACGTTCACATGCCGGGGAATGCAGACAAGAAGAGAGTGCGAGAAGCAGGATTCCTGACCGCAAGTTCAATGCGCAAACACTCTAATTTTTGTCCAATTTTCAAATGAAATCTGATTTGAAATTATTTGGCACGCAGCATAAATAAATATTTTCCTGAACTTCGCTCATCAAAAAAATGATCAAAATTTCAAATCGCGCACAAAAAGCCGGTCCGCGGAGCATGTGCGAGTGCGCCGAAGGTGCACGAAGCGTGCGGAGCGGGGCGGCGTTCCTCCCTCAGTGTTCGCGTGATATGCAGACGCTCAGTCATGTTCGTCTCCACGGGCTCACGCCCGTTACGCTCACATCACTTCGCTGCTTTTCTTCGGTTGATTGGGCAGACGAAGACGCACCCCCTTGCTCGCAGGCTCGCGGCGGGGCTTGCTGTTCCGGCCCGCTCCTCACACCATGCTTCGCATCGTGTTCGTCGCTGTTGATCGTACTCACGCCGCTCGTTCAGTGACTCACTCGCACGACGCATCAGGGGCTCGGACTCGACACTGATGCGTCTCGTTACCTTCGCACCCTGAAGCGGTGCTCGTTCGGGCCACTGCGGCCACGACCCGCCTCCCGCTTCGCTCCTCCCGCCCTTGAAAGGGACGGGCAGTCATTAGGATAACCACGGGATAAGGTTTCCGGGTGGGGGTGGGAGGATGCGAGCCGGAACACGGCGACCATCGCCGTGTCGCGTGAGCATCGGGCGGGCCCAGGAAGATCAGGATATCTCAACAGGACAGCCACCGGGTAGCGGTCCGGGCGGGAAGAAGGCGAGCCGGATACGGGACCGCCGGGCGGGCCCGTCGCGTGAGCCTTCGGGGTGGGCCAACCTTTGCCAAGAAAGATAATGCCAGGAGTCGATATTGTACCAACCCAGGCAGGGCTCGTGATTGGCCTCATGGTGTCCCTGTCCGGGCCACCGTTTTTACCGGAGCAAAAGAATTCTTTTCTTTGTCCTGTGCAGCCACCAGATCAGACTTTTCCACATCCCAAAAATGGTTGATCGTTTTTTCCGGTACTCCCGGAGTTCCCGCAAGCTGAGCACAGGATCTACTCCGTCCGGATCCCGCTCGGCAGCGGATCGCAGTGCCACGCGATCATATCAAGCCGGTGCCGTTCTGCGATCAGGTTGTCGAGCCCCTCCCATGCAGCCTTGTCTGTCCATGACTTGATGATCTCATCATGTCTCAAGCGGAGGTCCTGCGCATCGGCTTGCAGCATGAATGCCCGGCGCTCCATTGCAGGGATCGCAATCTCGATGCGTTCGAGTTCTTCAAGCACTTTGATCGGCATGGCGTCGTAAATGGTCGGGGTCATGCTGCCACCCCTCCCGCCATTTCTGTTCCTGCAGCGCTGGCAGGGTCCGGGGCCGAAGCCCCGATCATAAAGTCCGCTGCCTTCTCTGCCCTGCCTGCGGCATACATCACAAGATCCGCATCGGCCTTAATCGCCGTCGCCCAGTTCTGGAGGTAGGCGGCCTGATTCTGAATGATCGCCGTTGAATCAATCCCGGTGAGTGCGGCCAGGTATGCACTCCCGATCTCGGCTACCAGTTCCTCGCGCCCGTAGGTGTCGGACCCGAAGCAGACCGGATCGGTCCGCTTGAACCGGTCGAGCCGGGGCCCGGTGGAGTGAACGCACTCATGAAACATCGTCGCATAATAGTGCTCGGAAGTCCTGAACTGGCCGATCTCCGGGCAGGTGATAATATCCATCTGCGGGGAGTATGCGGCTCGGCTTCCTCCTGCGATCCTTATCGACTCCCGGCCCGTGTAGTCCTGAATGATTGTATCGCATCCGAGAAGGTGCGGGTTCTCTTTCTGGTCCGGGATCTTGTAGCCCTTCTCCTTGTAATCGGTTTGGGCGATGTTGAAAACAACGAAGGCTTTCAGGAAACGGATCTGTTTCCTGCGCTCGGTCTCCTCGCCGTTCTCGTCCCTTTCCGTGTCGGTCTTCACGGTCCGGCCTGCGTAGATAATCCCGGTGCCGTGCTCACCAAACTGGACCTGTAGCCCTGCTGCGAGATACTGGCGGTAGGTTGCCCAAAAGGGGAGAGGATAGGGACTGAGCCCGAGGATCAGCCGGTTCAGCCCGGTATATGCCCTGCCGCTGAAGAGGTTGCGCGGCCCGTTCTCGGTCCACGGCTTCAGCCAGGGGATCTTTCCTTCCGCGAGAGATTTTATGATCCTCTCGTTTATTTGCGCCTTTACGTCAGCGGCCTTCATGCTGTCGCCCCTGCCGGCTGGTTTGTGGTCATGGGCTGCACGGTGCACATGGTTGAGACGTTTGCATATTTCCGCTCGCCCTTGAGCATCCCCTTTACCTGTGCGAGAGGGGAGACATACTGCACATCGTTGATGGAGATCATCACGGCTTTACCGGACCGGGTGATCCATGCCTTCCCGACCGGGGCCGCGTCCGCGTTCTTCATAACATCGGATATGTCATAGACTGCCGCAGGCCAGTGCTGTTCAAGTTTGTGTACTTCACTGGTGGGAATGACTGCCTGCATTGTCTTGACATCGATACGGACCGAGCTCTGATAGAGGCGGGCTGCCCCTATGTGCTCGAACTTCACATCTGTTTTTGTTGTTGGCCTCATGGTGTTTTTCACCATACATCTATCGACGTTAGAGCATATAGTACATCGGCGTGCGCAGGGTGAAAGTAAAAGCGGTGCGTTGTCCGATTTGCGAAATAAGGCAATTGCGCAGAATTAAATTTTTATTTTTCGCAAGGCCCGCCCAGGCACACAGCGCGACAGGCCGCTGATGCGTCCCGTAACCGCGCCGTGTGGCCATGACCCGCCCTCTTTAGTTTCCTGTTGGTACGCGATCGCTTCGGTTGGACCCGCCCGACAAAGCGAGCGACCGTCCGCTGATGCGTCCGGTAACCGTCGCTTTGTCCTCCCGCCCGGCCCTGAAACCTCCTCCGTTCCTATCGCAATGACTGCCCTCCTTTTCAAGGGAGGGAGGAGCGAAGCGGGAGAAAGGTCCGGGGCCCAGCGGCCCGAGCGAGCACCGCGACAGGGGCGCGAAGGTAAGGAGCCGCATCAGCGGCGAGTCCGAGCCCCCTGTGCGTCGTGCGAGCGAGTCACTGAGCGTCTGCGTTTTCGCATCAACAGCGACGAACACGATGCGGAGCATGGTGTGAGGAGCGGGCCGGGGCAGCCGCTGGCGCCGGAGCAGCGCGACAAGCCAGGGGCGTCCTCATCCCAGCAATCAACCGAAAGAAACAGCGAGGTGATGTGAAGCGAGCCGGAGCATCAGCGAGGACGAGTGAACATGACCGAGCGTCTGCGTGTCAACCGGACACAATGGTTCCCGCCCTCGGTTGGTGGGCGGGACTCCAGGGTGGGCGGTCCGGGAGATTATCCCTTTCAGTTACATGCCCGTTACATAACCTGTTACATCAAATTGACGAGCAAACGGGGTAACCCCCTCAATCTGCCCTTTTTCTTTGTGCATATGCACATGCCAGTTACATTGGCCGATGATATTTTGCTACGCCCAAATTTATGACCAGAACGGGATGTACTTCCGGGTCCTGTTCGATTTGTTTTCCGGATCATACAACCGGATCAAGCCCTGGTCCATGGTGTCCTTGATAATCCGTGAAGCCATGGGATAATTCAGGTCGTCAATCCCCAGCCGCTTCCGGAGAGTTGCGTTTGTCATATAGTCCCGGCACACCCATCTCAGGCAGCAGTGCTGGTAGCAAGCCCTAATCTTATCTGCTTTTCCCATTTCGCCGATATTCTGGTGTCCGAACAACGTAATGCGCATGAAATCATTGTCGTCAAGAAATTCCGGCGCGGGTAACTGAAATACCTCTATGCAATCGATCGCCCGATCAATCCCGCTACCCCGCTCTTCACAAATATTTACGCGGCGCATCACCGACGCCAGTTTCTCGTTCCGCGATCGGGGAGGATGATCAATAAACCGGTCCGGACTGATTAACGGTTTGCCGGGATTCGAAATTTCCATCCTTCTCGAAAACACCTCAACCATCGGCCCGGCACCGGTTATGGAAAAATCCTGGTGGATCAACGCATTTGCAACAACTTCACGGATCGTAACTTTCGGGTACATCTTTCGCTCGACGCGCAATGCATCCTTGATTACCTCATTGGAAGGGACCTGATCAAATATCCAGTCGATAGTCGATTCGAACGATGTTGCATAACCGCTCTTGACGATATGCTCTTTCTTTGCATTCAGGCGGCCGTCCCCATCGTACACAACAATTCTCAGGGATTTGCGGGTGAGTGGTGGGAAATCCTCGAAGTTTTTTGAGAAGAGAATTGCACCTAAATTGGTTATAGAATAGTAATGATCCTTTGTTTTCTGGATAATTTTCTCTTCCTCAAGCCTGCTGAGTATCCCCGCCCGGTTATCAGGGAGGGGGATTTTCATGAGCTCGAAGAATTTCGGATAATCGATCTTTTGTAAGATATCGTCGCTTGACTGTCCGGTAAGGGCTATACCCTCCTCAAACGGTACCGAATGAATAATACTCCACAATTTTCTTTCTTTTTCCGGATAATCTGCCAGTTTATGGTTGTTGGAACCGACACGGATATGCGCAACGCCGGAAAACCTGACGGGGCGTTCCCGTGCTGCCGCAACCCGGAAAACTACAACCCGGGCCCCATTTATCTCCTCTTCCCAAATCGCACAATCAACACGGGGATCCAGAAGGCGGGTCAGCCATGGCTCGAGATCCTCGTTCCCTTTTCCTTTTGCCTTTTTTGGCTGAAACCCGGTGCCGACGATCCTGTGATGCGAATCATCCAGACCGTAGACAAGATAGCCGTACTCCTCGTGGGACAATGCCGCTGAATTGCTCAACGCCGACAGATATTCACCGATCTTTTGAGGTTCGGCGTAATCGACTTTGAACTCAAACCATTCCTCTTCGGTGTCCTTACGTCGCAGAGTATCAACGAGTTCCCGGATATTCATCTGTTCTGTCATGTCCGAACCTTATGTAAGGGATTTTCCACGTTTTTGTACCGAGCCGAAATCCGGTTTCTTTCCCAAAATGGAAGTTCCGGGGCGGATGCAGCTCAATTTCTGATTCAGTATAGTGTCTGGGAGAATATTAGATTTGGGAAGAGAGGGATGGACCGGGACCAGCCGCATGATCACGCTCTGCAGGAAACATGGGACCCCGGACCCCATGAAAATTGGCTGACGATAATCTGCTTCGAAGCCACCATAATCCAATTGTGATCACTAACTAAGTCCGTCACGGTCTTATCATTCGCCCGTAGTGCCGATGCATTCCGAAATAATAGGAATAGAAAAAGAGATTCAAAATTATTACACACGGTTCTTTTCATTGCAAATTGGACAACAACCTTTGTTTTTTTTCGGTCGTTTTAATTGCAAAGGGGGCATATTAGAGGTCGAAATATCCTTCTTTTTAAGAATGTCATTAACGAATTTGTGAAAGTTATCTTTAGAGAGTGCATACATACTACCTCGTGCTCCAAAAAATCTGCAATTTGCCGCCGCAAGAGCTTGTCCAAAATTTAATGCGGTTTTTAACGTTTTTTCATCTAATTGATTGATGTCCGTTATTTTTTTCATATTTAAAAAATGAATTAGTCCTGCGCTACACCAATCACCTGCACCCGCTGCATCAACGAAGTTTTTGATAGGAAACGCCCTCATTTTTTGCCATTTTTCGTTTCTTTTTCTAGAGAGGCCGTTGTTAAAACTAAACAATAATCCGGATGAACCTAGCGTTTCGATTTTCAACGGAACGTAGCTATCGCGCACAATATTTGGATCGGTAATGCAAATTTCATTTGAATATTTTAAAACATCACAAATTTCAAGAATTTTACGAAAATTGCTATTATCATCAATTTTTGTGGGTTCAAAGAAGATCAAAGCTCCTTTATTTTTACAAGATTTTGCATATTCAAGGGTCCCACCGGATACTCGATCAATATAGCAAACACTGGATGTAGGTAAATTATCCAGAATAGACTCGACTTGTTTTATTGTGACGGGTCGATATCTCGGTAAAAACGAATTACATTCAGGACAAAAGAAGCTGAAGGCATGGGTTGATTCGCCATTTTCCTTTTGTCTGACTTTTTCGATAATAACAGGTGTACTTGCCTTATCGTCAAATTTAAGATATGAGGTATCTACGCCCCACTTTTTCAAATCGCCGATAATAAATTTTGAGAAATTATCCTCTTTAAACCGGCCAAGAGGATATGTGTGCCACCCAAAATACGAGAGAATTATTAAAACATTCCCACATGATCCTCCGGTCATGTAATAAGGCTCATTTCTATTATGGCCATTAATTATTACATCCAATGCTATGAGTCCGGTTCCGGTAGCTATTGGTTTTGGGTCCTTATTTTCAAAAAAATTTAATTCGTCAGTCGTCATAGCATTCGCCGGCTAGCCACATAGAATATAGCTCTTCATGTTTCATAATTTCGTCTTTATCGAATGGATCTAGCTCATATCCCTGACTTTCCACATGAGCGATCGCGATCGGGATTTTAGGCTGAAGATCTTCAGATATATCATAAACTGCAAGAAGGGCTCCCATCGAAAGCAATTTACTTGACAATATTGATACGACGATTTTGCATCCACCTAGTACATTTAAAGTTCTATGATATTGTGATACCGTCCGAACGATTTTCCGATAGACTTCAAAAGGATTTTGTTCGGAGGCATAGAGGATATTAACCGGATCTATTCGCAGGTTGTCGAATAACATTTCCCTATATTCAATGATGATATCATCTCCCCTTCGGGGATTTAGCGCTGGAAATGGTAGAACCGGACATATTTCTTGGGGTCTAACCAGTGTATATATTCTGTCTAATTGTATTGCTTTCCCCTCACCTAAAATCGGAATCCAGACCGTCGGTAGATTTCCGGTGGATTCCAATTCAACTCGTCCTCTGAAACCAACGATATAATCTGCTTTGTCCTCTACACCCAATGCTTTAATCAATGAATCCAACTTGGGATTTTCCACAATGATTATGTGAAGATTGAATTTTCGCTGACCATTTTTCCGTTTTTCATCAAATTCGTGCAGGAATTTTCTGATAATTGGAAAATATAATGGACGTGGTAGGGCACTAATATCGACTATAATATCAGAATATTTTGAGAAATCAACATCATTTAAACATTTAATTATTGCTCTCCCCCCAATTCTCCGTCGATCTGAGGATATCATCTCAATTTCTTTAGGAATTATTCTGCCGCGATCTGACATTATTTTAGTTAATTTTTTTTCATTCTCTGCGATTTCAGGCTCATAATTTTTCGATTGCGATGTTTCCCCTTCATTAAACTTTATCAGATAACAATCTCTAATACCCTCCCCATCGCACTTTATGATATAATCAATGGCGGAACACATACGGGGATCAAATCCAAGACCAAGAATATAACAGACATCTCTTTGTTTTGAGGCGAGGAATTCTTTCCAGTACTTTTTAAAATCCATTCCTCGACGTAAAAAATAATTTTCCCATCGCATTTCGTTTATAATCTCATCCATTTCTTCCCCATCCATTAAAATTTAATTTTCTAGCCAGCTAAGAACATCATCCAGTTTTTTCTCCTTGAATTTTCCACTGTATTGCAGAGGTAAATTAAAATAAACGCAATACATTCGGTTGAAATATAGAACCATCCATTCCTTATTTTTGCATTTTTTCCCAGGACTCGCCTCTAACAATTTATTTGCGATGCATTCTCTCAGGATTGTATTCAGTTTTTTGTACTTTTTTTCTTCATTCAGTCTTTTTACATCGGACATTAGTATTGCGATACCTGTTACACCTGGCGCATTCCAGGCATTCGCTTTATAGGTCTCATTTGCACAAAATTTTCCAACCGAGGTCAGGAATTTTTGGATCTCCCGACCATACTGAACTCGGTATGGAAGTTGATTCCATCGCTCATCAATAATTTTTTTAATAATTTTTTCTTGAGGTTTAAGGCCAATAAGTTTTGAGGGATCCATTAAATTTTGAGCAAGAATTTCTTCAAAAATATTCCCACTAATCCACAAGAATTGGGATATATTTGAGGATGACACCTTGACGAGACGAGACATGCCATAATAGTAAGGTAGTTTATAGTCCTTCGATAGGAATAATTCCGCGGCATTTCTTACATCGGAATTTTCTCGATCAACCAAAGATTCTTCTTCGATTGGGATGATGAGATCATCCGAATAATCAGAGATCAATTTTTGTTCTTTCTTCAAATCCCGATCAATCAAGATCTCAAGCGATCTCCAAGATATTGCTCTTTCAAAGGGTCTTTCCTGAGAATTTCGCAAAGATTCAATTCTCTCGATATACTTTTCTGAAATTTTGCCTTTATTTAAAATTTTTTCTTCGATTTTTTTACAAATTTCTTCAAGGTGTTTTTGTTCAGAGTCGCCACATTCAAATTGTAATCTTGAGGCAAATGATTGAATATCTACAGTTGATGCAAATCGGGCTCTTTTATCAGCGATATTCTCCGCTATTTTTTCAAATTTGCTTGATTGGCTCCAAAAATCCTCCAATTCAATAAAATTAATTTCTCGACCATGGTAGGCCCCTTTATTGATTAATTGATCAATTGAAAAATGATCAAATCTTTCCGCAATCCAGATACCAATCGGAGGTCTTTGGTCAATAATTTCGTAAAGTGATTTTCGTTGGGTGGAGGTCAATTTATGACAATCGTCCAACATTATGACAGTTCGTGGAGGAATAGAATTAGAATTGCATTTGAAATAATCTGGTTTGAGAACAAATGCACTGATCAATCTATCATGACCCTTCAACGATTCTTTCTTTATCGGGCCGAAACTGTCAATGATAGAATACACATTTTCTTCGGCCTTCTGAGCCCAGGTAAATAAATCGTGTCCATTTCCCCTCTGTGGAAAATCAGTCGGCAATGGGAGATCGTTAGGTAAAATATAAGTAATGGCTTTCAAATCTTCATCGAATTTCAAATGATTTAACTCCACTAATCCTCGTAATGCCGATATGATAATCCTCGAATCTAGTAATGCAAAAAAAAGTCTCTTTTTATCAACGTCTTCGAGATTTAAGTCTTCGAGAGAATCGTAGTTTCTGACGCAGGATATCGAAATTCCTAAAATCTGAGGCCCATTGTCATTAATAACACCCAATTGATTCATCCTTTGATAAAGTTCTTTAAATAATTCATGAGTTCGGTGGTTATGGAGTTCAAGAAGAGATCCCGGAGTAAAAAGGCGTATCAGGGAACTTTTCCCCCCCCCGGGGGAGCTTAGTATTAAACTGACTCTGTCCCAAAGTTCCTTATTTGTTAATAAAGACAGTACGCCAGGAGAGAATAATCGGAGAAATATTCTTTCGGAATCGATTTGTTCCGAAGTTTGTATCATAAACGGATTTCGTGGTTCGATCATGATCTATCCTAATGGCGAGTGACTCTTGGAAAAAGCCCCTTTATCTTCAAATATTCATGCAGCCATAGAATTGCGACAGAATCGTTGGGAGTATTGTGATACAATATCACAGGTAAAGCACAATTGGCAAAGCCCAATTTTACGCTTTTAGTGCCGCCCACCATAGTTGCATTCGATTCCACATCCGAATCATAATAAGCATCGTTTTCTATCAATTTCAAAAAAGCCTCGCCATTTTGAATTTTTGTTTGATCATCTAGTTTCTGAATGCAGACAATTTTTATTTTAAATTTTTTCGCTTCAGCAATTTCATTCAGTAACGGCCTCAGATAGTTGAGGCTGGTATCAGTTGCTATATATAGAATAACACAAACCAATAAATCAGATTTATCGATTATTTTTGAGATCTCACTATCTGGATTATTGATTTGATCCATTACCTTAGCAACTTTTCCCTTTATTTCGCCATTCTTAATGTGAAAGTAACTTTTTCCACTTGCTGAAAAATCATCAATTAAAAAAATATTTTTAAAAAGAAGATTTTCTTGCGAGGTGGAACATCCTGGAATTTTCTCTAGGTCGTTCTTGAGTTCTTCGAGAAGCTCAATACGTTTTGTGTCATTAATGTCATAACCAATACTAATTTGATCGTGTTTCAACCCCACTTCACGATTCATTCTCCTGAATAAATCCATATGGGCCCCATCACTTAAACCTAAAAATAGAGATTTTCTTTGAAGAATTTTGAATTCGGTACTCTCAAAAATTTTCTTTATTTGATATTCAGAGCAATGTAAATTTGACGCCGTTTTTTCATAAAGGATGGGTTTTATCAGATCGGGATATGACATTGAAACGAGTTGCTCGATTTCTCTTTCAGAGAAAAATATCAACCGTTTTTTAATGAATTCATATGCTACTTTCCTTTCCTCAATTGTTTTGAATTGATTTAACCACTGAGAAAGGCTCTCAATAAAACGCATACCGGGAAAAAAACGCTGATAATTATCATACTTATAACTGGCCATTAATTGAATAGTTGACATCTCATCTCTTATCTCATCTGTCGTCCAGTCAAGAGATGTTCTGAGAATTTTTTTGGCAAGATCCTCATTCATTTATATTCCCCTCGATATGAAAATTAAATTTCATATAGTTATCGTGCGTTTTTATTGATTCGAGATACTCCAATGTTGCCTGAGGTCCCCGATATCCTTCAGGGGCTAAATTCCAACAATTCTCGAAGCAATGAGATACTTCATCGACGCTCAGAGCAAGAGGTGACTGTAAAAGCTCGAAGTCATTTCCCGGGATCTTGCCTTTATCTCCGATACAAAGAATTTCCTTAGGTCTCCCTTTACTCTCTGCTTTATTTTCAACGAAAGAAAATAGATTTTTCTTAGATACACCATCAGTGACTATATCGAAAGAATGTGAAGATTCGAAAAACTTTAAGCTTACAAAGTCATTCTGGGATAGGATATCAGCCAGTTTGGATTTGACGGTATTCCTGAAATGAGCCTTTCTTAGAAATATTGAGATTTGATGGGGACGAGGATCCCATTTGGAATATTTTGTTAAGAGAGGATCCTGATTTAACACGGCTTCTAATTTTAGTAAAATAGGGTCTGTTTCAATTCCCAGATCTGGATGTGCCTCATCGGAGAGATCACTAATATCTGCACCATTATAATATCCTATGACAATAGAATTCCAGAATTCACGAGGAATTGCTTTTTGCATCTCCTCTCTAACTGATTTGCCTCTCCCTGTAGCAATACCGATTATCACACCATTTTCCAATAATCGAGTTAAAGCAGAGCATATCGCTGTGGGAAGGTTTAGTTCTCTGTCGGTTTTTGCAGAAAGTGTACCATCATAGTCGAGTATGATTGAGCCAAACTTACATAATTTAATTTTTTTCAGAAAATCGCGGTATGCTTTAACCCAAATAGAGAGAATTTCCTGATCTTTCAACGTGATATAATCGACTTTTCTTTTAATCGAGACGTATTCTTGATGACTAATCCCCGTAGGAATTTTTTCTTTGGGAATTATTGGATTGACATTTAATCGATATATTTTACGTCCGAACATGGGAACTGTCGGACAACCCGGATCAACTCCCTGATACGCTGCAACGAGATTTGTAAAATAATAATTTTTAATCAATAACTGAATCGCACCCTTTGAGCCCAAAAAATCTGAAGATATTCTAAAGACGGGAATTTCTTTTGGAATGAGGTCCAATGTTTTGTTGACAATTTTTTCTTCATCAAGAGTATAAATTGCGACAATTCCAGATTGTTCGCCTTTTCCCGCTAACCAATAATGTCGTCCGTGAGCAAAATTCCTAAAATCCGCAATCTGAACATTTCCAAGAGCGGCTTCAGTAAATTTTGATTCTAAGTCGATAGCAGCTGGAAGACTCCACTTTCCATAAAGAACGCTAAACGTCGATAAAACTTTTAGTTGATTCATAAAAGAGGTATCTGGGAAGATCTCAATGTCACGGGTAATTCCAGTATCGAAAGTGGTATTTTGTTGCAAGACTTCGCTATAAGCACGAGAAAAGAGCATACAAAAAGCAACCAACGAATTTGTTGCCAAAAAACCATCTTTTCCAGAAGGGATGTGGAAATCAATAACTTTCGCGAAATTATATGTATTCTCTATTTCCTTAAGCGGGCTATTAGGTCGCATACAAACGGCCAGTAGATTCTTGGGCTCTGATTTTGCAGCATGTTTAAAAGAAAAAAGAATATCGGGATTGCGACCTCCTGCAGTTATCATCAGGATGCTTGAATTTCGCAACGATGCGTCCATTGTCAGCAGTTCATATGGTGTGATTACTCGCGCAAAAGCTCCAAGCTCTTCGTGGAGTAATTTCACCAAATGAGCAGCGGTTAATGAGCCGCCTGAACCAATTATGTAGAGGGGTGAATCATAAGAGGACTCGATAAACGAAACAATTTCCTCTATTTTTTCATTCAACGCCCAAACTATGGTATCTGGGATTTTATTCAATTCAGATTGAAAGGGCTTTCCCAAATAGAATCCTCCTTCAATGTGATTCTATCTCATATCTACTTACAACTTTTCAAATGGTAATGCCAATCACAAATGAGAAACCGAAAAATCCAAAAAAGATCCGGGCGAGGAAATCTCTCCCCACCCGTCTACCCAGTTATCCCCGAAGGGACACTACGATATCACCATCCCAACCCAAACCAGTATCGTTTTCCGGGTGAAAAACCAGAACCTCACGGCACCGCCGACGTGACGAGCGTGATAATCTGCTGAGCTGTCGCCGGGTCCAGTACCCGGGCCAGCACCAGTCCCGCCATCGCGACGAACAGCGCCCAGAAGATTTTCTTCACCTGCTCATTCTTCCCGAACGCGTCAATCGCCGCATCGGTGTCCGCATTCATCCCGCGCTGGATCAGCTTCGGCAGGAAGACAAAGAGCGGCAGGAACAGGACCGCAGCCGCGATGAATGCAAGGGAGATCTCGGTCCGGCCGGCAAACCAGATCCCCGCAGGGATCGCGATGAACCCAGCCAGAACCGCGGCCACGCTCACTTCGCCGAGCCAGAACCAGGTTCTCCGCCCGGCGATATCGACCTTCTCCGCATCGGTGAGCGCGGACAGGTCAAACGCACCGATCGTGTGCAGGATCCCGCACCAGAACGCGTGAACCGCCGAACCGTCAATCATTGGCATTCACGCCTTTGGCGATCAGGACCTCGAAGACCGGGCTCGTGTACCCGCCATTCTCCGGGCTGAAATCCCGGACCCGGCCCATCTGTGCCCACTTCCGGCGACCGGTCCGGATCTGGACCGTGTGGATCCCGGGGGCCCGCGGGTAAACCCGGCGGCCGTCGATGTCGTGCATCTCCTCGTAGGGAGGAATGTCGAACCAGTCCGGCCAGAACCGGATGTTCCGCGGAATATCGGTTCCCCGGTACAGGTCCTGCAACCGGATGGGTGCGAGGTTGTCGTAAATCAAGTCAATAATCAGGTTCTCGTCACCCTGTTCCGGGTGAAGGTCAAGCTCGTAAAAAATGGGATTGCGACGCACTTCTTCCGGGGTCAGCGGCTTATCCGGCGTGAGCGGCTCAAGGCCGCCAAACTTTCCCCGGTACAGGCCGGTCACCGTCGCGACCGGCTGCACTGCTTTTTCAGGTTCCATGGTATTTCTCCTTGTAACTTTCGTGTTCCGTCCGGAGTCTCTTGAACTCCTCGACGATCTCATCATATTGCCCGATCTTCTGGTGGATCGTAAACAACACAGGATAAATCGGAAGCACGGCTCCCAGCAAAATCCCTAACGTTTCAATATCCATTAGAGTCCTCTGTTAACGACGAGGGAACCAAAAAGAGAGGGACCGGGGGGTCGCCTCCCCTCCGGGTAGTTTCGTCAGAAAAGTTCAGGCAAGAGCAGGGACTGAGTCCGCCCAGGTCTCGACCTTGGTCCGGATTGCATCATCCTCATAGGAGGTAAGGGTGAGCTGGTCGCGGGAGAAGTTCACCGTGTAAAGTTCGCCGTTCGGGTCATGACACTTGAGGGTCGCGCTGAACGTGTCCTTGTCGGTGTCATGGGCCGCAGAACCGCCGTGTGCCGTGCTGACCGCAGCAGCAGCAAGCAGCGCGGTCACCCCGGAGTTATACCCGGCGAGGGTGTCGAATTTGTGAGTACCGGTCCCGACCGTCTTTGCATCAGTATCCTGATAGACGATTCGCGCGGTGTACCCTTCCTTGGTCTTCTCGACAGGCGGGTTGTTCTCCCCTGCGGTCATATATGCGACACATGCAAACGGGTTTGACGTGATGACCGACTGGACGAGCGCGTTGAACGCCGTAACATCAGCGATCGGTTCCGCAAGCTTGCGGATCGCGCTCTTCACGTTTGCACTCTGTACAAAATCTGCCATAGTTGTGGTAGCTCCTTGGTTCTTTTACGAACCACAAGCAGTGTATTACGACGGATTTTTTAACGTTTGGGAAAAACGGGGTGAAAATAAGTTACTATTGTAAGAAATACAAAAAAAATCGCACCCCATCATTGTATCGTGATTCCGTCGTAGAAAAACGCGGCAGCAACCGCTCCGCAAACCGGCCCGATCACGTAGATTGAGAAGTACTGCCAAAGATCTGCGCCGCCGAGCAGGCCGTCCACCACGTACGGCCCGAACGTCCGTGCCGGGTTGAGCAACCCCGCCGGCAATGTTACCGGCCATCGTAATCATCCCTACCTAGGGAATACCTCGCTCGATTTTGTTGCGTCTGCAGTTGATTTGCAAATTGCTCCGAATTGAAAAATCCGTCACTAACCAGAGATGTAACAGTCCCGCTCCGTCCCATCATTTCATCCCAGACTGCAGTGTTCCTGATGCATCCCGGATCCGGCTTTGTCAGGTCATGGAAATACGCCCACGCCCGTGCACGGCAGCCGCCGCAGATGTACTTGTTCGTGCACGATCCGCAGTTACCGGTCAGGAGATCGCGGTCCCGTAACTTATTGAGCACATCGGCATTATGCCAGATCTCAAGGAACGGTGTCTTCCGAATATTCCCGACTTTGATGGGCATGAAGACGCATGGCTGGATATCGCCCTGCGGTTCGACACTGCAATAAAGCCTGCCGGCACCGCATCCGCCGATAAAATCCGCAAGCATCCGGGCCCTGCCGCTCAATTCAGAACCAAGATAGAAATGCCCCACCGGTATACCCAAATCCACTTTCTGGGTAGCGACCCGGGCTAACTGCGGGGCGGTGGAGAGCACCTCAGGCTTCTGGCCGCGTGTGTTTTTTACCAAGATGAACATGAGGAGATGATCCCGCTGGCAGGGAGTTATGTCCTTGTCAGCCATCTCCACACCCCGTCCGGTCGGGCTAAAATTGAAACAGATCATGCGAGTCACCCCTAGATCTTTCGCGAGACAGTGGATTTCCGGTACCTGGTCGTAATTATCCTGCGTTACTGTCGTGGCAATGCAGGTATAGATCCCGTTTTTTACACAGTTCCGGATCCCGGCAACGCTTCGTTCGAACGCACCGTCAATTCCCCGCAGGGCATCATGGTGTGCGGCATCTTTCCCGTCAATGGAGATCTCCACGTAATCCACGCCGGTATCGTGCAGTCTTTTTGCCACTTCCGGGGTGATCATGGTGCCGTTGCTGGCAAGGGCGACGTAGAGATCGTGCTCGTGGGCGTAGGAAGCGATCTCAAAGAAGTCCTTTCTCATGAGGGGTTCACCGCCGGAGAATGCTATGACGACAACCCCGACGTCTGCAAGTTGGTCGATAAGCTTTTTTGCCTCATCGGTGGTGAGTTCATCCGGCAATGCCCGCTGGGCATCCTGGTAGCAGTGTTTGCACTGCAGGTTGCACCGGTGGGTAAAATCCCAGACCACCAGGAACGGTGCATTGACGATCTGGGGCCGGGTGACCCCGTACTGTGCAATGCCATTGAGCACGTTCATGAGCCCCCGTTTGAAGACCGGTTCCGCCAGTCCTTTCCTGATGTCAGCGTCGCTGACGCCAAACAGGTGGCTGCTTTTCTTCAGGGTATACCCTACAATCTTTCCGGCAAGCCTGCATTTCCAACATAGATGCTTTTCCTTTCCCAGGTAGAGATCGATTGCATTCGACAACCGGTCTCCGCATTCATCATGCGTCGCAACAAACCGGAGGCAGGCTCGCGAGACCGGATTTCCAATCCATCGCTCGACTGCCGCCATAGACGCTGTTATGTCATCTGTCATCGAGGTGTCCTTGCGTGTTATTCCGAGTATGATTTTATTTCACAATTGAGTGACTTTCTCATCCCCAGTCTGCCAGTCCCGCACTTTCCCCGCCGTCAACTGCTATCTCGGCACCGGTGATGAAACTGGACTCATCGCCTGCAAGAAAGAGCACGGCATTTGCAAGCTCTTCGGGCATGCCTGCCCGGTTCATGGCCACATGCCCGGTCTCCAGATCGTTTGCTCTTGTCGCGGATGTCAGGATTTGTCCAAGGTGAATCGAATTTACCCGGATATGGTACCGTGCGAGATCCAGGGCCGCCGATTTCGTCAGGCCGCGGATGCCCCATTTGGATGCAATGCAGCCCGGTGCCATGGGATACCCGCGCCGCCCGGAAAAGGATGAAATATTGATGATCGATCCACCCCCAGCCTTTCTCATCGAGGGAATAACGGCTTTCATTCCGTAGAATGTTCCGTAAATGTTGGATTCGATACTTTCCCCGAATTGCTGGTTTGTGCACTCATCAAAAGGTGCAGGGCTCACCATCCCTGCGCTATTCACGAGAATGCTTACCGGGCCGAAGGTATTTTCTGCGATCTCTACCGCTTCAATCCAGTCAGACGATTCAGTAACATCGAGCGTAACGTAGCAGCCGCGGGGACCCAGATCTTTTGCAACCTGTTTTCCTTCGGATTCGAGAGTGTCACCGATTATGACCTTCGCTCCTTCTGCCGCCAGGGCCCGGGCATTGGTCGCGCCCAAGCCCCGTGCACCGCCACTGATAAGTGCTACCCTTCCTTCAATGCGTCCCATAATTTCACTTCCCGTCTTTTACTTTCTGAATTCTACCCGATTCCAGCTAAACTTCGCAAAAATATCCGGTTCCCCATCTGTTGACCAACCACTTTTCATCGGTGCCTGGCTGTGCCGCTATTCCCGGATCTGTCCGGGGCATTTTTCTCCCGCCGGGGCACGTACCTGCCGGTGTACTGCTCTTTCCCGGACAAGGTAGCGCCGGATGATCCGGTGGTAGGGACGATCAACTTTCACGTTTTCAATCCGTACAACCGTATACCTGCCGGGTACGGTCGGGTTATTGTAGAGCCTGCGCAGGAATCCCGAAATGGCGAGGGCAGATGATGTGTCAAGGGACATTTTTTCGCGGAACTCTTCCACGGTGGTCCAGTGTTCCGTGTTGTTGCAGGCAATCATGAATTGTTCCAGGAGATCGGGGAAACATGCCGGGCATCTCATCACTATCCTTCCTTCGTTTGTGCTTGTGGAATCCTATCCGCCTCTTGGCTCGGATACATTTTCCGGACGCTTCGGGCCGGTGAGCCATTCTACACTCTTCATCGTTTCTTTAAGGGGACGTGCAGTCTCTCTTTATTGCGCCGTAATCCTGTCGTAGAAGAACGCTGCCGTGACCGCCCCGACGACAGGCCCGATCACATAGATCGGGAAGTACTGCCAGAGATTTGCACCACCCAGAAGGTTTTCCATGAGATACGGCCCGAACGTGCGGGCCGGGTTGATCGATGCACCGGAGATGTTACCGGCCATCGTGATCATTCCGGCGACGGTAAGGCCGATCACCAGGCCGGCAAAACCCGGCGTGGCACGCGGGTCTACCGCGACCCCCATAATGACGAGCATCAGGACAAACGTGGCGACCCCTTCGACAAGCATCGCCTGCCCGTACCCGATCCCCGGGAATGGCGAGGTTGCCCCAAGGCCACCGGTCGTTACCGCAGCAGCCCCGAGCGTGAGGAAAAGGATCAGGCTTCCTGCCGCAGCCCCGATACACTGGGCGATCACGTAGGCAACAGTCTCGTTCGCGGGAAACCGTTTTGTCGCCCAGAGTGCGATGGTCACCGCCGGGTTGATGTGGGCGCCCGAGACCCGGCCCAGCGCGCAGATCACAGCGGCGACCACGATCCCGAAGACAAGGCCGATCGCCAGCCAGTCGCCGAGCCCCCCCAACTGTCCGATCCCGACGTTGAATGTAGTCGCAGGCTTTGTTCCTGCTGCGATCAGCAGGGTGATCACGGCAGCCCCGGTCCCAAAATAGACCAAAAGGAGGGTGCCTACCCCTTCCGCAAGGCTGCGGGAGAAGAGCGATGCCATCTACTTTCCCTCCCCGTACGCTTCGCTGCAGTCGGGGCAGAGCATCCGCGGCATTTTTTTAGGCAATTTGCGGGAGGGGAGGGGATAGCTGCCCTCCCAGACATCGACCTCCTTTCGGATCGTATGTTTCATGCAGGTTCCCATACCGCAGACCGTGCAGACGGCAACCGCGTCCGCGTCATTTCCCTCACGGGCACACACGTAACATTTCATCGTCTTTCCCCCCTGTTTTCCCCAGCGGGGATCAGACTGCATCCTTCCACTGGCAGGAGCAGTGCCGGAAGTCCATGAGGGCGGCAGACGCGCAGTCCTTGCAGATCCGGGCAGGGGCGGCGGCGACGGTCTTGTTGAGCGCGATGATATTGGTCATCAGCGTCGCGGTGACCGGTTCGCTCGTGAGCAGGCACGGGTAGTCGGCAAGGCGCATCATCGCCGAGAACCGCACGGTCATGGCACAGGCAGGATAAGCGTACCGCTGCGGGTTGGCGATCACATCGTTCTTTAAGATCGGTGCAAGGTTCACGTCAAACCCGCCGACCTTGGGCGTGATAAGCCCGGGCGTCCCGGCCTGCATCCGGCGGGCCTTGTCCACGAGCTTCCAGCCCCGGTACACCATGTCCATGAAATCGCAGTTGTGCAGTTCGACGGCTGCCCCGCGCTTCGGGTAGAGCTGAACATAGTTGTGGTAACGCTTGGTGAGCATGTCCACGACCATGATCGCGTTGAACCCGTCGAGTTCGAGCAGGTACTCAGCAGCACTTGCCGATGCCCCGGTCGCGAGCGGAAGAACCTCGTTGGGAGTTTGTATCTTCGGCGCTGCGGCATGCAGGGTCGTGTCCATCACCTCGGTCACCGATTCAATGACCGCCATGATCACGTCGTCCTTGCACATGTTGTACGTGGACTGGGCGATGTGGTGGGCGATGTCGCCAACGCAGTAGGCCGGCACGGTCACGATGTTCCCGTAGTGGACGTCATCGTCGATCGCGGCCTTTACCGCTCCTGTCATCTTCGTGCGGTAATCCTTCATGTACTTCCGGCAGTCAAACGAAGACTGGCCAACGCTGTCCATGAGTTTTGCCTGGGCCGCAACCGGCGTCTCGTAGATGGACTGGATCATCGCGATCTCTTTTTTGACTGCATCGGCAAGGGTCGCGCCGCTCTCCACTGAGTGGGCAAAGACATCCCCGATCCCGTACGAGGTGTTCATGCCCCACGATTTTGCTGCGAGGATCGCCTGTTTGTGGGCGGTCGGGATCTTCGTTGTCTTGAGGATCTGATTGACGATGTTGCTGCTGCTGCCCGGGATCAGGGCAAAGTCCACGACACAGGTCGGGCCGTAGAATCCTGCGTAGCGCCGGGCCGATTCCTTTCCGATCAGGGCCTCGGCTTTCCCGATCGCCTCAATGAACACATCCGCACTTTTCCTGAACTCCGGGTCCTCGTCATACAGGATCTCCATGATCACCGGCGTCTGGTAGTGTTCGACAAACGGGTCGTCTTCGGGTCGGATCGTCGTGGTGAGGGTTTTGAGGATCGTGTAGTGTGCATCGACCGAATCCTTGTGAAGGGCAAAGACTGCCTTGCTTTGCTCTCCTGCCGGTTTCATGCCTTTGACAGCATCGACATAGGCCTTCGTGTCATCAATGACAAAATTCTGTCCGCGCTTCTTTTTGATCTGGTTCACGTCAGCGTGCTGGGCAGCCATCGCCTCGGTGATCATCTTTTTTACAATCTCCTGCATACAAATCAACTCCCTTACATCAGGCTCCCGCTGGAGAAACTCCCCTGCCGGATCCCTCCGGGGCACCCGGGGAAATCCCCCAACTGTGTATTCAACCGGCCGGTACTTCCGGGTCTTTGGTTATCGATTTCCAGGTCGGGCTTTCGAACAGGCCGTCATGTGCTGCCTCCTCCATTTTCTCGAAAAGTTTGTACGGCACAGCGAAGGTGAACATATTCCGTGGAATTGTTTTCCCGACGTTTTCCCGGGCGGTGGGATCGGTGTATCCGAGCACCGCTCTCGGATGTTCGCGTTTCGCTTCCTCGTATACCATGGTCCCGATCTGCTCGCAGCCACTCACCGGGGGGAGATAAACGGCATCCAGCCCCTCGTAAAACGATCCGACAAGGGTAGCAAGTCCGGTAACCTGCAGGGTGTCTGCCAAAAAAACAACGGCAACCGGATGGTCACCGGGCTTTACCTTGCTTAAGGGAGTGAAAATCACATATTTCTCGGGAATATTCGTGATGGGAAAATTCTCGATATGCCGTGTTGCGCGTTCCGTGTTCTTGTATATCCGTTCGCCGTACAGGAACTTCGGGCGTTCACGTTCGGGGACATGCTGTACCATCTGACGATAGGCTTCGGGGTTTTTGCTGCTTTCTGCCCCTTTTGTCAGGAACGCACACACGAAATCCGTGCCTTCTCCCCCGAATGCACCGTCAAAACCGTTCCCGAAACCAAGACCGGCGCGGGCCCCGGGACAGCCGTAGGTTTCCCGGTCGAAGACCGCGGTTTTTCCCTTTACTGCCACCTGCGCAAAGAACATCATAACGCAGGCATACGCGTGCGGTTTTATCTGGAGCGCACCTTCGGGCTTGGTATTGCTCCAGAGGATTGCCGTAGGTTCGTATTTCAGTTTGAGTTTTTCTGCAACGATACTCTTCATCACATTCAACCTCCCTGTTTCATCCAGCCGTTTCGGGTATACCAGTCGTACTCATAGGCGAAAAGGTTCCTTCCGCGAGGACTGGCAATCAAACCGATTACTTTTATGGTATTCAAGAAGCGTTCCTCCCGACAAGCGATTGTATATTTCAATCAATTGCGTATATTCTAATTTGATTAGGATCTAATAAATATTTTGGACGGTCACTGCAAATCATCATGAGACTGCAAATAACTTACGAAGAGATATGCCGGAAATCCTAGGAAAATCACCCAGACTTCAGTAAAATATTTATTAGTAACTAAACAAACCAGTGATCAGACAGTTGATAGCTATGAAACAAACACCCGCTGATTTGCCGGAACTGTATCAGATGTTGATGCGTGTCTCGAACAAGATAAATATCGTTGAGAGAACCCGCTGGGATTTCGGACTTCCCGAACCGCTCTATGTTGCCGAGATGCATACCCTTCAGGCAATCGGGATGACTCCTGATAATAATATTGGGATTATTGCTGATCTTACGGGAGTGACACATTCTGCCGCATCGCAAGTTATCACGAAACTGGCAAAACGAGGACTGGTACAGAAGGTAAAGGGAGTCCGGAACGACAAAGAGATTCTCCTGAAACTGACTCCCAAAGGACTCATTGCGTACCATAATCATGAAAAGATCCATGCGGAGAAGTGTGATGGGCTCTTCAAACAAATCGGTCCTCTCAGTTTGGAGGAAAGAGCCACTCTGGAGCGGGTCTTTTCATCTATTGATTTATTCTATACCAAAAGTATCGAAGAAAATTCCCGAGCTGCCGCTCATATGCCCAGCGGGGACAAACAATGAGTTCGGCCATTCCAGAAAAGATGGACCGGCTGCATCCCGAAACCGGCGCGGAAACAGAAACGCCGGAGATCTGCCATACTCCGCCCAACCCGGTAACGCGTACCGGGAAAATTATTGTCCTCTTTATCGCAGTTCTTACCGGATTTATCACACCGTTTGATGCATCTGCCATGAACATCGCCCTCCCCAGTATTGGCGGAGAATTCCATATGGATGCAATCGCCCTCATGTGGATCGTGACAGCTTACCTTCTTGCAGCAGCACTTTTTTCCGTCCCATTTGGAAAAATTGCTGACATTTACGGCAGAAAAAGGATCTTTTTATACGGTATTGCGGTCTTCAGCTTTGCTTCCTTGGCAACAACGATGGCCCCCACAAGCGGAGCGTTGATCGCCCTCCGGGTTGTTCAGGGTCTTGGCGCTGCAATGATCTTCGGGACTGCCATGGCGATCCTCACATCAGTCTTTCCTCCGGGCGAGCGCGGAAAGACGATGGGTATCTATCTCACAGCGGTCTATTTCGGCTTATCAGTCGGCCCATGTCTTGGCGGATTTATGACCCAGTACCTTGGCTGGAGGAGCATCTTCTTCGTAAACGTGCCGATAGGGATTGCAATAACTCTCCTTGTTCTCTGGAAGCTGGAAGGTGAATGGGCTGAATGCCATACCGAGAAGTTCGACCTTACAGGCTCCATTATTTACGGCGCAGCGATTGTCGCCGTCATGTACGGGCTCTCCATCCTGCCAAACAGCATTGGTATGATTCTCATTCTCGCAGGAATCGTCGGGGGAATCGTCTTCGCTCTGTATGAAATGCGGATCCCCTTCCCGGTCCTTGACATAAAACTACTAACCGGGAACCGGGCCTTTGCTTTCTCAAATCTTGCAGCACTCATCAGTTATAGCGCCACATGGGCGGTGACATTTTTATTGAGCCTTGATCTCCAGTACACCAAGGGGTTCTCACCAGAGTACGCAGGAATCATCATCATCGCGCAGACCGTGGTTCAGACCCTATTCACACCCATTGCCGGCAAGCTCTCGGATAGGATCGAACCACGTATCGTCGCATCAGCAGGAATGGCACTCACCACGTTCGGGCTTTTCCTTCTTATCTTCATCACAGAAGCAACGACTGTCTGGTACTTGATCGTAAGTTTACTTGTGCTTGGTGCGGGTCTCGGACTCTTCGCCACTCCAAATACTATCACAATTATGAATTCAGTGGAGAAGCGTTTTTACGGGGTCGCTTCCGGGATAGTCGGCACGATTCGACTTTTCGGCCAGATGATCTCCATGGGAATCGCTATGATGATATTCGCGATAATTATCGGCCCGGTCGAGATAACGCCGGCATACTATCCCCAGTTCATAACGAGCATGCATATCGGTTTCATATTCTTCACAGTTCTCTGCATAGTCGGGATCTTCTTCTCTCTGAAGGGAAAAGCAAGAGATTCTGTTGCGTCAGCGGTTGGCATGCAAATCCATCCGAAGTGAAAAGTCACCAATCGTAAATACAACAGCAACTGAAAAACCTCACTGATCATGATGATGTCTGTGATTGAGCGGATTAAGGAGTTGGAATCATGCGAAGTATAGACCCCCGGAAAAAAAAGGTAATGAGCATGTTCATCTATGAAGCGGCAGTCATCGGATTCCTGGGGTGTATTGCCGGAGGGATCATGAGTGTCCTTGCCGGATACCTCGTAAATGCCCTCATGGTTGGTTCAACAAAGTACCTGTTCTCCGTCACGAATGCAATTACCGTTGCAGAGGGTGTGGGTTTTGGCATTGCGATCTGTATTATCTGCGGTATTTACCTTGCATGGCAGGTAGCGAACATGAACCCCATCGATACGCTGAGACTCCCCTGAAACATGATGACTGAACGTCGCTGCTCTCCTCAACAGGAGGGCAGGGCAATAAGTAACAGTAAATTCTGCCCGCGTAATATGTGCCGGTCTACCACAACTCCATGGAACATAATCGCAATTTGGCTGACGTTCATCGTCTCGTTCGATATGCTCATAATTTTGTTTATTTTCGTTCCCTATCAGTGTGGACGCGTAATTATCGAGAGTGGCGGGGAATACGTCTGTGAAATCTGGACAAGTTGGTATATTTTCAGCGCCATTTTCACAATCCTTACCATTTATTCCGGTTTCCGGTTGTATCGAGGTTGGAATAGTTTGGTTGTCATGGTTGCGAGGTTCCTGAAAATCCCTTCCGGCCAAAAACCAGGATAAACGGTGGATTCTGTCAATCCCGAAAAAATAAACCGGAATGCATTTATCGGCATAATAAAAACGAGAGTGAAACGACAAAGAAAAATTTGGTGATATATTGAGAACAGAGAGCGTTCAGTATTTTACAGATAAGGAAGAAGCGTTCGTGAACCTGTTGATCGAAATAGGGACGAAGAAAAATGTTGCAAAGTTACTGGTGTTCCTGGCGAACACAACTGAGGCAACATCCCGGTCGATCGAACGGGGAACGGACCTTCGCCAGCCCGAAGTCAGCATTGCGATGAAATACCTGGCGGACCAAGGCTGGATCAAAGAGAGCGAGAAGTCCTCCGAGAACAAGGGCCGCCCGCAGAAAGTCTATGAGCTGGCAGTGCCCATGACGAAAATCATGGGATTTATCGAAGAAGAGAAAAAGAAAGAAGCTAAAAATCAGCTTGCCCTCGTCGGAAAATTACGTGAATACATCCGCTGATCTCCCCTCCAAAACCTTGTTTTCAGGTTTAATGCCCATTTTGCCGATTTTATAAAAATACCGCCGGAAAAGACGAGCCCCGTATTCGCGTTCCGGTGGCATATTTCGGGTCCGGATGGAGAAAAGTAGGTGCCAAAAAGACCGCCAAGGAAAGGGCTCCGGTGGCCTTTTGGCGATGCGGTTATCTGCCGTATTTTGGCAAACAGGGGCTATTTTGGGCTTATTTTTTAGGGGCGGGAAAAATCTCGATTTTACGGGGTTTTCCGGATAGGGGCATGGGAAACGGGGCTCAATTTGGGGTTATTTTGGTACGGGTCATAATTTATCCTCGAATGGAAGTCATTAGCTAAATAGAATCTGACTAAGTTCTGTTAATTCATCCAGTGAAAGCACGTTTCTCCCCTTTGGATTATTTTTTATCCACCCAGATAATGAGAGGTGATGTGCCTTCGTGACCTTATTGATTGGCCGAAATACAATCACTCCACTGACGAGATCATTCTCCTGATTTTCATTTACGAATAAATCCATGCAATCATGCGCTATTGGAGTTTTGCTTCCATCAATTACGACGTAAAAGAAAATATCTTCGGTGACAATCAAAGGATCGAGATTATGATCTAGTCCTTCCTTCAATTGCCTTCGTTTATCGACAATAGCATCATCGTATTTATTTTTAAGAAAACCTCCCCCAGTTATTGTTGAGTCCCTTTGCATCTCAGGAGCTCTGATCTCAAAAAGGACTTTTTTATTTCCTAAACGGATTTCGAGGTCGATAAATTTTTTCCCAATTTTTTTATCTTTGACAAGTATTTGGCCTCTTCCAACTTTATTCATAATGAGAAGTTCCGAAAGAAAATCTCCAAAATCCTCATTTTTTTCAAGTTGATTTTTAATTTCTTTTTTAATTCTACCAATTGTCGTATGTTTTTCATTCGGGAGTGATTCATATAATTGAAGTCCTCGTTCAAATTCACACAAGTAAGCATCATGTAATTCAGTATTTTCTGCCAATAACCACAGCAAGGAAGAAAAACGTTGGTCCCGGATACATTCGATCAAAAATAATTCTACATATCCCTTTAGGGTCGGGCATCTACTCAGATTTCTACAAATTTGATAATAATGGACATTGTATTGAGCACGATCCTCAATATCTTCAATCAATTGAAGAGATTTATCCACAAGTGCATTGTAATTGCTCAAATCTCTATGTTTGTAGGGATTTGTCACAAAAGGAGTGGATTCAGCTATTTCAGAAAGCCGTTCAGCTAACACCTGCATCTCGCTTAAATTTTTACAATTTGAATCGCATTTTTGGATCAGTGCTCGGAAAAACTGCATTTTGATTAATCTTTCATGAAGGAGTGAATGATCAATTCCTGATACAACTGGTATCAAGGGTCCAATGTTATCCGAAAGGAAAAAATGAACGCTCGGAGGCTGAGGTAAAAACCACAAGTCATTACACAATTTCACATACTTCCGAATATATTCCTGAGAAAAAATGGGATTCGAGTTGGCAATTTCGTGAACGCGCTGTTCAACATTCAAAATTTGATAAAGTATCCCTTTTCGAATAGATCCCAAAAGAAGATTTAGAATTTCATCGGTTTGAAGAGGATTTGTCTGGAGTCTGGTAACAGCGTCAGAAAATTCTTCTTCAAGGAAAATCATGCAATATCAATTTAGTACTATACGGTCGGGTTTTTAATTGTTCACTCACCACCTCCCTTCCCTTTCTCGGTCCGGTTCCGGTAATACTTCTTGCACTTCGCCCGGTTTCGTTCCCGGTTAGCCTTCTCCCGGGCCAGCCGCAGCGCCTCCCCGAGATTGAGACTCTGGTCGTTCACGCAATCCCCCGCTCGGGACCCCGACCCGCAACCTTCGGTACAATCCATACATCTCCGATCGACCGGAATGAATCCTCGAACCGCTCGGGACGGTCCCCGACATAGAACAGCGCTGGTGAAAACGTCGGCCCGGGGCCATCATCGCCCGATGGACCGACAAACCGGATCCGCGAGGAGGGGAAACACACCCGGCACGATAATTGAGTAAGCGTCTTCCAGGCCGCGGTCTCGGTCGCGGACTTCCAGAGGACAATCGCCTCTGTGGTCCGGCCCTCAAGCCGCTCCAGGTAAAGTTTCGAGAACCATTGCTCGACGTCGTAACCGAATGGCGGATTGATGAAGAGCTTCCCCACCCACGGCCGCAGGAGGCCGTTGTCCAGAGCGGTATAGTGGATCGCTGCCGGCACGTTCGGGATCTCCTGACTGTTGCTGCACGGGTCGAGATCGATTTTGTCCAAGCACGCGATCACCGCATCAAGGATATACTGAGGAGTGTAGTGCTCGGTACTTTCGTGGGAGAGCAGCGCGGGCGGGACCGTCATGGATTCCCTCCCGGGGGAGACACCGGCGACAATCGTTTTTTCTGCGTCTGTTGTACTGCTTCCCGGGAGTAGCAGGCTTCGCAGAGCCGAATGCCGGTCTCTCGATCAAGATACACGGCCGGAGCCAGGTCGCAGATCGAGCACCGCCCGACACTGCTCCCAATCCGCTGCATCGATGCCAAGGAAATTGTCCCGGGGAGAGGCGGCGACTCGGTCCGCTTCCTCTGGACCGCTGCGAGGTAACAGATCTTGCAGATCCGCCGTGCCTCCTGCTGGACTTTCGGGCGGGCCTTTCGTTCGGCAGTTAATTTTTCGACATACAGGGCTCCTTTCTTGCCACAGCAATAACAAACGGTCCTGCTCTCAGGAATCTCGAGCTTTTTGTAGTCGGCTGCCTTGATCGACCGGCGTTCCGTGGGAAGGCCGGCCACCGGTCGGTTTTCCTGTCCGGCTGCAGAATGGCCTTCGCCGGCGGAAGGTCCGGCAGGTTTCCGTGAGGTAATCCCGAGTCGGGATTCCTCCGGTTCGGAATTTTGCGGGCCCGGCCCGGTTTCTGGATCCGGTCTCACGGAGCTTCCGGTGTCACCCGCTTGTGATTCTGCTGAGGTATCAGCTGAGGGTAAATCGCTGGTGTGATCCGGATTTCCACCGGATTCACTCTTTTGTACACTTAAATCGGTGTTTGTACAAAGAACATCAGAATCCCCGCCGGATTCAGCGGGTCCCGATCTCACGGAACCTTCCGTAGTCATGCTGCCGGATTGCCGTGATTCCGCCGGCTCGTCGCGGTCCGGGCCCGGGCCGTCATCAAGCCAGACAGCCCCGCCCGCCAGCCACTGTCGGAAAAGATCGTGATCGAACGTGTAGGCGTTCGTACGCCGACGCGTGGAAAATCCGGTAAACTCGTCTTCGGAGACGACGGTGCGGTCGGTGTACGCAATCGCGGGACATTTCTCCAGCAGGCCGGTGTAGGCCGCTCCACGGCTTGTGTACCCGTGGATCAGCCGGTGCAGGACCGCATTCGATTGCCCCGTTGCTTTCTGGAGCATTGGGATCGTGAACTCGACCCAGTGCAGGGTTTCGATCGCCGAGAGCAGGTCCGACTCCATCTTCGTGAGTTTCGTTGTCTGCCCACCGGCAGAGCTGTTGAGGAGGCTGTAGAGCCGGGCCGCGCCATCGAAGTCCGCGCGGATCGCCATGATGCAGGGCACGCCGTTAACCTCCTGCCTCTCGCGCTGGAGCGAGAAGAGAAGGGCATGCGCTTTCACCAGGCCCAGCAGCATCTCCGGGTTCCGCCGGTTGGTCTGGCTCTGGAACCGGATCCGTTTTGCGTACGGGATGACGACGTGCAGCCGCTCGCGCCCGAGCGCTTCCCACATCGCCCGGCACAGCAGGACATCGGGATGTTCGTCTTCGCCGTGCTCGGGCAGGGCTTCGCTATCTTCCAGAATCCGGGTGAGCACCCGGTTGTCCTGCTCGATCGTATCGTCGATCCAGCAGGTGAGCATCCGGTTGAATACCTGGTCGTCGCCGCTGCCCTCGACCTTCGCGACCCACCAGACACACCGTTCCGGAATAGTACAGATGAAACCTTTCCGGTCTTTGTTCACGGTCCGGTAGATGAACGGTTTCCGAAACGACGTGGTGACACCCTTCAGGATCTCGGACATGTCGTCCGAGAGACTCGTATCGTCGAGCACGATCACGGTGCCTGGCTGGAGATTGTCAATATAGAAGAGGGCCTTGTTCGACATCGAGCCGGAGAGCTGGTGGCGCTCGGGTACCTGCCTGATCAGTGTCGAGAAAGTATGCGATTTTCCTTTCCCGCTCTCCCCGGATACGGAGACGTGCAATCCTGTCGTGTTGAGGACAGAGCGGGAGGCAAGCGACATGATCAGGCACTCGGCGACCGTCTCGTCGCCTTCATGATCGAGCGCGAAAGTCCGGATCATGGTCCGGATGGGATTGCCGGACCGGAGTACCAGCAGGGCCTCTTCGGTGTGTTTATCCCCGGGCGCTTGTGCAGGACCCGGCAGGATCCCGGGCGGGGGGCTGTCCGGTTTCGGAACAGCCCGCTTCTTTCCCGGCTCGTACTTCTCCCGCAACTCCGGCCACCGCTGCGATCCGCCGCCGCAGCTCTCGTGATGGCAGCCGGCATGGATCGCGCCATTCGCGAATTGGATCGCATATGCTCCGTCCTTGTGCGCGCTGGAAAACGGGCACTGCCCGAGAAGAAATAGCGTGCCGCCCTGGTATGGCTTCTCGGTCTGCACCGAGATACCGTGATCGGAAAGCCAGCGACGGAGATCCAACGGAACCCGCGCCTGCTGAACTCCGGCCTTCCCGGTCGGGCAGACCGCTGCGGGTACGGCGGGAGGGTCCGGCAGGGTCCCAGCTAGCCGGGTGAGCATCAGCTGATCGACAACACCTGGTTCCACGGGTGCCTGAATGATGGCAGACCGGCGATGCGGCCGGTCCGCGGTACTGTCACCCTTCCGGCTCATCGTGCCGTAAAGCTTCCAGATCCGGGCTGCGTTGAAGTTTGCGACGTCGACCTGTGCCACCGCATCGTTGAAAACCGACGCGAGGACTTCGAGACAGCGTTTTACCAGGTCCCGAGATCCATCATCGTTCGGCAGATCAATCCGGTACAGCAGGTGGGCACCGTTCCCCGAATCCGCAAGGACCGGCGACGGCCAGCCCATACCGGTCAGGTACTCAGTTATCCGCCGAGCTTTCGAGATCGCCGCACTGTGCTCATATTCGGTTGACGAAACACCCGATGGCCGGACCGGGTCGACATCGATCGGCAGCCACTGGCGCTTCACGATATCGCTGTCCGCGGTTGTCACGTCCTTCTTGCCCAGCCGCATCTTGATCCGGTTGGACCGGCGGGAGAGCAGGGCGGGGTTGACCGGGTTGAGCGTGACGTAGATGCCCTGCACCGAGGGCACGCTGTCAAGCGCCCCGACTTTTGCCGCCAGTTCTTCCGGGGAATCGAAATAACCCGAGGCTATCCCGTCATCGGTGATGGCCCGGACTTCGACGATTTGGCCGGGAGTGATAAGGATACGTGCGGCGGGTAGGACCTCATCCCCCATGGTTCCCCGGTAAGGGTAAGGAGACCGAACTTCTGCATTCGCTCATCCATGCAGAGCGCTCCAAGTCATGCATTGCCGGCCACCTGGCTGGGATCCGGGACCATCGAGGCTGCGGCCCACTTGCCCTTCACCACAGAGATAAACGAAATATCCGCGATTGAGAATGACCGTCCAGCCGTAACGAAGAAAATCCTCCTCGCACCGTTGAACCCGGGACGTTTCCCGAAGATGACCGCTTTGCTGTCGGTGTCGCCACTGTCCCGTATAACTGGAACCCGGTGTCCATAGAAGAGAATGTTCCGGAGATGTTCCTGTGAAAGCGGATACAATCCCTCGGGAGTCTCGATGAAAACCTTGCCTCCGCTAGTTCTGCGAATGATCGCCTGGCTTACCGTCATGAAATTCACCAGACCCTTTCGGCAGAATTAACCATGAAAAAATTAAAGAGGTCAAGGGTAGAGTGATCTACCCCCCCTGTTCGTATTTCAGTGTAGTTGTGGTAGACCGGCATAGAAAGCGGGCAGGGGCTCAAGCCGTTTTGCATGTATTTTCCTCCGTCATAACGAACAGTCCTTTGTCGATCATGAATTGCCCGAGGCCCTGAAAACCGGTCCGGCGTTCGTAGGCTTCGATGGCTTCACGTGTCACGTAAAGTTGATCCATAACGATTCACCTGTGCAAGTAAGATTTTTGAAAAGGGTTTGTCTATGTGGGCCTCAACCCACATGCTTTGGCTTGCACGAAACAAACTGATATATTGGAGGCTATATAGTTACCGAATTTTGGGTGATTCTGAATTTTTGTTCATATTTATGAGGTATTCACCGAGTTCCTTCCCGTGCCGGATGATGAACTGCTTGATCTGATCCTCGGTGGCGACACTCTCCGGGCTCAGTGATTCTCCGCATCCAAAGCACCAGGTTGTTGTCGGCGGGTTGATGTGCTGGCAGTGGGGGCACTGGCGGGGGGCGACCATGGGCTCTTTCTTTTTCTCATCCGGCTTCACAAGGCCGTAGACACGGGAGATCTCGGTATCGATGTCTTTTCCGGTCAGGTGAGCATAGGTTTCGAACATTGTGGTGTTGACCGTCCCCCACATCATCATCTTGATCACGCTCTCCCCGACTCCATCATTTATCATATGCGTAATTCTCGAATGGCGGAAGAGGTGCGGGGTGACATGCTTGGTTATCCCGGCCCGCTCCACGATCCGCTGGATCCGTTTTGCGATGGTTGCGTGGATGAACGGTTTCCCCCAGCTGTTCACGAATACAAAAGCCGGACCTTCCGGGTTGCCCGGGTAATCGGCTCTCCAGTTCTGCAGGTACTGAGTGCACATGTAGGCCCTGACGTGCCGGGTAAATGCTGTTTTGAATTTGACACTGGTTGCCACACCCCCGTTATTGAAAATCAGATCTTCCCATTTCATCTGGGCTATCTCGCCGATCCGGAACCCGCCTTCGTACAGCAGCATGATGAGAGCCCGGTCCTCACTCTTCTTGCATGCCTGGATGATCTCTTTGATCTCATCCGGGGTCAGGAGGTCCGACGCCTTTTTGGTCATCGTATTTTTTGCCGGAGGCTTGAGAGCCCGGACTTTCTTCTCCGGGATCGTGCTGTACCCATTATCGATTGCCCAGAGCAGGAACCGCTTGAGGATCACCACATGGTCCGCGAGGGTGTTCTGTTTGAAAGGCTTCCCTCGCTGGCTTTTCCCGGCTTTCAGGGCATCGATGCCGGCATAGACACTGGCAATGGTGAGCTCATTATACGGACCGATGAACCGGCGCCACCCGACCAGGTTAAAGGTTAGCATGTTGGCCCGGCCGGTGCAGATTCCCACGGAGGCCCGTTTCTCTGCAATGAATTCACCGATCAGAGCGGCGTCCTCTTTGGTCAAAAGTCCGGATGCAAGACCGGCTGAGATCGTGTGGTTCGAATATTCCGGTTTGATAGTTGAGAAAAGATCTGACTGTGTAGCTGGGGTAGACATGAAAGAGGGTTGACCAGTCTACCTAAAAGAGTTGTGATGCGATTCCAACTTTTGGTCTGTATACCCCCGACCAGATTCGAACTGGTGTCGCCGGATCCAAAGTCCTGCATGATTGACCGCTACACTACGGGGGTTTAAGATATCCGGACCACGACACGTTTTTTTAGTTGCTAAATTCAACCCGTGTAACAATCCATCCCATTATTACATCCGATAGTATTTGGGACTTGTTGCTGATGTGCTGGCGGGGATTTTTCTGATGAATGGATCAGCATCAACAAAAAAACCGGAACCACCCGTTCCTGACCTCCATTATCTAAAAATACTCTTAATCATTTCTCAACAGGAGTGGGGAGAGCCGGAACAAACGAAGGCGGTTGGATCCCCTCCTTCTTAAATTCCGCCCACGCCCTCCTTGTAACTTCAGATTTAAACTCAAACTCAAGACGGAGATCGTTGACATACCCTTTCGCACGGAGACGCTTATAGAACGGGAAGTCATCAAGCAACACGGTATAGGAATATTTTTTTGAGATGGTCACGTACTTCGAGGTAACAAGTGCCTCTTTGAGGATTTTCATCGCACGCTCCGCATCGGAATCCGGATGAATAAAGAGGTCGATCACGACCATCATGGCCAAATCGCCGGCATTGCCGCTGGTTACCGGCTGGCTGAAGAGGGTAAAGTTCGGCACCGATACCAGTTCGTCAGAAGGGCTCTGGATGCGTGTCGAGCGGATACCGATATTTTTTACTTCCCCGTATGTGTCGCCGATTGTTACCTTGTCGCCGATTTGGTACGGTTTTTCAAAGATGATCACGACACCCCCGACAATATCGGCAAAGAGATCTTTTAACCCAAAACCGATTGCAGCACCAAAGAGCCCTGATAATGCAACCATCTGGGTCAGGGAAAGTTCGATCACCGAGGTTATGATGTAATAGAAGGCAATCGTGTAGATAAGGAGTTTTAGCAGGGGAATAACCATTGTGAGAGAAGACCGGTACCAGCTGATCCGCTCCGAGAAATGAACGAGAATGTAACTCAGCACGTACGTAAGGACATACGCAACGATGATGACAAGAATGATGTTCAGAACAAGAGGTGGATCAATGGTCTTGAGCGGGAGTTCTGCGGTAACATTGGAAAGCAGGGTGGTGGAATTGGTGGATGTCGACAATTCCGCAGTAATATTGGAGAGCATATCGGCCATAGTCACCACAACCGACGGGTTTTCCTGAGATATTCAGTTACCGGCCCAAACGCAAACGGTTCGATGCTGTAATACCCGTCATGGTCCTGGATAAGGCGCCGCTGGACGAGCCGGTAGATCACCTGCTCGATATCCATCTCGGATCCTGCAATTGCGGAAAGGTCCTTTGCATGCAGGGATTCCATGGATATGATGACCGAGAGGATAAATGATTCATTTGTATCAAGTACGATGGAATACGGGTTTTCAGAAATTGCACTGAGTGCTATTACATTGTCTTTCAGGCTCATTTCCCAGAGCAGGAGCGCAACACCGGAATTTCCCCGGGCTATCCTGTTGATCTTTTCAAAAATAACGTCTTCAAGCGAAATCTGGACGCGCTTTTTTCGGGGCAATCGGCGGAGCATCACGGTAAAATTCAGTTTAATCCAAGGCACAGAAATTTCCCTTGCTATCAGCGGCAGACGGATTTTTTTATGAATTATCGAGTAAAACATCGACCGCTCGGCGGCTCCTTCATCGAGAAAATTGATTTCGCCGGGTGAATACCTTGCCATAATCACCTGCTTGATAACCGGCGTATCCAGCCGGGTCAGCATAACAAGGGTGGGAAAATATGCATCAAGATTCATTACCGATGAGAGGTACTGCCAGCTGAACGCATTCCATACGGTGATAAAGAGTTTTTTTGAGTTGATCTGCGTGCGCAGGAACGTATCGAGGACATCAAAACCCCCGATTTTTCGTGTTGCAAGGAACTGGCAGTTATCGATCAGGATAATCTCTTCGGGGAGCGTCGAGAAATCCGGCAAGGTACCCGGTTGTATGACAAAATCCAGGCAAAGGTAGTGCACCTTGTCCCCGTAAATGCCCCGGATCTCATTGACGATTCTCGTCCGGCCACTCATCGGTTCGCCAACAAGGGCGATATGTTCCGGTGCGCCGGACCCTGATCGTTCAAGGGCCGCAGTAATATCATGGAATTCCCGGTCATATCCAATAACGGGTCTTTGGGAACCACTTTTCTCTGTACCGGTCATATCCATCCGTCATCCCTTACTAGAGAGAGTCCTGTTGGATTATTAAAGGGTATGCAAAATCCTGCAGGACATTCTGGCTGGGGGCTCCCCGCAGAAAAAATTGATGTTCATCCGTGTGTGTTTTTATCCGTCTGCGGATTGGTTACCCCGGCAGGCGTTTTGACGGTCACGGTAGAATAGGCAACCGTAATCCGGTCTTCAGATTCAATCGCTGCAAGGCTCAGCTCACTCAGCCGGGAGTGGAGTATCCGGCGGTTGCGGGCATCGGTAACGTACCGCAAATCCAGTCGGATCCAGTTATCCTCGAGCGTAATGTAAGCCGAGGGTTCGACAACTTTTTTTGGGAGATAGTATTTTTCACCAATCCGATCGATCTCTGCATCAGCCTGTATCGTCATCGCAGCAGTTTCTTTTGTTATTATGCCAAGGATGAGATCTCTTGCCCGCCTCCAGTCGCTATCATACGTCAGGGAAATGGAAATCTCATCCCAGACAAACGAGTGGTCGCGGGTATAATTGTATAACGGCTGACTGATCACAAGACCGTTGGGAATGACAAGCAGGCGGCCTGTAGGCTGGTCCCCGGAAACCCAGCCCCGGATCTCCATGAGTGTCGTACTCATAACACCAATATCCATAACATCCCCGTAATTGTCGTTAATGGCGATACGGTCACCGATTCGGTACATGCTGGAAATAATGATCAGGAACCCCCCGACAAAATTCTTGAACACATCCTGCAGGGAAAATGCAAGAGCGGCGCCGATAATACCGTACGATACAATAAGCGCAGAAGTATCAGTCACCCAAATCCGAAGGCAGATGAGAATAATGAAAATAACGGACACAACGGAAATGGCTTTATTGGCAGTGTACCGGGTTTTCAGGTTGTCTATTCTCCTGACAAAGAGCAGCCCGATAATTACCGGAAAAATAAGGTAGGTAACGGTCAGTGCAAGGGAAGTGTAGAAAATATCGGCGACAACCGGCTCATTGATTACGTGCGCAACCACTCCCAAGACGGCTGACAAGAGAACAAGAAGAGAGATAAATAGCAGTTGCTGTCTCATGAGCGTATACCAGTACTTACTCTGTTCTGTCCTTTTGCTTTATTAAAATACCATTGGCCAATCCCATTTGAGGATATGGAATTTGAGCATTCCTGTTTTAAGAACGCAGGGTTGTTGTGATTTTTTATCATCGGATAAACCACTGTGTCTGATGAGATTGCTCATGAACACGGAACGCGAAAGATTTGCCAGTAATATACGTGGCAGATTGTTGATCCATCATTAAATTACAATATTTCTGCTGGAAAAAATGTGCATTTGTTGTATAGCATCATATGGTTTATGATAGGGAAATCAACGCACCCGGAGATCATAAAAATACCCGAAATTTTAAGATATTTTGGCAAAATAGTCAATATTTGAGATTATTCATGAGAGAATGACAAGGATTATCAATCAAAGGATTTTTTGCCAGGATGATACCGGTTTTTCATAATAATATGGGGAAACCCAATCGTTTGATCCCCGTTCACCCATGACGGGGACTTCGTGGTATAAAAAAAACCCGAACCGGGAAAATATGAATCACCTGATGACTTTGCTGCACAGGCAGGCATCTATACGGTCCTTAAGATTATAAAAAATACCGTAACATACATCAGTGAGCAGCAGGCTTCCGATACGCAGGAAACAGCACATCTAAAAAATATTCTGACGGCATTCCAAATGATGAATTCTTGGTTTCCAGAGAAATTCTGATAAAAAGACAATGAGAGAACAGGTCCGATCGCTAAAAAACAAAAGCAGGCTCAAAAAAAACGATGCCATAATAACGATAAAAACCGGATTCACGGCAAATTAAAATGTTTCATTCCCGGTTCAATGCGAGGAAACAAAATACAACGACCGGCTGCTGATTACCGGTTCAGGAACTCTCCTGGTCATTTCCCAAGGGAAAGAACTGCTGGTATACCTGGCGGCGTTCATCAATGTCGGTATGAAGATAAATTTCCGTCGTCTTGATGGACGTATGCCCAAGGTTTTCCTGCACGACGCGGAGGTTCTTTGAACGGCGGTATAATTCGCTTGCATAACTGTGCCGGATCTTATGAGGCGTGATCCCCAATGGTGCATAGTGCTTGAAAATATGCTGGATGGCCCGGGGTGAGATATGTTTTCCCTGCTGGCCGACAAACAGGGGCCCGACAATGGTATTGCCGATAAATTTCCTGATATCGTCAAGCGTTTCTTCGTCGACAAAGACCATCCGGATCTTGTCGCCTTTCCCAAGAATACGTATGGTGTGCTCTTCAAAATCGATATCTTCTATGTTCATGTTGCACAGTTCTGATACGCGGACACCCGTGGAATAGATGGTCCGGACAATGAGTTTGTCACGCGGATCGTCAATTGAATCAATAAGACGGAGCACCTGGCTGTGTTTCAGGTACTTGACTTCCTGTTGTTTGATACGGGGACGTTCTATGCCCATCAGGGGATTTGTGACGACGGCCCCCTGCGTGTACAGGAACCGGTAAAAAGAGCTGAGTGTCGAGATAATCCGGTGGAAGGTTTTTGGCTTGTAGGTTCTCATGGATGAGACAAACGCAAGGAAATCCGTAACCATAACCGGCGTAACGTCAACACCGGTATCTAAACGGGCATTCTCAAAATCCTTCCAGAAAATCACCAGTTTGGTTATTTCGGTATTCCTGCGAAGCCAGACATAATAACCAAAATGTTTGATGACCTGCTCATAACTTTCGAGCGTGCGGGTAGAATAATTGCGCATCCGCAGGTAGTTTCGGTAACTTTTAACCCATTCCGAAAAATACCCGCTTTCCATGCTCTATTCTTTCTTATCTCCCGTAAATAAAGGTTTGCGCAGAACACCTATTCTGCGACAAAGGCAATTTGAGGATATTTCCGAGCCGTGAGGGAGCATAAACGTAGAACCGGTTTTAAAAAAATCCTTGCTAAAAACACGATCCACCAAAATTATTCACAGTATCATATTACATTTCATTCCACTTCTTACCCTGGTGAAAACAGGGGTTTTTTCCAATTCGGACATATTTTTACCTAACCTCCTGAATAAACAGGGAAAAAAGAGGCATGGTGAAGGTTTATCGCCGGTGAGTTGATGGAACACACACCCTGAGCCCCCCTTCACTAAAGCAGGATACCCGGGTACATAACCAACGGCTTTCCATTTAGATGACAACCAATTTTATTTTTAGGATATCTGGTTTTTTAAAATACTCGCAACTGCCGACCAAAGCAGGTATGTGAATTTTGGAGTCGGGAAGGGATATTTTCCCAAGAGGAATGTATCATACAACCGTTAATCTCATAGTTTGATGGGGCCTGGTGCTATCAAAACGGTGATAACCAGCCTCAAACTGATGAGAGTATCCTGTTTTGAGGCGATAGAACAGATATTTTCAAAGGATAACCGCAAAAAAATACCCAAAAAAACGATAAAATGAAATTTTTCTGAAGTGCATTTTCAGTTATCGAATATGTCTGATTAACCGATTTGAGTCAAATAAAAATTGTTTAACGGGCGGGCGTAAAAGATCTCCTTACCTAGCATGGATTCATCCATTTCCAGCTTATCTTACGCCAAATAATTCAAGAAAAAGCCGGCAGAACACGACACAGGTGGCCTGAAAACACCGATCATTGTTATTCCATATTGATAGATAATCACCCGGTATAAGGTATCCGGAAATCTAAAACCCGATATTTCTCATATTTTTTTAAAGAGTCGTGTAACCAAATCGGATTGCCGATTATTCCAAAACCGGTGTCCTGGAACTCATGAATCAATTACCGAGTATCCCGATTTCCCTGCTCGCATTTTGGTCAGAAACCAAAAAAACAGCAAACGAATCGTCTGTTCATCCAATCTGGAGAAATTTTCATCCACAAAATAACATCGAGCCGATATTAGCAAAAGGGGATAAATAGGTCCAGAAAATCACGGTTGATCTGTAAATACCGGCTCCCTCCAGGGAAAAAATCCAGGTTATTCACCGGTATCCTTCACAAATGATCTCAAAAAATACTGTTTTTCCTTCGACGGAGAAAATCCCGGATGAGCATTACCGCAGGGGTATCCTCCCTGATATGAAGGTCTATTTCATTTTGTGGAAACTGAGGGGGAGATATCCACCCGGAACAATGAAACCTGGCACGATGTGTAATAACGGAAAAAAATTTATTGAGAATAGCTACATACCCCCGTTTTTTTTCTTGAAGCCAGATAAACTTAAACAACGATTCAATTTAGATCCAAGAGCGTGATCTGTACCTTCCAATCCCCCTCATTGAGAACCGTTCTAAACCAGTTACTGACCTGGATGGACTTTCTGAACGGTGACGAGATTGAACAGGTTATACGAAAAACAGGTGAAGAGATTTTTCACATGTGCCCGAAGATGAGTGGGGACTCGTACGTTACCTGAACGGAACACTCGTTTGATGACGGCGAACGGGCGTTCAACCAAAGATCGGACACGACTGATAGCCCGGTTTCTTCGTTTATCTTTCGTTGAGATCGGATGACCCCGCACCGATCGCTTCATGGTTTTATCCATTGATGCGAAGGGGACAGATCCGAAATATCCTTTGTCTCGGTACACCGTTTCACCCTTTTGCGAGAGATCGATCTGGCTGTCATGAACCGATGCGGTTGACGTATCGAACCGACGGATGAACTGGTTTTCCTTGTCGACGATCGTGTGAAGTTTGAATCCGAATTCCGATTTCGTCCCTTTCTTTCCTCAGGTTCCATCCCGGCTTCGCCGGGTCTTCGCTTCATCTCCCCGGGGCTTGTCTGTCGGAGCATGGCCCGGATCGGATGTGATGAACGTTGCATCCTGGATAGTACCGCGCTTTATCGCGTATCCTTTCTCGTCTAGTTGGCGCTGGAGTTCATCCCAGATCAGGTGAACTTTTCCCTTCGAGGTCAGTTTTTCCTTGAATGCCCAGACGGTCGACCGATCAGGAATCTTATCCGGATATCCGAGAAAATGCCGGAACGATAACCGATCCATTGCCAGAAGTTCAACCTCGTAATCCGACAAACCGTGCCATCCGGCGAGGATGTGCATCTTGATCATCAGGATCTCATCGTTATGTGGTCTCCCACCGGTCTCTTTGTTATCCCGGTACATTTCGGCGATTATCGGCCGGATTTTCTCCCAGTCTATGATGTCCCGGATCTCTCCTAACTTGTTGCCCCAATCCGGCAATCTTTGTGTATTCCTGACTCAGAAAATAGTCCCCGAAATCGCTCATAGTTTTTCATTCGAAGTACTAAAATAAAAACCTAAGCTGGGTTTGTAGCTATTCTCTATTGATTTTTTTTACGATAAATTCACATCAATTTGTATTTGCCAGATTAATTTTAAGGGTAAGAAGACCCCGTTAAACTTTACAAAATAAGATCCATTTCCTGTGAATTTTCTCATTTTTTTACACAAATAACCAAAAGAACACCATAACGTCGGTATACCTCAACGATTATTACAAGTCTCTCAATGGAAATGATGTGATAACTCACCATTCAGGTACGTAACAAACAGGATCTGGTTAACCGGCATATTTTCCCAGCGGTCAGGTTTTTTTTATTATTTGCCTTGATCGGGCGAGAATACATGATAATTCAAGAAAAACTTTTTAGTTTGCAATCGATATCACGAAATCACCTCTGAATCATTCATTTGAACCGTTACAATTTCTTCAAGGCAGTCCTCATGAGTTATCGTAAACCGGATATCGGCATTGCCATTGTTCCGGTCAATAGTCAATGAGTTATTATACAATATTTCAATCAAAACCGAAGGTGGAGGGGTCGGGGAATGCAATAATCTTCATTGCAGGGCAACCGGAAGATGTGTCGGTTCCCGGTTTTGGAGGGTTGTCAATTATCCACAATATGAACTTATTATTCAAAAATAGGGAAAATTTATGGTTATTTTAAGAAAATGAATTTTTTCTTAAGGAAATGTGTAAACCATATGATGCTATACACAAAATTGGCCATTTTGACTGGACTCACAATGATGCAACCTCAAAAAAAGATATATTTCACGAGAGGTTGTGCATTTATCTTCACAGTTATGGGGGAACATAAAAGACCATACATATCGGTGTGAACGTATTTTCTGGATGCTAGGGCTGCCTAATGGTGAAATCGGGATATAAGAAGGATGAGAAGGTATTGTCCTTGCCAGCACAAGCCTGCGGTGAAGCGAGTATTCACGGATTTTTTAATTAAATGCATTTTATCGAGTGGAACGCAGATTACTGACATTTGTAAAAGTCCTCCACAGAAAAAAACAGTGTCCAGGAAGACACTTCGCTAAAACAGGAATCGCTCTCACGCAGATGAATTATTTATGTAGAATCAAAGGGAATGATTGGTAACAGACACATGCCAGACGAAACACGCTTTTTAACGCCCAATGACGTCGCCTCTATCCTTGGAGTTCACCAGAAAACCGTACACCAATGGCTGCGCACCGGAAAACTTGAAGGAACAAAAATTTCATACCGTGCCTGGCGTGTTCCGCAATCAGCACTTGATGCATTTGTTAGCAGGAACAGCAACAAGTACCACGTGAACACTCCCGTTGCCGAAACTATCATGGATACACAATCAACACTTGTTTCTCAAGAGAATAATCCCGACCCAAGTACATATCCCCATATTCCTATTCAATCAAAAATGAGATTATATATCCGGGACATCATGGGTGAAGAGTCCCACGAACACTGATAGTGAATTATAACCCGTTAATCCCAAAGATGCCTTTTCTTTATTTACCGGTTTACATTCCACATGGGACCACAGATACGACCCATTTCCATTCTCACAGATACTCATGATTGAATTTTCCTCGTAGAGTATCAGGGTCAGACATGGCGTTACTATCGTGTTTTCTGATAATTACGATTCGTTTCGCTTTTAAAATCAGTTATCATAGCCGGGATTTATTCACACAAATAAGAAAAAGCCCCCAATTCACTTCCAGATCTCCATGAAAATCAGAAAAACGTGATTGCCCGGGAAATAATTGAAAACTTTCTTCTCCCAAAAAAATTGTGACACCGCATACAAATTTCAGACGGGTATAAACCCTATAACGCTATATATAAAAAGGTTAAAAGATCTGACGTTGAAGTACCGGATTCAAACTGACAGACCGTAACATTGACAGGAGAGGAAAATGGACGAGTCGATCATACAACAGGAAATCAATAAGTATAAAAAATTCAAGAAAGTCGATGGCGCCACGTACCGTAAGGTGAACAATTTCCTGCGAAAGCGTACTTATATCACCGCCCGGGAATGGGCACTTGCCCGCCTGTGCACAGATTTCCGCACATCAAGCGGCGCTGAAATGACATTTATTGGCAAACACCTTCCCGAGCTGGTTCCCTTTATGGAAGAACCTTATTCACCCCAGGCAGTTAACCAGGCACGGCATTCGTTTAAAAAGAAAGTGCGCAAGGCAAGCGCCACTTTTTTCTATGGTGCGATGTGTGGGTTTTTCACCACCGATGAACTGGATGATCTCCTTTTTGAAGCCAGTGAAGTATCGAGGTTTTTACTGGAAGTTGAGGGGACAACGCTTGATATTGACGAGGAAATTGATATTGAGGACAGGATAACCAAAGTCATGAGAGGCGTTGGAGAAGCAGCTAAAACCATATTAAAAACCCGTGGCGATGATTCTGATGACCGGGTACGCCCGGTTCCCGATTTGCCGGTAACGGTGCCTGAAATCACAAAACCACGAAAAAAACGATCCCGCCGTCAATTAACAAATGATGCGACTGACGCAACACCTCACCTATCGGACCAGCCCGCCAAAACCACCGATGCTGATACGATAATACCACCGGGTGCAATAGAAAGAGACATTCCCGACCAGGAGAGTCACGATGCAATGAGTATAAATTCAGATGCCCCTCCCGATGATTCAGGAAATCCGGTGGAAAAAGAAACGTCCCAGGCCCGCCTCCCGGATCCCACCCCGAAAAATGACCATGAAATGAAACCAGTAATCACCGATTCCGGAGAATACCAATCATGAAAATTATCCAGATTGTGGGGGGAGCAAATTCCGGAAAGACGACATTTATCAATAATCTCATACCGGTTCTCAGACAGAAAGGTCAGGTTGCGGTGATAAAACATCTGGGAGATCACCAATACCAGTTGGAAGAGGACAAAGACACTACACTTTTTTTTCATAACGGTGCAACGGTCTCGGTCGGTATTGATTCTGATAAATCGGTTGTTACATTACACAAAAACACCCTGGATGATATCCTTTCCCTGCTCTCCTTTGAAAAAATGGATTTTGTGATTATTGAAGGATTTAAAACACGACCATTCCCAAAGATTGTAATCGGCGATCTGAATATAGGAAATTGTGTACTTCGCAATCCATCAACCGGGCAGGTTATTGAATCGCTCGATGCATTCGAAGATTTTTATATAGAATAAACCTGATGGATCTAAAGGACAATGGTCGCAAAAAAGATGCAAAAACGGTTGTTCGGCACAAATGGTGTGCGGGGCGTCATAGGTAAAGAAGTCACGCCGGATCTGGTACTCCATATTGGGGAAGCACTGGGGACATTGCGAAAAGGACGCATTGCCGTGGGCAGAGATACGAGGACTTCTGGAGAAACCCTCATTATGGCGATGAAGGCAGGACTGCTTGCTACCGGCTGTGATGTTGTCGATTGCGGTATTTTGCCAACTCCCGCCCTCCAATATCTTGTAAAGGAGCATTATGACGGCGGGGCGATGATCACCGCTTCCCATAATCCACCCGAATATAATGGTGTAAAAATTATTGAACCGGATGGCACTGAGATGGGGGATGAAGAGACCCTTAAAATCGAATCCCTTGTTTTTGATCATACACCTCCATTAAAATCATGGAATCTGGTTGGAAAAGAGATCATTGCCCATCACCTCATCGATGAATACATTGACGCAATTGTAAACCATTTCCCCAGTAAACCTGGCGCTGGTATCACGGTTGTTGTTGACCCCGGGTCCGGTCCAGCCTGTAAAACAACTCCAGAAATTCTCCGGGCAATGGGATGTAAAGTGCTCACAATAAATGGAATAATGGATGGCACGTTTCCCGGCCGACTGCCAGAACCCTCGCCGGAAGGTCTCAAAAATCTTTCATCCATGGTTGTGGCAAGCAAGGCAGCATTTGGTGTGGCTCATGATGGTGACGCAGACCGGGCAGTATTTGTTGATGAAACCGGTCAATTCGTTGAAGAAAACCAGGAATTTGCACTTATGGTGCAGTATATTACTCAAACTGCGAGAGGGCTCATTGTTACTCCAGTAAGTACCTCACAGGTTGTCGAGATGGTGGCAAATAAGGCTGGAAGCTCTGTGATGTACACTGCGGTGGGAAGTATCTATGTCGCTCGAACCATGCGGAGTCTTATCGATAGTGGTAAAACAGTAATATTTGGTGGGGAGGGAAATGGTGGCCTGATCTTCCCCAACCACCAGTTCTGCCGGGATGGCGCAATGACTGCCGCGATGATGGTGGCGATCCTTGCCGGCCGGCACATGAGCCTGTCATCACTGGTTCAGCAGCTGCCGCAGCGACAGATGATAAAAGATAAGATCGCAACGCCATATGGGCTGCAAATAGTTAATTATCTGACTAAAAAATATTCTCACGAATCACTTGACTATACTGATGGCCTGAAACTAAAACGAGGAAATTGCTGGGCCCTTGTACGAGTTTCCGGTACCGAACCCTTGATCCGGATCACCATCGATGCCGATAACCGTGAGCAGGGAATGATATTATTTGATGAATTGAAACGGGAGATTTCCCTCGTACTGGGCACCATTCCCCCATCGTAATTTTTCTCTGCCGAAAATTCTGGTGCAGTAAACTTGCCGGTTAATCCTCCCCCAACACAAAAAATCATATCCGAATTTCCCGGTTATCAATTAAACAAAAATTTTTATTTAAACACCAAAAAATCTCCAAATTTTAAGTTATATGTAAAAATCGATGAAATTCATTTCACAATTAAAACCAAAAGATTTATTTAGTATTTTAATCTATTTGACTCTGCCAGAGCGATTTGCATACAGGATATATAAATGGTTTTGTCTGCAGAAATTACAGAAAAGATGAGAAACGCACTGTTGAATGGATCAGCATTATCTTTAGATTTGTTCAGATCTGAGGTCGGGGGGACAAACAGCAACCGGGCACGAAAGGCGCATCTCGGTGAAATTCAAACGGTCATTATTGATACCGCGTTCAGGTACAATAAACCCGGTTTGCTGGAATATCTTTCAGAGATCGACAATTCTCACATGGAAACCCTTTTTTCCCGGATGATCGGGCAATATATTCAGACAAATGACACACAATGGCTCAATTCTGTTTTCATGCTCTCTCAAAAAATCAAAAAGAAAAGTACGCAATCAAAAATTTTTGCTGTAATGGCACAGGATCTTATTGCAAGTGGTGTGAACCGATCGGATGCCTCGCTCATCGAACAGGGTATGACGATGCTTGACGAAATCGGTTTTCAAAAATACCGATCTGAAAGCATGATTGATATCATCCCGCTTCTCATCGTCCGGGCGGTTACCAGTAAAAATGTTGGTCTCCTTGTTCAATCACTTGATCTTATTAACGAGATCAGCGATATCTCAAAACGAGCAGTGCTGCACGCAGATATCGCAATGGCAATGGGCGCCATCGCTATCCTTGAAAAAGATATTTCACTTTTTTACCAGAGCATTCACAGTTCAACCGACATTCACCAGAAGATTCGGAGACAGGAGTGTATTGAATCTATCATCGAAAACGGCGCTAAATCGGGTTTTGCAAAAGATCTCCTGGATATCCCGGCAGTTCTCCAGCATTTTGCAGATGTGAATACAGAATTGCAGCGGGAGATCATCCATGCCCTCACAGAGCAGGTGCTTGAAAGAAGCAAAGACATGTTCCCGATAACGGCAATCCTTGAAAAAACATGCATCACCATGCCTTTTGCAAGTGAAACCGTTATTCTGGCACTCCTAAAAAAAGCAGAAAAATCCGGAGACAACTGGTACCTTGTCTATGCAACAGAACTGCAAAAATTTCTTCCAAAAGAAGGAAAATATCCACTCCGCGAGATCGTTCGTGCCGGAATGGCCATTGCACGACACACAAAAGATATGACCGTTCTCTCGGATCTCATGCCACTTATCGAGAAAACGTGCAATGCCAGCGACTCTTCCAGAATTTACCTTCAATTTTCACAGATAATGCTTGCATGTGACGATTATTCCCGCTCGATCGGCATGCTTGAAAACGTCAGAAATAAAACAGAAAATCTGGCACAATTTATCGATTGCCTGTCTGTGCTCCTGAAATATGGTATCTTCAATGATGCAATTTCCCAGGTATACGAAAGCCTGTTGAAAACACAGGATGACACGATTGTATTGCCGGCAATAATAAAAACGATAACAGAAGTAAACCGCGATGCCCTCATGGCCGATATCGTAAACCATCTGGATTCATACAAGGAACTCATTCTCATGCATCCCGGCCACGATCAGATAATCCTTGACAGCATTACGATGATTATCAACCGGGGATTTCTTGATTCGCAGGATTCAACGATCCTTGTCAGACTTGCCGAATCGATCACGGATTCTGCAGTTAAAGAAAGGGCTATCTCTACCATTGTCATAAAAATTGCAAAGATCGGGGTCAGGACAAAAAACCGCGATTTTCTCCAGAGAGCAGTAGGTATAACCTGTCTCATAGAAGATCAGAATACACGTTCAGCAACCCTCAGCAGCATCATTGACGAAGCATCGCTGCTTGCCGCATTGCAGGGCGACCTCGATCTTCTCCTGCGAATGAGAGTCTGGAGCAGTTCTCTTCTGGATGCCAGTCTTGTCGCATATACGATGGCAAATATCATTGAAGGTATCATCAAATATGCAACCGATACACGATCACCTGACGCACTGGAAGAAGCATATCTGATAGCAAAGGATATCAACGATCCCTCATTAAAAATGCAGATGTGCGAGAGAATTGCCGAGTGTTTTGTCAGGATTGGATGCAACATCCTGAAAAGCACCCCTCGCCAGCTCTGCAATCTGGATGATCCAACAGTTCTTCAACCGTTCATTCGTGGACTGGAAATACTAAAAAACGAGATGAAAAAACCGCAAATCTCATTAAAAATCGCTGGAATGATCGATGCGATTCTGGTGTATTCTCGTTCCAGCTCAAATTCCGACTACGTCATACCCCTCACCCTGTTTTCTGTTGAAATAGAAAATTCATTCGAGCGTGACGCGATGATGTCGCGGATCGTCACCAGTCTCAACGAATATATCGCCCATCCGGATTCTCCGGATCCCTATGAGAACCTCGCATTTCTCATCCAGATAAACCCTCATTCAAAATTAAATCCGGTGCTGATCGATCTGAAATACCAGCTCCTCAAAAAGATCAGCGATCCGTACATAAAATTAAACGGCATGTGCAACTTGGCAGATACCTGCATCAGATTACAGGATAATGAACATGCAAACAGGGTCCTGCAGGAAGTCTGGGATTCTGTTTTGGGACTTGGGACCAACTATCAAAAAATTATGGTCCTTGCAGATCTCACGATAGTCTATAGTCATCATGACAGAGAAAAGGCAAAATTATCCCTTGAAAAAGGATTGCTCCTGTTAAAAAACGTCGAACCCGGTGCTGATACGATGGCACGCCGCCAGATGGTGTATGCCCTCGTACGCCTTAATGACATCCAACCAGATCTGTCATGGATTGATCTTGCGCTCCAGATCATTGCCAATATCTCAGATCCAGAGGAATACATCGATGCTCTTATTGCAGCCTCTGAAATGATTCGATCCGATAAAGAGCGGTTTGTTTCTCTTATCAGACAAATGTCGAAATCTGCTGAAAAGATTACATTCCCCTATGACAGGGCCTCAATGATCCTGAAAATAATTCCACTTGCATTACAGAGCTCTCATGATAAAATCGCGTTATCCCTGCTCCGTAATGCAGAACATCTATCGGAAAAAATCAACATACCCTATATTGCAGACACAATCCGGGAGAATATTGTGAGAATGTATTCCATGTTTCACCATCAAAGCGCGGAAAAAACAGTGTTCGATGCGGCAATCAGTGTCATTAAAACCATTGAAGACGACCAGTTGCAGATCCAGTGCCTGCACAAGATGGGGTATGGAGAACTGCCAGAACACCTCTCAGTATATGTCAAAATTAAGATGCTTTACATAAAAATGATTTCAAATGGGGTACAACCAAATAACGTTGCCTCACTTGAACGGCTGGTCAGGTCTGTTGCTGACCGGGGAAAAGAGGCCACATTTTTCTGTAATCTGGCTATCCTTTCCAGGAACAACGGCGAACAGAAATTATCAAGAAAAATGTTGCAGAATGCCGTCAAAGAGGCAGCAATTATCCGCCCGCTTTCACGACGGGCCTATATTCTCTGTGATATCGCCATGAGAATATCGGCAGCAGGCTATGAGACTGAATCGCAGGATATTCTTGATGACGCAATGGATGCGGCAACAAATATCCGTCAGTCTGCACTCAGGGATGAGGTATTCAATGAACTTGGACTCGCCATCAGGATTATGCAGAGGCCGGAGCCATGATAACCCTTGAAATCCTGATTTCAGGGCGGGTTCAGCGCGTAGGTTTCCGTGCCTGTGCGCGAAGAATCGCCACTAATTTAAATATCACCGGAACAGTCATGAACCTTCCCGACGGGAAAGTCCAGATATTTGCCACATCGGACCCGATGATCCTTGAAAAATTCATTTCCATGCTTTATAGCTGCCCGCGAGCAGTTGTCAGGGATATAAAAACACATGAACTGACCTTACAGGATTTTGAGGATTTTTCCATCATCAAAAACGAAGGCCGTATTAGTACATCACTTTGAACTCTTCGGTCTTTCTTATGGATTTTGAGAAATTATCCACCTGCTTATCGATCTTATTCCGGTCAAGGGTATTCTGGAAGACCACGATCAAACGTTTGGCCAGATCATCGGACAACATACACCGGGTTGGCGTCAGTTCAAAATCGTCAGGTCCAATCTCATCCTGTGCGAACCTGCATACAACGGGGTCTATCATTTCAGCCTTGAATGGTTCCATCAGATCATAAACCAACGCACCGTGTCCTTCGTGCAACATACCTATATCAGGGTCCAGGTTTGCACCAATAATTGAAATGCAGCAATTACCAAAGAGCATCGCATACCCAAATGACATCATCGCATTCACGACATCACAATGCGGAGGCGCCGAGCGTCTCCGGTAACCGAATTTCTCCGGCAGATCCCGTGACAGGATCTCATAATACATATCCGAACTCAGCCGCGACAACCTGCGGATTTCATCTAATTTTATCAGGTATTCCAGTTCCTCAAGCGACTTGTGGAGGAATTGGGATTCTCCCTCATAAAATAAAGTTCTCTCATTTTTTTCTTCAAGACGGTGAAGGGCAAGCAACCGGGAGCGAAGGGCAGATTCTGCTATCATAATGGCATAGCGATGACGCGGGATAGTTTGTTGCAGGGTTATTTGTTCACCGGGGTTCATCCCCCCAAAGGGTCTTATTGTCCCTACCGGGGTTCCGTCCGGTTCAAAAAATGAGAGATACGCACCATTCCTGATCAAGTGAGAGATCGTGGTGGAGTTCAGTGTATGACCGCCTATTACCAGAAGATGACGCACCGCCTCGAGCGGATATTCAGCTTCCACTCCTTTATTGAGAATAATGAGTTTTTTTTGTGTGGACTTGATATGGGCACCAAATCCGTATACCGTCAGCCAGGGTATATCTTGCGACATAAATTCCGTACATGCAATATGAAATTAATCTAATTACTGCCCCTTTTTCCCTGATTAAGGCATCGTTTTGTACCGTCGACACAGCAAAAAAAGGGAATTGTCCTGAAATGCACGATGAATGCGAATTCGATGCATTTTTTTGAAATAATGAAATATAAAACTTATAATGGTACATAGGTACGATGTCATGCGATAGCATAACAGAGGATGCAGATGTTTTGGGATAAGAAAAATGAAACAATGAAGCCTGCTGATCTTCAGGATCTTCAGCTCAGGCGCCTGAAAAAAACCCTGCACCAGGTGCAAAACGTAGAATTTTACCGAAATCGTCTTAATAGTACCGGGCTAAAAAATACCGCAATAAAAACCCTTGACGATATCCAGAAAATACCGTTTACAAAAAAACAGGATCTCCGTGACGGGTATCCCTTCGGTTTTTTTGCCGTCCCCTTAAAAAAGATTGTGCGGATTCATACGACTTCAGGGACAACAGGGAAACCAACTGTTGTCGGGTATACCAAGGGAGATCTGGATACGTGGGCAAACCTGATTGCCCGCAACATGACCATGATCGGGATCGGCGAGAACGATGTATTCCAGAACATGGTCAATTACGGTATGTTTACCGGAGGCCTTGGATTCCATTACGGCGCAGAAAAAATAGGAATGACCGTGATTCCCAGTGCCACGGGCAATACACGGCGCCAAATCGAGATGATCCGCGATTTTGGCGTTACTACGATCCACTGTACCCCCAGTTATGCCATGCATCTTTCCGAAGTCGCTGAAGAAATGGATGTTACGCTGGACAGCCTGAAAACCGGGATATTTGGTGCTGAACCCTGGTCAGAAACCATGCGTCATACTCTTGAAGCACGGCTTGGCGTTACCGCGTACGATTCGTATGGGTTGAGCGAATTATTCGGCCCGGGTGTTGCCTTTGAATGCCCGGAGCGTGACGGGCTCCATATCTGGCATGACAGTTATCTCGTCGAGATTATCGATCCAAAAACCGGTGAACGTCTTTCTGATGGCGAACGGGGTGAACTTGTTGTCACTCCGCTTGTCAAAGAGGCAATGCCCCTGTTACGATACCGAACCGGGGATGTCACCATGCTCATGAAAGATGGATGTCTGTGCAGCAGGGGAAAAAAAATCCAGCGCATCACCGGCAGAAGCGACGATATGCTCGTCATCAGGGGCATCAACGTCTTCCCCTCCCAGATAGAACATGTGCTCCTCAAAATACCCGAAGTGGGCAATCAGTTTATGGTATATATCGATAGAATTAATCATCTTGACGAAATGACTGTTGAAGTAGAGATCAACAGGCAATATTTCAGTGGCGAACTTGCGGACCTTGCAAAACTCCAGAAAAAAGTTGTTAAGGAACTCCACGACGTTCTAGAACTGAGAACGACGGTAAAACTGGTTGAGCCGGGTTCGCTGCCACGATTTGAAGGAAAAGCAAAACGAGTTATCGACCGCAGAGGGGACATGTGATGAGGTGCTGGGATCCGCGTATTGAGGAGATGGGTAAAGAAGATCTCCAGAAGATGCAATACAAATTACTGAAAAGTTTAGTGTATCGGTTGTACAGTTTTTCTCCCTTTTATCATGACCGGATGAAACAACAGAACGTTCATCCCGATGATATCCGGGAACTATCCGACGTAAAAAAACTCCCATTTATGTTCAAGCGGGATCTGCGGGATAATTACCCGGATAAAATTTTTACTGCATCCCAGGATGAACTCGTACGATACCATGTATCTTCCGGCACGACAGGTAAACCAACCGTCGTCGCTTATACCCAGAAGGACCTGGACGCATGGACTACATCAATCGCCCGGGGGCTGACTTCGATTGGTTTAGGAAGGGGAGATGTTATCCAGGTGAGTTATGGTTATGGGTTATTCACTGGTGGGCTTGGCATGCACTACGGTGCCGAACGGATTGGTGCAACCGTCCTCCCCACAAGTGTCGGGAACACTGAGCGCCAGGTTGAACTCATGCAGGATCTGGGCGCAACCGCAATCGCCTGCACACCCTCGTACCTGCTGCACATTGGTGAAGTTGCAGAAAAGATGGGAATTAATATCAAAACAGATACAAAACTGCGCGCCGGCATCCTTGGTGCAGAGCCTTGGACGGAGGGAATGCGAAAGAGAATCCAAGACTGGCTGGGTATCCGGGCATATGACATCTATGGCACAAGTGAACTGTCCGGGCCAATGTTTACCGAGTGCGCAGAACAGAAAGGTTTCCATATCTGGTCAGATATCGCACTTGTTGAAGTAATCGATCCAAAGACACAAGAGCCCCTCGAACCGGGGGAGAGAGGTGAACTTACAATCACCATGCTCCAGAAAGAAGCGCTCCCCATGATCCGGTACCGGATTGGGGATATCTCAAGCATGAATGATGAAGTGTGTGCCTGCGGCAGGACACATCCGCGTATTCAGCGCATAACAGGAAGGGTAGATGACATGCTGATTATCCGGGGAATCAATGTATTCCCATCGCAGATAGAGTATGCACTCATGGGAATTCCCGAAGTCGGCCAGCATTTCCAGATAGTTGTTGAACGGACCGGCGCTCTTGACGATATGCTTGTCCGTGTTGAACTGAACAAAGAATCATTCAGTGACAAAATTACTGACCTGATGCAGATCCGTAGTAAAGTCGAACACCGGATAAAAAATGCACTGAACGTTGCTGTCGCTGTTGAGTTAGTAGAACCAGGATCACTTCCCCGGTTTGAAGGGAAGTCTAAGAAAGTTATTGATAAGAGGTCGTTATAAATGGACGCACAAAAATTTGTCATCAGACAGATTTCGATATTCTCTGAAAACCGCCCGGGCCGTCTTGCATCCATTGCACAGGCTCTGGGTGAGGAGAATGTGAATATTCTTGCCTTCAGCATAGCGGAAGCGAACGGGTTTGGGGTTGTAAGGGCACTGGTCGATCATCCCGAAAAAGCCTATGATAAACTGACGTCGCGCGGGTTTAATGTCGCATTCACGGACGTTATCGCCGTGCAGATGAAAGACAAACCCGGCGGTCTTTTTGAGATTGCCAAGGTGCTTGGGGATGCCGGTGTCAACATCGAGTATTCCTATGCGTATTCCGGCAAGGAGGCTGCCGTGCTTATCCTGCGGGTTGACCATATCGATGACGCAATTGAAAAAATCCTGAAATCCGGGGCTACGCTCCTTGAGCATTCCGTTTTTCACTGATATCTCGTTATTTTTTTTCCCATTTTATCAGTTCTGATACGGTTGACAGCGTGCTGCCCTGACGGATTTCTTCGCGTATCCGTGCCTCGTTTTTCTTTACTTCAAGTGCCCTGCGTGCTATTTCATAAGCCCGTTCCTGAGGAATGACCACAACGCCGCTTTCATCACCGACAATCCAGTCCCCGGGGTGGACATACTGTCCTCCACAGGTTATCTCGGTATTGATCTCCCCAAATCCTTTGGGTTCACCGGCATTGGGTACAATTGCCCGCGAAAAGAGCGGAAATTTCATTGCACGGATATCGTCAATATCCCTGACCGCACCATCGATGACCACCCCTGCAACACCTTTTTGTATCGCGCTCAAGGTTGCCAGTTCTCCCCATGGTGCGACGTGAATGCCGCCATCGTTGTTAATGACAAGAACCTCACCGTTTTTTGCCACGTCAATTGCTTCCACGGGTTTTGCCCAGTCACCGGCAAACGTCTGCACGGTAACTGCTTTTCCTGCCATCTTCACATTCCCGCAAACGGAGATAATACCCGGCATAGCCCCTTTGCGGTGCATCGCATCAGATATGTTGGGAGTTGATACCTGCATAAGAATGAGATATATTTCTTCATCCGGATCCTTTTTTTCCCGGGGTTGAACCACCGGATTATCCATTGCTTCCCGGATTTTCCGGGTTGAACCGGCTACATCTGCTGAACGGACAATCCATCCACCAACAATAATAATATCGGCACCGGATTGAACCGCCTCTCCAGCCGTCGCGGCATCAAGACCCCCGGCAACAGCAATGGGGACATGCACTTCGCCGCGTAGAGAGTTGAGAAGGTCAAGAGAATTTTTCCCGATCATCTGCTGGTCGATACCCACATGGGCTACAATGATATCCACACCCATTGTTTCAAGGATTTTTGCACGGGGCACAGGATCCCTGGCATTGATCAGGTCTGCCATGAGCCGAACACCGTAGAGCCGGGCAGCCCGCACTGCTTCAGCAATGACTGAATCGTCAGCGTCGGCAAGAATGCACACAATATTTGCCCCGGCCTTTGCTGCCATCTCCACTTCCATGGTGCCGGTATCGGCAATTTTCATATCCGCCACAATCGTGGCATCAGGAAACTGATCCCGCAGGGTCCGGATAACCTGCATGCCCTCACTCTTGATAAGCGGAGTACCAGCTTCAATCCATTCTGCTCCGCCGCTGATCGCTTCCTGTGCAATAGGAACTGCACGTTTGAGTTCAAAAATGTCAAGTGCAACCTGCAGAACAGCCGGTTTCATAGATAATGATGGGATCGGGGGGGTGTTTAATGATTGCGAGATGGAGTCGCCAAAAACGCATATCTTTATCGGAGATGTATGCCGTGAAAACAACAGCCGGGCTCTGGTACTGTTCTTTTTTACCCATAGGACTTACGCACAAGATCTAGAAAAAAATTAGAGCGTGTATTTTGGATGAGCCAGATAGTCCGCGATGGCAGCTTTTACAATCTCCCATTTTGCATTGTAGATCGTGACGTTATTGATGCGGT